>JANOEQ010000063.1:0-45222 GCA_031441485.1 Chitinophagaceae bacterium
AATTATCCTATCACGAAGGCGATATTTAATTGATCTCATTACACACGGGAAATAGTAATGCTGTACGTTTTTGTATTCCTCTTTTTCTCTTTCGCCTCTGGGCGATGCATTTATTCTTACCCGGAGATTGTCCCTAATAACTTTGCAGCAATGAATGCACCAAAGCCATTATTCAATCCGGTATCAGGGAAGTGATCTATCTATCTGATAAATACGAAGGCAATGACATTTTTAAAGCGGCAAAGATCATGATGGACAAAACGGGTGTAACCTACCGGAAAGTGCAAACAAATATCACAAAACTGGAATTATCCTATCACGAAGGCGATATTTAATTGATCTCATTACACACGGGAAATAGTAATGCTGTACGTTTTTGTATTCCTCTTTTTCTCTTTCGCCTCTGGGCGATGCATTTATTCTTAACCGGAGATTGTCCCTAATAACTCTGCAGCAATACACCATAATTTCCGGTGCTTCTTTGTTGTGCTGCAAAATTTACCCGAAGGATATTATTGAAATTGAGAACAGGTGCCCTGAACATTGACAGGTTAATTTTTTTATCAAAAATTAATTCCACCTGCTTTTGAGTCCCATCATCATAAGTAACCCTTGCTGAAACTGCAAAATCTGTATACGTCCAGAAAGAAGCGGGCAAGCCCGTTGTTATTTTGCAGCCGCACATCATGGCCACGTACACGGAAATATTGTTGGGTGGTACCACTATATTGGTATTGGCAACAAGCAAAAGCCCCGGCACCACCACCGTAACTGTATAATTGGTCTGTTGCGGATTTAGCAGCACCATCTGTGAGAAAACAAGTGGCTTACCCGAAGGAACGGGTATGGTAACGTATAGTACAGCAGTTTCATTAGTATCAGGCAAAAAAATACCGGTCTTGCCAACGATGGTGTGAACATCAGGAGTAAGATAATTCACGGTTGGATTGCCGCTACCCGATACGGGCATCGTAAGGATGGGTAAAAAAGAACTGGTACCGTTGGTAAATGAAGTGGATATCACACCATCATCCGTAATACCGGGAACCACAAGATAAGGAACAGGTATGGTTCCCCGGGAATACTGCAGGCTCAGTTGAATGCCTGTATTATTAAAAGCATTGGGGCCCAGAAATTTTCCCCCAAGTGCCTGAAGGAAAATATTAATTGGTACTGGTGATTTCATACTATCAGTTTAGTCAGGCAAAGTAGCAGAAGAAGATGAAATAAAAATACCCAAAACAGGTTATTTTTTCTATTGCCAATCTTAATTATATAGCAGGTATCGTTGTACACTATCATTTGTGACATATAACAGGCCCCTGCCCTCCCTTTTCCAGCACCCGTAAAAATACTGGCAAAACTGCCGGGTTTCAAGTGCCATAGTGTAGCCATTTGCAGGGCAAACGCATTAAAATCTTCTCATAGAATGTTTAAAATAGCAAATAGGAACACTGATTACGCTGATTAAACGGATTTTATTTCTTTGTATTCTCAGTGTTTCTGTGTTTCAGTGGCCATTTGTATTCTCTGCGCCGCTGCGATTAAATTGTATTTCTGCCGAAGGCAGGCTTTTTATAATGCGTCTGCTTATCCCATCATCAATAATCCTTTGTATGTTTGAAATGCCAAAACGTACAATTATGACACAACGGCAACGTATTAAATTTACCAAATTAAGCGTCATTATCATTGCCTGGCTGATTATTGGTTCAATGATGGCTGGTTATGATTATTTTCTGCTTACTTCCGGCTTATCTGCCGGCATTGCACCGGGTTTTTCATTTGTCAATCATCTTATATTTAGCCTGGTAGCTGCCTTTCTCGGCGCCGTTATGGGGGGAAGCTTTCTCGTATTCTATGTAAATGAAAAATACCGTGACAAACCGTATGGATTCACCTTGCTGGCTGTAACTCTTTCCTTTGTAGTGGTAGTGAGTATCATTACGATTGTGCTGGCGTTTATAGCAGCCGCTGTACAAACAGGCAAATCATTTTCAGATCCCGAAACCAAAAAAGCATTTTATTCCTTTCTTACTAACAGCCTGCATGTCAAAAATATTATCGCCTGGTCATCCGTAGTGGCCATTACACAGATAATGCTGCAGTTCAACACGAAATTCGGCGAAGGAAATATCTGGAATATGATAAGAGGTAAATACCAGACCCCCAGAGAAGAACAGCGCATCTTTATGTTTGTAGATCTGAATGGCTCAACTTCTATAGCTGAAAAACTGGGCGATGAAAAATACCACCAGTTACTAAAAGAATTTTTTGCAGACATCACCAATCCCATACTGGACAATAAGGGAGAAATATACCAGTATGTGGGAGATGAAGTGGTGATAGCCTGGAAATATGAAGATGGCACTCAGTATAACCGCTGTATCAATTGCTTTTTTGACATGAAAAGAGAAATGCAGCAGCAAAGTAAAAAATACCTTGCAAAGTATGAACTGGTGCCGGGTTTCAAAGCAGGTATCCATTGCGGCAGGGTGGTGGCGGGTGAAGTGGGTATTATAAAAAGGGACATCACTTACTCAGGTGATGTATTAAATACCACGAGCCGAATACAGGGAAAATGCAAAGAATTTAATGCAGAAATAATTGCTTCCGACGAACTCATCAGCCTCTTAGCGCTTACCGGAAAATACACAGCACGATTTTTGGGGTCCATAAAATTACGGGGCAAAGAAAAAGATATGGAACTGAGTACCTTGATTCCTTTCAGCAATAGTGTATCAGTTTGAACCACTCCGCCCCGCTGTGAACCACATAGGAGGATAGATATATAGGAATACACACATAGCTTTCGGATGATTGATACTATGTTTGTATTCCTTATGATCACTATGACCTATGTGGTCCAAAAAACTAAGGATAAATGTTTTTTCTGAAACACATAGTTTTCGGATGATTGATACTATGTTTGTATTTCTTATGATTACTATGACCTATGTGGTGCAAAGATCGACTATGTACTATGTGATGCAAAAAATATAAAGAAAGCCCAGGTACAATTAAATTGAAACACTACCCAAATTTTTCAGTAAGTATCCATTGTCGCAGGGGCTACTCTTCATTTTTCACTTCTTTAGGCACTGCCCTGCTCCCACTGTACAATTCGTATTCCAGCAGGCGGCAATCAATCGTACTGGTATAAAATTCTATCCGGCGTTTGGCTTTCAGCCCGATCTTTTTAGCAAGGTCAAGGTTGCCGGTAAATACATATCCAAAATATCCACCGCATTTTTGTTTCATAAAATCACCAATACGGCTATATGTCTCTTCCAGTTCCTGCACCACACCCAGCCTTTCGCCGTATTCAGGGTTTACATAAAAAATGCCCTGCACACCGGCTGATATTTCAGTAGCAGCAAAATCACAAACGGAGAATTCAATCAGGTTGGCCACACCTGCAGCTACTGCATTCTTCTTTGCATTGTCAATAGCTTTGGCACTGTAATCAGTGGCAATGATACGCAGGCCCGGTATTTCTATGATCTGTTTTTCCAGCAGGGCATCTTCGGCTAAATAAACCGATTCATCATATCCCTGCAGATGCATGAATGCATAATTGGTCCTGAATAATCCAGGCCGGCGATTGGTAGCCATCATTGCTGCTTCAATAGCCACTGTACCAGAGCCGCACATAGGGTTTACAAACGGCGACTTCCTGTCCCATCGGGTAGCTATAATGGTGGCAGCTGCCAGCGCTTCCAGCATGGGTGCCTGCCCCGGTATTTTTCTGTACCCATGCCTGCCGAGTGAATCGCCTGTTGTATCAATAAATATTTCAGCCTCATCATTTTTCCAGAATAGATTTATGACAGCACCTGTCAACTCCGAACCGGTAGAGGGCCTGTTGCCCCTTATTTCCCGCAGCCTGTCCACAATAGCATCTTTTACCCGCAGATTGGCAAACATGCTGTTGTTGATAGTGGGATTATTTACATTACTGGTAATAGAAAAATATCCGGGATCAGGAATAATATTCTCCCAGGGATAAGCCACCAGATTACTGTAAATAGCATCCGCATCATCTGCCAAAAACTGTTTCAGGCTGTACAGTACCTGGCTGGCGCAGCGAAGGTTAAGGTTCAGTTTTATGCAATCGTTGATAGTGCCGGTAAGTTTTACACCGGTTACAAATGTTTCAGTAGTATCAAATCCGAGTTCCTTTATTTCCTGTTCCAGGTAAGGGGCCAGTCGTTTTGGACAGGTAACAACAATAACAGCTTTGTTTGTATATAAATTCATGCGGTGCCAAAGGTAATTTCTTCCTGTATGAAAAGATGATATTAATGAGATAAGTTTATTTAATGGATAGTGGCAGTAAGAATGTACACTAAAGAGGTCGTTTAAATAAAGAACTATTCAACTGAAAAAAATGCTGCACGCTGCAGGTGAAGTGTCTTCTCCTCCTAAGGCCTCACCCCATCACTTTTCATTTATATCCAAGATACCATACCCCCTCTCCGAGCCAAGAGGGGAATCGAACCTCATGTACATTGGAATATGAATCTGAAAGGCTTCAGGTTATTCAAGCTCAGGCAATGCGTAAAAGCAATAACCATAAACACAAGCAAAATCTTGAACAGTTGCGATTGATGCGTTCGGAGTCTCACCACCCCTCTCCACTCGGAGAGGGGATTCAGCGTCTTTAAATAACAGAGTAGTTGTTGGGGTGAGGCCGATAGCACAAATAAAAAAAGGAACAATTTTGGTCAGATGCCTTTTGTATTAGTCCACCATAAATAAATCTGGCCCATATTAATTTGATGTGTACAATATCCGGAAGCAATATACCTTAACAGTGTATCGCTGCGAAGCCGGTAGCATAGGTAGCATACTAAGCAAAAAAAGCCCCCCGCTTCTGCGGGGGGCTTAAATAGTATAACTGAGGTTACTCTTATTGAACGATCACTAAGCCGGAAACAATTTTGCCGGTATACTTATGCACCACTTTCACGGCATAAGTACCACCTGCAGCCTTACCCAGGTCAAAGTCCATTCTCAGGTAAGGAGCAGTTGTATTTACCAGGTCAAATTCACGGCTGGTCATCAACTGACCCTGCGCATTGTAGATATATACAGCTCTCTTCTCAGAGATAGTGCTTGGATCATAATATAGGCGAACCTGGAATGCACCAGTTGTCGGATTTGGATAGATCCAAAGGCGATCAGAAGCCTCTGAACCAACTACTATATCAGCAGATGAAGCTGAACAGCCATTGATATCAGTTACCCTTGCAGAATATGTTCCAACCCTGTCAATATTAATATTGCTGACAGTGTTGGTGGTGTTACCTGCTAAAGGAGCTCCATTGTATGTCCATGCCCATCCACCGGCTGCTGCTGCAGGAGTGCTGCTGGCAGTGATAGAAGTGGTTTGGTTAGGAGTTAACAGCAGATCAGCAGAACTAAGCGTTACCACTGGTAAAGCATTTACAGTCAGTATAGCTGCAGCAGAGTTGGTTGCACCAACACATGGGGCAGCATTCAATACACAACGGTAGCGATAGCCACTCATTGACAATGTAATACCTGAAACGTTCAAAGTAGCAGCAGTAGCGCCTGAAATATTGGTATAAGTCAGACCACCGTCAATACTTCTCTGCCATTGGTAAGTAATAGGTCCGCCGGTAGCAGTTACACTAAATGATGTGCTTCCGCCATCACAAACTGTTCTGTTTACAGGGCTGGTTACCAACACCACAGGATTCACCACGGTTACAGGTACATTGGTGGTAGCTGAAGCACATGGTGTAAGAGTGCTGTAAGAAACTGAATAAGTAGAAGTAGCTATAGGATTAACATAGATACTATTGATAGGTGTACCTGCTGTATATGGAGTAGTGGCAAGTGCATTAGTCCACATTGTAGCCAGGTTCCCGGTCCACACACCTTGTGCAGGTCCGCCAACTGAAGTGAACACAACATTATCTATACCTATGAAATCTGAATTAGCACCTGCTGGTCCGCCACTGGTAACAAAGTACCTGAAGCCCATACGACCTGATACAGGAGCTCCCAAACCAGAAACAGTTATAGTAAACTGAGTCCATGCTTGTGGATAGCCAACAGCAGTTAATGTTGGATTAATGGTCAATAACAAAGTAGTGAAATCACCAACAGATGCATTGGTAGCTCCAACATTCGTACTGGCACCATTGGTACTCAGCCTTACTTCCAGCCTGTCAGGGAATGCAGCAGGAGAAATAGTACGGGTCCAGAATGTGAATTGATCACCATTCTTTATAGCAACACTTGGCGTAAGCAACCAGTTACTGATCGTGTTATTACCGGTTGTATTATTAAAATTGGCGCCAATATAAGAAGTAGGTAAGCCGCTTTGTGCAGGGAATACTGCAGTATTACCCTGGAACCAGCCTGTAGTACCCACAGGTGAGCTGTTGTTTTGTGCAAACCAGCCAGTTGGCAATGGAGCAACAACATTAAAGCCTTCGTTGATCAACTCTGCATTTCCAGTTGTATTGGTTAATGTCAACTGCTGAATAGTACCTACACAAATAGTAGGGGCAGATGGATTAACTACCGGAACAAGCGGGATAACTGTAAGCGTGGCCAATCCTGTGAAATCTGTAGCAGAACATCCACCTACTACCACCGCACGGTATTGATAACCGTTATATGCTTGTGAAGCGTTGGTTATGGTAAGTGCGGCAGAGTTCATACCGGTGTATGGAGCTGCATTCGGAACAAACTGCCAGGCAGTAGCAGCATCTGGCCTGAATTCCCACCTGTACACAGGTAATGTTCCAGTGGTGGTAGCTGTAAATGTGGCATTACCTCCGCAGGAAATAGTTGTACTTGAAGGACTGCCGGTTACTATAATTGGCACACAAGGCTGAATATTTACATTATAATCTTCTGTTTCACCAAAAGTGAAAGCCGGTAAGCAGGATCCTGTAGGAGTCAAAACTGCTGCAAACCTAACCCTTACCCTCATTCTTGTAACACCACTAAGTGCGGTTGCAGGGATATTGATATTACCAACTATTGTACCACCACCGGCATTATTACCGAGGTTGGTAAATTCACCGGCATCATTAAAATCACCGTCCTGGTTAAAATCTATCCAGGCACCCACAAATTCAGTAAATGTAGTTGGTACATCAACAGTAAGCGGGTTTGGAGCACCTGAGTAAACTGTTGGAGCAGGTACAGTAACGGTATAATTAGTATAACCCAAAGGCGGGCCGGTACCACAGGTAGAAGCATTATCCAACGTGCTTATTCTTACTCTCAGTATCACATCATCATCAGTACAGTCTGTGCCGGGAGGTGTGCAATAACAGCCTGAAGGCGGAGTTAAAGCCACACAAACAGGTGCTGAAGTTCCTGTACCGTTACCGGCGCAGGTTACATTACAACGATAGCAGGAAGCTACGGTTTGTATTCTTGATAATGAAGAACCGGTAGCGGCGGGAATATCTGTCCAGGGGCCCGCTGTAGTAGCAGCAACCTGCCACTGATAAGTAACACCCGAACCTGTAGTGGCATTTTGCAAAGACAAGTTGAAAGGTATACCGGTGCAAACTGTTGTTACAGATGAAATAGTATTACCGGGCGTTGGCAGTGCTGCGCAAGGTACTGAAGAGCAGATTGGTAAATCAACAGTCAGTGTATAATTACTGGCAGTTTGCAAAGGATTGGGGGAGAATATAACAAATACAAGTGTTGCTCCCGAAGGTATTGTTGCACTGCATGAACTTGCTATAGGAGGAGTTCCGCTGCTCAAACCTGGATCCGTAAGAAAGTTAGTGGCCAGGTTGGCAGGGTTAAAACTTCCTGAATAAACCCCAAATTCAATATTGGTGGTCGCATCTGTAGATGTAAGTGTGAAAGTGGCACACTGTGTCAAACCTGAAGTGTTTGTCCAGGTATGGGTATCAAAAAAAGTATTTGCGGCAAAAGGTGCGGCAAAAGGTTTTGGGCCGGGGCAAATACCCTGAACACCATTCCTGTTAAGCCGGAAAGCCATGGTAGGGTCCGGAGCTCCCAGAGAACCGGTAAAAGTTGCACAAATTGCCTCTGTACGGGCAGTTACATTAGGCCTTGATTGGCTGGCAGCTGAGTTAGAAATACCAAGGTCATTGTTTGCACCTTTTGGAGCAACAACAACTGGTCTTCCGAATTTTTCAATTTTCATTTTCTGTTCAGTACGGACCTGACGGTCAGCATTAAGTTGCTGATTAGTCTTCTGTCCGGTTTTCTGCGCAAATGAAAATAGTGTTGTTAAAGCCATCACCAGAGTGAGCATTGACAGCCTTGAATAGAAGTACACCAAACTTCGACGAGTAAATTTTGGTTGCATAGAAAGCATTTTTGGTTAAGTAATTAATATCCCTTTGAAAGATAAGTCCCGAAATCAGGCCGTAAGGTAATTTTTTTTTTAATAAATGTTAAAAAATAATAAACAAAAAAAATCCCCCTGATTCCAGAGGGGGATTTAAGCATTAACAATTAATACAATATTTACTCGATCACCACTAATCCGGACACTATTTTACCGGAATATTTATGTACTGCTTTCACTATATATGTACCTGTAGCGGCCCTGCCCAGATCAAAATCAATTCGCTGGTATGGCGCTGTCGTATTACCCGGTTCAAACTCGCGGCTGGTCACTAACTGGCCCCGGGAATTGTAGATATATATAGCCCCTCTTTCTGAAATGGAGCCGGGACCATGATATAGACGTACCTGGAAAGCCCCTTTTGTTGGGTTGGGATAGATCCAGAGACGGTCTGATGCTTTATTTCCAACAACAATGCCTGCTGATGATGCAGCGCATCCATTAATATCTGTTACAGTTGCAATATATGTTCCTGTTCCGTCAATCGTAATCCCGCTGACTGTATTACTGGAATTATTGGCAATGGCAACACCATTGTACGTCCAGGCCCATCCTGCTGCGGCTGCCGCAGGACTGCTGCTGGCAGTAACAGATGTTACCTCTCCGGGTGTCAGCAACAGGTCGGGGGAACTTAGCGTTACAACCGGTGGTTTATTTATCAATAAGGCCGCTGCTGCAGATATAGTGGCCCCCGCACAGGGTGCTGCATTTAATATACATCGGTAAAGGTTGCCGTTCATGGATAATGTAATTCCCGTAAGATCCAGTGAAGCGGCTGCAGCTCCCGGAATATTGGAATAATTAAGGCCGCCATCTGTGCTAACCTGCCATTGATAGCTTATCGGTCCTCCTGCTGCCTTCACACTAAATGAAGCAGCTCCGTCTGTACAGGCTGCATTATTGATGGGGTTTACCAGGTTACTAACAGGCGTAAACACAGATACCGGAATTATAGTCGGCATACTCACACAAGGCGTTGGGGTACTGTATATTACTGAATAATCAGTGTTCACACCCGGCTTAACCCAAATTGTATTGACAGGAGTTCCCGCAATATATGCTGTTGTGGCTGCTGAATCTGTAAACATAGAGTTGTTCAATGACGGTGAAGCCATCCACAATCCTTGTACCGGTGGGGCCATATAGGTGATATTTATTGCCCAGTTAGTTAATACGCCAAAGTCACCCGGCCCCAGATCGCAGGTAACAAGGCCCCAGTCTCCATTTAAAGTACCCAGTAATAGTGTCCATGAATTGGTAGTGGTGGGCGCCAGCGTGGGTATTGGGATCGGATGGAAAACATCTGCTTTGAAAATACCGCTACGGGGGGCCGCTGCACTGCTGAGAGAGGCAATGCCTGTTGAACTGATCGTTGTATTTAAAAAATCATCCGAGCTATTATTCCCGCTTCCATTATTCAGCTGGCCGATAAGGTTTAGTACCTGGCCGTTTGGTGCCTTAAGATTCATCACTAGATCTCCCACCCAAGTATGGGTCATGCTGAATGTTACACTTACATTTGTAACCACTGCCCCTGGTGGAATACCAGACACATTAATTGTTGATGTATTTCCATTTGAACTATTATCAGCAATTGTCAATGGCAAATTGGAGGGAGACCTGTAAAAAGGCACCGAAGCGGGGTTGGTCAATGTCAGTTGTTGAATACCACCCAAACATACAGAAGCAGACGCCGGGCTTACAGTGGCAACGAGTGATGTAACAGTAAGTGTGGCCGGTGATGAAAAATCAATAGCAGAGCATCCCCCCTGAACGGTTGCCCGAAACTGATAACCATTCATGGTAGTGGGTACATCATGTAAAAGCAGGGTTGATGTATTGCCTCCGGAAAATGGAGCTGCATCGGGTACAGCGAGCCAGGGCGAAGCACTGTTTACCCTGTACTGCCAGGAATATGACAATAATGTTCCGGTGGCCATTACACCAAAACTGGTATTGCCTGAACACTGAGTGGAGGCATTTTGTGGGGCAGCCGTAATAGCTCCAGGTACACAAGGTTCAATGTTTACATTGTAATCTTCTGTTTCTGCAAATGTGCCACCGGTGCATGCCTGACCGCTGGTAAAACCAGCACTAAAGCGAACCCTGACACGCATTCTTGTTACACCGGATAATGCTGTGGCCGGTACATTGATTGTATTATTCAGTATACCCCCTCTGCCATTACCAAAATCAAAAAATTCTGATTCATCAAACACCCCATTTTGATTGTAGTCTATCCAGACGGATACAAACTCGTCTCCCCCCGCGCCAATGGTAACACTCATCGGATTGCCAGCCCCTGAATAAATAGCAGGCGCTGTAATGACCGAATAATATGTGTATCCCGATCCTGAACATCCCGAAGAGGAATTGTTTAATGTACCCAATTTTACATTTAGTATCTCATCTTTAAATGAACAGTTCGTATTGCCGGGTGTACAATAGCAGTTTGCAATGGGATTCATAGTTACCTGCAGTTGGGAGGAAGAGCTTCTGTTATTTGGACCACAGCTTACCATGCACCTGTAAGAATTGGCCACGGACTGGCTGGTGCTGTAAGTGGAATTGGTACTCGCACCGGCGGCATTGGTCCAGCTTATACCACTATCGGGTGAAATTTGCCACTGGTATGTAAGACCGGTTATACCTGCTGCAATACTTGTGGATAGGGTAAACGGTACCTGCGGGCATACGGTAGTAGCCGTACTTTGTGTGGCGCCCGGTGCAGGAGCACCGGAACATGGCACTGCAGGAACAAGCGTTATGCTTCCACCAAAAAAAGTTGGTGTATTAGCAACGGGAAGAGCAGGAAAAACCCCTGCATAGCCGATAGTTTGACCGGCAATCTGATTATCTCCAACCTTTAAGTTAATGCCACCATTAGTAAAAATATTGGGGGTTGGAATCGGGTTAAATGAAAAAACCATTCCTTTGGATGCTACAACAGCAAATCTGTATTGCGTGGCAGGAGGAATAACAAAAGATATGCCTGTAAGAACAGGCATTATAGCAGGTGCAACAGGAACGGTAACATTTCCGGTAGCAATTTGAATCCAACCCGGTACCCCTATTGCAGTAACAGGCCCCGATAAGGAAGCAGAACTATAATACAAAGTAATTGCCGATGGGCCCCCTCCCGGAGCAGCTGTAAAGAAAGGGGCCATTTGCATATCAATAGCTGTCAAAACCCTTGCCGTAGCGTTTGTATTTTCAATTACAAAAGTTTGAACAAGTGGCCCGGGGTTATTAATGGAGAAATTCCCAAGATAGTTGATGCCTGAAGCGGTGGAAACAGTTTGGGCATTACTCAACCCCGATACCAATAAGTAAATAGCAAAAAAGACTATTCTCATTGTTTTCCCGAAATTTTTTAGCGTAAATTTTGATTGCATAATAGCAGTTTTTAGTTATGAATAGAAGGTCAGCCCTGCAGTAAGCAGGGGCAACAAACATTACGAGATCATCCGGTCCGCAGAACGGGGAAGTATCTGGTTAACTAAAAATGAGGAAGCGGGAGGTTATAAAGGAAGTGAAGATTGTTGTAGCTGGTTTTTGCAGGATCGTAGTTGTAAATATAGAATTAATAAAATAAAAATACCCGCCGAAGCAGGTATTTTTTATTTCGCAAAATATTTTGATTACCACTTGTCTACTTCTTCCGTGTTGGTGCCTGTATTATTTTGGGGTTCTTCAGCCACTGGTGCAGAAACTTCCTCCACTTTTTCTGCTGCTGGTGCCACTATCTCTGCAGCCCGTTCTCCGGTGTTATCTCCAGTACTATCTCCGGTGAATTGTCCAGCCTCATCAGGATTTTCATCATGATTGAACGCATCAAAATCAAAATCAGGCATCAGGTCTGTTTTCACATAATCGATTGCCTCACCCAGCGCTTTGATAAATTTGTTAAAATCCTCTTTATACAGAAACACTTTGTGCCTGTCGTAGCCATTATCATCAAACCTTTTGCGGCTTTCTGTAATGGTCAGGTAATAATCATTACCGCGGGTAGCTCTCACATCAAAGAAATAGGTTCTTCTTTTGCCCGCCCGGATGCGCTTACTGTAAATGCTCTCAATTTTCTTGTCGTTGTTCTCGTACGCCACAGTTTTTATTTTTTTGCAGTTAAGGAATTGTTTTGGTTGCACCCGTACCCTTATGCCGGGAAGGCACAAATATATAGATGTTTTTGAAACGGCCAAATGCCAATAGAAGTAATTATTAAACTGGCGGCACCCGGCATCCTGCCTGCAGCCATCCGGAATACCCAACCCGGGCCGTTCAAAAATCAATTCCTAAGGCGGGCAGGCAAGAGATATCGAACGGAGGAACAGATGAACACGGAACAGAGGAATGGAGAAGTTGGTTTGACTATTTCCTTTTTTTTTGTGCAGTTTTCAGGTCTGCAACAAAAACCTTCCGTGAGCCAGCGTCTTACTTCCCAGTTCAGCATTCCTTGTTCCTCTGTTCTTCTGTTCATCTGTTCCTTGTTCCTCTGTTCCTCTGTTCCTCCGTTCATCTGTTCCTTGTTCCTCTGTTCATCTGTTCCTCCGTTCCTCCGTTCCTCCGTTCCTCTGTTCCTCTGTTCCTCTGTTCCTCTGTTCCTCCGTTCATCTGTTCCTCCGTTCATCTGTTCCTTGTTCCTCTGTTCCTCCGTTCCTCTGTTCCTCTGTTCCTCTGTTCATCTGTTCATCTGTTCATCTGTTCCTCTGTTCCTCCGTTCCTCTATTCTGTCTTCTTCTTACTGCCATTGGCGTTATCCGGCAGCCGACTGATGGGTTTCCTGCTGCTGCCGGGCATATAATCCCGCATAATAGCCCTTCTTTCCCAGCAGTTCACTATGTGTGCCCTGCTCCACAATAGCGCCGTCATCCAGCACCACTATCTTGTCAAAATTGAAAAGGGTGAATATCCGGTGTGTAATAATAATGGCGGTCCTGTCTTTCAGGTACCCGTTGAGGTTGGCAATGATCTGTTTTTCGGTACGGGCATCTACAGCACTGAGGCAGTCATCGAAAATAACGAGATTAGGCTCTTTTATTAAAGCCCTGGCAATAGATATCCGTTGCTTTTGCCCGCCACTGAGGGTAACCCCCCTCTCTCCTATCATGGTTTCATACTGGTGAGAAAACCCGGCAATTTCTGTATCCACACTGGCCATAGCTGCAGCTTTTTCCACTGCGGCCCTGTTGGTGTTCTTCAAGCCAAACCCGATATTATTTTCCACTGTTTCACTGAAGAGAAAAACATCCTGCGGCACATAGCTGATTTGCTCCCGGAGCGGTTGCAGGGCTATCTTCCGGATATTGGTCCCGTCCAGTGTTATTACTCCTTCCGTTACATCATACATGCGCAGCAGTAATTGGGCGATGGTGGATTTTCCACTGCCTGTTCTGCCCACAATGGCCACTTTCTCTCCTTTTTTAATGGTCAGGTTAAAATCTTTCAATGCATGGATGCCGGTATGGGGATAAATGAAATTCACCTTGTCGAAATGTACATTTCCCTGCAAAGGAGAAGTAACCGGCTCCGCTTGTGTTTGAATAGCCGGTTCTGTTTGTAAAAATTCATTGATACGTTTTTGAGAGGCAGCCGCCCGCTGGATCATACTGGCGGTAAGGCCAATGGCGCTTACCGGAAAGGTGAGCATATTAATGTACATCACAAATTCCAGAATGGTGCCAATGCTCACATTATGCCCGCCATAGATATGATATAAACCACCGATCATGATGGTGATAAGGGTGCTCAGTCCAATCAGTAAAGTAATGGAAGGGAAATAGACGGCTTCCACTTTGGCAAGGCCAATTGCATTTCTTTTATACGCTTCGCTGTTTTTGGTAAAAAATCCCAGCATTGCTTTTTCCTGTACAAAGGATTTGATCACCCTGATTCCTGAATAAGATTCCTGGGCATTGGTGGTTAGATCAGAAAGTGATTCCTGTATTTTTTCACTTTTTTTATTGATGGTATTATTGACAAAGTAAATGGTAATGGCCAGTATCGGCAGCGGAGCCAATACATACAGGGTAAGTTCGGGATCGCTTTTAAGCATAAAAAATACACTCAGCGAAATAATGGCCAGCAGGTTTGCCAGGTACATGATGGCGGGGCCGGTAAATTGTCGTACACGGCTCACATCCTCTGCAATGCGGTTCATCAGGTCGCCGGTACTGTGCATTTTATAAAAAGCGGTATCGAGTTGCTGATAGTGGGAATAAATTTCATTTTTCTGATCAAATTCGATGTGGCGGCTCATCACGATAATAGTTTGCCGCATAAGGAAAAGAAAAAAACCACGGAGCAAGGCCAGCAGAAGGATAGTGATACCGCACAATGCCACTACTGAACCACTTCCATCTAAATAGTTAATTACTTTCTGCACAAGAAAATCATATTCCGGCGGCCTGGAAGGTGCTTTATAACCGGGCAGGTTCAATGACTTTTGTACATAGTCTATCACAAAACGGGTAACCTGTGGCGAGAGTACGTTGAAATAGTTGGATAAAAATACAAACACCAGTCCCACGCCAAGCCGGATACGGTATTTCCAAAAATATTTATTGAGTGCCCGAAGATGCTTCACTTAAAAATTTGATGCAAAGTTAAATGAAGTAGTGATAAAGTTTGGCTTGAAATAAATGAGGGCGTACATTTGCGCCGGAGAGATGGCAGAGCGGTCGAATGCGGCGGTCTTGAAAACCGTTGAAGCGCAAGTTTCCGGGGGTTCGAATCCCTCTCTCTCCGCTTTTACCCTCCGAAGCCCTGGCGAAGGAGGGTTCTTTTTTAAACCCTATGTTTCTTTTCATGTTCTATGTATACATTTTAAAATGTGCTGATAATACTCATTATACCGGGTGCTCGGAAGATTTAAAAGCCAGGAAGGTCAGGCACGATAAAGGTTATATTGACTCTACTAAAAATAAGCTTCCTGTTTCATTAGTTTTTTATTGTGCTTTCCCGGATAAATACAAGGCCTTTCAATTTGAAAAATATCTGAAGTCAGGTTCGGGTATAGCATTCCGGAATAAACATATCATTTAGGGGGTCCCTCCTTCGCTTAAGCTACGGAGGGCAATGTCGAATCCCTCTCTCTCCGCTTTTACCCTCCTAAGCCCTGGCGAAGGAGGGTTCTTTTTTAAACCCTATGTTTCTTTTCATGTTCTATGTATACATTTTTATTTATTGACAAATTATTGAAGCATGTCTTGCAATTTGTTGCCACCTGCCATTTTTCTTCATCCAAATATTTGTAAATCGCCTTTTATAGGCTTGACCTGCTTTGGCGCCAGGTATATCATTTCTTGAGACAAAGATTTCATACCCCATCGTAATAACAATGTTTTTTTGAAATTGCATTCTTTCAATAATTCTTTCAAAGGAACTATAGTTAATCATGCCTGCTTTTTGGGTTAGCAAAACAGAATCGCGATTTCCAGAAATATCATTTCTTGGATTATTTACTAAAAACTCAGGAGCCCAAACTTGTTTGAGTGTATTTGTATCAGCATTTAAAATTGCTGATACCACAGTTTTCTCCAGTCTTCGTATTTCAGCATCAGCTTTAGAGTTGTCTTGTGCATTGGTCGCAAGTGCCGAAATAGTAAATGCGAGTAGGAAAATATACTTTGTCATACTGTATTATTTTTAGTTAACTATATGCAATGTTTAGATGAAGCAATGTGTCGTGATGCGCTGCAGTTTTGGTCAGCGTCGCAGTGTAGCCTTCCCCGATTGCAGCATTGGGAACAATTTAATGTTCAGTCCTTCATTACTTGTGAGTCTTCCACCTTTAATGGCTCGTTACTGTAACTACTATGACCTCGGCTGACTTCTCTTTGGTTTGGATAAACTAAGAGACCTCCCCTGGTAAGATAAATAGCCTTCGGACTACGCCTGCTGCATCTGCATAACTGCGCTTTTTGTATTCTTTGGACTTTGTAATGATGTGCTTACTTATCCACCCAGCTATGCCTCTTATGCAATTCCTGTTCGTCAGGGCAATCCTTTGCAGTCTGGCTTACTTCAGATATAGCATCGCTGCTATCACCCTTGCCACTTACTAAAACTTCGGAACAATACTTCCGTGTTTAAGAGACTTGCACTCTCTGGCATCTTTAATAAAAAGAATTAAATTTATCATTCAGGGCACACACAAACAATAACCAAAAGCCCCCATTATAATGTTTTAATGCGGGGCTTCTTTATGGGGGCTTTCGGCTATTGTTCTTAATGTTGGCTGCAGCCCTTACAAGAATTATTTTTTCATAGATTTTTTAAGAACTCTCCAAAATTCTTTATAGTCATTATGCCCAACCCTCCCAGCAAAATAATTATATACTGGAATGAAACAAACAAAGAAACTGCCCATAAACAAATATCTGTAAGGTAAATTGATGTTTAGTGGCTTTAGAAATGCACTTGCTGAAAAAGATATGAATATTGCAAGAAGTGCAGCTCCAAGAGCGGCTTCAATTTCAATGCTGCGAGCTCTGTAAATCATTTGGTCAGAAAAATCATCTCTTTCTATTTCTACATTTATAAGGATACCTTCTACTTGAATATCCTTCCAGGTTTCGTCCATATGTTTTTTGCTATCATGGGTTGCTATTAAAACAATAGCTTGTTTCTTCTTTATAATATCGAAGTCAAGGATATACTCGTTTCGGGAATTTGGAAGTAGATTGAATTTGCTTTTCTGGAAAGAATTGTAAGTAACTATAAAATTTGACACTGTTAAGTTGTCGTCAAAAATAATTTTTAGAAGCGAATCATTTAATAAATCATCTTTTGTAATGTCTTTGGTACTATTGTTTATTAGAACAAATGTAGTGTCTCTAGGAGATTTTTTTTGCCAATTTGACTTTGTCATAAAGAGCAAACTATTCGTCTTTTGTGGTCTTCTATAAAGATAGAAGGAGTACCACAATGAAACCAAGCCGAAAAACAAGGCAAAGCCCGGGTCGTTAAATAATTTGTCAAGGTATTGTTCCAAGTCTTGCAAGTCAATTTATTTATTAAGAATGATGTCGTTCTTAGGGTTTGCAGCCAACGGACAGGTATTGCTGCAGGTGGGATATTTTATAACGTCCAGCCTGGAACCGCTGCCCAATTGAAAATATAAAGTTGAAGTTAACAACAAAAAGCCAAATAGATATTCGTCTGCCGGAACAAAAGTACAGCGATGCAAACAGCCGAAGTTCCAACGTCCAGCCCCACCTTGCAGCAAGCAACTATGTAAAAGCAGTAACTTGAGTCATCATTAATTAACCTGTAGTCTGCCATAAGCAGCTACCTAAACTTTGTTACGATGTTACCTCAAATTACCGCCATACCTAAGTTATACATAGGTATGGACATACACAAAAAAAGTTGGTCAGTACATTTCCGTACCGATCTGTTTGATCATCGTGGATTCACTATGCCGCCAGAACCGGACAAACTGATGGAGTATGTAAATAATCATTTTTCGGATCACCAGGTATTTCTTACTTATGAAGCAGGCTCCTGTGGATTTAGCGCTGCCCGTTATTTCAAAGAACTTGGCTGGCAGACAACTATTGTGAATCCTGCCGACATTCCCAGGATGAACAAACAGAATTATCAGAAGACAGACCGGATAGATTGCCGCAACCTGAGTAAACAGCTACAGGCTGGTCAACTGCGGGCTATTTATATACCAGCAGAAGACCAGGATCACTTGCGCAGCCTGGTAAGGCAGCGAAATAACATAGTTAAACAATTACGACAGGAGAAGCTCCTGATAAAAAGTATGTTGCTCTACCTGGGAAAGAAAGTACCGCCAGAATATGACAATCCCAACTGGAGTAAAAACTTTCTGCAATGGCTGGAAGAAATACCCTGGCCCAACAATACAGCCACTTTCAGTATGCACAGTAAACTGCGGATTCTAAAAGTACTGCATACCGAATACCTCAATGTAGCAAATCAACTGCGCAGCTACTGCCGCCAGTATCATAAAAAAGATTATTACTTGCTGAAGAGCATACCAGGTATTGGTGGCTATCTGGCTGCGGCCTTAATAGGTGAGTTGGGAGATATCCGGCGTTTTGAGAATGAGAAACAATTCAGCTCTTACATTGGTATGGTACCAGCCATGCGTAACAGTGGCGGGAGTGAAAGTACACTTGGCATTACACCCCGTAGTAAGGGGCTGGTACGCAGTTACCTGATTGAAGCTGCCTGGGTCACCATCCGCAGGGATCCGGAGATGCAGGCATACTACCGCAGCCATTTTGGAAAGAACGTGAAGAATATTATCGTTAAGGTGGCGCATAAACTGGTGAAACGAATACTATCAGTAATCAAGAATGAGCGGCCTTACCAGATAAGCTATACACATCAAACAAAAGCATCTTTAAAACTCGATTGATCTGTATGGACAGACTGCAAAACATTGGTCGTGGAGTGATACTTGTATTGCTGCCACATCGGCAAGCCTGCAGCTGCTCATTTTACACTTTATAAGCAAATAGTTGCCGTCAGAGTGCCTTGCAAAAAGAGTACTACTGCAAATAGGAGCCTGAGTTTAAAGTAATTGTTTGAAAAAAATAACCGCTGTGTGTATGAATGATTGAACGGGAACTTTCTGTTCCCTGTTCAGCAGCAGAATATACAATCATTCAAACCCACAGCGTACTAAAAAGAAACTTATGTAATACCGTTTATAAACATATAACCCCATTGATGTAAGGCGGGGGCCGTTTAGACCGCTTTACATAGGAGACCAATGTTAGCGGCAGTTATTCTTTTTCTGATTCTATCTCATAAAACAACTCCTGAATTTTGTTGATGATAAAAAATTCATTAAACACATCAAAGTCATAATCAACATCTTTTGCTATGTATTGTAAATCTGACAAAAGTTTTTTCCAGAGGATAAGTGTTATTGATAAATTTCCATTATGGTATTCGCTTTTATAACTACTAATGCCCTTTTTGTTACAGTAAATTTCAACTTCCTCCATATCCAAATCAAATAAATCTCTTATGATGCTTAGTGTTCTTTGAAATACAGGGATACGCCCATATTCACGATTTGAGTCTAATTCAACAATGCATTCTCTGATATAAAGTGAGTTTTCTAAAAGTTGTTCAAAATAACTCACCCCCATAGGAGTAATGGCCATAATATGGCCAGATCCTTTTTGTAGGGTTTTATCGTTATAGTCAACAAGTGAAGAACTCCAAACTAACGCCTTTCTAATTTCTAGAAAATCATTTAATGCGTCAATTATATCAGCTTTTTCATAGCCAAAATTTTCCAGGTGGGAATATAAAATTTTAACCTCAACTTGGCCATATTTATAAATAAAGTATAATGCTCTAAGTTTTATTGTTGATAGAAATTTTTCATTTGGTCCACGATTACTAATTAAAATATTTACAAAGTTTCTTTCATACATCTCTTCTTTATTTGTTTCAGAGCAAAACAAGGCTTGGAAAAAAATATTTGTATCAAGTTGAATTTCATGTAATGGTTTCTTGTCAATATGTGTTACAATCACAGGAGATAAAAATAAATTAAACAAATTTCTTAAGCCAAATCTAATACTATCACCTGATGAGGCTGAATATACATTAAGCATAAGATTTCTGCTGAAAATTGTTGTAATAATGTTTTCAATCGCAAATGCTATTTCTGGTGAATTCTTTTGTTTCAAAAGTTCCAATCTTTTATTTAATACATCTTTCAAAGATGGAAGGCAGTGTTCAATAACTTCAATAAAATCACTTGCGTCTTTATTAAGGTAAAATGTGTAAGGTCGCATTGGTATAATTGCTTTTGAACCTAATAATCGATAGGCTTCTATTGCAAAGTCTATTAATTTTACTTGTAAGAATGGGTCAATAGTATCAATATTGTCAAAAAGTAAAATATTACAATTTACTTTTGTGTTTTCCGTTAAATAAGCTATTTGGCATAGTTTATAATAAGCAATTTCTTCCGAGGTCAATTTTTTATAAAGTTTATCTCTAAGTTTTAAAAGTTCAGCACTATTTTCAGTTGGATGTTCAAATAAGTGAGATTTTGGATAAAGCTGTTTATAAAAAGTAAACGAATGTTCAGATTTACATTCCCCTACCAACCAATGCCAGAAGCCAGATATTTCTAACTTTTGGTCTAAATGGTTATCAATTATTTTATCTAGAACTTTTATTAAATAATGCCAAAACTTGTCTATTCTTTTTTGTATCCCGTCATTTTGGATATTATGCGGAGAGTCAGCACCAACTTCTGATTTAAAAGATAAATAGTCTATTACAATTCTGGCAGGATATTTTTTATCACATTTATCAAAGATGCTACAGCCTTCGCAAATATTTGCTTTGCTCAGTGCATATTTTATTGATGATGATTTTCCAGTACCTGCCCCGCCTACAATTATTAGTAATGGATGCTTTGTTGAAAGTCTGTCTGGGTTTTCAAAAAACTTTATTAGAGTTTGTTCATAATCAGATACGTTAATCCTATTAACACTGTAAGTTTGTTTTTTGTTTTTATTTAAAATCCAACTCTTCGGAAGAGACACTTTTACATAAGATAAAACATCTTCATCTTTTGCAGCAAAATCTTTTATAAAATTATCTTTAACGAATTGTCTATTTGTTCTAAGAATATTCTCGGAAATCATAGCTCTATTTTTTGATGGTTATAGTGTCTTTAATATTCAATCCATTTATTGCTTTTGATAATTCTTTTGTTACTGTTTCAATGTTGTGATTACTTTCAATTAATTGGTGTATTATTTCCTTTTGATTTTCATTTTCCTCACGAATGTGATAGATTTCAGCACACATTGTTGCTATTAATGTTAATATAGTTAGTAGTATAATAAGCTTAGCCTGACTACTGGCTTTTTTTTCTGCTATTATAAAATCTGACCAGATTCTGGACAAAGTACTTTGTTGATTACTTAGCTTTTCGTTGCTTTCAATTGTAGAAAGAGTCAAGAGGTGATTTTGACAAAGAAATATTTTATTTATGACATTATTTTTTTCTCCAGTAGTTAAAACCTCAGAATCTAATTTTTCTGTTAACGATTTAATATGTTGTTTCGTTTCAGATTGAGAAAAGTCTACCGGGAAGATTTTTTCCATAGTAATGCTATATTAGTTTTGGGTATTAGAATTGCCGATAACTCAGAAATATCCGAAGGTTTCACAAGCCCCAACTTTCGCTTTTCTTCCTAATCACCTCTTTTAAAAAGAGTTTCAAAAATTATTTTCGGCTTTTACACCTTCGCAAATACCCGATCGTAAACGTTTCTAAACGACTATAAACGTTTATTGCCGGATAATATAATAAGTAGTTACACTTTCATCAGCAACCTACACCATCTCTCACTCCTTCACAATACCAAAAACATGGTATTTTAAAACCCGCACCCAATCAAAGGATAACTTTTTTCCCGCACATACCAGTTGCATTCAATTTTTTTATACTTTTATCCTGCTTTTCGATTCATCTGAGGTGGGACACTCCCGCCAACTAAAGTTGCGGGATTTTTTATGCCCGCAACATTTTACCGATATGCGGTTCTGTACCCCCGTGCAGGTTTGTAATGGGCCTGCTGCCTCAGATGGCGAAAAGCAACGGGACAGGCAGGACCGTATTTTTTTCTGCCTACTACCTTATACCTGCCGCCATGCTTTACCCCGAAAACAACCAGCCTAACCCTGAGCATAATAAACATGCCCTCCTGCTCAACAATGAACAACTATCCGCCCTGGGCGAACTAATTGCTACCGGCGAAGCCGTATTCAACATCATCCGCTTCTCCGAACTGGACCAGGGCATTAAACACGCCTTCTACCAGTTGGAAAAACAATTTATGTTCTATTCAGATTTAGTGATGAAAGAGGAATGAAGAATAGCCGGGGATAATTGATCAATCAAAAGTCATTTATCTCTTGCTTTTCCGCAGGATGCGGTACACAAAAGAAATATGATTAACGAAATAATCCTTCTCTAAGGCCTATATACATAGGACCGCCTGTTGTAGGCAGGACAATCGAAATCACTTTAGTCAAAGTATGGGAGCCTCCATGATGTGGTAGCATAATCTGCAAGTCTTGTCTGTCTATTGTCTAAAGTATTAGGTGTCCAATCTGGGGCAACTATTTGCTTGGGCATTGCATATTGACTGGTTTGATAAATAGCTTTTTTGGCTTCAAAATTCTTTGTTCCGCATTCCCTATTCTTGTCATCTTCTAACAAAGTATAGTTTCCAAGTCTGTAGACTAAAGATTCTTGAATTGAAACAGGGAAATTAGCAACCCATTCATCACCGGCGTTTTCGGGTAAAATATGCTCAATAGTTGCGGGACTATCTTCATAATCTGTATCGGTTTGAGCCAAATGATTCTCAATTTCAAATAAGATATATCGCACTAATTTTTTACCTCTTTTTGTACTTATGGCCGTAGTTGAAAAATCGTTTTTAAAATCTTTATCACTAGTATATAACGCCTTTACTTCTTTTGCAATTAAAGATGCCGTTGTCAATTCTTTGTTGCTAATTTTTATTGCTGCTTTATTATAAACGTCCTCTTTTAAATTCGTATGTAATCCTCCTATAATTGTATAGCGGAATGTAATTACACTTACTACTCTTAAGACTTTTGTGAATTCTTCTGCGCTAAGATTATTATAAGATGCTAATAAAAGAGGTAAAGCCTGTTTCTCTTTAAATAATTCTATTTCTTTAATTCTTTTCTTTTGGTCTCTTTGTCCAATCCAAAAAGGATCTGATGAATTTGACAATGCATTGTATAGTTGTGCATTTCGCTCTAATTCATCTAAGAGCTCGATAACTTTTGGAGACGTTTTTACAACATCTTTCATAGCCCGAAATAAATATTCTTGCCTAATGAGTTTATTTTTTGAAATCCAGTAATGGCGAAGGAATGCAGGAAAGTTGTCTAAACCAACAGTGTCAACAATTTTGCGCCATTTTTCTTTAACATGGTCTAAATCTACTTTTGTAGATAATGAAAACAAGTAGTTTTTCAATAAATCTGTAACAGTTAAACTAACACCTCTTGAGTTTAATGTTTCAAAAACTGTATATGCACTAAGTTCATCTTCTACTACAATTTGGATGAACATCATCCTTTCAGCTACTTGTTTGTTTAGAAAATTTGCCAGGTCTTCTCCATTTTCGTTGTTACGGAAATGTGCGGTTATTTTACTTAGGAAAAAATTATAAGCCTGCCAGAGCAGTTTGTCGGAATCGCCCAGAGTTTTTTCATTTAGTGGTTGCCTGAAAACCATTAAATGAGTTTGAAAGAAACTATTATTATTTTCATTTAATTCAAGCTTTGCGGAATAAGTCAAAGAACCAGGATCTTTGTCTCCGAGAAATTTTTTGGTAAGCAAGGATACCCTTTCAATATTGTTATCCTTATCAATATTCTTGTCTATTAAAGTTTGAATTGTTTTGATTGTGGCTAATACAATTAATGTCAAAGTTGAAAGCCTTTGTTGCCCATCAATAACACTGTATTTTTTATCTCCTTTATTTTGTAAAACTATTGAGCCCATGTAGTGTATGCTATCACCATTCAGTACGGTCAGAATATCTGCCCATAAATCTTCCCAATGGTCTTGCTTCCATGAATAATCTCTTTGGTATGACGGCACCTTATAGACTTTGCCATTGCCTATTATGTCGCTGAGACTTACCGTACTTGTGTCGAGTAAATTATTTACTGCCATAGATTGCAAAGATAGCGTTTTAATTGTTTAGGGTGACGCCCGTGCCTTGCCTACAACGGCAGTTTATGAAAAAACCACCGCCTTATAAATATACACACAAAGTTAATAGCAGCAAAGCAGTATGGTTATTGCAGTACCCCGGTATGCCATTTGCAAACAATAGCCACCCCCCCATTAAAAGGTTTTAATGCGGGGCTTCTTTATGGGGGCTTTCGACTGGTGTTCTTAATATTGTGCGTTCGCCGTTATAGAGATTCGAAAAGTATTTGTAGCTTACCATTAATTGCTTTAAATACATTTAAGTTTGTGGAGCGGAACCTTGTGCGGATGGGCAGCCGGTCGATTAAATTACACAAATCGAGTTTAAAAAGACTACTCCAAATGGAGTATTTGGATAAAGCGAAAAGATTACTTATTTTACACTGTTTCTTGATGCGATTTTCACCTGCAAAAAATGCTGTTATGCAAATCAAAAGTTTATTGTTGTTGTCCGTAATTGTTCTTACAATCGGGGCTTGTAAAAAAAAGCAAGATGATCCCGCACCTTCTACAAGAAATCAATGGGATGGGCGGTACCGTATGGAGGGTACTATGACAGATCATTCTAACGCGGCTTTTGGATGGAAGGATAACACCTATCAATATACTTTACAAACCAGCGGTGCTGCTACGGACAGTCTGGTTTCAAATGATCTCTCTATTCCGGGTATCATTATAGGAAATACTGGAGGCGGTATCACAAATGCAACCTTCTACAGTAAATTTGGATTGATAATGACTTTCGATGCGGCTACCAATAAAGTCACTTCCGTTACTAACTATTATGGTCAACCTTCCTCCACAGGGCGTTCCGCAGTTCTTGATCCTACGGGTGCTAATTCGATAGATCCTGTAACTAAGAATATACGGGTCAAATTCTTTATGGATGAAACAGGAATAGTAGGGCACAGAGCGACATTTGATGTCACATTGGTTTACTTGGGTACAAGGCCGTAAATACAAAACACGAAAATCGAAATTTTCCGCCTGCAAACGCCCCGGCGGGCAAACAAATTCTGTTTAAGAGCTGTAGAATCACACAAGTCCATAATTCCACAGTATATTTCATGGGCGATAGCAACTGATATTTACTTTAATTCCACTGTTGCAATCAGTGTCTGCTTATAAGGTTGCGTGTTTCGCCCTTGAAGTATTATAAAGTTGGCGCACAACGGGAGTTTGTGAAAAAAACACCGCCTTATAAATATACACAATGTTAATAGCGGCAAAGCAGTATGATTAGTCTAAAAGGTGCATATCTTTTACGCCGTGTTTCGTGTCTCCACGAAACACTTACGCCGAACAATAACCAAAAGCCACCATTCATTGCTCTTAATGCGGGGCTTCTTTATGGGGCTTTCGGCTATTGTTCTTAATGTTGTGCGTTCGCTTTTATTTTGGGTCTTCAAATTTCACAATGTAAAGTCCAAATTGCTCTCTAATTATTTGGTCAATGTTTGTTCTGTCTGCTCCGTCCCAATAATGTTGAAACTCACTGTAAATTAAGTCGTCTTTTGCCCAATATAACAGAGCCAAATCTTGAAATTCTGTGTCGGCATCTAATTCATAGTAAATGTCTCTAAACTCTCTTAAAACTTTATTATATTTTTCTGGTTTGTCAATACTTGAAGTAAGCAAAAAGTATACATGGTTCTTTAAGATTTTTGTCTTATCCGAATACTCTAAGTTTAAATCTTTAAAAACTTTGTTTGTCAATTCTTGCAATTCAAATTGATTATAAGGTCTTGTTGTGCCTGCAAGTTCATAAAGGTTTACAGATTCATAACCTGCTTCCATCATTTCAATTGCCCAATCAATCCAACTTTCGTTTACGTCTGAATTAAATGCTCTTTCTTTTAAAATTTTATACGTTGATAAAACAGGTTTCTTCATTTTAGTCAGCGATTACACTTTTTATAAATCTGTCCTTGTAAATTCATTTGGTGTAGGATGTCTCTTTAAAGTGACACACAACATATGCATTACCTCTAAAATAAGCTACACATTTATCGCTCTTTATTTTCTAAATTACTGAATTTTAAAACTAACTTCCTTTTTTACCTGTAGCGCAAATACCCGTTTCTAAACAACTATAAACGTTTACTCCCGGATAGTTCAGTAAGCAGTTACACTTTTATCAGCAACCTACACTATCCCTCACTCCCCCGCAATACCAAAAACATGGTATTTTACAACCCACCACAATCAAACTGTAACTTTTTTCCCGCATACACGAGTGGTATTCATTTTTTTCCTAATTTTATCCTGCGTTTTATTCTTGTCCAGGCCGATGAGGCCTGTCACTTCTAAGTAGCAGGCTTTTTTATGCCTGCTACTTTCCACCGATAGACGGTCTTGTACCCCCGTGCAGGCTTATAATGGGCTTGCTGCCTGGACAAGGTGAAACGCAACGGGACAGGCAGGACCGTTTTTTTCTGCCTACCACCTTATCCCCGCTGCCATGCTTTACCCCGAAAACAACCAGCCTAACCCTGAGCATAATAAACATGCCCTCCTGCTCAACAACGAACAACTATCCGCCCTGGACGAGCTCATTGCCACCGGCGAAGCCGTATTCAACATCATCCGCTTCTCCGAACTGGACCAGGGCATTAAACACGCCTTCTACCAGTTGGAAAAACAATTTCTGTTCTATTCAGATTTGGTAATGAAAGAGGGATGAAGAATAGCGGGGGATAAGTGATCAATCAAAAGTCATTTATCTCTTGCTTTCAAAAGAAATATTGCTTTTACCATATGATCCTTCTTTAAGGTCTATATATATATAGGACCCCATGTTGTGCGTTCGTTTTTTATTTTCCATCAATCAATACATTTTTGTCTAACAACACTATTGCTTCTGGCAGTCTAGCGTCAATCGAATTTTCTTCAGTTACCGGAAATGAGATTTGAATTCCATAATAATAATCTCCACTTCTGCGTCCAGAATAATAATGCTTTAGCAATCCCCATCGCTTTGTGTACATTAAAAATATTTGTCGGAAATATTTTTCGCCATGAAATTCAATTTCTTTTTCTTCAAGCAATTTGTTTTTTGAGTTTTCCTTCAACATCATGTCTCTAGTGTAAGCAAAATAATCTTCGTCTGATATTTTTTCTTTGGAAACGTCTTGTGTTACTTTAATGAAATATGACGTTCCGTTACTGTAGTCAATAACCCCGGCAAGACTTTGTTTCTTTGAGTCTAGTCCGGGTAACTTTGTCCACGGGTTCTGGTAGTTAATAACAATATCGTGTTCTGTGCATTGAATTATATTTGCCTTAATTGTATCTTGGCCATTGCAAGAAATCAGCAGCGTGAGAGAAGTGAGAAAGATGAACTCAAGCCTGGTCATAATTGATGATTTCTATTTGAAGATGATGAATAAAATGACGCACAACGGCAGTTTGTGAAAAAAACACCGCCTTATAAATATACACACAATGTTAATAGCGGTAAAGTGCAGAAAATAAAATAAATTTGATACGGACAAAAAACAGCTTGCAAAGGCGGGAGATAAGTGATCAGTCAAAAATCATTTATCTCTTGCTTTCAAAAGAGATACTACTTTTACCATGTGCCCCTTCTCTAAGGCCTGTATACATAGGACCCCATGTTAGCAGTTCGGGCTTTTTCGGCGACGTTTTTATTTACGATTGTCACTGGAATTTGTCAAATGGTAACATATTAATTCAGGCGTTATCTCATCAGGTTTATTTGAATTTCTAAACAATAATTTCTCCAACAGGTTTATAGAACTCTGATTATCTCTATGCAGGAATGCTTCAATTTTTTGAGCTTTAATTGTATTGAATGCATAGTCAATAACTTTTTCTACAGCTTCCTTCATTATTCCTTGTCCTTGAAATTTTGTCAAAAGTTCATAACCAATTTCACAGTTGTCATTTTCATCTGTAAAGCCATAAAGACAAATTGTCCCAACCATTATATTCCTGTCACGCAAAGTTATTGCCCAATATAGAGAGACATTTTTATTGATGTTCTCGTTAACCTTATTTATGAAATTTCTTGCATCCGCAATAGTATTGCTTAATTGCCTGTTAAGATATTTATTTATTTCGCTGTCAGAACGCAAAGTAAAAATTTCTTGTTCGTCATTAGTTAGTAGTTGTCTGAGAGTAAGTCTTTCAGTTGTCAAAATTGGAAAAGGCGTAAAAGTTCTATTTAACATTTCTGTCGTATTAGCTTGTTAGAATCTACGGTCATCATAACCTGACCGCTAACGGCAGTTTGTGAAAAAACCGTCGCTTTATAAATATACACACAATGTTAATAGCGGCAAAGCAGTATGATTATTGCAGTAAAGGTGTATACTCATCTCATTCGTGACACACTCCAGCCACACTATTGGCAAGCAATGTTAGTGGCTGGCTACTTGGTTGTTCTCAATAAAAACTAATACATATTCGTCTAATTGTGTAACGCTTCTTCTATTTTAAAAAACTTATGATTGTCATTGTGTTATTATTTTTCTAATTAATGAAACTTGTCCTAAATGATAATAGCTATGTTCAATTATGGCTTCTATGTTTCGGGAATAGCTTCCATATTTTTCGTCAACAAATGGTTGGTTTAACGTCCCTTCTTCCATCTGTTCAACTTTATCAGCGAACATTTCTGCATTGCTTATAAATTCGTTCACCAAATCATTCCACTCCATTTTAGATTTAATTTCGGGAAGGTCAAAACTATATTTATCTCTAATATCAAGATTTCCACCATTAATAACATTTAGAAGACCTTTAATGTAATAGTTTATATGAAAAGTCAGTAAAGCAATAGTGTTTAAGTTGCCAACTTTTTGAATTGACTGCTCCCAGCTTATACTTAATATTTGTTCTTTGAAGTTTGTGTGAGCAATCCATTTTCCGTTTAGCAGTACCTCTCGAAGCCGGTTCGCAATTTCTAAATTTCCTGTCATTGTTTTTTTTGGTTTGATTAAAATTACTAAGGCTGCTTTTGTCGCCAACGGCTACACCCTGGCTATGTGGCGGCATTTGAAAATCATCAGCCCGTAACTGCTGCAGAATAAAGTTACAAAAGTTGATGATAAGAACTACAGCTCGGCGTTATTCGTCGGCTGGAACTGAAGCCGAATAACGAACAAAAAGTTGAGCATATATTCGTCACCCCGCCATATAGCCAAACCGCTTATGTTAGCGGTAGTGCTTAGTCTTTCGGTTGTCCTATAAAAAAAGTGTTACTCAATTGTTTAAATACTTGTTAGGAATATTGAGTGGCGTGTAATCAATGCCAAAAGAGGCTTTCACTAAAATTCCCACAACTTCGTAAATTTCTTTTTCTGTTCGTTGGAATTGTCGAAGTAAACCCATCATTGCATAGCTTATTGGATTAACAGATGGTATCAAAGTTTCCCATGTGTACCCTTTACCCCAAATCAACCCATTCACGGTGTATTTTAATTCTGCTGATTGTGAAATGAGGAATTTCATAGTGTCAATAGAAAAATTGTTGTGCTGATTTACGGTATGAAAAATGGAGGTTTGTCCGCCAAAACCATTTTCATCAATGCCGGCTTTTTCATTTACGTTCATACCTAATTTTACCAATACTTTTGCACAGTCAAGGTGATTATACTCTGCACAAATATGCAGTAGAGACGCTTCGTATAACGGAGTAAATGCACAATCAAATGTGTATTTTTTTTGGATAGCTGATATATTTTGTTTAAGCTGTTGTTCCAATGAAGCAGCATCGTTCATCAATACTGCAAGCAAAATGCTATCGGCAAACACTAAACCATTATCAACAAAAGCTTTAATACATTCACTGAATTCGTTACCTCGTTTGTATTCGCTTATCAGTTCATATATGAGTGGCTTGTCTTTGAAATGGTCGTTTGGACTTACGCCATTTTCAAAGCAATTCCTTATTCCGTCAGCCGAATGAATTTCGATGTCGGTTATCAACTTTTTAAGATAGTCCATAGTTTTTTGAAACATTAGTTGTTAGCAAGTGTGTCAGTTGAGCCTGGTTCTGTAATGTCATCAACTTTAATTGTCGCAATGTATAGCACAACTAATACTGCCCCTGCAAGTTTCCAATAGAAAGCAATGTCGTCTGCTGCGTTAAGAAAGTTCAAAGCATTGACTAAAACAAAAAAGGTCGCAACTGAAAAAATCAGTTTCAGATTTTGTTTGATGTTTTGGTTAATTTGTTTCATTTTCTTATGTTTTAATTATTTGGAAAAATATTTATCAAATTTATACTTTTTCAATGAATGTCTGTCAAAGTGACTTAAGAAATTGTTCTGCATTGTTTAAATGTGCCTTCTGCTTTAGGTCAGGCATTTTATCAAAACTCCTTACCAACATTCCTAATCTTGGATTTTGCAAAAAGAAATCCCTGTGGGTATGCATAAATCTCCAGAATAATCCGTCCCATACATTTTGCCATGCTCCCTTTTTATAATCACTCATTTTCATTAAATAATTACTACCACTTATGTATGGTTTCGTTGCCATCAAACCTCCATCGGCAAACTGGCTCATGCCGTAAACATTAGGCACCATCACCCAATCATACCCATCTATAAAAAGTTCCATAAACCAACGGTAAACTTCATCGGGGTCAAATTCACACAACAACATAAAGTTGCCCAATACCATTAATCGTTCAATGTGATGACAATAACCTGTTTGTAAAACTTTTTTAATAGTAATGTCTATCGGCTCTATTCCTGTGGTTCCATTCCAAAAAGAGGCGGGTATTTTTCGGTTAAACCCCCAATAATTTTTTGTTCGTTCTTCTTTCCCTTTCAATTCATAAACTGCTCTTATAAATTCTCTCCAACCTATAATTTGCCGGATAAAACCTTCTAATGAGTTTAATGGAATTTCCTGATTCGAGGCATATAGCAAAGCCTCATCAATAATAAATTTTGGTGTAAGTAAACCTATATTCAGCATGGGTGTTAAAACACTGTGATGCAAAATGTTTTCATTCATCACAATGGCATCTTCATAAGCTCCAAATTCTGAAAATCTTGATTTGAAAAAATCATTTAACCAGCTTTTACTTTCCGTATAAGTAGTTGGATAAATAAAATCGGTGTTTAGCTTACCGTAGTTATCAGGAAAATATTTTTGAGTGTAGATAACTGCCTCTGAATAGAACGTATTGGGATTTAAAAAAACAATTTTAGGCGGGGTTTTTCCTTTTGGGTATTTTAAGCGGTTCTCATCATCATAAGTCCATTTTCCCCCAACTGGTTTTTGTTGTTTTTCTAACAATATATCTCTGCTTAGGCGCTGATGTTTATAAAAATCAGTTTGAAACATCCTCTTCTTAGTTTTAAAGTAGGCGGCAATTTCATTGGAGGAAGTAAGAAAAAGAGGAGTAGGGTGTTTTATTTTCCCCAGCTGATTAGCCGCAGATGCTTCGTCTATCCTTTGCTCAAGCCAATAATCGGTTGTATCTGTATATTCAAAAGCAGTAACCCCACTTGTTTTCAAATAAGGAATAAGGGTTCTTACATCAGCTAACTTATCGAATGAATCAATATAAACTACTTTAATATTTATTGATTGGAGATAGCTTTCATAAAATTTCATACTTGCCCGGTGAAAAGTAATTTTACGTTTGTGAAAATTGTATTGTTTGAAGAAAAGCCACTCTTCAACCAGATAAATGATATCGCATGTTGACGCAAGTATATTTTGCTCAAATAATTGATGTGGGAAAATGATACCTGTTCGGCTCATATTTTATGTTTGTTTATTCTGCATTTATCACTACAATATTTTACATCATCCCATACTTTTTCCCATTTTTTCCGCCAGCTAAATGGTCTTTCACAAACTACACATATTTTAAGTGGCAGGTTTTGTTTGTGTACTTTTTTCATTCAAGTAATAATTGTTTCAATTAAATTATTTATATTTTTATCTATCGTTTACTTATTTTATTCATCGAAATAGTTTTTTGGAGGATGCATTTAAACCGGGATATATCAGGATTTCTTTTTTGTGTATGTTTTTGGCTGATGCCACTATTTACTCTTGTTCTCCACAAATTAAAACTGCTGCGTTTTAATTCCCTTCGCATCAATACAATCACATCGGCCTCCGAAAAACCAAATTGCATTTTTATAGCTTCAAACGGAGTTCTGTCTTCCCATGCCATTTCAATAATTCTGTCTATATCTTTTTGTTCCATCATCAAATTATTTAGAATGGCGTTCGCTTCCAATTAACGGTAACCGGTGAGCCTTCAGCAACAATTACCGAATCGGGTGTTTGCGTACTCAGTAAGGAAAAATCGTTTCCATACATTGATGTAAAATCGCAATTAATCGAATAATCAGTTACCTTATTTACCTGCCACCTTGGGTGATTCACTTTGTATTCCTGAGAAAGCCGGCTATTTATTTTTGTATATCCATAGTAATGTTCAAAGATGAATTCGGCAATACTGCCGGGTAACATTGGCTCATTTTCTTTGGCAGCATTTACTGCTAAGTGATTCCATTGTTTATTTATTTTCCATTGATACCTTATGTTTTTCGAAAGATTTGTAATTTCTATTGTATTTTTTGTTGGGATAGCGATATAATGTTCTTTATATAATTTATTAGCAAGCCATGATACTAATTTATATGGAACGGTTTCGTTTATAAAAACCACGCCTCTCTTTATAGTTTCACCTTCAACTCTCTTCACATAAAAACGCAGGTTAATTTCTTCAAATGTTCCTAAAAACGGGATGGGTATTTTAAAAAGGCTTGTTTGTTTAAACATAAAACCAACCAGGCTCACATAGGTTTTATTATTGTAGAAATCCAATTCAACACCATGCGGCAAATACGGCGTTAAAACATCAGGATTTACCCCGTAATTTGCCATAATTAAGTTCTCCCACCGGGCTGATAAAAAAGTATCGGTCATTTTATTTACAAAAGGTTTTATGATAAGTATTTAACTTTTTAGGGAAGACATACCGCCATCTACATGTAAAATTTGTCCTGTTATCCAACTTGCTTTTTGGAAAGTAAAAACGCAGCCATATTTGCAATGTCCTCTGCAGTGCCAATTCTTTTTAAAGGATGCCGCAGCGCATTGGCTTCTTTTTTTTGTTCGTTATTTAACAAGGAAGCGGCTAAAGGAGTATCGGTTAATGAAGGTGCAATACAGTTTACTCTTATTTTGGGGGCATACTCAGCCGCCAATGCTTTTGTTAGTCCTTCAAGAGCACCTTTAGAAGCTGCTGCCCGGGTATGAAAAGGTAAACCGGTTTGTACAGCAACCGTTGAAAATAAAACTATTGAAGCATTTTCCGATTTCTTTAATCCTGGTAGTACTAATTGAATAAGCTTTATGGCTCCCATTACCTGTAGTTTATAATCTGTTTCAAAATCTGCCGGTTTTATTCTTTCAAAGGGTTTGAGGTTAATACTGCCCGGGCAATAAACTAATCCTGCTAATTCATCTGGTAAAAAATCTAAAGAAAGGGTTTCCTCTAAAACATTCAAATGCTGAAAGCGGATATGTGGGTTTTCAACAGCGGGTTCATTCGTATTGAAAGTTGCTAGTACCCGATTGCCGGATTCGGCAAGTTGCATTGCTAACTGTTTACCAATACCGCTGGAACCTCCGATTATTAAATTATTTTGCATTATTCTTTTCAATATTTATAACAACAACAAGTAATTCAGGTATTTGTTTACATACTTCACCCGCTATCCAGGTTATTTTACACACTTTTTTCTGTTAATTTTTTTTGGGGGGGCGTACATACCTATACGGGCCCATTACATTGTTTTACTGCTTAATTTGAAATGAAGGACTATATTAAACATTAAAAGGAGTTTTGATAATTATATAGAAAGCGGCAGCATATCGATTATATTATTTGCCCGAACCAGATGCAGCATTCAGGATTTTTTTTTTCATTTCTCTTAATGCCAGCAAAAAGCCTACTGCAAATAATAGTGTAATAAGCCCTGCGAAATATCAAAAGTCATTTACTTGCCTGCCGGCTTTGCTCGCCGAAGCATTTGCGAAGGCGATGCAGGCAGGTCTCTTGCTTTTCCGCAGGATGCTGTACACAAAAGAAATATTACTTTTACCATATGATCCTTCTCTAAGGCCTATATACATAGGACCCGATGTTATAGGCAGTATTGAACGATTCTACTATGTGTCTTCGCCAATTAATCTTAAGCATAAATGAATAGTTGAGAGATAACAATAGAACATCCAAGAATGCCAAACAGGTTTATCGTAATCAGTCTTTTGGCGAGGGTTATGATGTCTTATTCCAAACGTATTTGCGATTTCGAATAATTCATTTGTGTCCTTATTCATTTGTAATTTTTGTATCTTTGGTTTAATAAATTCCAGAACATCAGCTAGATCTCTTAATGCGTCACGTCTAGTATCGACACTTGCGCTTGCTCTTCTAAATTTATGTATTGCAGCATTAATCCTAGATTTAATGTTTTCTTCATCATTCCCTGGTATTGGCGCATTAAATATTGGCTCAAACCCTTCCTCTATCGAAGTTAGAATTTCACCTTTGAGAGATAGTTCAATTTTCTTGTATCTTTTTAACAAAGGGTTTACTTTTTCTCTAAATATTTCCCTTCCTAAATCATCGTCGGCTGATTTAACATGTAATCCACAACCAGAAAAGGAATGCATATAACTTTCTATTGGCCTAGAGCAAGTATCATGTAACAACTCAATAAGAGTGTAAAATTCAACTTCGGTATTATAATCAAGCTTTTCATATATAGGCCAAATACTATCGAGTCCTGTTTTCAAAAAGACAGCCATTTTCAAATCGTCTCCTAGTTTTCCAGCACAGTCACCGTCTACACATTCTTTTCCAAAGTATTTTTGAAAGTATCCTTCCGTATCTAATTCTTTATAAGTTATAGAAAACGCTTTCTTGAGATTTTCAAAGCTTAACGTTTGGTCTTTTGGTATATGTCCTTTTCTAACTCCATAATATTCTCTTTCTGTCATAATTAGTTCATTGTTTAGAAGGGTGTTTTAAAATTGCAACCAACGGCAGTTTGTAAAAAAACCACTGCCGCCTTATAAATATACACACAATGTTAATAGCGGCAAAGCAGTATGATTAGTCTAAAAGGTGCATATCTTTTACGCCGTGTTTCGTGTCTCCAGTCTAAAAGGTGCATATCTTTTACGCCGTGTTTCGTGTCTCCACGAAACACTTACGCAGAACAATAATCAGAAGCCCGCATTAAGATGTTTTAATGCGGGGCTTTTTTGTGAGGGCTTTCGGCTATTGTTCTTAATGTTGGCAGAAGTTTGTATAAACTAAATTTGCATGATTATGGCTAAAAGTATCTATTTTTTACAAAACAAAGTGGCTGGCATTTTATTTCTGCTCATTAGGTAGCTCCATTTTTTCTCTAAGCTTAATATCAAGTATTAATTTTTGGTCAATCATTTTTATTATACTATTTACATACGTTATTTCCTTCCCAATTAAGCTAAGTATTTCCAGCTGGCTTAAACCTAATGATTCATAAAATGCTTTTCGTTTTTCTAATAGCTCTAACTGTTTTTTTTCAATTTCAAGCTCTTTTAGCTTGTTGTTTAGAGTTTCGCTTTTATTAGGAATGTATTTAAATATTATTTCTTGAATAGATTTAAATATTTCACCAATTCCAAAAAAATCAACAAAGCCCTTAGAACCAAATTTTAGCTTTGATACACCTACTGGGCTATGATGAAATCCGAAACTATGTGGATGATTAAGGTCTTGACTTGAATTTAAAATAAATAATAAACGTCGGCGATGATACTCTCGCGAATTTTCATTTAGCGCTACAAATGGGTACATTCCAGGATCTGGTGGTTGAAAAACTATATAATAACTAAGATGAATATCATATAAGTTATGTACTGATTCAAATAACTGTGTAAAATCCCTGGCATACCAATTATTATCAATTTCGACTGACATAATATCAGTAAATCTTGTCTTCGTGTATAATTGTGTGTCTTCAATTGTTTCAGGCATATCTCTTTTATTAAATTGTACTTAATGGTATTAATTAAAAGTAGGTTTAAAAATAAATCGAGAAAATTTATACAGAAGTATAGTTATGGGCTTATTTTTTAAATCACTGCTTCAATAAATTTCTACCAACATATGTATTACCGCTAAAATACGCTATACATTTATCGCTCTTTTTCTTCCAAATTGCTTAATTACAAACCTAATTTCCTTTTTTACCAGTAGCGCAAATACCCGTTTCTAAACAACTATAAACATTTACTCCCGGATAATATAATAAGCAGTTACACTTTCATCAGCAACCTACACCATCCCTCACTCCCTCACAATACCAAAAACATGGTATTTTAAAACCCGCACCCAATTAAAGGATAACTTTTTTTCCCGCACACACGAGTGGTATTCATTTTTTTTATAGTTTTACCCTGCGTTATTTCCCGTTCAAGGCAGGTAGGACCTGCCACTTCTATGTTGCAGGCTTTTTTATGCCTGCAACTTTTTACCGATAGACGGTTCTGTACCCCCGTGCAGGTTTGTAATGGGCCTGCTGCCTTGAACGGTGTAACGCAACGGGACAGGCAGGACCGTTTTTTTCTGCCTACCACCTTATCCCCTGCTGCCATGCTTTACCCCGAAAACAACCAGCCCAACCCGGAGCATAATAAACATGTTCTCCTGCTCAACTACGAACAACTATCCGCCCTGGACGAACTAATTGCCACCGGCGAAGCTGTATTCAACCTTATCCGCTTCTCCGAACTGGACCAGGGCATTAAACACGCCTTCTACCAGTTGGAAAAACAATTTATGTTCTATTCAAATTTGGTGATGAAAGAGGAATGAAGAATAGCCGGGAGATAAGTGATCAATCAAAAGTCATTTATCTCTTGCTTTCAAAAGAAATATTACTTTTACCATATGACCCTTCTCTAAGGCCTATATACATAGGACCCAATGTTAGTGGCAGTATTTCTACACGTCGTCATATACTTCGTCTTTGTCCAAGAAGCCAAACTCTTCAATTTGCGGCAGAATTTTGTTAGCAAGTTTTTCGTTTACTTTACTCAATAGTTTTATTTCGTCTGCACCCAAATTATGCTCTGTCAAACAACGCCTGATTTGATACCAGCCTGCATCCCAACTGTCAATTTTCCATTTGTGTGTCGCCATTTGGTTAAGGCTTGAATAGAATAATTGATAAACAGCTTTGGCTGTGTCTATAACTAATTTTGCTTCGTCTGATAGTTCGTTTTTTGAAAGCCAGTCTGCAACAAATCTATTTTCATCTTTCAGAAGTTGTTGCTTAAAATCAGTGTCTTTGATGTCCCATTTTTTGAGTTCTTCTATTCTGAAAGGGAAGAAGTTGTTTTTGATTTGATAAGTGTTACCTAAATAAGAAACGTTATTTAGTGCTGTTGTTTCGTTTGATGAAGAAAATAAACTCCATACAACGCAGTCATTTAAAAACTCCTTGTTTGGCTCGTGTCTTGGAATTAAAAATTGGTTTCTGTCGTTAAGCCAAGTTTGCTTTGGGATTTTTCTAATAGCATGAAGTGTCAAAGATTTTTCAAAGTTTTCTTTTATTACTGTAAATGCACCAGCACTTACACTTGGCGATGAAAGAATTACAACATAGTTTGCATTCTGAAAGTCATTACCCTTACTACAAATAGAAGCTAAAAAATCAGGTCTTGCTCTGTGTCTTGTATCTGTGTTGCCGTCTTGTACAGTAATTCCGTTGCTTAATGGTGGTAAAATATATTCGTTTGAGTTTTGCGGTCTTGGAAACCAGTTATTCAAAACGTCCTTTTTGCCAATAAGCTGTAGATGTTTAATTCCAATTGATGCAGCTTCATCGTTGGCAATATCAATTTCTACTGATTTGCTTTCGCCTGGCTTTGATAAATTCCAAATTAAAAACCCAATTGGATACTTTCCTTTAACGCCGTGAAATGTTGTTGACTTAAACAAAAATCCTTTCTCGTATTTGTAGTTGAAAAATTTATCTCGGTATTCAACGCTGTCGGGTGCATTTAGATATTTTAATTTTGAGAACATTCCCAAGTAAGTATTTTTGGGTAATTCGTGAACAACACGAAACATAAATTGAGCAAACAACTCTCTTTTAACGTGTCCTGCTTCTTCATTGTCCATCGCAATTTCAACTTTTGTTTTACTCACTCCTTTTTTAGATTCGCCCTTTGCACCACCTACTTGTGCCGTTGCGAAAGGTGGATTGATGTAAACTATCCAAGTTATAGTTGGGTCTGCTAATTCATCTCTTAGTTTCTTAGGAAGTTTCCAGTTTGGTTCAAAGGGTAAACTTGATTTATTAAAAATGTATTCAACGTCATCATTCAGGTAGTCGTACTGAAAGCAAGTTGTATTTGGAAAAACCTTTTTCAAATGGTCGGCTTCACTTGCATGAAGTGTAGACATATACAAGTATTTGTAGGCTTCTGCTGGTAAGTGATATTCAAGATTGCCAGTTCCTGCTGCCATATCCCAAATTCTAAACTTACCAGATTTATACCATTTTTTGCCAAGTACTTCGCCAAAATAGTGAACAGCTTTTTGTCCAAATCGCAATGGTGTATAAAACTCACCTTCAAACCTTCTTTGGCTTTCGTCTGTTAGTCGGTCAAGTTTGGCATGAATACCATTGATAGTTTCGGCATTTTCTACATAGTTGTAAACACTCCAAAAATAATCGTAGTCCTTCATCAGGACTTTTTGAGTTTTAGAGTTTTTATCCTCAAAGGTGAAAACTACACGGCTGTTATCTTTGTCAATAATTACTCTGTCACGTTGAATATTGGCAAGGAAGTAAAATGAAGGCTTGTAGCCGTTAACGATGTAAGGACCAATTACACTTTTCCAATGGTCAAAAACTGCTTCAAAATTTTCTTCATTGATTACTTTTTTGTCGCCAAAATCCAAAATCAATTGCGGATTTAAAGCATTTTCAAGGTTCTTCTTGAATGCGGCATGGTCTCCTTTTAGAGTTACTTTGTAAACGTGAAGTTTACTTGTTTCTGGTTCTTTTACTAAATGGTCAATTAATTTTGGGTCGGGTTTGCTTGCAGGTCTTTCCCAATCGTAAGTGTCATTTGAATAGTATGTTGACCACTTGCCTGTTTCTGTTATCGAGGCTTCATTTTTGTCAGCAAGGCAGATGAAAAAAGGAATAGCTTGTCCAACTGCTACATATTTTAAACGCCTGATGTAATAAAGTGATTGAGCAAGAGTGGTCGCAAGGGCTTTTAGGTTATGAAAATTCTTGTCAGTCTTAAACTCAAAAAATACTTGTGGGGTATATAGGTCGTGATGGTGTGAGGTGTCATACTTTATTTTAAAATAGCTTGCATAAGTTGCTTTTACTACTTCCTCTTGTGTCGCCTTGTCCAGCCTGTTTTTAAAATCGTCAAATGTCATAGTCTGTCTTTATGTTGTCGTTCAGTAGTGTGCGTCATAATATTGCCACTAACGTCAGTTTGTGAAAAAACCACCGCTTTATAAATATACACACAATGTTAATAGCGGCAAAGCAGTATGATTATTGCCGTAAACCGGTATGCAATTCATAAAAGGAACCAACCGTTATCAAAGTTATTTCAGCTCCTTCGCCTTGATTTCTTAAGCGATATTTCTTTTTGTCGTGTCGCTGAGGTTCTCTAATAAATATGCATAGTCTATCTATTCCTTATTATGGCAATGAAAGTTCCTTTAGCGACAATGCAAATTGTATATCGCAACCAAAGACCTCTGAGTCATAAGCCAGAGAAACTAAATAGAAATTCGGTTTGCTATTTTTCCAAAGACCTATTCCTTTGATGGTTACAGACTTGCCCGGAACTAAAAACTTTTTTACTCCCTCTCTACTTTTCTTCACGTTTACATGATTTTCAATGGCGTGGTCGTACCTTTTATCTTGTCCCCAAATAGATGGTACTATGGCAGTCTTATAAATGATAGACCGATAATATCCGTCTTCTCCAGCTGGGTTTCCAATAATTAATTGCTGACCTCTAAAAAACTTCAAACCAGTACTGGAATACAATGTATCATTTTTAAGTTGGAAACTTTCGTTGTCTACGGTTACGACATCAAAAGCTCTGCCTCCCGAGTTTCTGCTCGATGAGCATGCAAAAACAAGCATAATTGTGGCAATAAAAATAAGACCCTTCATAATTTATGTGTTTATGTCTTTTAAAGAGGAGAAAAGGTGACGCATAACGAAATGCATTGCCGCTGGACGGGTATTAGTATTCCGTCTGTCTAGCCGGTCAAGACGAAAATAACCAAAATATTTGAAGAAACCGAGATGCCAGCCTGCGGCACTGGATTGCGTAGCCCGCAGGCTGGATTAGGAAAAGTCAAGCCGCTAGCCGAAGTTGATTTAGGAGCTTATGTTGATTGCCCTTCCATCTGCCCGTATAGCGGCAATGCCTTTGTTGGGCGTCCGTTTTATAACACGGGCAGCTTCCATTCTTTATTGAAATAGCTACATATACTTGCAATTGTCGTTAATTCACTCATAAGTCGAATTGAATCATCAGCACTCTTAAATTCAGACCTTCCACCATAATCTGCACAACGATTTCTCAGAATTTCAGTTTCCCAAAAATCTTCAATGACAGATAAAATTTTAGATTCTTCTAAATAAGTTTCATCTTTTAATCTTAATACAGACCAGTATGCTTCAATTTTTGCGTTTTTTATACTTAAACTGTCAGAAAACACAGACCAATTTAATTTTCGAAACATATTTTCAATTTCAATTCGCTTATACGGAACGGAGAAATATTCAGGCATTAATAAAGGGAAAAGTTCAATAATTATTACTTCTCCTTCTGTATTTAACAATTGAGGAATTATCATAAAATAATTCGAAATAACATTTGGTGTGAATTCATGAATGACGTTTGCAAGAAAAATTATATCAAACTTTTTATCAAATTCAAAAGTATTTAGAACTTCAATATTGTATTTAAGTTTTGTAGTTTCATTTAACTTAGTGATATTTTCTTTTAACTCATTAAATACCGATTCAACTGGTTCATATAAAGTCCAATTTACTTTCTCGCTGATTGTTGAGCTAGATATTTTAGAAATATCTAGTAATACTCTTCCTTTTCCTGACCCTATTTCTAATACATTAATATTCCCCTTTCTATCTATTTTATCCACAATGTGTTTTAATAACCCTTCAACTTGAATATCTAATTTTTTAATCGGCGAACTAGGAATAATTCCGTAGTGATAAATATTTACAAAAATATCCGAAATATAATCTTTAAAGTCTGTGAGTGTTGTGGAAGATAGCTTAATTAAATTGTTATCAAAATTGTCAAAAAGGTCATAAACCTTTGAAACCTTATGGTAGTTTTTTATAAGTTCATAGCATTTTCTAACTGGGGCAAGATTAGCATTTGGTCCACTTTTTTTTCTAACTATTTCGGGATACTCGGTTGTTTGATTTTCGATTTCTAAATACCAAACTGAATTCACATATTTAGAAAAGATTATGTGCGGATGATGAGATGATAAAATAGTTTGTTTGACAGTTAATTTAAAATATTCTAAAAGAACAGATATGAATTCAGGATGTAAATGATTTTCAATTTCGTCAAATAGTAGAATATCTGGCATGAGATATTTTGAAATAATAAGGCTTAGAAACAATACCTTTTGCCCTTCACTCCAATTCTCAAAATGAATTATTCTATCTTCATCATAAAAAAGATACAATGTTAAATTTGTCTTTGGTAATATGTGATTCCAACCAATATAAAGATGACCTCCTGTCGCTTTATAAAAGGCGCTAACTAAATTATCTTTTGAATCTAGCTTATAATAAGTATTTTTCTTTAAAGTCTTTTTTACAATTTCATTTCTGTAAGAATCTTGTTCCTCCCATTTTTCTTTATCGAACTCGGAATTTAAATAATTAATAACTTGTTCGGAAAATAAATCCATTGCAATTTTAAGTCTAATCGGGTCATCGTAGTGCATTCTACTTGCCCTTGGGCCTCTTTCTCTAAATTTGGTATTTTTTTCAATTGATATGCTTTTTAGATAGCGAAGCATGTCATTAACGTTACTAATTAAGAAATAATTTATGGGTTTGTTTGCCTGGGTGATTTCAATTTGTACGTCATTATCTGGTATAGCTGTAGAGAAATTGCCTTCGTTTAAATCAATTAGTTTGTTATGAGTCTGAAAACACCTTTTTATAACTCGTAATAGGTATGATTTGCCCGTTCTGTTTCTCCCACAAATAACAGAAATGGTATGTTCTTCTTTATGGGGTATGCTGAAAAGTATTTTATCAGTGCCCACAGGTGTATTTCCCTTTCGACTAAATTTTAGTGATTTTATATAATTTGCTTCCATTTATTTTGGTATAGTATAAGGAATTGAGAGACTGAAAAAATGGCGCCCAAGATGTGTATTTCTGCTATAATACGCTATTGTTTGTTACTCTTTATTTTCTAAATTACTGAATTTCAAAGCTTATTTCCTTTTACCGGTAGCGCAAATACCCGTTTCTAAACGTTTCTAAACGACTATAAACGTTTATACCCGGATAATTTAGTAAGTAGTTACACTTTCATCGGGCAACTTACACCCCCTCGCCCTCCGAAGCTTTCACCTTCCAGAAAAAATTCGGTAACTGGATAAGCGAAGGTGGGCTCGCCCTCCGAAGCTTCCACCTTTAAGAAAAACTTTAGCGGATAAATAAGCGAAGGGGGGATCGCCCCCCGAAGCTTTCACTCTCGAGGAAAAACTTCGATGAATGAATAAGCGAAGGTGGGGAACCCTCCCCGCCTCCGCAATACCAAAAACATGGTATTTATCTCAGCTCCCAATCCAATCGTGAGGTGGTTCGGACACACTGTAATGTCTTCCGGACGGACTGTAATGTCTACCGGACGGACTGTAATGTCTACCGGACGTACTGAAATGTCTTCCGGACGCACCGTAATGTCTTCCAGTCGCACTGTAATGTCTTCCGGACGTACTGTAATGTCTTCCGGACGGACCGTAATGTCTTCCGGACGGACTGAAATGTCTTCCAGTCGCACTGAAATGTCTTCCGGACCGACTGTAATCGGGGTCAATTCGCCCCCAGCCTCATCCCTTCATCCTTTACATAGACAAAAAGAGGGGGTAATGCGCTAAAATCTCCTAACTCACCACCTATAGCTCGTAACAGATCGGCAAAACACAAAAAAAGCCCCGGCATAGACATGCCAGGGCGTATATATCAAAATGGAAAAGTATGTCTTACACAGATTCAAGCTCCACATTCATCGTGGTCGCCTTGCCCTTTCTTACGGGAGCCTGTATAGCCAATGGTTTATACCCCATTTTCTGATATAAGACCGGTACTTTTTTCAGCACAGGCGTCTTCAGGCTGTAGCTGCCATCCTCTGCCGTGGTCACTGCCATCACTTCCTCTGCACCTTTCACAGTCACCAGCACATCCGCCAGCACCTGGCCGGTGGCCTTCTCCGTTACCAGGCCCACCAGCCTTGTTTTCCGGGTAATGGCGTCCACCACCATTCTTTTGATCAGGTATTGATCATAAAATTCCTGGTGGGTGGCTTTAAACATCAGCATCAGCGGGTCCAGTTGGTCGCTAAAGATCAGGAGCAGTTTCCGCAACTGCTCATTCAGCAGCATACCCGCCTGCTTGCGTTCGGCAAAGGCGTTGCGGGGTTTGTGTACAGAGGATCTGTAGCTGCCCGCCATGTCGGCAAACCCGTTCAGGTAGGCCTGGTTTATGCCATAGTCCTGCAGTTGGACGGCCAGCTCGCGGGCTTTGGCCAGGATAATGCTGCACTTGGTGCCCAGCTCCATTTCGGGGCCGTACAATAACTCCGACTGAGAAAAGTTCATCGCTTCCTTCAGCCCCGGGTCATTGATCTTGGTGGCATAAGAGCTTATCACCGATGCAGTGGCCAGCGCCTGTGCGGCCAGCACCTCCTGGTATTGGTACTTCGATTCCGTAAGGCCCTTCAGTTTCGATACCTTCCGCTCATTGGTCTGCTCTATCTCGTCCAGCAGCGCTTTGGCAGAGAGGTACACCGGTTCAAACACCGGCATTGTCTTAGTTATCACCTCATTCTCTTTGAGGTGTGCCAGGGCAAGCGAATAGGCTTTGTACCGGGCATTTTGTGTTCTATTCATATTTGAATTGATTTAAATAAATAAAAAATAATTGATTCTTATTGTAAGCCCGTCGCGGGCAGTATAGGTTCAGCCGGGGGTGCATTGGCCTGGCAGAGGCAGCAGCGCCACCGTAGTGGCAGGTAATAGGTATACGGATGCATTGGAAAGTGTTTACAGATTTATTACTTACAATTTCGCAAGGCGCAATGCCACTGCTGCGGCAGTGAAACGGGGCCTGAGCGATATCAATTAACCGGATGCAAATTAAAATGCCTGCACAAGTTCTCTTGTAGAAAAACTTCTATAAAAGTTTGTAGCTTTTTTTTACAAAGGGAGGAGCAGACCGAAGGTCTGATGTCAGAAAACGGAAGTAAGAGTACGGAGATCGGAGGACGGAGATCGGAAGCAGGAAGATAATCACATTTTTGGGGTATCAAAAGACCCTGAATCCCACCCCTGTAAGTTTCTTCTTAATCGAAATGTCCTACTCCCTGAAACCCACCCCTGTAAGTTTCTTCTTAATCGAAATGTATTTATTCCCTAAAGGGGGCACTAAAACTCTGTTATTGTAACAGACTGCGCAACTCAAATACGTGTAAGACTTTCAGTTCTGCAAGTCAGGAATCTTACACCCCCCTTTAGGGAATAAAGAAACTTACACTTTCAGAAAACTTACAGGGGTATCTTCGCAAAACAGCAATGTTACCACCCCCCTTTAGGGAATAAAGAAACTTACACTATCAGAAAACTTACAGGGGTATCTTCGCAAAACAGCACCCCTGTAAGTTTCCTTTTGATCGGAATGTCCTATTCCCTAAAGGGAGATATAAAATCCTGTTATTGTAA
>JANOEQ010000064.1:0-48253 GCA_031441485.1 Chitinophagaceae bacterium
TTCTTTGTCGCTGTTGAACCCTTTCAGGGTTCGGCATATTCTACGTTTTCTCTCGCCGGGTTTCACCCGGCGTTACCAACATTCTGCCCCTCTGGGGCAAGTCGTTTTTTTATGTGTACTCCATTCCTTAACTAAATGACATTGGGGTTTAGGGGGCTGTTAAAATCCTTTTTTCTCCTGCGCCTTCTGCATCGGGTTGATGCCGGGGGCAGGGGTTACATTTTGCTTTTGTTTGAACACTTTAAACTTACTTGGCTCTTTAATATCTCCGTACGTATTGTTGCTTTCATCCACATCAGCTGTTTCTTTGTAGGGGTCCAGTTTTACCGAAGCCACTTCTTTGTCCTTCATAAATGTTTTGCTCACCTTCTTTTCATTTTGCCTCCATACCTGAGCCGGTATCCTGTCAACTTCTTTGGTGCCATCTTTGTAAGTCCATTCAACGATGATAGGCATTACCAGGCCGCCTTTATTGCTGAAAGTAACTTCATACAAATGTTTGCCGCCATATTTATTCCGGCCTGCTTCATCCAGCGCCTCATTTTGGGCTTTTACCAGTACAGGATATTTTGTTGAATCCCATTTTTCTATTTCACGATCATACTTCCAGTAGAAATCCCTCAATGCAGTATCCTTATCTGTTTCAAATATAATGCTCTTGTCTTCTTTATTCCTGATCTTGGAAATATCTTCAAAAGGATTAACAGCAGGTTTTGGAAGTGACCGCATTACTGTAGTGTCTTTAAGTTGCGTTGGAATAGCTGTTACATCCGGTACTGCATGTTTCACTGTATCAATCGAAATATCACAGGCATCAGTGCCATAGAACCAACCTCTCCAGAACCAGTCAAGGTCCTCACCGGTGGCATCTTCTAAAGAGCGGAACAGGTCGGCCGGGGTAGGGGATTTAAAGGCCCAGCGTTTAGAATACTCTCTGAATGCGTTGTCAAATGCTTCACGCCCCACGATTGTTTCGCGGAGAATATTTAAACCGGTAGCCACTTTTGAATAAGCATTGGCGCCAAAATTCTGGATATTTTCAGAGTTGGTCATAATAGGCTCCAGTTGGTCCTTTGGCAATTTCATATAGTTGGTAATGGTCCATGCAGGCCCGCCATTGGAAGGGAATTTATTATCCCACAATTCCTGAGAAAGATATTGCATGTATGAATTCAATCCTTCATCCATCCATGTCCACTGGCGCTCATCACTGTTTATTATCATGGGGAAGAATGTATGGCCCACTTCATGAATGATTACAAAGATGGCTGCATTTTTTGCACCTTCTGTATAACTGCCATCTTTCTCCGCACGGCCGGGGTTGAAAGAGATCATCGGATATTCCATTCCCTGGTTGCCTTCCACGCTGATGGCAACAGGGTAAGGATAAGGAATAGAAAATTTGGAATAAGTTTTCAGCGTATGTGCCACTGCTTTAGTGGAAATCTTGCTGTAAATCGGATAGGCTTCTTTAGCATAATAACTCATGGCCATTGCTTTTTTCCCTTCAATATAAGCCGGCATGGCATCCCATACAAAACGGCGGGAAGAGGTCCAGGCAAAGTCCCGTACATTATCTGCTTTGTATATCCATGTTTTTTTGCCGGTGCTTTTATTTTTTGATGCATTTAAGGCTTCAGCAAGTGTAACAATCTGCAACGGCTCTTTTACTGTTTGCGCTTTTTGCCAGCGGGCCATTTGTGTAGGGGATAATGTTTGCGCATAATTCTGGCATTCACCGGTACCGCCTACAATATGATCTGCAGGTACGGTCATCTGTACTTTAAAATTTCCAAAGCTGAGTGTAAATTCACCGGTGCCGGTAAACTGGTGGTTTTGCCATCCCTGGTCATCGCTGTAGCGGCAAAGGCGGGGATACCATTGCGTCATGGTATAGTTGTTATTATTGTCTTCAGGAAAATTTTCATAACCGCCCCTTGCTCCGCCAAAGCGGATAAAATCGCCGCGGTTTGCAATTTTATAATTCCAATCCACATTAAAAACAAATTTTTGCCCGGGCTTCAGCGGTACAGCCAGGTCCACTTTCATCATGGTTTTATTGACAGTGTATTTAATGGGTTTACCTGCCATATCTGTCAATTTGGTGATGTTTATGCCATACCCATTGTCAGACTTTCTTTCTTCAAAACGGTCAAGTACCTTGTCTGTATATTGTGCGCCCAGGGTGTTTTGGTTCTGGTAATTGGCATTGTTTACTGTGCTGTGCTGGTTTTCATCCAGCTGCATCCAGAAATAGCTTAGCACATCCGGAGAATTGTTGAAATAGGTAATCGTTTCACTGCCGGTAAGTTTATTGTTGGCTTCGTCCAGCTCGCATTTTATATCATAATCCACCCGTTGCTGCCAGTATTTTGTACCGGGGGCGCCGCTGGCTGTCCGTTGTTCATTCGGTGTGGGAAGGATGGTGCCCAACTGCTCAAACTTGTTAGCATGGTTGGAACTGGCATTATTCTGAATTTGTGCCTGCAACACTGAAATTGTTATCAGCATCAGGCAACTCAGTAAAAGATGTTTCTTCATGTCTGTTTTTTTTTATTGGTAAACGTTCTAGTGACATTTTGAGCGCCAGGCTTAATACAGCGGCGGATAAAAAGATGACCCATTGTCTTCTATTAACTTTAAACACAGATACGGCCAAATAGGCGATGAGCATTAATACAGCCACCACCACTATTTGCCCCGCTTCCAGTCCCACATTAAAGCCAAACAGGCTCCAGCCCAGGTTTTGGTCATCTGCCAGTATAAAGCGGATGGAATTGGCAAACCCCATTCCGTGTATTAATCCAAAAAGAAGAGCTAAGAAATAATTGATACGGATGGTTTTCGGTGTAAATTTTTTTTGAAAGAAATTACTGATGGCTGTTGCAATAATGGTGCAGGGGATAAGAAATTCCACCCACCTGTTATTAAACCGGATCACATCAAACACACTCAGCGCCAGGGTAAGGGAATGCCCAATTGTAAAAGCGGTTACTAATACAAGTACATTCTTCCAGTCGCCGGCCAGGTAAATAGCCGCCAACGCAGCAATAAACAACTGGTGGTCCAGTGCATCACTGCTGATAATATGCTCCCAGCCTAACCGAAAATAAAACCCAAGATCCTGCATCGTATTAATAGTGTAACCCGTCTTTTTCCTGCTTCATCGGACTGCTATTAGTTTATTTGCATGAATTAAAAATAGTAACAGCGGTCAGATGACAGTAGGGATTGATGAAAATAATCCAGACTTTTGTAAACATGAAAATTATTGTGTCAATGGCAGCATCTGTCTATAAATGGTTAGTTATCCCTGTTCTTCTGCTGGTTTTAACGGCCGCCCGGCCACCGGCCCCGCATCCCTTTCATGTAAGTGTGATTGAAGTTAATCACAATGCGGCCGATAAAACACTGGAAATAAGCTGCAAGATATTTACCGACGATTTTGAAAAAATACTGTCTAAAAACTATAAGGCCAAGACTGACCTCATCAATCCGCCCAATAAGGCCGCCATGGATTCGCTGGTAAAAAAATACCTGTTCAGTCATTTATCCATGAAAGTAAATGGCAAACCAGTTTCATTTTCTTATGTAGGTTTTGAAAACGAGAATGAAGCGGCCTATGGCTATATTGAGGTGGAGAATGTACCTTCGGTAAGTAAACTGGATATTTTCACCAATATCATGTACGATCAGTTTGATGATCAGATCAACATTATGCATGTAATAGTGGGAGGGAACAGGAAAAGTAATAAGCTGACGTATCCGGAGAAGGAGGTGTCGTTTAGTTTTTAGATTTCTGATTTGTAAAGAAATTTCGACGGCAATACTTTGGGTAATATATATTAGGAATTTTAATATTATTTACTATCTTTAACTATAAAATTGTAAATATGCAGCCAGCCAAGATCACTAAAACAATTTTAAAAGAAGCTGAAGATCTTTATGAATTAATCGAATTGGATCCTTCAAAAATGATCTTTATTGAGTATGTCGATATTTATAAGTTGTATCCCTTACAATTCGAAGAACCACAAAAAAATGAAATCGAGCAAAAACTCAGTTGGACGAGGCTTTCAATTAATTCCAATACTGGTTCAATTGTGGAATAAGTAATTATGCCAACTTGGAATGATATACTAAAAGAAATAGGTGCACAGCCAAATGCGTTTGATCATGCGAGAATAAAGCACCTGAGTGCTTTAACCGCTAAAACCGGAAGGAACGTAATAATTTATTATTCAGGGTGGCTACAGAAAGGTAATCTGGCTCAAAAAGGGTTTCGCTTCGACATTCTTGATTCAGATAAAACGGGTTTCATGTCTGCAATTAATGGTCTCGACAAGTCAAAAGGATTGGATATTGTTTTACACACTCCCGGAGGTTCTATTGGTGCAACTGAATTCATTGTTCATTATCTAAAAACGATGTTTGGGAACGATATCCGTGCAATAATCCCCCAAATTGCTATGTCGGCTGGAACTATGATTGCTTGCTCATGTAAAGAAATAGTTATGGGTAAGCATTCAAATTTAGGTCCAATTGATCCCCAAATTAATGGTCTCCCAACACATGGTATTATCGAAGAATTCGAAAGGGCAAAAAAAGAAATAACTGCTGATAGAAATACAATTCCAGTATGGCAAACAATCCTTTCCAGATATTCACCTACATTGATTGGGGAATGTGAAAAAGCTATTAAATGGTCGGAAACAATGGTTAGTGATTGGTTAAAAGAAAATATGTTTTTCTCTGATGCTGATAAAGATGCAAAAGTTTCTGCAATAATATCTGAATTGGGAAGTCATGCGTTAACTCTTTCTCATGATAGACATCTTTCGATTGATATTCTTAAAACCAAGTTGGGGCTAAAAATATTAAAACTGGAGTCTGACCCTGATCTTCAGGATAAAGTTTTAAGTGTTCATCATTCAAGTATAATAACAATATCTCAAACTAATGCCTATAAATTGATTGAAAATCAAGACGGCAAGGCGTATATCCAATTAGCAAATTAAAAAGATGATAACGGATAGTTAATAGATGATAGTGCTTTACGAATTAATAGCTCTTACTGATATTTAATACACTAAACACTATCAGTTATCATCTATTAACTATCATCTATTAACTATCATCTGTTCACTATTCCTCAATCTCCTCCTTCAACTCATCACTCAGTGTCACCAGCACCTTATCAATGCGGTGTCCGTCCATATCCATGATCTCAATTTTGAAATCTTTCCATTCCAGTTTGTCCCCGGTCTTTGGAATACGTTCGAGTTCATGCAGGATAAAACCGGCAAACGTGTCAAAATCATGTTCGCCTTCATTCATCCATTCTGTTTTTTCAAACCGGGTGAGAAAATCATAGAAAGGGATCTGTCCGTCCACCAGGTAACTGCCATCTTCTCTTTTTCTTATTTCATAATCTGATACATTGGGTTGTGGAATATCTCCCACAATAGCTTCCAGTATATCATTCAGGGTAAGCAGGCCCAGTATACTGCCATATTCATCCACAATAAAAGCGGAATGGATCTTTGATTCTTTGAATTTTTCCATTACCTGGTAGGGAGAATTATTTTCGGGAATAAACAGGGCGGGCTGCATTATTTCTTTGAAAAGGGTATCGTCGGGGCTTATATACAGGTCTTTTATAGACACCACTCCTTTAATATTGTCAATCGTTCCATCGCAGATAGGATAGGCAGAATGGGGCTCCTGCAATATTTTTTCCTTAATCTTATCTTCATTATCATCCAGGTTGAACCAGATGATATCACTGCGGTGCGTCATCAATGAAGTGATATTCCTGTCGCCAAGGTGAAACACCCGTTCAATGATTTCCTGTTCGGCTTCATCAATGGTACCGGCTTCTGTGCCTTCGCCAATCAGTGTTTTTATTTCTTCTTCAGTAATGGCATCGTCAGTTGATCTTTTTATATTGAATATCCTGAAAAAAATAGTACTGATTTTATTCAGCAGCCATACGATAGGATGGGTGACAGCCGCAAAAGCATTCACGGGAGCTGCCACCATTTTAGCAATCCGTTCAGCCCTTAATAAACCAATTTGTTTAGGGATCAGTTCCCCGAAAATGATCGACAGAAAGGTTACAACTACAACAATGATTGTGGTGGCTATTGCACCGGCATACTCTTTTAGAAAATCAATTTTTTCTATTGAAGGCTGTAGGTAGCGGGCAAAGCGTTCGCCAGAATACACACCCGTAAGGATGGCAATAAGGGTGATACCAATTTGCACCGCAGATAAAAATTTTTCGGGGGAATTAGCCAGATCAAGTGCTTTCTTAGCCTTTGCGTCTCCTTTTTCTGCCTGGCTTTCCAACCTTGATTTTCGGGCGGACACCAGGGCTATTTCTGACATAACGAATAATGCATTCACAAAGATCAGGACCAGTAAAATAAAAATCTCCATTTAAAGCGTTGATTGGGTATCGAAGATAGCGAAATGGAACCGCTTATTGAAAATCGTACCGGTGCTAATACCCAATGCCGTACCGATAATCGCACCCATCAGCACATCCAGCGGATAATGTACGCCTACATATACCTGTGCATAGGCAATCAAAGCAGCCCATATTAAGGCAGTAATGCCCCATTTTTTTAGCAAATGCCGGAAGGTGACAAAGAAAAAAGCAGCCATGCCAAAATGATTGGCTGCATGGTTGGAAGTAAAACTGTATCCGCCTGCGCACCGGTTTAATACCAGCCGCACCTGCATATAAAAATCCGGGTCGGCACAGGGACGGAGCCGCTGAAAATTATGCTTAAACACATAAGTGCCGATCATATCTGTAAGGGCTGCGGTGCAAAGGAAAAAGACAATCCACCAAATCCCTTTCGTTTTGAAATTAAGCAATACAAAAACTATGATAAAAAGATACAGGGGAATCCAGTATAGTGCGTTGCGGAGAAAAGGCATTAACGCATCAAAAAATGGGTTGGCCCAGTCGTTGTTTATTTTTTTAAACAGCGATTGATCCCATTCTATCAATGTTTTCCAGAATCCTGCAGCCAGCATTAACATGCTGCAAAAGTAACGGTTGCCTGTCAATTGCTGGTGGGGAGTCCTTGTTAAAAAGAAGGCAGGGTATTGTTATACTCGTTTAAATTACATTGCTTTGTAATCCTTTCAGATTGTTAAAGGGGCGAACCATTATGCTGGTAAAATACAAAATACCCAAAACACTATTGTGGGTGGCTAATTTAATGGTCATCTTTCTCCTGATATTTACTTTATTCAGACTGGCTACTTTTTTAGCTTTCCGTCCTAAATCTGTTTCATTTGTGGATGTCATTCCTTCTTTTTTAATGGGTATCCGGTATGATCTGCGATGGATTTCTATTATTTTATTGCCTGTGGTGGTGGCCAGTGCATACCACCGGTTATCGCCCTTCTTTTCTTCCCGTAATAAAAAGGGATGGTCATGGTACCTGGCAATTGTTACATTTTTTGTATTCTTTTTCTTTGCTGCAGGCTTTGGTAATTTTTCGTATAACCGTACCCCGTTGGATGCCGGGGCCATGAATTTTGTGGAGGATTTTGCCATTTCCTGGCGGATGATGTGGCAAACCTATCCGATGGTATGGATGCTGCTCGGCTTATTTGTGGCCGTTATTTTTTTTCGCTGGATGTACCACCGCAGTCATTGGCAGGTCATCAACAGAACAGATGGCAAGGGCATTCCGCACCGGAAAAAATATTTTATCATCACTGCATTGCTGCTGTCCTTTTTTGTGTACGGAAGTATTTCCACACACCCGCTGAGCCGCAGTGATTGCTTTCGGTTTAACAGCAGTTTCAAATCATACCTCGCTATTAATCCACTACAAAACTTTTTTGCCACACTGAAATTACGAAGACCTGAATTCAACGAGAAAAAAGCAAGACAGGTTTTTCCCGTGATGGCCGAATGGATGCAACTGCCTGATGCAACCGGTTTTTCATATCGAAGGCAAATTGGACCACGTAGTAATTCATTGGAGAGCCGGCCCAATATTGTGCTGGTGCAATGTGAATCTTTCAGCATGTACAAAAGCAGTATGAGCGGCAATCCGCTTAATGCAACACCTTTCTTTGATTCATTGAGTAAAAACGGAATTTTTTTTGAACGATGTTTTACTCCGCATTTTTCCACTGCCAGGGCCTTGTTTGCCATCATTACCGGTATACCGGATGCGCAATTGTTCAAATTTTCAACACAAAACCCTGAAGCGTTAAAACAGCATACTATCATTAATAACTTTGACCAATATGAAAAACATTATTTCCTGGGGGGCGATGCCAATTTCGGCAACTTCAGCGGGATACTGCAAAATATTGACAGCCTGCAAATGCACACAGGCAAAAGACAGGGCATACCTGAAATGAACGTGTGGGGCATCAGTGATAAATACCTTTTCCATGAAGCCAATGAAACGCTTAAGAAAAAAGACAAACCCTTTTTTGCCTATATCCAGACATCCGGCAATCACCGGCCATATAACAAAACCATCCCGCCGGAAGATACAGGTTTTGTAAAAGTGTTTGTACCCGATATTGCGTTAAAAAAATATGGCTTTGAATCGCTGGATGAGTATAATTGTTTCAGGTATTCTGATTACTGCTTCCGGAAATTTATAGAAGAGGCACAACAAGAAAGCTATTTTCAAAATACTATTTTTGTTTTTGTGGGTGACCATGGTTTGGCCGGTAATGCTGAATCCATATATCCGGCTGTATGGACAGAGCAGCGCCTTACCGATGAACATGTACCCCTTTTATTTTATGGGCAAGGCCTCCTTACCCCGCAGCGAAGGTCAGAAGTAGTGTCGCAGATAGATATTATGCCCACTATCGCAGGCATGTTGCACCAGTCTTATGTCAATACCACTTTGGGCAGGGATTTACTTGATCCGGGCAAAAAAAATAATTATGCCTTTACCACCAATACAGCAGATGCTATTGGAATAATTACCGACGATTTTTATTATACGAGGAATATTAATTCAAATGAAGAGCAGCTTACACCCATACGAACAGAATCGGGATATTTTACCTGGCAACAAAAGGATTCTGCCAAAAAGAAATTATCCGCATTTGCTACTGCATTTTATGAAACGGCGAAGTATATGCTGATGAATAATGATAAGGATTAGAATTCATCTCCGCAGATCGCAGACTCAGTGAGATACTGTGCATAAATCTCTCCGCCGGTTGACGGAAGACTTGCTGACTCACAGCCCTGATAATCACAATTGCCTTACTTTGAATAAAAGACAATTTTTTTGCAGAGGTCTTTTTTTACGCCGGTTAAATTAATTCTTTTGTGCAATAATTATCAACCTCGGTGTTTTTCTCACATTATACGAATTGAACTGGTAATCACCATACACTTCCTGTATCTGCAATCCCTGGAAGCTGAGCATATCTGTAAAATCACCCAGCGAAAATTTAGCCACTTTCTCTGTGTACTCCATGGGAGTGGTGAGTGAAGGGTCCGTTACGGTTATCTTTTTATAAAAATGAGTGTTATCATCCCAGCGGTGTATTGTATAAATAGTATCACCAATTTGTTTTGTATCTGCATGTTTTAAATGTTCTTCTGCATAATGTACGTTCAGGTAATCAATGATAAACTGGCCGCCCGGTTTCAGGCTTCTGGCAATGGTGCGGATGGTATCATCATGCTCTCTTCTGGTTTTGAAATAACCAAAGCTGGTAAAAAAATTGAACGCATAATCAAAATAGCTGCCCCAGGCCGGCAGCCGCATATCATGCACAAAAAAATCCAGGTTCTCTTTTTCAAATTGTTTGGCCCAGGCAATGCTGTCTGCTGATATGTCAATACCCGTAACGGAAAAGCCCAGCGCTGCAAGTGTTTTACTATGTCTTCCTTTGCCGCAGGCCACATCCAGCATGCGGCTGCCGGCTGCCGGATGTAAATGCCGGATCAGTTTATTGATAAATGCTTCTGCTTCCTTCTCATCCCTTTCAAAATAAAGTTTGTGATAGAAAGCGGAGTTGAACCAGCTTTTGTACCATTCTTTTTCGGCCATACAGCAAATGTAAGTAAGGAGCCACGAATTACACAAAAGGCACGAATAAACACAGGGAAGTTCAGGTGTTTTATTATTGCAGTTCAACAGTTACTCATTTTGAACCACACAAAATAGTTGGTATATGAATACACACATAATCTTAGCTATGTGTGTATTCCTATCTGCTCTCTGTCCTATGTGGTTCAAGAATCGGCACTGGCCGCTGCAATCTAAATTTGCAGCGGTTGTCCTATGCCATCTATATCCTCATCGCGGCTATTTGAACTACATAGAATAACGCTATGTGTGTATTCCTATGATTGCTATGACATACTGTGGTTCAAACTGACCGACTACCCACAATTCCAGATGTAACCCCTGTTGGATTTTAAAACCTTATTTTTGCCTTCCAAAATGAAAATCCGTGGCATTAATTAAGAGTATATCAGGCATCAGGGGAACGATAGGTGGAAAACCGGGCGAAAACCTGACGCCAGTGGATATTGTAAAATTTGCAGCAGCTTTCGGCAGCATCATTGCTGCAGATAAGAACCGGGCAAAGATTGTTATTGGCCGTGATGGACGCATCAGCGGGGCCATGGTGCAAAACCTGGTGGTCCACACACTTATTGGTCTCGGTATAGATGTGGTGGACCTGGGGCCTTCCACTACTCCTACGGTGGAAGTGGCGGTGAAAATGGAAAAAGCAGATGGTGGCATTATTCTTACGGCCAGTCATAATCCCAAAGAATGGAACGCACTTAAATTGTTGAATGAAGAAGGTGAATTTATTTCCGCAGCCATAGGCGAAAAAATGCTGGAACTGGCCGCCAAAGAAGATTTTGCATTTGCGCCGGTAGATAAATTGGGAACTATAACAACAGATGACAGCTATTTGCAAAAACATATAGATGCTATTCTGAAATATCCACTTGTAAATGCAAAAGCCATTGCCAAAAAGAATTATAAAGTGGTGGTGGATGCTATTAATTCTACGGGTGCTGTATATGTACCTGCTTTATTAAAGGCGTTGGGTGTAAATGATGTGATAGTACTGAACGGGGAAGTAAATGGAAAGTTTGCTCATAACCCTGAACCGCTGCCGGAACATTTATCGCAGTTGTGCAGCGCAGTAGTGCAACATAAAGCCGATTTGGGTATTGCCGTTGATCCCGATGTGGACCGGCTTTGCTTTGTAAATGAAGACGGCACTTTATTTGGAGAAGAATATACATTGGTGGCCGTAGCAGATTATGTGCTTGGAAAAGGAAAGCTTACCTCTTCCGAAAGCGGGGGCAATACGGTAAGTAATATGAGCAGCACCAAAGCGCTGAAAGAAATTACTATTAAACATGGCGGACAATATTTTCCTTCTGCTGTGGGTGAAGTGAATGTAGTAAAGAAGATGAAAGAAGTAAATGCTGTAATTGGTGGTGAAGGCAATGGAGGAATTATTGTGCCTGATTTTCATTATGGCCGCGATGCGCTGATAGGAATTGGATTGTTTTTAAGTCACCTGTCCGGTCATAAAAAAGGGATCAAGTCTTTAAGAGGTACTTATCCTGATTATTTTATTTCTAAAAATAAGATTGAATTACCAGAAGGTTCCCCTGAAGAAACAAAGAAAATCATAAAAACGATTTTTGAAAAGATAAAGGAAAAATACAGTAAGAACCCGCTGAATACAGAAGATGGATTAAAGATTGAGTTTGACAATGACTGGGTACACCTGCGCACTTCCAATACAGAACCCATCATACGTATTTATGCCGAAAGTGATTTTGAAACTACTGCGAATAATATAGCGATGCAGCTGATGCGGGATATAAAGGAGTTTTCTTAAACCCGGCATCAGTCATCAATTTATCAGCTTATCCGGTGTTATCGGTAATTCCCTTACCCGTATACCAGTGGCATTATACACTGCATTGGCAACCGCTGCTGCAAATCCGACTATACCCACTTCTCCCATTCCTTTTGACCCCATAGGGTTCAAAACAGGATCTGGCTTATTTACAAAAGTCACTTCTATGGGCGGTATATCTGCATTCACGGCCACATGGTAGTCGCCGAAATTATTGTTCACCCAGCGCCCATAGCGGTGGTCTATCACGCCTTCTTCCATCAGCGACATACCTATGCCACCCACCACGGCACCCACGATCTGGCTTTCGGCTGTTTTTTCATTTATAATTTTACCGGCATCCACAGCTGATACCACCCTTGTAACCCTTACTACTCCTGTACTTGCATGCACTTTTACTTTTACAAAATGCACTGCATAAGAAAAGGCCGAATGATTGGCCATGGGGTTAGCTTTTGATTCTTCCAGCAGTTCAATCTGTTTTCCCCCATTACTCTTTATCACATCCGCATAGCTTATTTTTTTGGTGCGGTCCGCCGCCAGTACAATATGCCCTTCTTCAAAAAGGAGGTCTTCCATTTTTACACTATGAATAGTGGTGGTATGAAAGACAGCGTTCTCTTTAACCATCTCGGCCAGTTTTTTCTTCAGAGTGATACAAACATTATTTACAGCTGTGCCCAGGGTGGAAGTAGTACCGGAGCCTCCCTGCAACGGGCCAGGCGGAAGGTTGGAATCACCCATTTCAAATTTTATACTGCGGGGCGAAAGGCCCAGTGTTTCAGCAGCCAGTTGTGTCATGGCAGTGGCAGTACCCGGCCCCATATCTGTAACGCCGCTTTGTAAAATCAAGGTGCCGTCTGGCAACAGTTTAGCACCTACTTTTGCTTCACCCCTCCATGCTACAAATATGCCGCTTCCTGTGCCATAACCGATCCACCAATCTTCTTCTCTAATGGAACGTGGCTCAGGTTTGCGGTCTTCCCATTTTATTTTTGCGGCGCCAAGTGTATAGGCTTCTCTCAAAAATTTACTTGAATATGGTTTATTATTTTCCAGGTCTGTTTCAGCATAGTTACGAATCCGGAATTCAATCGGGTCAAGCTTCAATGCATGGGCCATTTCGTCCATTGCACATTCCAGTGCGTAAGCACCGGTAGTTTCGCCGGGACCCCGCATCCAGGTAGGTTGGCTAAGGTCCAGCGGAAATACTTTATAGCTGGTATTTACATTCGGGCAGGCGTATAATGAGCGGGAAGCGTTTACAATGCCTTCGGTAAACTCATTATAGGTGGCCGTCATGGCGATGGCCTGGTGGGTAATACCTGTGAGTTTTCCATCTGCCGAAGCGCCCATGCTTATTTTTTGTATGGCTTCCGGACGATAGCCCACCAGGTTGAACATCTGGTTTCGGGTTAGCATCAGCTTTAGGGGCTTGCCAATTTTTCGGCTGCCAATAAGGGCCGCCACGGAATGGGGCCAGGTATTGAAGGCAGAGCCAAAAGCACCACCTATAAATTGTGTGATGATGCGTACATTTTCTTCCTTCAAACCAAACAGCCGCATAATGTTTTGCTGTGTAATTTTTAAGGCCTGTGTTTTTTCGTACACAGTTACTTTATTCTCTCCTTCCCATACTACAGTAATGCCATGAATTTCCATTGGGTTATGCACTTCAATGGGCATCCGGTAGGTGGCTTCGATGGTTTGGTCTGCCTTTTTCCAGGCATTTGCTTCACCCCGCACATATTCTTTATAAGGGTTGCCTTCCAGTTGTTTACCTGTTAAAATAGCTTCATCCAGGTTGGTATTGTATTTTTCTTCTTTGTATTGTGCTTTTACGAGTGATGCAGCATGTACAGCCCTTTCAAAAGTATCTGCGATTATCAATGCAAGAGGCTGGCCATTGAAGCGGATGATATTATCTGCAAACACCCGGTAGCCTTTTTTTATCTCTGGAACATTGGTCAGTTCGGCCGCTTTTTTATACCCGGGCACTTCGGGGCAGTTGAGATGTGTGATAACAGTCAGTACACCCGGTGCATTCTCTGCTGCTTTAGTTTCCATTGCCGTTATGGAACCCCTGGCAATTGTGGTTACGCTCAGTACGCCGTATACCATACCGGGAAAACTGTATTCGGCTGAATATTTGGCAGTACCTGTTACTTTCTGTACCCCATCCACCCTGTCCAGGAAAGGGCGGTCTTTATGTTCTGTATTATTGTCCATAGTTAACTTGTCTGGTAGTGATAATTATTTTTTATACGGTGTATTATCCTGCGATAGCTTTTATCAATGCTTCAATGATGGCCGCATTACCCATCTTTAGTTTAAAATTATTATGTCCGTATCCTTTGGCTGCTTTCATGGACAGTGCGGCGGCAGTGGTAAAATTTTCTTTGGTGGCCGGCTTATTAAGCAGGAATTTTTCTGCCTCGGTCAGCCGCCAGGGTTTAGGCGCCACGCCGCCCATCGCCAGTCTTGCGGCTTTAATGATATTGCCATCCACCTGCAATGCCACGGCCACTGATACCAATGCAAAAGCATAAGAGGCCCTGTCACGGATTTTCAGGTAATAATTTTTATTGAATGCATTGGATGGAATTTGTATACCAGTTATCAGTTCACCTTTCTGCAGTGTATTATCTCTCTCTGGTGCATCGCCCGGGAATCGATGAAAGTCAGCGAAGACAATTTTTCTTTCTCCTTTTGGGCCACTTACAGTTACAGTAGCATTTAGTGCTGCCAGTGCCACACACATATCACTCGGATGTACTGCAATGCATTTATCACTGGCACCAAAAATGGCATGCATCCGGTTATATCCCTGCAGGGCGCCGCATCCGCTTCCCGGTTCCCGTTTATTACAGGGCATTGAGGTATCAAAAAAATAAGTACACCTCGTACGCTGCATCATATTGCCGCCTACTGTAGCCATATTCCGCAATTGAGCAGATGCACCGGACTCCAAGGCCATCATCAGCAGGGGGTATTTTTCTTTTACCAGTTCATTACCGGCAACGTCGCTGTTAATGGCAAGTGCGCCAATCTTAATACCAGTGAGTGTTTTTTCCACCTTATTTAAAGGGAGGTTAGTAATATCAATCAGCCGGGTGGGGGCGGTTACTCCTTTCTTCATCAGGTCTACCAGGTTGGTACCACCGGCAATAAAACCACCGGTTGGGTTTTTAGCCAATGCGTCCACCGCCGCTTTTATTGTTGATACTCTTACGTATTCAAAATTGATCATAACGGCAGCCCTCCTTTTTTTACTTCCATAATGGCGTTGGTAATATTGGGATAGGCACCACAGCGGCAGATATTGCCACTCATATACTCTCTTATTTCATCTTCGCTGTTGGCATGCCCTTCTTTTACACAGGCAATGGCCGACATGATCTGGCCCGGTGTACAATAGCCACATTGAAATCCGTCATGTTTAATAAAAGCTTCCTGCATTGGGTGCAATTTTTCCCCATTGGCCAATCCTTCTATAGTGGTTATTTTTTTTCCTTCATTGATTACGGCCAGTGATAAACAGGAGTTGATACGTTTTCCATCGGCATGTACGGTACAGGCACCGCATTGTCCATGGTCGCATCCTTTCTTGGTGCCGGTAAGGTTCAATTGTTCCCGCAAAAGGTCCAGCAGCGTAACCCTGGGCTCTACTGAAAGACTGTGTGCCACGCCATTTATTTCTATATGCAGTGGTATCTTTTCAAATAAAGCTGCGATCTTTTCATCGTTTTCGCCTGCTTTTACCAATGCTGGTGACGCAATGGCCAGTGAGGCAAGGGCGGTTGCCTTTTTAATAAAATCCCGCCGCCCTTCCTGTTTGTTTGGTGTATCCATACTAACAAAATGTATAGCCTAAATTTAATCCTTCTGCGGTCACTAAAAAAAGAAATTATGTAAGCAGGAAATCCTGTAGCCAGGCAATTTGAACCACAATAGGCCATTGCAATCATAGAAATACACAGATATGCTTTTCTATGTGTGTATTTCTATGATAACTTCTTTTCTATGTGGTTCAAGCGTATTTTAGAGGCAACCAATTTTCAAGCTGACCCACTACGAAATTTTGCAATTCTTGCAGAACAGAAAGTCTATCACTTATCTTTGCGGACACTTTAAAACTAAGTTCCCTTTAGGGGAAAGAGGTATGAACCGTATATATTTCGATAACGCCGCCACCACCGCACTTGATAAGGAAGTGCTGGATGCCATGTTGCCATTTATGACCACTCATTTTGGCAACCCTTCTTCTATTTATTCCTATGGCAGAGAAAGCCGTCTGGCTATCGAAACGGCAAGAAAAACAGTGGCAAGAATTTTAAATGCACATCCGGGAGAAATTTTCTTTACCAGCGGCGGTACGGAGAGTGATAATATGGCGATAACCGCTGCTATACACGACCTGGGTTGCCGCCATATCATAACCTCTCCCATTGAACACCATGCCGTGCTGCATGCCGTGGAGCATCTGGATAAAAAAGATGTGGTGACAAGCAGTTTTGTAAAACTGCTGCCCGACGGGCATATAGACCTGAAAGACCTTGATGAACAATTAGCCACATATACAGAGCGCTGCTTTGTAAGCCTGATGCATGCTAACAATGAAATTGGTAACCTGCTCGATATTTATGCGGCCGGGGAAATTTGTAAAAAATACAATGCCATATTTCATTCGGATACAGTGCAAACTGTTGGGCATTACAAAATAGATCTGCGGAGTAAACCGGTACATTTTGCCACCGGGGCAGGACATAAATTTCATGGCCCCAAGGGAGTTGGAATTTTATACATCAATGATAATATCAAAGTAAGCCCGGTAATATTAGGTGGCGGACAGGAACGGAATATGAGGGCCGGCACAGAAAATCTATACGGCATTGTAGGATTTGCCAGGGCATTAGAACTGGCAGATGCCGGTATGGAAAAGGACAGTGCCTATATTCAATCATTAAAAGACTATATGATTGGAGAATTGGGAAAAAATATTCCCGGTGTGCAGTATAACGGAGATTATGCCGGTAAGAGTTTGTATACCGTATTAAATGTTGCGTTCCCCAAAACAGAAAAATCGGAGATGCTGCTCTTCAGTCTCGATATGCAGGGCATCTGTGTATCCGGCGGCAGCGCCTGCAGTAGCGGCGCAGATGTGGGCAGCCATGTTATCCGGGCCATCAGCAACAATCCCAACCTGGTGCCCGTTCGATTTTCCTTCTGCAAGCACAACACAAAAGAAGAAGTGGATGTGGTGATCGGAAAGCTCAAAGAGCTGATTTAAAGTAAAGTCCGGAAGACATTTCACCTCAATCCGATTTTCATTCTTTAGGGTTTTTGTGTAAGTATAGACCAGTCTTCCCGGCTTTCCGGTCATTCTAACTTTCCGGCCCGGGTGACTTTCACATCTCTTTAAGAAAATTAATTTGGGTAAATACGAAATATTCGTAGCTTTACGAAAATTTCGTAGTAATGGAAAAATTAACTCATGTAGAAGAAGAAGCCATGCAGGCCGTATGGCGCACCGGCGAAGGCAATGTAAAAGCCTTTATGGAAAACCTGGATGAACCCACTCCATATACAACAGTGGCTTCCATTATTAAAAACTTGGAGAAAAAAGGATATATCAGCAGCCGGCTGGTAGGGAATGCTTATCTCTATAAACCAGCAGTAAGTGAGGAAGAGTATAAGAAAAAATTCATGGGCAATGTGGTAAAGGAGTATTTCGACAATTCTTATAAGGAGCTGGTGAATTTTTTTGTGGAACAGAAAAAATTATCCGCCAAAGAACTGAAAGAGATCATCAGCCTGATTGAAAAAGGAAACCCTAAACCTTAAAGCCTGTTCTATGCCTTTCTTATTTATTTATTTAATAAAACTATCCGTCAGCCTTTCGGTGGTGTTCCTGTTTTATTATTTTATCCTCCGCAAGCTTACTTTCTATAATCACAACCGCTGGTATCTGCTGGGTTACAGCCTGCTTTGTTTTTTTATTCCATTGATAAACGTATCGGCAGTACTGGAGAGCAATAACTGGGAGAATAAGAATGTGGTAACCTGGATACCGGTTATCAGGGGAACGGCTGTAACTGATCCGTCAACGCCTGTTACCGGTGCATTTTATGCATGGGATATGGTACTGTTAATTATTGCAACCGGGGCGGGCATTATGCTATTCCGCCTGTTGGCGCAGCTATTTTCTTTCCACCGCTTATTAAAGAAAGCCGTACCTATTACCACCGAAGGCATGCATGTTTACCAGGTAAATGAAAATATTATTCCTTTTTCGTTTGGCAATTCTATTTTCATCAATAGCGGATTGCACAGCGAACAGGAATTGAAAGAGATCATTCACCACGAATTTATTCATGTAAAACAGCGGCACAGCCTGGATATCATCTGCAGCGAATTATTATGCCTTATAAATTGGTATAATCCATTTGCCTGGTTGCTGAAAAAAGCAATTCGGCAAAACCTGGAATTTATTGCCGATAATAAAGTGCTGGAAAAAGGCGCTAATAAAAAAGAATACCAGTACCTGTTGCTGAAAGTAACAGGTAACAATCAATACAGTATAGCAACCCAGTTTAATTTTTCCTCATTAAAAAAACGTATAGCCATGATGAACAAAACAAAAAGTGCAAAGAGACAGTTGGTACGACTGTTGTTTTTATTGCCGGCAACAGCGGTGTTGTTACTGGCATTCAGAAGTAAATGGAATGACCAGGAGAAAGCAAACCCGGCTGACAAAAATGTGGTCATGGCCGGTCATGACCACAATGGGTTAAATTACGAGCCAGTGATGGCTGGGTTAAACCTTGAATGGAACAAAACAGAGGAACATCCTGGTTTAAATTACACAATGGACACTGTGCCTGCCAGGCCTGCAACTGCACCTGATGCTCCTGTTCCACCCGTGGCGCCCGCTACAATAGACTTTGTGGAAATTCCTATCCCTGCTGCTGTAGTCCCAATGCAGCCGGCAGCTCCGGCATGGATAAAATTGCCTGCCAATGTGCAGCGCATTAATGTTACAAATGATAAAGTAACGGTGTGGTTAAAAAATGGAACAAAAGAAAATTATGATCTCGATGTACCTGCTCAGAAAGATACATTTGAAAAAAAATATGGCCGTTTACCTGAACCACCGCCACCGCCCCCGGCGCCTTCAAGGGCCAGCACTTCAATATCCCCCTCAGTTGAGGTAGTTGAAGTAAGAGAAACAAGGGCATCGGGTATTTCAAGATATGCACCCGGCAGCAGGGTGGAAGTTCGCTCCTTGAATGCTAACCCGCTCGTGTTGCTGGATGGAGTGGAAACCACCAAAGCGGGGCTGGAGGATATTAATCCGGATGCTATTAAGTCGGTAAACGTATTAAAAGGCAAGAGGGCCATAGCCCGGTTTGGAGAAAAAGGGAAGGACGGGGTCATTGAAGTAGAAACCAGGCCCATTGAAATAAGCAGTGATGAAATGATTATCACATCGGCTGAAAGTGCAGAACCGGTTAAAGTTGTCAATGCGGTAATTGTAAATTCTCCGTCTATTGAAATGAGAAACAATAAAGAACTGGTAATACTGGATGGAAAAGAGCTTCCGGCAGAAAGAAAAAAACTCACTGGCACTTTTAACATCGTTACGATTTCCAAGGATGATGCCGTAAAAAAATACGGCGAAAAAGGAAAGAATGGAGTGGTGGAAATAACCACCGTAAAGTAATCAGCAAACTGTGTATGATCAACAAGGCCGCTTAAGAGTAAGCGGCCTTGTTATTGATATAAAATTTTTTGCAGTTATGGATTCACCATTGACCATTCACAAATAATACCATGGATTCCGCTTAGCCGCCCAGATATACTTTTTCACATTTCTCCAAAAAGCCAGCACCATATAGATAATAATAGGGGAACCCATCGTAAGCACCGTGGCATACATAAAATACTGCCGGATCCTGCTGGTGGCAATGCCCATCCTGTTGCCAATGGCTGAACAAACGCCGAAGGCATTCCATTCCACAAAGCTTTTGAACTTATTCATATTGCTAATTTAGGAAATCTAACTAAAATTAGGCTATTCTAATTCAAAAACGACCCGGTTGTCGTAAATTCGCCACAGTTTATGATGTGTTGATTTGGAGATGTGTTGATTTGAAGATTGGATCAGCGTAAATCTTTAAATCTTTAAATCTTTGAAGCCGGACAATCACCAAAACGGACAATTACCAAATCCTCAAATCAAACAATCACCAAATCCTCAAATCATCACTATGGTATTCGACCTGGACCTCATTAAGAAACTCTATGCTGAAATGCCCGCCAAAGTGGATGCTGCCCGCAAAGCATTGGGTCGTCCGTTGACACTGGCAGAAAAGATTTTATACTCCCATCTCTGGAAAGGTGTGGAAATAAAAGATTTTCCCCGTGGTAAATCCTATGTGGATTTTGCCCCGGACAGGGTAGCCATGCAGGATGCCACTGCCCAAATGGCCCTGCTGCAGTTTGATACCACCGGCCGTAAAACAGTGGCCGTTCCCTCCACCGTGCATTGCGATCACCTGATCGTAGCCAAAACAGAAGGAAAGACTGATCTCGCAAAAGCAAAAACGGATAATGAGGAAGTGTTCAATTTTTTATCTACAATCTCTAATAAATATGGAATCGGTTTCTGGAAACCCGGCGCAGGAATTATACACCAGGTAGTGCTGGAGAATTATGCATTTCCCGGAGGTATGATGATAGGAACGGATAGTCATACGGTAAATGCCGGCGGATTAGGCATGGTGGCTATTGGTGTGGGTGGAGCAGATGCATGCGATGTTATGGCGGGCCTTAGCTGGGAATTGCTGATGCCTAAACTAATTGGTGTAAAACTGACCGGTAAATTGAATGGCTGGACAGCTCCTAAAGATGTGATCTTAAAAGTGGCAGGTATCCTAACTGTAAAAGGCGGTACCAATGCCATTGTGGAATATTTTGGAGAAGGCGCCACTTCTATGAGCTGTACCGGAAAAGGAACTATTTGTAATATGGGTGCTGAGATCGGTGCCACCACATCTACCTTTGGATACGATGAAAGCATGAGCCGCTACCTGGCAGCTACCGGCCGTGCCGAAGTAGCCGCTGAAGCTGATAAAATAAAGGAATACCTGACCGGAGATGCAGATGCATATACTGCTCCTGAAAAATACTTTGACCAGGTAATTGAAATTAACCTGGATACACTGGAGCCACATTTGAATGGCCCTTTCACTCCGGATCTTGCCACCCCAATTTCTGAAATGAAAGAAGCTGCTGCTAAAAATGGTTGGCCCACCAAAATTGAATTTGGATTGATCGGCAGCTGTACCAACTCTTCGTATGAAGATATAAGCCGTGCCGTGAGCCTTGCCAGACAGGTGTCTGCCAAAGGGCTGAAATTAAAATCAAATTTTACTATCACTCCCGGAAGTGAGCAGGTGCGGTACACAATTGAAAGAGACGGTTTTCTGGACATATTTGAAAAAATCGGCGCTACTGTATTTGCAAATGCCTGCGGTCCTTGTATCGGCATGTGGGACAGGGTAGGTGCAGAAAAAGCAGAAAGGAATACTATCGTGCATTCCTTCAACCGCAACTTTGCCAAAAGAGCAGATGGTAATCCCAATACTATGGCATTTGTGGCAAGCCCCGAACTGGTAACAGCCCTGGCCATTGCCGGCGATTTGAATTTTAATCCGCTTACTGATACATTGACCAATGATAAAGGAGAACAGGTAAAACTGGATCCACCGGTTGGTGATGAATTACCATTGAAAGGGTTTGCTGTAGAAGATGCAGGCTACCAGGCACCCTCTCAGGATGGAAGCCAGGTAAGAATAGATGTAAAAGAAGACAGTAAACGTCTGCAATTATTAGTGCCATTTGCTGCATGGGAAGGAGTTGATTTGAAAGGATTGAAACTCCTTATCAAAGCCAAAGGGAAATGTACCACTGACCATATCAGTATGGCTGGGCCCTGGTTAAAATTCCGTGGTCACCTGGATAATATCAGTAACAATATGCTGATCGGTGCCATGAACTTTTTCAATGAAAAAACAGACAGTGTAAAGAATCAGCTTACGGGTGAATACGGCACTGTTCCCAATACACAAAGGGCTTATAAGGCTGCGGGTGTGGGTACTATTGTGGTGGGTGATGAAAATTATGGAGAAGGATCATCCAGGGAACATGCGGCCATGGAACCAAGGCATCTGGGTGTGCGGGTGGTATTGGTAAAATCATTTGCCCGTATACATGAGACCAACCTGAAAAAGCAGGGAATGCTGGGTATTACATTTGCCAATAAGGAAGATTACAATAAGATACTGGAGGATGATACAATTGATGTGACCGGGCTTACAACCTTTACTCCGGGAAAGCCGCTGCAACTGGTATTGAACCATGCGGACGGCACAGGCGAAACCATTGATGTAAATCACAGTTACAATGCACAGCAGATCCATTGGTTCAAAGAAGGCGGTGCGCTGAATGTGATACGGAAAGAAGCGGTAAAAGGCAGATAATTTTTTTTTATCAAAATAGTGAGCCCGTTTTTCAGACGGGGCTCTTTGTTTACCGGTTATAATGTGATGTTGGTTAATAGCCTTCCGGCAGTCAGCTCGCTTGAAGAATAGTAAAGCTGAAATAAATTACTGCTTCCTTTTTTCAATTTGTATACTTCTTTAATGTCCAGCACCATCACTCCGCCAGGTGATTTAGCATCTGCATAGCTGAATTCCTTCAGCGTTTTATGTTGCTCATCCATGATAGTGATAATCCTGTTCTTACCTGCCTTACCGCAATGATGGTATTTAATAAAAAGTTTATCATCCTCATGCTGGTTTAGCTGCAGGTGTTGCACTGTATTGATGTCAACACCGTACCGTTGCAGCACCAGTTTGCTGCCGAGATAAATTTCAAAGCCCTCACCGCCTGGTTTAGCAGAAAAAGAAAGGAGTGTAATGCATACTGCAAGAGATGCCATTAATTTACTGATAAGCGATTTCATAAAATTTATTTTTAGAATGATGAAAAGGGTCTTTACCCCATTACCGGTACAAAGAAATGCCCGGCGGCTATTTTATTGAAATTACTTTGACGAAATGGAAGGCAGGCCTGATGTAATGCAGCTGAGATAGGTAACGAAGCTATTTCTTTTGCTTTTTGCTGAAAAGAAAAACCAGGAGGGTGATGAGCAGCAATCCTCCTGAACCGTAAATGAAGTAACTGACTGGCAAGGTATATTATATATTCAAATATAAGTTTCTTATTTTCAAGGTTGAGAACTTTATTATGCGACGTATACGGCCCGATGTAGATATTATCATGGACATTTTAAAGGCAGTGCTTGAAGCAAGGCCCCTGGACACATTTGTCCAAAGCCTGCTCAAACAGTACCAGGAAAGAGGAGGGCTGAGTAAAAAACAACTGGAAGGATTGTATGGCAAAGCATCAAAACTGGATACCCTGTCTGTAGGGAAACTGGCCACCCTGGAAGCCATTATTATGAAAATGAAAGGTAAACAGCGGTCTGAACTGCCGCCGGTTACCCCGCTTTACATTCGTGATGAGGAAACCGGAAAAATGATTGATGCCATTCTGGCCAAATATCCCGAACATAAAAGGGTGCTTTTTTTTCAATCCAAGTATACCAATAATGAGCTGTTTTCTCCAGTGGAGATAGCTGAATTGAAACGCTTCTACAAGCTTCTCAAATAATGAACTTAACTTTATAAGAGGGCAACCTTTAGTTTTCGGTCGCCGATTAATAAACGAAACACGACATTCTATTGTTATCTGCAGAAGAACTCACTTACCATGTTGAAGGCTGCGCCATCAACAGAAGGGAGAGCCAGAAAATGATTTACAGCTCTTTCTATGGATATGCTATGGCCATCTGCGACCGCTATACCAGCAAACAGGATGATGCCCTTGAGATTTTGAATGACGGGTTCCTGAAAGTTTTTAAAGAGATACACCACTACCAGCCAGCTTATACAGATGTTGTCAGCTCCTTTAAAGGATGGGTTAGAAAGATCATGGTATATACGGCTATAGACCATTTCAGGAAAAATCAGAAACATAAGATGGTGACACAGCTGGAACCCGTAGAATACCAGGTGGCAGCTAACAGTGCTGACGCTATTGATAAGTTATCATACGATGAAATTATCAGGGCCATACAGGATCTTTCGCCCGGTTATCGTACCGTTCTTAACCTTTTTATTATTGAAGGGCTGAGCCATGATGAAATAGCCGAAAAACTGGATATATCCACCGGTACATCCAAATCGAACCTGTCGAAAGCCAGAAAACAATTACAGAAGATTCTTTTCAGATTAAACCATATACAATTAACTAAAAATGCAGTCTGAATAAATTTTATCAATAACAATTACTAAGATCAGTTTTAGACATTATCAAATACACTTAACCAAAAATGCAGCCTGAAGAATTAGATAAGAAGATAATTGAAGCAGCGGAAAATCATCACCCGGTATATAACGAAAAAGCCTGGATTCAGATGGAAAGCCTGCTCGATAAACACTTACCACAGGAAAGTAATAAACGAAGGCGTTTCCTTTTGTGGTGGCTGCTTCCGGTACTGCTGTCTGGTACAGTGCTGCTGGTTACACAAATAAGAAAAGATAAAAAACAAATTACAGCAGTCACAAATAAAGAGACAGGAACAACTGTGGGTGAAAAAAATAATTCTATCCCTGCAGATAAAGCAATTGATGGTTTGGCTGATACCAGAATAATCTCTGCTGATTCAGCAGGCAGTATACCGGGTTCCGTTAAAAATACCAGAACTGGGGATGAACCAATCACTTCGTCTGCAGTGGCTGCAATAAATGTACCGGTTGCTCCGGATAAAGTAAATGAAAAAACGAAAATTGATATTTCAACTCCTTCCAAAAAAAATAATGACAGCGGTATTGTTTCGGGTAAAGGGGTTGTAAAAATGGGGAAAATAAACCAGCGTTTACCGGATAAGAAAAAAATTGCTGAGAATAAGGAAAGGACAAACACTAAAGTGGCAGATACCAACCCTTTGTTTGAAATAGTTTCGGGTAACAGTAAGAAAAAATCTGATCAGCAGCAAAAGCCGGATGAACAGGCCGGGGTTATTGCCGAAAGAGAAAAGAGTAAGTCAGATGGCCCGCTTATTGAAAAAATTGCAGCAGCTAAGCTGGAAAAAGTAAAGGACCATGCTAAAACTGATACGGTATCCCAATTGACTGAAAAAGAAACGGCGGTCAGCAGGCTAAGTACAAAGAAGAAGAAGAAGGGTTCATTCTTTTTTAGCCTTTCTGCCGGGCCTGATATGAGTTTTGTTGGTTCCAATAAGGCCGGTACTGTAAAAATTGTTGCAGGTGCAGGAATAGGCTATACGTATAAGGATAAGTTTACACTGCGTACTGGTTTTTACTCCGGCCGCAAAATTTATTCAGCTTCCGCTGATTCATATCATCCGCCAGCTTCATTTAGCCAGTTTTATCCATACCTGGAAAAAGTGGATGCGAATTGCAGGATTTACGAAATACCTGTTTCACTGGCCTATAGTTTTGGAAAGAAACCTTCCGGCAGCTGGTTTGTATCTGCGGGCCTTTCCTCTTTTTTGATGAACGAGGAAACCTACAATTATCATTATAAATACACTCCTTCAGGTAACACGTATACAAAGAAGTGGACGATAAAGAATGAGAACTATAATCTTTTTTCAGTAGCTACTCTTTCCACAGGATATAAACGAAGCATAGGGAAAAGGGCAACTTTTATGGCTGAGCCATATATTAAAGTTCCTTTTGGAGGTGTGGGCTACGGGAAAGTGAAATTAAACAGCGGTGGCGTGCTTTTTACTGTTGGTATAAAAGCTTTTTAACCTGCTAGTGGCAGCATGATAATTTTCGGTGGTGTATCAACAGACAGCAGAGTCTCACCCGATAGCTATTGTGGTTCAAACCGGGACTTTACCTGATTTTCATAAGTGTTACTTCCGTTTGAAAATAAAAGAATATGAAATTAACTGCATTTTTTATTGTACTTATTCTTGTTTTTTCCCTTCAGAATTCCTGTAGTAAAAATGGTGGAACACCACCACCGCCTCCTCCAGACCCCTGTTCGATTATAAATATCGGGTTGAGTGGGTCAGTTACAAATCCATCAGTATCGGGAGCCGCTGATGGCAGCATTACAGCATCGGCAACAGGCGGCACCAGTTTTGTATTCAGTATTAACGGGGGTACATTTCAATCATCAGGGGTATTTAAAAACCTGGCAGCTGGAAACTATCCGGTTACTGCAAAAAATTCTGATGGATGCATGGGTTCTGTATCATTTACATTGTCGAATCCAACAAACCTGTGTGCAGGTGTAAATATTACAGTGTTGGCCAATACTACCGGCAATGTACCCTGTGAAGCAAATACTGCATCAATTACAATATTGGCATCGGGCGGAGTGGCGCCACACACTTACAGCCTGGATGGCGGTCTTTTTCAGGCAGCGAATCTTTTTTATAATGTGGCATCAGGCAGTTATACTATTACGGCGAAAGATGCAAATGGCTGCACAGGCAGTGCATCCACAACGGTAAACAACGCTGTTGCAGGACCGCTGTTTACGCAGGTGAGAACGCTTATAAGAAACCATTGTTTATATTGTCATGGGCCTGCTGTGCCGAATAACGGGGTAAATTATTCAGTGGATTGTAATATTATTGACAATAAAATGAGGATAAAAGCCAGGGCTGTCGATGGCATACCTTCTCCAATGCCACAAGGAAGCTTGTTGGCCGTATCAGAACGGCAAAAAATTATTGATTGGATAAATGCAGGGGGAAAATATTCGAATTAATAAAGTGAAACTGAAATTATATGATAGCCTGTTCACTTTAATGAAGAAGTTATTTTATTTACCCCAACGGTAAGATTGAATGGTAAAGCCAGCCAGATCAAGTACACGGTCCACCACCGTGGCAGCCACCGCTTCTATTGTTGTTGGCTTACTGTAAAAAGAAGGTGTAGCCGGGCAGATAATGCCACCCGCCAATGTTATCGTTTCCATATTGCGGATATGAATAAGATTATATGGAGTGTCCCTGGCCACACATATAAGTTTTCTTCTTTCTTTTAATATCACATCAGCTGCACGGGAAATAAGGTCATTGGAAACACCGGTGGCAATGCGGCCCAATGTGCCCATGGAGCAGGGGATGATGATCATGGTATCATACTGGCCGGAACCGGAAGCAAAGGGTGCTGAGAAATCAGTGGTGGTAAAATATTTTACTGGAAAATTTTTCCATGAATCATTTTCCTCACCTGGTTCTGCAGACAATTCAGTTTTCCAAACCTCCTTGGCATTTTCTGTCAATATCACCGAAAGTTCATTCCATTGTTCAGGTATGGCCAATAACTTGCGCAGCAGGTTTTCTGCATAAATGGAACCACTGGCCCCTGTAATGGCGATTACTATTTTTCTCATACTTGTATAACCATGTAAAACTGCTGAATGTTGGCGAAAGATAAAAGAATTAGCGCAATCGTTTGCGAATTTATTGGAGAACTATAATTCAGTGTCTGGACATTGAGTTCAGTCAATAAATCATGTCAAACGTACATAATTTGTTGTTTGAAGCAAAAAATGCTGCACAAATGTTTTGTGTTATGCTTTTATTAACGATATTAGCTTTGAATTTTCATAGGATAAGGTTTAATGGTTAATGGTTTTTGATTAGGGCCCCCCGGTTTCGCATCGGGGGTTCTTTTTTGCCCATAGCCCAACAGGAAATGTCTTTATTCCCTTGCCAGCATCCTGCGGAGAAGGGCGAATTGAAACTTTGTTATTGTACCCCTGTGAGTTTCCTATTAATACCGCATAATCAATATTTTTCAAATAACTCAGCTCAAACAGGTTCTAAGTAGACCTAAGAAAAAGACAGGTTCTCCTGATAACTTGTCAGGTTGACCTAATTATCCCTTTAGGTTCACCTAACTAAAAGTGAGGTGGTACCTCACTAAATCTTAAGTGGACCTAACTGAAAGTGAGGTAGTACCTCACTAAATCTTAAGTGGACCTAACTAAAAGTGAGGTGGTACCTCACTAAATCTTAGGTACACCTAACTAAAAGTAAGGTGATTTTGATGCCGACTTATGATAAGCTGTTGATAGTGTGTTACTTATTTATTTTCCGGTTCTGAGGGGAGGTCTTTCACTGCCAAATTGGCTTCCGGGGAATATTGTACTTGCTCAAGTTTGGGTGGGCGATTTTACCGACCTCATGTCACTCTGGGACAACAGCTTTTACAGTCGAATGGTTCTTTATTTCAACTGTCTCTTATTTGTATTTATCCTATCGAGACACAATGCCGGTAAACTCGTAAGGGCTAAGCAAAAAGTATCGGACCCAAATTGCTTCTCTTTTTTGTATTCGTTCCATAGGGACATGAGGTCGGTAAAAAAGTACCGGACATTGGTTTTTTGCCCCATCGGGGCAAAAGAATTATCATCCCGGTTCCTTAATATATATTGGTGTGAAGGCCTCTTACATAACAGTTTTTTTCTTTTGCCCCGATGGAGCAAAGACTGCATACCGCACTCTGTTTTACCGACATCATGTCCCTCTGGGACAACAGCTTTTACAGTCGAATGGTTCTTTATTTCAACTGTCTCTTATTTGTATTTATCCTATCGAGACACAATGCCGGTAAACTCGTAAGGGCTAAGCAAAAAGTATCGAACCCAAATTGCTTCTCTTTTTTGTATTTGTCCCTCTGGGACAATAGCTTTTACAGTCGAATGGTTCTTTATTTCAACTGTTTCTTTAGCCTACATTCTTAAAGCTTCTCCCATTAAATAAACCTGACCCAAATATATCTCTCCAAAAAGCAGAAAACCCTGCAAAAGCAGGGTTCTATACTTCGTAATTCCTTGTTCATCTGTTCGTCTGTTCATCTGTTCATTTGTTCGTCTGTTCGGTATTCTCAGAACCCTTTCAATGGTTTTACAGTTCCGGCAGGATGTTGTGTATTTTCATTCCCCATATTTTCCATAATCCAGTTCGTCATTTTACTCCACAGGTGGAACGTTGTATTATCAAGCTGCCCGTTAATACCATGATTTTTGTTGGGATAATAAGCGCTTTCAAAATCAATATTACTTTTTACCAATGCTGATATCATCTGGGTTGCATTTTGAAAATGCACATTATCATCTGCCGTGCCATGAATGAGCAGGTACCTGCCTTTTATTTTGTCTGTAAAATTAATCGGTGAGTTATCATCATACCCGCTTGCATTCTCCTGCGGGGTACGCATATACCGTTCTGTATAAATATTATCATAATACCGCCAGTTGGTAACCGGTGCTACGGATATAGCGGCGCTAAACACTTCATTGCCTTTGGTAATTGCCAGTGCACTCATAAAGCCTCCATAGCTCCAGCCCCAGTGACCAATATTGTTTTTATCAACAAAAGACATATTGCCAATATACTTTGCCGCATCTATCTGGTCTTCTATTTCAAACTTACCGAGCTGCAGGTATGTTTTCTTTTTAAACTCTTCTCCACGAAAACCGGTACCGGTATTGTCCACACTTACAACAATAAAACCTTTTTGTGCCAGCATCTGGTGCCAGGCGCTTACTGCACCAAAACGATTACCTACCTGTTGTGAACCGGGGCCGCCATAATTACAAAACAATACAGGGTATTTTTTAGCAGGGTCAAAGTCAGCGGGTTTCAGCATCCAGCCATTTAGGGTATCGCCTTTGCTATTGGGTACTTTAATAAATTCCACTTTGCCATAACCATACTCATCTATTTTTGCTTTCAGTTTGACGTTTTCATTTACTGTTTTCTCCACCACTGCTGTTATCTCTTTCTTTTTATTTACCACGATGTTATTCAGCGTTACTTTTTGCGGGGTATTGATATCAGAACGGTACACATAGAATTTAGTAAAGCTGTCATTCAGTTCCACCCGGTTCCAGGCTTCACCCTGTGTAAGGGGGTATGTTTTTTTACCGGCAAAATCAGTTACAAACAAATTCCTGTCCATAGGCCTCGGCCAGGCCATGGTAAAGTAGATACGTTTGTTTACTTCATCGACAGCATTCACATCTGTTACTTCAAAGTTGCCTTTGGTGACCTGTGTTTTTGTTTTGCCATCCAGGCTGTACAGGTACAAATGGCGAAATCCGTTCATCTCACTGGCAAAAAGATAATTTTTGCCATCTTTTAAATACCACCAGTCATCGTTGATCTCTACAAAATATTTATTCTTTTCTTCGTATAGTAATTCACTGTTGCCGGTTGCCGCATCTGTGCTTAACAGTTTCAGATCGTCCTGGTGACGGTTCATCCAGTACACTACCAGTTTAGCATCATTTTTTGTCCATTTGATACGTGGAATATAAATATCTCCCTGCTCATATTGTGCTTTTGCTTTTGTACCGGCGGCTACATTATAGATGTAAATATCCACTGTGGAATTATCATCCCCTGCTTTCGGGTATTTGTAGCGGTAATCTTTATTATGCGCATTATCATAGATCGTCAGGTTATATTCCTTCACTTTGCTTTCATCAAACCGGTAGTAGGCCAGGTAGCTGCTGTTGGGGCTCCATTCGTAAGCACGGGTAAATTCAAATTCTTCCTCATACACCCAATCACAATTACCATTGATCACATAGTTCCATTTACCATCGGTGGTAACGGCTTTATGCTGGCTGGCAGCAATATCGTAGATGTACAGGTTATTGTCTTTTACATAGGCGATTTTGCGTCCATCGGGAGACAGGCTGGGATGGAGTATTTTTCCTGTATCCAGTTTTATCAATTGTTTGGACTCGGCATTGTAGCAATACACAAATGATTTGGAAGAACGACGGTAAATTTGTTCTGTACCCTTTTTCAGCAATACAATATTGGGATAGGTACTGCTGTAAATGGCATCTTCCGGCTGACCAAAAGGTTTTCCCTTTTCGTCTTTCAAGTCGGCAAATTTTATATCGGGGTCTTTACTGGCCTGTCCAAAATCAGCCGGCACAAATTCACCCCGGAAAGTACCTTTCTTATAAATGTCTTCTAATGTAATAGGTTTTTTCTGGGCAATGGCAAAGAGCGGTGCCAAAAATAAAATCAAAAAAAGCTTACGCATAGTATGTAGGTGTTTAGTGGTATAAATGTAGTGGAAACCCTCCAAAAGGACGTGCCGTACAAATAAAAAGCCCTGCATTTACAGGGCTTTGGGAATTATTTATATTGACCGGAAGGCTTTTATTTATTCTTGGGTCTTTCCATCAAATAATCAAACCGCTTACCGCTTACATCAGCCATATCGGGAATGTCTTCAACTTTGTATTCCCCCGCATCCAGTTTTTTCTTGGTGGCTGAAAATGCTTCCAGTGTTTGCTGAATATCGGCATCTGTATGTACAGCAGTAGGAATAAGGCGGTAAATGATATGCCCTTTTGGTATAACAGGGTATACCACAATGGAACAAAATATGTGGTAATTTTCGCGGAGGTCCATTACCATCGCTGTAGCTTCAGGAATATCGCCTTTCATATAAACCGGCGTTACCACTGAATCTGTTTTACCAATGTCAAAGCCCCTGTCTTTTAATCCTTGCTGCAGTTTTCTCGCATTCTCCCATAATTTTTCTTTCAGTTCCGGTTTTGTTTTCAGCAGTTCCAGTCTTTTCAGGTTACCAATCACCAATGGCATAGGCAGGCTCTTGGCAAATATCTGGCTGCGGATATTATAACGGATATAATCAATAATTTGTTTATCACCCGCAATAAAAGCGCCTATGGATGCCATCGATTTGGCAAAAGTGGAGAAGTACAGATCAATATCATCCTGCACGTCCTGTTCTTCACCGGCACCGGCACCTGTTTTTCCTAATGTACCAAAACCATGTGCATCATCCACCAGCAGCCGGAACTGATATTTATCTTTCATGTCTACCGTATCTTTCAGGTTGCCCTGGTCGCCGGCCATACCGAATACTCCTTCTGTTATAACCAGGATACCGCCGGCCTTTTGTTTTTCAATTAAGGCAGTGGCACGTTGCAATTGTTTTTCCAGGTCATCCATATCATTATGTTTGAAAACATAACGGTGTCCCGGATGCAACCGCAATCCATCAATGATACAGGCATGGCTTTCTGCGTCGTACACAATTACATCATGCCGTCCGCAAAGCACATCTATGATACTTACCATTCCCTGGTATCCGTAGTTTAATAGTGCAGCATCTTCTTTCATTTCAAAAGCAGCCAGTTCAGCTTCTAATTGTTCATGCAGGTCGCTGTTTCCACTCATCATACGTGCACCCATTGGCGAAGCCAGTCCATACCGGGCAGCTCCATCCGCATCTGCTTTTCTTACCTCGGGATGGTTGGCCAGTCCGAGATAGTTATTCAAACTCCATACGATCATATCCTTGCCGCGAAATTTCATACGGTTACCAATATCCCCTTCCAGTTTTGGGAAGGCGAAATAACCATGTGCCCTTTCACGGTGCTGGCCCAAAGGCCCTGCATTCTTTAATAAGCGTTCAAAAATATCTGCCATATTTACTTCAATTTAAGGAAATAATAATTGTATAAAGTGGCGCAAAGGTAAGGGTTTAGGTTTTTTTGAACAAAGAGGGTTTAAAGCCCCTAATCTCCTGATTGGGTTGCTTTTAACTCAGTCTATTGTAGTAGTAATAGTGTTAATTGCCGCCGGTCAATGATCGCAGGGCATTAAAATATTTACTATCAGTTGACTGGGAATGAACGGAGTGGCTTATTAATTAATTACTAATTATTAATTAATAATTAGTAATGCCACCGCTATGATTGCTGCACAAACAGTAAAAGGCGCCGCAGAATTATTACTGGAAAAAGGGACACCAGGGTTATTAATTATTAATTAGTAATTAATAATTAATAATTAGTACTGCCACTGCCATGATTGCTGCACAAACAGTAAAAGGCGCCGCAGAATTATTACTGGAAAAAGGGACACATCTAAGGTAAGCAATATACGGCAGGCATTTACAGCCATATATAAATAACTGCCACTGATATTCCAGTGGCAGTATACGGATGAATCTATGTGATAACCATGTATGGGAAAACGGATTAATTGCAGGTGTTGCCTGCGTTGTTATAATAAACAAGGTCATTATTGGTTATGGAATAATTGGGATCGGTAGTGTATGTACTGCTATTATAGCCCTGTGCCGGCGTATAGGCTGATGAAGGTTGAATAGAATATGCTGTTGCACCTGAAGAGGTTGCATCGCAACCTGTATTGCCCTGAGCAGCCAGCCAGGTAGAAAGAAGAACAGGTTCATTGAACATGCCGGGGTCTATTACATAACAGAGAATGCTTGATCCTGATTTTACTCTTATCAGCGGGGCTACATGATATATCCAGCCCACACAACAACCGCCCCATTTATCAGCCTTCACATCCAGGTTGCCATAGCTGAATACTTTTTCGCTGCAGTACCCGTATTTACTTTCAATGATCCACCTCATTTTATGTGCCCTGGCAAAACAACCATCCTTTACATACTCAAACGGAATGCAGGGCTGCACCAGCGTGGGGCCAAGATAGCAACCTTGTCCTGCACAATAATTGAAAATTGTTTTTGCAGTGGCTAAGGAAGGTACTGTTTTGGTACAAAACCTGAATACTTTCCAGTTTTGCCAATCAGCCGTATTAAAATAAGTTGTATTCAGGTCAGCGGGGTTAAGTCTTCTGTCTGGCTCAGGGTTCACAATATTATATCTGTACCAATCTGTGTAAGTTGTTGATTCGGCTTCACTGGGCCATGCCAGTTCTTCCAGACTATTATGCCCCGTATAAATAAGTTTTACTGGTTTGGTACCGGTAAATGCTTCACGGGCAAGAGCAAGTATCCGTTCAAAAGAAGGGTTGTTTTTTGCTACAATGAAGGCAGCCTGTTTTTCATTGAAGTTGTATTCTGCATCGCCGTTTGCCAATATACTGATACGTGATATTGTGGTGACCAGTGATTCACTTCTTGAAGTAAGTTTTCCTGTGTTACCCGCATTTTCTTTTGGCTGGTTAGTATTCGCTGTTTCAGTGGCAGTACGTGTGCAGGCGGTAAATAATGCCAGCCCGATAAGTAAATACAGGAAGGGAGAAAAAATCCTCTTGACCATGGTATAAAGGTTTAATGATTTAAATAATGAATGGAGAGCAAAGCTAAAGGGTATAGGAGAAAGGGGCAATACCTTAAAAGTGGGACTTTTCAGGACAATTGCAGGTATTTGCGGGCAATATAAAGGAAAAGCAAACACGGCTGGCTGCTCAATCAGCTTCCTGATGTAAATACACAGACTGATTTATTCTTCAAAGTAATTATGTTGTGATGGCAACAGAGAATTCAGCAATGGGGTTCTTTAAAATAATTATGTTACCGCCGGAGTATCTTCTTTTTTTGTGCCAATAAGGATAATGGAATGCCGATACAAACAATCAAAATTGTAATGGCAATAATGGCATTGACAGGCTTTATTTTTAAGGCAGGTATCTTCGATAAAGGCAGAACAATGAACTGCGTAACGGTCCACATAAAAATGCCATACAGGATACCTGTCAATATCCTGCTGTTCAGCAAAAAGTGCCATTGCCTTACTAACCAAAAGAAAAATAAAGTAAAACTTATGGCAATGATATAATGAAATACAAATCCCCAGGCGACCATATCATTTCCACCGGTAAATGCATCTTTGCCAAAAACGCCGCTTGCAATGTATTTCAGTACTGCCGTTGGGCCTTTGCCAGTTTTAATATAAAATTGAATAAACGCCGCTGAAATATCCAAAGAACCCACCAGCAACCCTGCCTGTAAGGCTGTTTTAAAAGGATAATTATTCATGGTGGTAATTTTAGTGTTGCCGGCAGTACAGGGAAACTAATTATACTATTTCTTTTAATGGGGTATGAGAATGATTACTTTACTTGCGGATATAATTAAGGATTGAAGGTAATAGTTTGTGGGCAGGCTTTTTTTCTTTTACAGGTACTCATGTCTCTTCCTCTGAATCAGGGCTGTCATTAAATTTTTTGCACAGATCCTGACAAGGGCAGCTTTGTTCAACCACTTTCCTCCTTGCCGTCCACTCCCAAAAGAACTCGCTCTGTTGTAATAAAAAAAAAGAGCACCCTCGCAGATGCCCTTTCAAATAAATTCCTGTATTCAATTATATCTTAAACCCAACTGTTAGCAACACATTCCCATTTGTCTCTTTAGTATTTGCAAATGTATTGGCCCGCGGCCCATTTACCCGGTAAGGAAAGTTCACATCTTTATTAATACGATGCACATAGGTAAGGTCGAGAAACATACCCTTATGACGATAGCCCAAACCACCGCTCAGGTTCATTTTGCCTGCCTTTAAGGCTTTGTCTTTATACGGGTTGCCATAGTAAGCAAAGCCCAGCCTTGCCATAATAATTTTAAACTTCAACTCACCACCCACCCGGACATTGAAAGCGCTTTTATAAATGGCATCAATCGCATCGTTGAATGGTTTGTAGAAGGCCTTTGTTTCAGCCGTTTGTTCTTCGTTGGAACCGAACTTCATCCATTTGTAATTTGTGTATTCAATATCAGCCGTAATAAACCCTTTTTGCCGGTTGGTATTTTCCACTTCACGAAATACATAGGAACCGCTTAGTATAATTTTGCCAGGTGTGTAAGTGGTGTATTTATAACTTTCCCTGGCATTGCCTGTGATGGTGGAAGATGCCACACTATCATATCCATTACCCGAAGGGAATAATTTTTCTACATCTGTGGCAAGGCCCGAATTAAATTTTTCTGTCAGCATCAATACTTCCGGGGAATGTATGGCCAGCCCCAGGCGTATATGCTCTTTGGGGCGGTAAATCAATCCGCCTTTCAGGTTAATGCCAATGCCTTTCAGGTTGAAATTTTCCCGGTAAGCCATATAGTTAAAATCATTATCGGTATTACCCGAAGCATCAGATTCACGGTAATAAGTATTGCGGTCCATATTCACGATAGGTATACCAGCACTGAGACCTGCCATGAATTTTTTATCAATCTCATAGCCCCATCCAAAATTTATTTCAGTGATGCCGCCCTTTACTTCCGACAAATGTTCCTGGTTCAACAACGAAGTGAATTCTGAGCGGGCTATTACTTGTTTAGAGCCGCCGATAGTAGCCGTGTCCACCAAAAAAGTATACAATGCCATTTTAGTGGGCAATGAAATATTGTTGCTGTTCAATGCCTGGTCAATGGTAAGTCCCGATGCGGCAAACTCATCAGCCAATGGTTCAGCAAAAGTGCTGTAATCATTTTGCCCTTTATAAGAAACTGTTTGATTAAAGCTTGCTGTACGGGTAACGGTGATGGCAAAACTGTTTTTGGCCTTATACCCAAACCCCCCAAATACAAAACCGGAAGTACCCAGGTCAAACTTATTACCGGCTTCATTTTTACTGGTGGTGCCGCGAAACAGGCCGGTTCCTTTTCCAAACCTGAAGCCGGGGGTCAATAAAAAATCGGATGTTTTGAAAAAGGCAAGGCCTGCAGGGTTTACTAAGCCGGCAGTGGCATCACCGCCCAAAGATCCCATGGCACCTCCAATGGCCTGGTTGCGGGCCGTTCCAACTTGTGGCCTCCACGACAGGCGTAATGCTTCTTCCGGTACCTGTGCATACACGGATTGTGCAGCCAGCAACAGTAAAAAAAAGTATAGTTTCTTATTCATAAATAAAATCGGTTGTAGAGGGTAATACAATACACCAAACATTATAAAAATGCTTTAATAATGTTCGGTGGCATTAAATTCATTTAGTTTCTTGTAGGCCTGCTTACACTGCCACCACTGCTTCCTCCCGAACTGCCCGATGAACTGCTTGAGCTGCTTGAACTGCTGCTGGAGGAATTGTTGTTAGACGGTGTGTAGGTTCTGCTGGAAGAAGAACTGCTGCTGGAATTGCTGTTGTTATTATTATTGCCGGAGAAAATTGTTCTGATCGTATTACTAAATCCTTTGCTGTTGGAATTATTATACACGGGCCGGGATGAACCTGTCCGGGCAGCTGATTTTCCGTTAGCATTTGAATTGTTGTAATTAGTATTAGTATAACCGCCCAGGTTGAAACTGGTGGGCCGTACAACCGGTTTTATTAAAGCTGTTTTGGGATTGCTGTAACTGTTGTAATTGCCCTGGCAGCAGCAATAAGGGTTATAAAAATAATGCCAGGAATTATAAGGATTGTTATACGAACCGAAAGCATAGTTGTAACCGTAACTGTAGCGGTCATAGTTATACCAGTCATTAAGATCGTTCCATTGATAGCGGTTTCTTACTTTCATCCGCAGATAGCGGTCATCGTAATAGTCATCATTGTACGTGTAATCCCTGCGTTCTTCTTTTTCTGTTTTATCTTCTTCGCCTTGTGGACGTGCAGCAGAATAATACACATCATCCGGCGTTTGACCGGTTTTATAAGCAGTAGTGCAGCTGCTTAACGCAATTACCAAAACTACCGGGAGTAAAAATGCAGATTTCATGGCAAATGATTTATCGGGTTAAAAATGAAGTTACTACTTTTGTGCGACTTTTAAAGCAACACAATCGTTTGCGTAATACGGCACAAAGATTCGACCAATCGCCGGAATATTGCGCAGCAGCCTGTTAAATTAAATCTAAAGGTCAGCATGGAATTAAACTTGGAAGTATGAGTAAAGAAATCACATCAAGGGAAAAAGATTATTCTCAGTGGTACAATGATTTGGTACTTAAGGGTGAATTAGCTGATTATTCAGCAGTAAAAGGCTGTATGGTCATAAAACCGTACGGATTTGCCCTTTGGGAAAATATGCGGGATGCGCTGGACAAAATGTTCAAGGATACCGGACATGTAAACGCTTATTTCCCCTTATTGATCCCTAAAAGCTTTTTAAGCAAAGAAGCGGCACATGTGGATGGCTTTGCCAAGGAATGCGCTGTGGTAACGCATTACCGTCTGAAAAATGATCCTAACGGTGGCGGTGTAATTGTAGATCCGGAAGCCAAACTGGAAGAGGAATTGATTATTCGCCCTACCAGCGAAACAATTATCTGGAGCACCTATAAGGACTGGATACAATCCTATCGTGACCTTCCTTTACTCATCAATCAATGGGCAAATGTGGTACGTTGGGAAATGCGTACCCGCTTGTTCTTACGCACCACAGAATTTTTGTGGCAGGAAGGACATACGGCGCACGCCACCCAGCAGGAGGCTATCGAAGAAACAGAAAGAATGCTGGAAGTATATGCCACTTTTTCCGAAGAGTTTATGGCTGTGCCGGTAATACGGGGTGTGAAGACAGCCAGTGAACGTTTTGCAGGTGCCGTGGATACCTATTGTATAGAAGCAATGATGCAGGACGGAAAAGCATTACAGGCAGGGACCTCTCATTTTCTGGGACAAAACTTTGCGAAAGCATTTGATGTAAAATTTTCCAATAAAGAAAACCAGTTGGAATATGTATGGGCTACCAGCTGGGGTGTAAGTACAAGATTGGTGGGCGCTTTGGTAATGGCACATAGTGACGACCAGGGGTTGATATTGCCACCAAAAATCGCACCGCTACAGGTGGTCATCGTTCCCATTTATAAAGGTGATGAACAGAAAGCGGCTATTGATGCAAAAGTAAAAGCTATTATGCAGGAGCTGAAAGCCCCGGGCATTCGGGTAAAATATGACGACAATGATAATAACAGGCCGGGTTGGAAATTTGCCGAATATGAAATGAAAGGAGTGCCGGTACGCCTGGCAATTGGCGCCCGTGACCTGGAAAAAAATGTGGTGGAAGTAGCCCGTCGGGATACTAAGGAAAAAACAGTGGTGAGCCTGGATGGGGTAGCCCAATATATCAGCAGCCTGCTTACGGATATTCAGCAAAGTATGTTCAATAAGGCCAAAGCGTTCCGTGATGAACATATCACTGAAGCCAATAGCTGGTCAGCATTTGAACAGTTGCTGGATAGTAAGGGTGGATTTATTTCGGCGCATTGGGATGGCACCCCTGAAACTGAAGAAGCGATTAAGGAAAAAACAAAAGCATCTATCCGTTGTATACCGCTCAATAATAAAACAGAAGCGGGCACTTGTATATTAACAGGCAAACCTTCTGAACAAAGGGTGTTATTTGCAAGGGCGTATTAAAAGAAAGTTTGAAATTTGACAGGACGAGAGTACATTTATAATCACCAAAATCAAAAAATCATGGAAGAAAATCAAAACTCATCCCTTTTTGCGATGAACCTCGATGCTCAAAATAGTTATACCCTCCGCAGTACTGCCTCCTGGGCCAAAGTATTAGGAGTGGTGAGTCTTATACTTGCGGGCTTGTGTATTATTCTTGGAATAGTAGTTCAGCAAACTGTTAGCAGGTATGGAGGAGGGCTGGACAGTTACAGAAGTTCCGGTTTAAGTGCCGGTGGCTTAGGTGCTGCCGGTCTTGTGGTGTATGTGATAATGGGCTTGTTATATGGATTAAGCGGCATGTTTGCATTAAATGCCGGCAATAAGATCAATGCAGGGCTGAAGTCCAACAATATGGAAATATTGAATGCTGGTTTTGCCGGTGCAAGAAACTTTTTTGCCCTTTGGGCCATTTTGATGATCATTGCCCTGCTGCTTATGCTGATTACAGTTTTAGGAAGTATGTAAATAAGCAAATAAACATTTGTATAAATTGGCAGTGTGTCAGTTTGAACCACAGTATGTCATAGATCAGACAGGAATACACACAACCTGTCCCGCCTAATGCCTATCGTGTGGACACATTTTTTTGAACACGGAATGGACGGGTACGAAGGATAATAACGGATTTTTTCTGCTGCTACGTATCAGAAATTGGATGTTTTTTCGAATATTATTAAGATCAAGAGGAAATCAATGAATCCTAAATGCTGCGAAGCAGCATAAATCCGTATCTATCCTTTGAATCTCAGCCGTACTACAAAGTATTGACAGCTTTTTATAAATAATCTATGTTAATCCGTCCAACCCGTGTTATCCGTGTGCTAAGACTGTTGTGCTAAAAGATGTGTCCACACGATAGGGATGGCCGGGACAAGTTGTGGTTCAAAATGGTATTGATGCTTATTCTAATTGAACCTCTCCCCATTAAATAAACTTGACCCAACATTCCCTTTTCATCTTTTCGATATTCTCTTCAAAACCCGAAGGGTTGACATTAATATAGCAAACATGTAAATGTTGGCGATCAGAACCCCGAAGGGGTGAGATAAAACCCGCCACCGGCAACGCATTTTTATTCTTCATGAAATTTTACACCCTGTTTTTCGAGCTCTTTTAAAACAGGAACATAAATTTCTTTGGCGGTAGGTATGTGCAATCCTGTCATTTTTATTTTACCATTTAAAATAAGTTTGGCAGCAATGCCCAGCGGCAGTCCTACCGTTTTGGCCATAGCTGTACGCAGGTTATTCTCCCCCTTTACTACGAGTGAACTTCTGACTTCCGACTTCTTATTTCCGGCCTCATAAACAATTTCATGGAGCATTACAATCATATCTCTGTCATAAGGCCGAAGGGCCAGTTTTTTTTCAACCGCAAATTGCAATATATCAGCCGGGCTGCAGATGCCTTTATTAACCAATGTGTCTTTATCATCCAGGCCTAAAAAGAAAAGCTGTTTAAGCGTAAGATTCGCTTCATGCATTTTATGCGCCAGGTATGCGGCCGCCCTGTTCTTCACATCATCAATTCCCAATTCTTCAATATTACCTTTATCATCAGCTGCCATGAATGTGCCGGGTATACTGGCGCCCTCTTGCTCCGCTTCGTTTTCTGCTTCCATCAATTGTATCAGGTTTTCCATCATGGTACGGGATTCTGCAAACCGGGCCGTGAGTTTTTCATTCAGCCATTCGCCAAATCCATTTTTATCCATGTGTTCCTTAAATACTTCTTGTAATGTTTTGCCATTGGTATCATATTGCTGGTCCTCATCCACCAATTTAAGGTCAATGATATTTTTCCATCCGTACATAAAATCCGGGTGGCGTAATGTGGTGCGGATAAAAGTGGCCGTATTTTCCAACCCGTACAGGGAGGTATAGCTGAGTGAGTCACGATTTGGATACCAGCTCAATGGACCAATTTCGGGAATCATCACCAACCGCTCTGGGGTAAAAAGTGCTGAGTAGTCCAGGTTGATTTCTTTTCCATTTTCCCGGTAATGGGCGCCGGCCTTTCCTGCCATGATAATATTGCGGGGGTTCCAGCTTATTTTATAATGCCATGGATTGTCGTCACTTTCGGGTGCCACCAGTCCGCCGCAATGAGATTTAAAAGAAGTAATCGCACCGCCTTTAGCATGTATGTCATCTACCAGTTGCATAGCACTCATGTGGTCAATACCCGGATCGAGCCCCATTTCATACAAAAAAAGTAATTTATTTTTTTCGATTTCGGGCTGCAGTTCTTTAATAGCAGCATCTATATATGAAGCGGTCAGTAAATTTTTATGTTGTTTTACACAGTCCCTGGCCACTTCAATATGCAGGGCAGGGGGGAGGAGGGATATAACGATATCCGCAGTATGTATATGCCGGGCCCTTTCTTCACCATTTTTAATATCAAATGATAAGGCCAGCGCATGCTTTGAAACCCCTGTCTTAGAACGGGCCAGTTTCAGGTCAGCATCCACCACCACCACTTTCCAGTTTTCTGTAATGGCATTTTCCAGTAAAAAGTCAATTAATACAGTGGCTGATTTCCCGGCACCAAATAATAGAATCGTCTTCATGTGATATCCTTATGGTGAAAATGGAAAATTATGACGAAAAAACCATAAATGACGTGTAAATACAACAGGAAAATTACATCTGCAGCCCTCCTGTTTACTTTTTTGGTAAACAATGTAATAGAGATAGAACTATTAATCCACAAGCGTGGAAAAATAGGTCAAAAAACAGCTTTATTTATCAGGTTTTCCGTCCGGGAAAAGGTAGATTTGCAAACAGTCAAAATCACGCTTTTAAAAGCCAGTTTCCTGTAAAAAATAATCTAAAAGCAGCAAGAAAACTAAACGATGGAAGAGAATTCAGCGCCACTCGAAACGAACGACAGCAACAGGATTATCCCCGTTAATATTGAAGAACAAATGAAGACTGCCTACATTGATTACTCAATGTCGGTAATTGTTGGAAGAGCTCTGCCGGATGTACGGGATGGATTGAAACCCGTACACCGCCGTATCTTATTTGCCATGAACCAGCTGGGGCTGCATTATAATAAGCCCTATAAAAAATCAGCACGCCTGGTAGGGGAAGTGCTGGGTAAATACCATCCCCATGGTGATACATCGGTTTATGATGCTATGGTACGTATGGCCCAGGAATGGAGCATGCGCTATACAATGGTGGATGGCCAGGGCAACTTTGGCAACCAGGATGGAGATGGCCCCGCCGCCATGCGTTATACAGAAACAAGACTGGAACGTTTGGCAGAACACATGCTGGATGATATTGAAAAAGATACAGTAGATTTTCAGTTCAACTTTGACGATTCTGAAAGAGAACCAACCGTATTGCCAGCCCGGGTTCCACAATTATTGGTGAATGGTTCCAGCGGTATCGCAGTAGGTATGGCCACCAATATGATGCCGCATAATCTTACTGAAGTAATAGATGGTTGCATTGCATTTGTGGACAACCGGGAGATTACTATTGAAGAACTCATGCAGCATGTAAAGGCCCCTGATTTTCCAACCGGAGGCGTTATCTATGGTATGGAAGGGGTAAAAGCCGCCATGCACTTTGGCCGTGGCAAGGTAGTGGTAAGAGGAAAACTGACGGTGGAAGCAAAAGCCAGTGGCCGTGAACAAATCATCATTACAGAAGTTCCGTACCAGGTAAACCGTGATGCACTCACCAACCGTATTGGTGAATTAGTGAATGAAAAAATAATTGAAGGCATTTCCAATGTAAATAATGAATCGAATAATAAAGAAGGTACCAGGGTTGTAGTGGATTTGAAAAAAGATGCTATTGCTAATGTTATCATCAACCAGTTGTATAAACTGACCGATCTGCAAACCTCTTATGGTATCAACAATGTGGCAATCGTAAAAGGAAGGCCCAGAACATTGAACCTGAAAGACCTGATCAGTGAATTTGTGGAGTTTCGTCATGAAGTGGTGGTGCGCCGTACCCAATTTGAATTAAGAGAAGCAGAAAAAAGGGCGCATATATTAAAAGGATACCTCATTGCACTTGACCACCTGGATGAAGTAATCGCCCTGATCCGCTCGTCATCCACACCGGAAATTGCCAAAGACAATTTGGTAAATGCCGGATGGGGGCTCGATGAAATACAGGCCAAAGCTATATTGGAACTGCGTTTACAGCGGCTTACCGGCATGGAAAGGGAAAAGATCAAAGAAGAATTTGATGAACTGATGAAGTTGATTGCCCACCTGAATGAAATCCTATCCAATGAAGGCATGCGATTTGATATTATCAAAAAGGAATTGCTGGAAATAAAAGATAAATTCGGGGATGAAAGAAAAACGGAGATCACTTACCTGGATGATGAGGTAAAAATAAAAGACCTCATCAAAGAAGAAGATGTGGTGATCACTATTTCACATCTCGGCTATATCAAGCGCACACCGGCGGATGAATTCCGGGCGCAGCGAAGGGGCGGCAGGGGAGCAATGGGTGGCAAAACAAGGGAGGAAGATTATATCGAACATCTTTTCGTGGCTTCCACACACCATACCATGTTGTTCTTTACAGAAAAAGGAAGGGTATACTGGCTGAATGTATATGAAATTCCCGAAGGGGAGAAGACAGGCAAGGGACGTGCAATACAAAACCTGATGCAACTGCCACCGGATGATAAAGTAAGGGCCATCCTGGATGTAAAAGACCTGAAGGACGGGGAATTTGTCAATAATCATAATATTGTACTTTGTACCAAGAAAGGAATCATTAAGAAAACAGCACTGGAGGATTTCAGCCGTCCGCGGCAAACAGGGGTGAATGCCATCAATATTGTGGAAGGTGATGAATTGCTCGAAGCAAAAATGACAGACGGAAAATGTGAAATAATGATGGCTGTAAAAAGCGGAAGGGCCATACGTTTCTCCGAAGAAAAAGTACGAGCTACAGGCCGTGGCGCCATAGGTGTGGCAGGTATTGAAGTAGATGACGAGAAAGATGAAGTGGTGGGTATGATCTGTGTAAATCCCTCCACACAGGTATCCAGAACGGTACTGGTGGTAAGTGAAAAAGGGTTTGGTAAAAGGACACCGGTGGATGAATACCGCTATACCAACAGGGGAGGAAAAGGAGTAAAGACAATTAACGTTACCGATAAAACCGGCCCGTTGGTGGGAATATTAGATGTGGCAGAAAATGAAGACATCATGATCACCTGTATAAGCGGAGTTACAATACGCATGCCTGTTAGCGGTATCAGCGAACAGGGAAGGGCCACACAGGGGGTGAAACTGATACGCTTAGATGAAGGGGATGAAATAGCGGCCATTACCCAGTTAGATGACCAGGCGCAAGTCACTGAAACTACGGGTATCGAAGAAAACGGAACAGCTATCGACACTCCTCCGGAGAATAACGCAACCGAAACTGGAGAAAATCCATCTAACGGGGGCGACACACAATAAACAGCAATTTGTAAATTAACCTACATTAAAAGCATGAAAAAAATCTTTTTGTTACTAACGATAAGCCTGTCAGCATTAGCAGTTTCTGCTCAAAGCATTGAAAGCATTAAAACGGTCGTGGCCCTTCAGAAGCTTGACCAGGCCAAAACAGACGTGGACAAAGCTTTTGGTAATGCAAAATTTACCGGTAAGGCTGAAGCGTATCTCCTGAAAGCCACCATTTATGCTGGATTGGCAATGTCTGATGCCAATAAAAACACTGCAGCAGGAGAGCAGCTTATCAATGATGCAACCACCGCTTTTAATAAGTACAGGGAAATGGATCCGGCACTGGGATTAATTAACGACCTCATTTATCAAAATGGACCAATCAATATATATTCCAGCTATTATTCACTGGGGTATAATGATTATTCCGACAAAAAATGGGATGCCGGTTATACCAAATTGCAAAAAGCCGTAGAGTTTTCTGATTTATTGATAGACAAAAAAATTCTGAGCATTACACTCGACACCAATGTGCTGATACTGGCAGCAGTAACAGCAGAAAACAGCGGTAAAAAAGATGCTGCTGCAAAATTGTACACCCGTCTCGCCGATAAAAAGATAGGCGGCGATGGATTTGAAAGTATCTACCGCTTCCTGGTAAGTTATAATTTCGGCAAAAAAGATATGGCTGCTTTTGAAAAATATAAAAGTATGGGAGCTGAATTATTTCCAAAAAGCGACTATTTTAAATTCGATAAAATTGATTTTGCGGTGGGCCTGGTGGAAGGTTTCAATGACAAGTTAAAAGCACTGGAAGAAATACTGGCCACAGACCCCAATAGTTTTAAAGCCAACCAGATAGTAGGAGAGATCGTTTATGACACACTCAATTCAACTGAGGCCGGTGCTGTAATGCCCCCAAATGTTGCAGAACTGGAAAACAAAATGGTGGCTGCGTTCAATAAATCAGCAGCCGCCAAACCAGGATTTGAAAACCCTTATATCTACCTGGCTGATCATTACATTAATAAGGCATCCAGGATTGGAGAAACAAGGGATGCCCATATCAAAGAAATGAAAGCTAAATTAAAGCCCGGCACAAAATCTTCTCCTGACGACATCGCTAAAAGGGATATGCTGGAAAAACAGTACGGTGAGGCATTGGAAGGGGCCAGGGAACCTTACGAAAAAGCAGCCGCTATATTGGCCGCCAAAACAAAAGGTGTTGATCCAAAACAGGATATAAGGGATAAACAACAATACAAAAAAGCCTGTAGTTTCCTGATGGATATATATTCTTACAAAAAAGTACAGGCTAAAGCCAATCCAAAAGAAATGGCGAAGTGGGAAGCAGAGGAGAAGAAATGGAATGATACGTACGAGTCGATAAAATAGGATTTTAAGAGAGAGCCACCTGAATGCTAAAAAGGGAGGATAGCTTATGCTATTACAGATTATTGACCTTCAGGATCATGTACTTTTTTTGTTATTTTTTAATGCTTTTTGATATTTCAGCCTATTTTTTGCCTACATTTACAATGTAACAGAACGTTTCGGACGTCTGAACGACAGCCTGAAAAGGTTATTACGGTTCACTGTTACAATAGAATTTGTTTAAGATAATTATCTGGCCGGCGTATTTATACGTCGGCTTTTTTTATTGGCTTTGCAAACATTGTTCTAACTTCCAATTTGGGGTCACCTAGATTATTCTTTACATTCATTGCTACGTAGTATCCAATACCATTAATCTGCTTAATAAAAACAACGGACTGGCCTCTTTTATCATTACCTTTTACAACACTATCAAAATTGGCTACTATTTTAGGAATCAGCTCAATATCGGAATCTGTAATTCCTTTTTGGCCTCTTTCTTTTTCAGACTTATCGTCCCCATGACCTTTAATAATATGACGTATAGAATCACTCGTTATAATCTTTGTTACTCCAGTTACTCTAACGCCAGTTTTTCTATTAATATCTTGCTCTACGAAATTTGGGAAAAACCCAAATTCATGCTTTTTAAGCTCTGTTTCATCAGTCTTGGCATAAGCAATAAGTTCTGATATACTCAATAACAATGGGAGCGGATTTCGCACAATATAAACAAAAAATTCAGGGAGACAGTTACGGGATAGTATTGGTTCTCAAGCTATTTCTCATTTATATTGGCAACCAATGTTCAGATGGTTCTTTTATAAAAATAGAGTATCTATTTTTGAGGTCTGATAAACAGGTCGCCTTACTTCCCTAAATACCGAAGCCCTTTCTCCGCGATAGATACTCTGCATATTTTTAATCGATCATCTCTTTCAGCCGTAATATTACCGTTCTCTAAGTGCCACTCATACTCGTCTTGTAACTCCCAGTATTCATCATCAGATATAGTCCAATATTTCCCAACAACGTGTGGACTAATTATCCATAGTGCTTTTTCTTTTTCTGTCATACTACCGAAAATACAAAACTGGACGTGGTATACGATTAGAAGCAGAGCTTTTTATTTTTAATACTCTCCCGGTGAGATTTAACATAATGGTCAGTTATATTTAAACGTGCATTTGCATTATACCGGGGTTGCCTATACTATTTTTTCGCACAATACAATCCTTATTCACTCAACATAAAAAATCTTATAGGCAACCCCGGTATTACTTTTCTCAGCACGTTTCGAATATAACTTATATTATGTTACTTCGTTGGCCGCTGTGTAGCGAAGGTGGTATCTTTCTATACACCACCGAGCGGAGTAAGGGCTGTGAGGGAAAAGAAAAAAAATATTCAGAGCTGTATTAAAACGCCGGAGGCGGGGAGGGTAGAGAATGCATTTACGCAATAGAAAAAAAATAAACCCCTCCGGCAAGAGGGGCTAAAAATATTTGGCTGATACAGCCAGCCGTAACAAAGATAATATCTTTTTATGGCTAATGATAAAGCAATATGTATTTATTGGGAACACACCAATATTAAGACCGTCCAGACAACTAAGCTGGAAATAAAGGAAAGGCTTAAATTTTTCAATGTCAACAAAACGGTTATCGCTGGGCAGGTGATCCAATCTTGATTTTAAACTGGTTTTTGTTCTTTTCGTACGTTTCTTTTAATTCCGTAAACCTGGACATGAACATATTTATAAATTGCTGTTTATCCTTAAAAATAGCAGCACAAAAAGATACTGCGTAATCAATGTTATTCTCACAGTCAATAAACGACATAGCCATTTCATTTTCATCTAAGGAACCAGTGATAAAATAGATAAATCTTCCTGCTATATCAATAGATGTGGATTGGTTCTCAGAACCCATCATTTCGGAGAAATCGTTTGTTGTTTTTGTATTTATTGTTTGAAGATTGTATCTAATGGTATTCCAGTTGGAGGTAATAGAATAATTATTATTAACAATTTCATCGACAAACAATGTTTTTATTTCCATAGTTATTTTTTATGAATATACGAAAATACAACACGCAATCCTGCCAGAAACAGTGAATAGTTTTAGTTCTCACGAAAGAAGCAGAGCTATATTTTTTCTTTCTTTTCCCGGTGCGATTTAACATAATATATATTATAAGAAACATATTATCTTGAAATTGCTACCGCTGATTAA
>JANOEQ010000065.1:0-8780 GCA_031441485.1 Chitinophagaceae bacterium
CGCTTTTTGCACAGGAAGATGGTGATGACAATGATGGAAACGAAAAGATCCGTGATAAAATGAGTGAATTTATTCAGAAACGCCTTGATCTTTCCAAAGACGAGGCTGAAAAATTCACGCCTGTTTTCATTCGTTATTTTCGTGAATGGAGACAAACCTTGCGGGAAAATAAAGGAGACAGGCTGGTACTTCAACAAAGAATTGTTGACCTGCGGCTTCGTTTCCGTCCACAGTTCAGGGAAATCGTTGGGGAACAACGCGGCAACCAGGTATATCAGCATCAGGATATTTTCATCCGCGAGTTACAGGGCATACGGAACAACCGGCTTCAGAATAATCCCAACCGGCCTGTCAAACGGCCCCGTGTAAACAGATTATTGTAAAAGAGATTTTATATATCTTTGAAATGGTGTTTTTCATAGGTTAGCAACGGCCGGCTCTTCAAAGAGCCGGCCTTACCATTAGTGAAAAGCCCAAACTGGGTTTTTTACATCATGATAAAAAAGAAAGGTCCATTTTTCCTGGGCTCCCGTTTCCCACCATCCCTGTCGCAGTTCCATAGCCTTTTTTCCATCAAAGTCATATTTGGCAGCAAAGCGGTGTTTCATTTGCTGCAATTGCGGAGCATCATCAGCACCAAAGAAAATGGTCTCTCCTTCGTCACGTATCCAGTATACCTGATGATGGGGCGAATGGGCACCGGTAACCTGGCACTGTATATATTCATCAATGTTTCCATTTCCATCCAGCAATTCCACCTGCGCATTATTTTGCAGGCAAACCAGTTCTTCAGGAACATAAGAAGGGAAGCCTTTTTCAAAAGCAAAAGCCAATTCTGTTCGCTGCACATAATAAGCAGCATTGGGCAATGAAAGTCTTCCTCCCAAAGCCTCCCGTTCAATACCCACCCCACCTGCATGGTCTTTATGCAAATGTGATAGCAATACTTTGGTTACTTCAGCCGGATTAATGCCTGCATCCATCAGGTTATGATGTAGTTGCAATGTGCCGTTTTTTTCAAAACCCAGGCCTGTATCAAGCAGGAGTATGTCTTTTGATGTAATCACTGCAAAAGGCTGTATCTCTACCAACAGACTGCCCGCTGAACGGTCTTTGAGATTGTCCACCGCATCATCAAACGGAACAAAACGTTTTGTTTTATCAATGGTGAAAGTGCCTTCTGAGAGAGGAATGATCTTCATGAATAAATCAGTTAATTGGTTAATTGGGAGTCAGGCGGCATGTTATTGAAATTGGTTTTAATTTACAAACTGCATTTTGATATCAGCGATTGATCCTGATTAACTGATTAACCAATTCCTGGTTTCATCGCAACACCATTTGCCTGTCGGCATCCAGTTTTATCAAAATAAAAAGAAGAATAGTAAACGTAAGTAAGGATGATCCGCCATAACTTAAAAAAGGAAGGGTGATCCCGGGTGAAGGAGCCAATCCAATGGTCATACATACATTTAATGCCACATGAAAGAATAAAATTCCTGCTACACAATAAGCATACACCCGGCTGAACACACTGCGTTGCCTTTCGGCCATCAATACAATACGGAACATAAGCCCGAAATAAAGGAGCATTAATAAAGTACTGCCCCAGAATCCAAAGCTTTCACCAAAGGTGGAAAAAATAAAATCTGTATTCTGTGCGGGAACAAAATCCCCCCTTGTTTGTGTGCCCTGCAAAAATCCTTTACCCCAAAAGCCACCACTGCCAATAGCAATTTTAGACTGCTTTACATTATAGCTTTCCGCTTTTTCTCCTTTAACTTTTGAAGAACCAAGTTTTCCAAACTCCTTCTCAATTTCTGCGGTCCTTTTCTCGCTCTTGAATTTATAATCATCAATACCGAACGTGGAAAAAATCCGTACTACTTGGTGTGGTTTAAATACCTTCTCAAACAATGCCGGCACCAGGAATCTTTGCACGCCCACACATAGCAGCCATATTAAAACAATCCTGACAATAATTCCTTTGTCCCTCCTGATTTTTGCTTTGACCATATAAATAAATACCCCTGCCAAAATAGTAAGTATGATGAACAACGTATTTTGCCTGATCACTATACTGGCGATAATCAATATGATCAATGATGAAAAAATGACAAGGTATTTTACAGGAAGGCCTTCTCTGAAAAAGGCAATGGCAAAGGAAAAATACACAATGGCTGCACCCGGTTCTTTTTGCAACACCGATAATATAGCCGGGGCAAAAGCAATAGCTGCGGCTATCAGCTGTGATCTTGTTTTTCGAAAATCTGTTTCCGGGGAAGATATATACTTGGCCACCGCCAATGAGGTAAATATTTTACACAGCTCCACTGGCTGAATATTCATAAAACCCAGGGGTATCCAGCTTTTTGAGCCGCCCACCTCCTTACCCACCACAAAAGTTGCCATTATTAAACATATCCCCAATAAATAAGACAGGTTTGCTGTGGCAGTAAAAAATTTACTGTCGGTAAGTAAGATAAATACAGCCACCACCGCACTGATACCAAAGAAAAATAATTGCTTGCTGTATTCCTTTTTAAATTCAAGGAAGCTTTGCATAACATTCCCTTCCCTGTATTCAACAGAAAAAATACATATAATGCCGATAAGGCAAAGGAACAGGTAAAGCCAGATGGCCAGCCAGTCAATTCCTTTTGATATTTCAGGGCTTCTTTTATTCATCAGACCGGGCTAGTGCTAAGTTAAGTTTGTTATGTCGTAAAATGTTTTCCCACAAAGACACAAAGAGAAGGCTTTGTGTGCTTCGTGGCCTTTGTGGGAAAATTGTTTCCGTCATATCAGACTTGACACGACACTAGTTATTTACAGAATCTTTTTTAATTACAGACGGCCCTTTTTGTTTGCCAGGTATTATCATATCAGTTGGTACAGATTTTTTAGCGGGTGTATCATTTGTTGGTTTATTATCCTTTTTCTTTACTTCTTTTACCTCCGTCTCTGTAGGGTTGTCATCAGACTGCAGGGTGTCTTTGATATTTTTCAACTCTCCCTTCAATCCTGCTTCTTCTGCTTTGGCCCGTACTATTGAATCTTTCACCCGCATTTTATCCAGCATCAGCTTGGGGATAAGGTTGATCAACGACATTCTTTCTACCAATGGTTTTCTTTTGGCAGAAATAGTATCGTTGATATATTTCTCGATCATCAGGCTCACGATAGGTGCGGCGTAGGTGCCACCAAACCGGCCAGAGTTTTCCACCACACACATGATGGCAATCCTGGGATTTTCACGAGGGGCAAATGCACAAAAGAAAGAGTGATTGGGTTGTTTTACGCCCCGGTAATAATTCTCCACTGTACCTGTTTTACCACAGATGGTAATACCGTCAACTTTTGAACCACGCCCGGTACCACTTTCCATTACCCCCTGCATACCATCATGTACTGCTTCAAAAATACTGTCAGACAAATTGATCGGGATAACTTTCTTCTTATATTTTTCCAGTAAACCAAATTTGTCTCCTCCATCTATTGAGTCTACAATATGAGGTATATAATACCAGCCTTTGTTGGCGATATAGGCCATTTCATTGGCTACCTGTATTGGCGTTGCAGTAACTTCTCCCTGCCCGATACTTACAGAACGAAAGTTGCAAAAGCCCCATTTGCCGGCACCATATATTTTATTAAAATTGGATGGAGTGGGTATATTACCTTTTTGTTCGGTGGGTACATCCACTCCTAACCGGTGCCCCAATCCGAATGCATACATATATTTATTCCAGCTGCGAAGGCTGCTGTCCATGTCTGGAAATTTAGGGTTATTGATTACCCGCTGCATTACATTAGCAAAATAAGTATTGCAGGAATGAGTAATGCCTGTTTTTAAATAATAGGTCCCGGGATCAAGGCAGCCCATCGGGTTATTACCCCCACAACCATAAAAAGCCCCAGAGCAACTGAAAGTAGTATTTGTCGTTATTACACCTTCTGAGAGTCCCACTAATGCCTGCAGGGTTTTAAAGGTGGACCCGGGGGCATAGCTCGCATTCACCGCCCTGTTTAGCAATGGCAGCCTGGGATCAGTATATAGTTCAGAAAAGTGTTTGCGTCTTTCTGTTCCGGTCAATAAGCCCGGATCATACGTAGGGCTGCTCACCATGGCAATAATGCCGCCTGTTTTAGGATCAATGGCTACAATGGAACCTACTTTATTCTCCATCAGCTTTTCTCCAAACTGCTGCAATTCTATATCAAGACTGGTATAGAGGTTACTGCCTGCTATTGCGGCTTCGTCCCTTGCCCCATTTTCATAGGACCCCTGTATGCGGTTTAATTGGTCTTTTATCAATACCTGCACACCCCTTTCTCCCATCAATGCTTTTTCGTAACTTGATTCAAGTCCTGTCATACCTGCATAGTCGCCGCTCTGGTATCCACCTTCATCATGCTTCTTCAAATAATTGGAATCCACTTCGCCAATATATCCCACAATATTTGCGCCAGCACCAAATGGATAAGACCGGATGGGGCGCTCCTGTATATAAAACCCGCTTTGAAAGCGCCAGAGATTCTCCTGTATACGGGCATATTTCTGCGGAGGCAACGAGGCTTCAAACACAGATGGCCTGAAAGACTTATTCTTAATGATGGCTGTAACAATTCTTTTATGGTATTCAGCCGTGTCTATTCCCATCAGCCGGCAGAAAAAAGCAGTGTCAATTCCCTTTGCCTGCGAGGGTGTTACCATCAGGTCGTAGGTAAGTGTGTTGTTCAGAATCGCCAGCCTGTTTCTGTCGAAAACCAGGCCCCTTGGAGGATAGATGGTTTTCCGGAGTATCGCATTTTCATCAGCCATGTGCCCGTACTTACGAGACATTACCTGCAGGTAGAATAACTGACCAATGATAACAACAAACGCAACCAAAAAAATAAGGCGGATGATACGGCTTCTGGATTGATTGAACACGGACATATATGCGACAGGAAATAAGAGGTGAGAAAAAAGAAGTGAGGAAATAATTACAGTATTGCAATGTACGAATTACGAAAGGCCGTTTCCAAATCTATTTGCAAATAAATTCAAAAAAAGTTAGCCACGAATTTCACGAATGGCACGAATGAATACATTAATACAATTAAATACAAAAAATGCCCGGGACAAACTATTTCTCTTCTTAGTCCCATTCGTGAAATTCGTGGCCAAACCCATTGCAAAGCAATCCATTTGCTGAAGGCAAACAATTTGTACGCAATTGTATTTCTTCGTGCCATTCGTGAAATTTGTGGCCAAACCCATTGCAAAGCAATCCATTTGCTGAAGGCAAACAATTTGTACGCAATTGTATTTCTTAGTGCCATTCGTGAAATTCGTGGCCAAACTCTACGCCGTATTTGTACGGAATTTTAATTTTCTCGGAAACAACAATTCTGCTGTAAAAATCAGCAGCAGGCTGATACCAGTGGTGGCTACCACTTTGATGAGGAAGTCGAGGAAAGTGCCAAAGTCGAGCCACTCCAGAAAAACCAGGTAACTATGATGCAACAGTGTAAGAATAAAAACATACACGGCATAGGGGGTCCGCTGCATGGCTTTGGGAGAAGGTTCCCGATAGTTGAATTCTGAGTTATCCTTTGGGGTAAGGATATTGATAATAAAGGGCCGCACGTATGCAATCAGCACACAGGCAGCGGCATGCAGACCGGGTGCCATCGTAAAATAATCAAGGATAAGCCCTGTAAAAAAACCAATCACCAGCAGCCATTGACGGGATACGGAGAATGGTAACCACAAAATAAACAGGTAATATATATATGGAGTGATGAAGCGGTGCAGGTGGGGTATTTTATTTAGTACATACACCTGCAGCAGTATAAACACTATAAACCGAAGAATATTTTTGACTAAGTCGCTCACCGGGGTGTCTTTTTAACTTGTTCTATTTTCCTTTTAGATTCCGCATCCAGTTTTACCTGCTCATCCCGCTCTATATTTTCAATAACATGCACTTGCTGCAGGTTGTAAAAGTTGGCCGATGTTTTTACTTTCAGCAAATACATACCATTAGCATTATCCATTTTTATGCCGGCAATGGTTCCCACCATATACCCGGGAGGGAAATTGAACGACACAGAACTGGTAAGTACAGTATCTCCTTTTTTAACGTCTACTGTCTTCGGTATCCGTTTCAGTGTTAAAAATTGCGGATCTTTCCCATCCCATTCTGCGGTGCCAAAGTCACCACTTCTTTTCAGCGAGGCGCTCACAGAATTTTGCACATGCAACAGGCTCATTACCTGGCTAAAGTTGGGACTTACGTTTATCACCACACCCACGGCATTGCCATCAGAGTTAATTACGGCCATATTATCCTTTATGCCCTGGTTGGCTCCCCTGTTCAGCTGGATATAATTTTTTTGTGAATTCACTGTATTGTAAATAACGGTAGCAGGCCGGGAATAATAACGGCGGTAGTTTCCCGCAGTATCGTACGGTATGGAATCCTGTACCAGATGCATACCGGAATCCCGTTTTGCAAAGTTCCGGGGCAGCAGGTTCATTAAGGAGTCATTGAGGCGGTGAATCCGTTTATTTTCCTCCTTCAGCGTAAAATAATCTTCCACTTTGTTGTATTGGGAGTTAACACGGCCAGTCATTTCATTGGCAATGCCCAGAAATTTGGCCCGGTGAAATCTGTTATAGCTGAATAAAAACCACAGTGCCACCACCTGTAAAATAAGGAAAGTGAAAAAAGTGATATACCTGCGGATGAAGAGAAATACGTTACGCATAACCCCGACCCCTAAAGGGGCTTTTAGTAAGAGTCGTTATTATTTTGAATATCTGTAAAACCCGAATATCATTTCCGAAAAATAGTAAAGTTCCAAAGTTTGAGAGTCTTCGTAAGCCCCTTTAGGGGTTTGGGGTTTTATCTCATTACAAAAGGATACCTGTCATAGTTTTTCAGTGCAATACCTGTGCCCCTTACCACACTTTTCAGCGGATCATCTGCTACATGTACGGGTAGTTTGATCTTATTGGCCAGTCTTTTATCCAACCCGCGAAGCAAGGCCCCCCCACCTGTGATATATAAACCTCGGCGGTAAATATCCGCCGCAAGTTCCGGAGGTGTTTGTTCCAATGCTTTTAAAATAGCCTCTTCAATTTTGAATATGCTTTTGTCCAGCGCTTCTGCCACTTCCTGGTAGCTTACCATTACCTGCTTGGGGATACCTGTTACCAGGTCACGGCCATTTACCGGAAAATCATCCGGGGGATTATCAATGTCTTTCATGGCAGCGCCCACCTGTATTTTGATCTGCTCAGCAGTTCTTTCTCCAATCAATAAACTATGATAGCGGCGCAGGGCTTCCATTATATCAGCGGTAAATTCATCGCCGGCAATACGGATAGACTGGTCGCAAACTATACCTGCCAGCGCAATAACGGTGATGCCGGTAGTTCCGCCCCCAATATCAATGATCATGTTGCCCACAGGCTCTTCCACGTCAATACCGATACCCAGTGCCGCAGCCATCGGTTCATGAATAAGGTATACTTCTTTCGCCCCGGCCTGCTCCGCACTGTCACGTACCGCCCTTTTTTCCACTTCGGTAATGGAAGAAGGAATACAGATCATCATTCTCCAACTGGGTGGAAAAAGTTTCTTTTTAGGATAAACCAGCTTGATTAGCTCCCGTATCATCAACTCCGCAGCGTTGAAATCAGCTATCACCCCGTCTTTCAGGGGGCGAACAGTACGGATACTTTCATGCGTTTTTTCATGCATCATCAATGCCTTTTTTCCAACCGCCAGCACCTCTTTTGGATTGTTGCGGTTTAGAGCAATGATGCTCGGCTCATTCACCACTACTTCGTCATTATGTATGATAAGGGTGTTGGCAGTACCCAGGTCGATGGCAATTTCTTGTGTAAACCAGTTAAAAAGTCCCATTAATTTATTTTGGATTTACCTGCCTGTCCGACAGGCAAGTTGGGAGCAAAGGTGAAGGAAATAATTTGAATTATCAAAGCAAAACCTTGCCCCACAAGGGTTTTTTTTAATTTCAATCATTTGACAAATTCCGGCTACATGAATTTTTACGATAGGATTCGTCAAAAGATTTCAGTATACTATGGTTACAAAAAGCAGGCCATTAATGGGCCGTGGCACCCGGCAGCATACGCATGCATAGTGGCAGTAAAGGTCATTGAAATACAGTGCCAGGTTTGAATCACATAGAAAATAGAAAGCATAAGGAATACACACATAGAGATCAGTATTTTATTTTAAATGGCTATCCACGCATTCGGCGGAACAAGCTGTGTGTATTTCTATCTGCTCTATGCCCTATCCCTGATGGCCCTATCGTGTGGACACATCTTTTAGCACAACAGTTTTAGCACACGTATAACACGGGTTGGACGGATTAACATAGATTATTTATAAAAAGCTGTCAATACTTTGTAATACGGCTGAGATTCAAAGGATAGATACGGATTTATGCTGCTTCGCAGCATTTAGGACGTGCACGAGCGGATCGACCCGAAGAGCATCCTCGCCGCGGTGCGCCGCAAGAACGGCGAGGCGGGTGCCGCGCAGCAGTCGCTCTTCGACGCGCGACCGCCGCTGCGCGAGGCCGTCGAGTTCTACAAGCACGCGCACGGCTGGAGCAACCGACTCGTCGCGGGCGATTCGCGCTAGCCGCCGTGAGAGCCTATCTCGGGATTACAGATTGGGAGTGGTATCAGCACCTTCGCTCGATGCCTCAACTCGAAGAGATCAATTTTTGGAAGCCAGGAGGCAAGCAGC
>JANOEQ010000066.1:0-21656 GCA_031441485.1 Chitinophagaceae bacterium
GCGATCTTGCCGTTGAGTTCAGCATCGTCGCCCGTGAATACCTGCTTTAACTTCTTGCCGAGCCAGCCGACCGCTCCGGCATTCATGCCTGGCTTGCCGTAGAGTTCAGGATTGAAGGTGGTGCCAATGCTGAGCAGGCGAATGCGATCCAGCGGAATTCCGAGATTGCGCGCTTTGCAGTACTGAGAGTTGCCCGATAAGCACAGCCATGACTAAGCATTGCTTCACAGTCTCTCTCCTCGAGGACGTACCGGTTTGCTGGCGATAGTAAGGTTAGGGTCCGAGCCGATGAAGCGCAAGCACGGTCTAATATAATGGCTTAGCCTCGGGAACGAGGTTGGAGAGACAAATGGTATCGAGTTGCAGAATCGCGATTGTCGGCGGCGGGCTGGCTGGGCTCGCGGCCGCGCAAGCGCTGAAGACCTTCGGGATGAAGCCGGAAATCTTCGAGGCCGCGCCGCAATTAGGCGAGGTCGGTGCCGCCGTCAATACGAGCCCGCAAGCAGTCAAAGCCCTGCAAGCGATCGGCCTTGGCGAGGCGATTGCCGCGGTCGCGCATCTTTCGCGCGGCATGTACACGCGCAACATGCAGACCGGCGAGTACCTTGAATTCAACGATCGGCTCAAGGCCGCGGAACGCTATGGCGCGCCCTACTACACGTTTCATCGCGCCGACCTCTTGGATCCCCACTGCTTCCCCCACCAAAAGAAGATCCGCCACCTGATGAACTGGAAGGAGGTGTACTTGCCGATGAAATTGCCCCGCTGAAAGAAGAAGCAAACGATGAACTGAAACTGGAATTATCTCTGCTGAAACTTTGTGAAAAAGATGAAGTGGCTTTGCCATCCAGACAGGCGGTATTAATAATATCCTCAAAACGCTGGCCCCATTCTATTTCACAACCCAATGCTATCGCAAAGGGCAGGTATTTTTCAAACAGTTCCAGCGATTTTTTAGGCGGGTTCATCATATCAAAACGCTTTTCATCGGCTGTTGATAAAAACATACGAAAGCCCTCTATTGTATCCATCAGCTTTCTCCCTTCGGGGCTGTAAGCAGTCAATAGTTTTGAAAAAAGTTTCAACACCTGCACACAAAGTATAATTCCTACAATAAAATAAGCGATCTGCCAGAAATTTTTCAGCATCAATGCTTTTACCAGTCCTCCAAAAAAGGCCCAGCCTCCTGCCGCTATGCAAACCAAAATGGGAAGGGCGGTATACTTACTGTTCAGCGAAAAAAAACCCCGGTAACCTTTTTTAAAACCACCATCTTTATTTTTATACCTCTTCCCGCAATGCGCCTTCACTGCTTTATCCAGGCTACCCAATTCGCTGTTATATTTTCCTTTTTCGATTGTAGTGCCTATTAAGTCTTCCACATCACTTTCAAAATCTTCGTAGGCACTTTCCGGTGGTTTAGCCGGTTTTTTACTGTGCGAAATGTTGTATTCATTATGCTTGAATATCCGCCCTTCCCTTTCTACATTGATGGCGATTTTATTGCGTACTGCTGCATCCACAATAGTGGCGGCCGTCAACTGGCGGCTGTATTTTTTATAATAGATATATCCTAATGCCGCCGGTGAATAACCGGCCGGTGGTTCAAACTGCGGATACACTGTTCCTTTTTGGGGGTCACGGCCATAGCGCCACCAAAAGATAAAACAAAAAATAGCGCTGAATATAGCAGCCAGTGGTAAAAAGGAGACAGCTTTATTATTCCAGATAAAATACTTCCAGTTTTGCCAGGTACTTACCCCTTTTATAAAATCCTTTGGCCAAGAAACTGCCACCGTCAAACCTTCGTTAGGCAGTAAAGCTTGAGTGGTTTTAAAAACGATGGTTGTACTGTCGCCCGCCGTAGTGCTGGTGAATTTGCAATTTTCGCCCGTGGCACCCTGTACACCTGTATAACAGTTGCCGGATAAAAGAGCAGCACCTTTCGGTAAGATGATCGTACATTTTGCAGAATCTATCCGAAAGCCCCAGCTGTTGCCGGTTACATTCCAGTACAGTTCGTCAAAGTCTTTCAGCAATTTTACCTGGTGGTCTGTTTCATACCTAATCGTATAGGTATAACTGCCTGTTGGCAAAAAGATATTGCTGCTGCCGGTGTACACCAGCACTCCATTGTCTTTTTTTTCTATCCGGCTATTTTCCGGTTTTCCATCCCTCAGTACTTCTTTCAGGCGGAATGTGGTATTTTGAAACAGCTTGTATTTATTGACATAAAACAAGGGGAAGGATCTGTATATACCCCGCTTAATTTCATTATTCATACTGCCGGCTGCCTTCAGTGAGCTATCATTGCCATATACCGGGTTGGGCCTGCCATCACCATTATAAATGGTTATCGTTTCTGTCACCAGCAGTTTACCATCTGTCCCTGCTCTTACAACACTATTGAAAAAACTTATCCGGTCGCTATTGTTGAATGTTAAATACTGCGATAAGCTTTTGTTACCTGAAAGGGTCTTTCTTATCTGCAACCGCATGGCTTCCAGGTAAAGTGTTTTGTTTTCCTCGTATAGTGCCGACCCTTTATAAGCAACAATTTTCTTTTGCAGTTTTGTTTCTATCCCTTTAAATGAACTGACAAGATTATTTTTGCTCATCGTCACCAGCAACCCTTTAATGGCCGGGTATTTTTTTTCAAACAGGTCAGAAGGAATCAGGTTCTCTTTAAAAATTTCTGCGGCAATGCTATGAAACAATGAATCTGTTTCCATATCAGTAAAATATTTTTCACTGGCCTGTGTGTAGAAATAAGCAGGTGTTTTTGTTTTTTGTGCGGTGGCAAATAAAACAGAAGAGCAAAGTAAGAATATGGTGATACAATATCGCATAATGGACAGGCTGCAGGTTTTATCAAAAAAAATTAAATCTTATTGAAACTTTACTTTGGGTGCCACTTTAGCTTCCACATCTTCTGCAAAAAAAGTGGCCGGTTTATAACCAAAAGCTCCAGCCACCATATTTTTGGGAAATACGGCCAGGTTTTGATTGTATTGCCTTACTGTACCATTATAATACCGGCGGGCATCATTTATTTTTGATTCAATACGGGCCAGTTGTGTCATTAGTTCCTGGAACTGGGTATCTGCTTTTAATTCAGGATAGGCTTCAGTTAATGAAAGCATATTGAACAAAGCCTGGTTTAATCCTTTGGAGGCCACATTTTGTTCATCCACCGTAGTGGCAGCGGCGCTTTGGTTGCGCCATTTCACCACTTCTATCAGTGTGTTATTTTCATGTCCGGCATATCCCTTTACTGTTTCCACCAGGTTGGGTATTAAATCATTTCTCTCCTGCAGGCAGGCGCCTACGCCGCTGGCCCCTTCCTGGGTAAGGATACGTTCTTTGGCCAGTTGATTATAAATGGAAATAAGTGCAATGAGGAGAAGCAATACAACTACGCCTATTGCAATGAGCACAATAGTGGGAGACGGCATGGTTTAATGGCTGGGTTTGGTAATAAATAAGGTTCCGGTTGTGAATATAAATTTTTCTTTCCAGAAGATACCTGCCAGCAATACAATATTTTTAATACGACAATAATCGCTGAATTGTTTCATCCAGCCTTGCCTTTGCCATAAAGTTTTTCTCCAGTTCTATATTAAAAGGAATAGGTGTATCTAATGAAGCACAACGCATAACCGGTGCATCCAGCAAACCAAAACAGTTTTCTGCAATCCAGGCAGCTATCTCGCCACCTATACCACCCACCAATGTGTCTTCATGCAACAGCAATACCCTGCCTGTTCTTTGCACTGCTCTGCGTATAGCTAAGTAATCGAGCGGCAATAAAGTTCGCAAATCAAGTATATCAATTGATATCTCCGGGTGTTCTGCGGCATAATCTTCTGCCCAATGCACACCATTACCATAAGTGATGATGGATACTTCATCCCCCTCTCTTGCATGTCGGGCCCTGCCGATTTCTATTTCATAATAATCAGTAGGTACTGGGCCGCTAACAGCACGGTACAACGCTTTATGCTCAAAAAATAATACCGGGTTGGGGTCATTAATGGCTGCAATGAGTAGTCCTTTTGCATCAGCAGGTGTGCTGGGATATACCACTTTTAATCCCGGTGTTTTTACAAACCAGGCTTCATTGCTCTGGCTATGAAAAGGCCCTGCACCCACCCCGCCTCCCGTAGGCATCCGTATCACCACATCAGCATTTTGTCCCCAGCGGTAATGAATTTTTGCCAGGTTGTTTATTATCTGGTTAAAGCCCACGGTTACAAAATCTGCAAACTGCATTTCCATCATGCTCTTATATCCTTCCAGTGATAAACCGAGGGCTGCGCCAACAATAGCACTTTCGCACAAGGGTGTGTTTCTCACTCTTTCTTTTCCAAATTCCTGTACAAAGCCTTCTGTTATTTTAAAAGCGCCGCCATATTCTGCAATATCCTGTCCCATAAGAATGAGATTAGCATGTTGCTGCATGGATTGCTGAAGGCCCTGTTTGATAGCATCTATGAGGCGGAGGTTCGAGGTCGGGGGTTCGGGGTCGGAGTTAGACTCCGAGTTATCTACCACTCTGACTTCTGGCTTCCGACCTTTGAATTCTGGTCTTGCGTATACATCTTCCAGTTCCTCCTCCGTATCGGGTAGTACTGGTTTTGCAGCTGTGCCAATGGCTAATTCATTTTCAATATTACCTTTGAATTCACTTCTTATTGTTTCCACTTGTTCCGGTGTCAATACCTGTTGTGCCAACAGGTATTGTTCAAAATTATTCACCGGATCTTTTATTTCCCAGAGTTTGAACAGGTCCTGCGGTACATACTTGGTGCCACTTGCTTCTTCATGTCCCCTCATCCTGAAGGTGAGGCATTCTATTAAATAGGGTTTCTGGTTTTTTATACAATAGTCCCTTACACCTTTTATCGTTTCATATACAGATAATAGATTGTTACCGTCTATCTGCACCCCTTCCATGCCATAGCCTTTGGCTTTATCTACCAGGCTAATGCAGCGGTACTGTTCATTTACCGGTGTGCTAAGTCCATACCCATTGTTTTCAATTATAAAAATGACGGGCAGGTCCCACACGGCTGCAGTATTCAATGCTTCATGAAAATCGCCTTCGCTTGTACCACCATCGCCGGTAAAAGCCAGTGATACTTTTTTCTCCTTTTTTAATTTATGCGCTAATGCCACCCCATCTGCAATGGCCAGTTGCGGACCCAGATGAGAGATCATGCCGCAGATATGGTGTTCCCTGTTTCCAAAATGAAAACTTCTTTCCCTTCCTTTGGTATATCCTTCCTGTGCACCCTGCCATTGCATAAAAAGTTTATTTAGTGGCATCTGCCGGGTGGTAAACACACCCAGGTTACGGTGCAGTGGCATTATCCATTCATCTGGCTGTAATGCTAAAGTGGCACCCACCGAAATGGCCTCCTGCCCAATACCACTGAACCATTTGGAGATTTTTCCCTGCCGTAGCAGTACCAGCATTTTTTCTTCAATCATGCGGGGCCATAGCAAGCTCCTGTAAAAATGAACAAGTTCGTCGTTGGATAAATCTTTGCGGTCGAAAATCATACTGCGAATTTCCTCTATCGGAGATTAGAAAAAAAATTTGACCCGAGAATGTTTGCGGGCTGAAAAAAAATTATCAACACCTGTGACAAAAAAGAATGTATCAAAAACCCGGTATGCTAAGTGTTTACACTTAATTTTATTTATTAATTCAATTACAATGAAAATACTGATACCTGCGCTTCTCTTTTTGAGTATTTCTGCCAAAGCCCAACTTTCCTGTGCCAGCAAGATAACTGTAAATTTCAATTTCACCGGTGGGGTTCAAACCTGGGCTGTTCCGGCCGGCGTTACAATCATTACGATTAAAACACGCGGAGCTACAGGGGGGCTGGCACCTACGCCTGCTAACTCAGCCGGCGGCGGAGCCGTTATGGAAGCTGATTATACTGTAGTGGCCGGGCAAATCGTGACTATACTTGTTGGTGGCAGAGGGTTAAATGGCAATGATAATGAAGCCGCCGGTGGTGGTGCCACAGGTGTATATATTAATGGTGTACTAAAACTTGTTGCCGGAGGCGGTGGTGGGGAAGATAATACAGGCAACGGCGGTAATGGTCAATCCGGAAATAATGGAACCAGTACTACGGGTGATAATGCCAGTAATTGCGGGTGTACTTCTCCCAATAACGGGCTTGGTGGTACAGGTGGTGCCGGAGGAAATCATGGCGAGTTTGCCTGTGCTGTATGCACAAATGGTGGCGGCGGCGGTGGTGGATTAAACTCCGCCGGACAAGGTAATGGCAATGCTAATGCCGGCAGGCCCGGGCAGCAGGGAAATATTGCCGGAGCAGCCGGGGGATTAGGTTCCGGTGATGATGCAGTGGGCGTAAACGGTGGATGGGGTTGGGCAGGCGGTGGTGGCGCTGATGACCGGGAAAGTGGTGGCGGTGGTGGATATTCAGGCGGCGGCGGTGGTCCTGAGGGTTTTAATCCGGGCGGCGGTGGTTCTTTTTCTGATCCAACTGGAAGAACAGCCTCTTTTACAGCGAACGGAGCTTCTACCGCTATCGCATCTGATGGCCTCGTTACAATTTGCTACTTTAATATTTTACCCCTGACATTGCAAAGTTTTTCTGGTGCTGCATTTGGAACGTATAATCTTATCAAATGGAAAACTGCTGATGAATATAATATTGACAGGTTTGTGGTGGAAAGGTCTGAAGATGGAATAACCTTTACCAGCATTGGTGAAGTATCACCCACCAATAATGGCAGCGGCAACAGTTACGAATTCAGGGACAATAGCCTGGCAAATTCACCAAAACTGTTTTACAGGCTACGGGTTATTGACAGAAACAGGAGTGAAAAATATTCTTCTGTAATATTGCTGAGGAAAAACGGTAATTCAGAAAAGCTGGTAATTTATCCAAATCCGGTAAGTGATAACCTGTTCGTAAGCAGCAGTACCCGTATTATAAAGATTGAAATACTGACTGTTACCGGCAGTATTGTTTACAGCAATAAGCTGGTAAACCTTACAACGCCGGTATCGGTGAGCCTGCTTGCAAAAGGCATTTATATTTTAAAGGCGTATACAGAATCTGAGGTTATTATTAACCGGTTTGTAAAAAAATAGGGCCAGGTATAATATACTTATTCGATAACAAAGGCAGGAAGGGTCATACCGGAACGGTCAGACTACTACCAGTTCATAAAATTCATCGGGATTCAGGTATTTCTGAGCCAGTGCCTGCAGTTCTTCTGCTGTAATTGATTTGATGGTATTAATTGAATCGTAAAAATATTGCTCCGTCAGGTTATTGAGCACAATATTTTTCCAGCGGCCAATAATCTGGAAAGGTCCGTCCAGGTCGCCGAGAAGGCCTCCCATCATATAGTTGCGTACCAATAATAATTCTTCTTCCTCCACTATTTCTTCCCGCAGGATTTTCATTTCCTTATACACTTCTTCTATGGTGGCTTCGCATACATCTTTGCCAGCTTCGGTACTGATTACCCAGGAGCAATCATGCATGTGATTTTGAATATAGCTATGAATGCCATAAGTGTAGCCTTTATCTTCCCGGATATTACTCATGAGCCTGGAACCAAAAAAACCACCAAACACTGTATTCAATACCATCGTCTTCATAAAGTCCGGGTGATGGCGGTTGGGAAATGGCCTGCCGATGCGGATGGATCCCTGCACCCCGGCTTCATCATTAATAATCCGGAATTTTTTGCCAGTTGCAGGCGAGGTGAAAAGTGTTCCCGTATCAATTGGTGTATTAGGCAGGTCACCAAAATACTGGTTCAGCAAGGGTTCCAGGTCGGCCGGTAATTTTCCTGCCACAAACAGGATCAATTTTCCCTGCTGGTAATATTTTTGATAGAACTGTTGCAGCTGCTCCCTGTTCAGCGCATCGAAATCTTCTGCCCGGCTATATTTACCATACGGGTGATTTTCGCCATACAGGTATACATCTATGAGGCGGCTGGCTATAAAGTCACTTTTCTTCAGGCTCACTTTCAGCCGCTGTTTCATATTTTGTTTATAGATATCCAGCTCATTCTGTGGCATTACTGAATCGGTGATCAGTTCCTTTATCACCGGCAATAATTCCCGTACATGCTTGGTAAGGCAATGCAGGGTAATAGTGGCCGTTTCATTATAGCAGGCCCTGTTGAGATAGGAGCCATAATATTCAAAATGCTCATTGATCTGAAAAGCTGTTTTGGCAGAAGTACCATTGCGTAATAAAAAATTAGTTGTGGGTGCCACCAGATCCTGCTCTTCATGCCAATTACCGGCAAAGAATACCCATTCCAGTGATAACACTTCTTCTGCCCCGGCATTTACAGCATATACTTCCACCCCATTGCGGAGCGTAAACCGGTCTGCAGGTTTCAGTTTCAACTCAAAATTTACGGCATCTACAATTTGTGGCGCTAGTTTCCTGTCTGGCATAATTGTCTTGACTTTTCTTCCTTAAATTAATTTTCAGACAGATAACGAATGGTATTACTATTATCTGCCCGGAAAATATTTCTGCATTCCTTCAATATTTCTTCCGTGGTTACAGCTGCATATTTTTCCAGTTCTGTATTCATCCAGGCTGCATCGCCTAATATTTCATAGTAAGCGAGACTGGCTGCACGGCTCATTACACTCATATCTTCAAAAGCCAGCATGCTCTCGGTTTTGTTCTTCACTTTTTGCAGTTCCAAATCACTCACCAGTTCATTTTTCATTCTGTCCAGTTCTTTTTCTACTGCTTTTTCAGCCTCTTCCATCTTTACTCCTTTCACTAATTTGCCTTCCACCACTACCAGTCCATTGTCGGTACTGCCAAAGTGATGACATTCAATACTACTGAACAATTGCTGCTCTTTTACCAATGACTGATACAGTCTGGATGAACCACCGCCACTCAGAATATCTGTCAATAGATCGGTGATATAATATTTATGTTCGAGCCGGGACCCCATGTGCCAGCATTTATACAATGCATCGAGTGGTACGCTGGATTTTATTTCTTTTCTTCTTTCTGCTGTTTGCACGGGTTCCTGTGGCAGGTTGCGTATATATTTTTCACCGGAAGGAATATCGCCAAACCATTTTTCAGTCAATCCTTTCACTTTTTCAACCGTTACATTACCAGCCACTACCAACACGGCATTTACCGGGCGGTAGTGTTTGAAGAAAAAATGCTGCACATCTTCCAGTTTTGCATTTTCTATATGCGACAGTTCTTTTCCAATCGTCATCCAGCGGTAGGGGTGTTTGGTGTAGGCCAGTTCCCTCATCCTGTGCCATACATCGCCGTAAGGTTTGGTGAGATAATGTTCTTTAAATTCTTCACACACCACTTTGCGCTGTGTTTCCAAACTCTTATCTCCAAATGCGAGTGACAGCATTCGGTCGCTTTCGAGCCAGAAAGCTGTTTCAAGGTTTTCTGCCGGCAATTGTATATAATAATTGGTAAGGTCGTTGGTGGTGTACGCATTATTTTCCCCGCCCGCCATTTGCAGCGGCTCGTCATAATCAGGAATGTTTACCGACCCGCCAAACATCAGGTGTTCAAATAGATGGGCAAACCCGGTCTGCTCCGGGTTTTCGTCCCTTGCCCCCACATCATACATAATATTCATTACAGCCATCGGGGTACTCATGTCCTGGTGAACAATTACTCTCAGGCCATTGGCCAACGTGAATTTTTCAAATTGTATCATAGAATTTAAAACATCATTTATTATTATAAAGGTACTCTGCTTTTTTGCTATACGGTATTGTATGATCGATCCTTTGTTTGCAGCAGCAACGGGCAAGCCTCCTTTGCAATATGCAAATTTGGGGCAATCATGCATTCGTTGAAAATACTTTTACCTGTCCTCCTTCGTAAGGCTGCAGAGGACAGGTAAAAGTATTGAAAATTGCGGCTTTAAAAAGTTATATCCATTGTATTTTCGAATCAGCAGCACTCACTGGCGGGCAAATGGTCATTTCATTGGGGAGACTGGCCAATTATTCCGAAAGGTCAGGTACAAAATATTACGCACAAGTGCTATGAAAACGGTATTGTATCCCTTACCGTATACTTCTTACTTTAAACTCCACTTCTTTTATTACCCCATTACGGCGGATGATAAGTTTTACTTTTTCATTGGGTACCTGCAATGCGATTTTGTATTGATTGAGGTTTTGTGAGAAATTTTTATTTACCGCCAGCACTTCATCCCCTTCCATAAGTCCGGAGGCCTCTGCAGGTGATCCCCTGGCCACATCTCCGGCCAGTATCAAGCCATTAATATAATACAGCTCCAGCCCGGTATAGGAATAATCAAATTCTTCTGTATAGTGTTTGTTGGGAGTAATATGAATGTCTCCCTTTTCATAATTGATTATTACATTGAAGCGGCGCAATATATCATTGCCAATCAGCCCGCCCTGGTAGGGATAGCTGGTTACATTATTCTCATCTTCAAAAATATATGAGGGCACATTTCTAAACCGGTATGGACCAATTTTTATTTCCTTCAGCACCATTAGTTCCATATCTATTTTTCCGCCAAGCCCTTCTCCTTGTTTCACCCATCGCTTTTTATTTCTGCTGATGAAATTGCTGTCTTCTACAAACTCCCGGGAAAAAAGCATACAAAGCCCTGCACCCATATCATATAAAAACCGGGAGTTAATGCTTTTCTCATCCCTTATTTTCATCGGCTGGGATACCAGCATATTCATGTATGGTTTGAGCATGTAGCCGCCTCTCGGATAACGGATCGTTCCGTGAGTAAAGACCGCCATTTTCATACTGTCGTAATCCAGCTTAAGTATATACCGGCTGATAAAGGAGTAGCCAATAATGCCATCAATTTTTTCTCCATAAACGGCTGTAAGAACAGAATAATCGTTGATATGAAAATTGAGGCTGTCTACAGTAAGTCCCGGAAAATGCAAGGACTGATTATAGAGAAAACTTACTTTGTGGATACCGGCTATACCCCTGATGGTTTTTTCTGTTGGTGTTGGTTTTAGGCCCAGGTAATCGGCTGTGATGGAATCCAGAGAGATGCCGCTGCTGCCTGTGTCCAGTATAAAATTGAGCGTATCGGGGAAGTTGCCCAGTTTTGCTTTTAAAATGACAATGCCCCCTGTAAGTTGTTCAAAGGGAATTTGCGCCACCTGTCGGGAAGGGGGTTGAATAAATTCCTCCTGCCCATGCAGCGGTATCCCTGTAAACGAGGCAAAACAAATGGCAAAGCAATAAACTATTTTTCTCATGCCGTGTCCTGAAGGAGCAGGTATCATATTATAGAGTGTATGACAAGTAAATGGCGAAAAATGATGCAACCAGCATTACCATTCAAATAAATCTACCCAATAATTTGCCCACGGCAAAACCGTTCAACACTTTATCTGTTATCAAAGTACCTTTACGGATATATCCCGCAAAACACAAAGGAATAGCCCCCGGAAACTCAGTGGGCCCCTGTCTGCCGGCAAATAGGTTTGTGGAAAAAAATAAATGTATGCAGTTAAACGAATTATATGATAAAGCCGCTGCCTTTGGCTTTCTATCTGTAGAAGAAGGGGTGTACCTCTATCAGCATGCACCGCTGGCCGATCTGATGTTCATCGCCGATGAGTTGCGGAAAAAACAGGTTCCGCACGGCAAAGTAACCTGGCAGATTGACCGCAATGTGAATACCACCAATGTATGCATTGCCAACTGTAAGTTCTGCAATTTTTACCGCATACCCGGTCATGCCGAAGCCTATATAACAGATATGCCAACCTACCGGCAGAAGATAGAGGAGACCATGAAATACGGGGGCGACCAATTACTGTTGCAGGGTGGTCATCATCCCGAGCTCGGTTTGCAGTTCTATATAGATACTTTTAAACAGATAAAAGCAGAATACCCAACTATCAAACTGCATACACTTGGCCCACCTGAGGTGGCGCATATCACCAAACTTACAGGAGGGAAGAAAACCCATCACGAAGTATTGAAAGCCCTGCAGGAAGCCGGTATGGATTCTTTACCGGGAGCCGGGGCAGAAATACTGATCGACAGGGTGCGGCGCCTTATCAGCAAAGGCAAATGCGGGGCGCAGGAATGGCTCGATATTATGCATGAAGCGCATAAACTCAATATTACCACATCGGCTACTATGATGTTTGGTCATGTGGAAACAATTGAAGAACGGTTTGAGCATCTTATAAAAATAAGAGAAGTGCAACACCGCAAGCAGGAGCATGCAAAAGGATTCCTGGCTTTTATTCCCTGGACCTTTCAGGATGTGGATACCCTGCTGGCTAAGATCCGTGGCGTGCACAACCTTACCACGCCGGAAGAATATATCCGCATGATCGCCCTCAGCCGAATCATGCTGCCGAATGTAAAGAACATACAGGCCAGTTGGCTTACAGTAGGCAAACAAACCGCTGAAATCTGTTTGCATGCGGGCGCCAATGATTTTGGCTCCATCATGATAGAAGAAAATGTGGTGAGTGCTGCAGGTGCCCCGCACCGCTTTACGTACAAGACCATACAGGATGCCATCCGGGAAGCTGGTTTTGAGCCTCAACTGCGCAACCAGCAATATGAGTGGCGGGAGATTCCAGAGATGATTGAGGAGCAGGTAATAGATTATTAGTGAATGGTCAATACTCAATGGTGAATCAGTGCTCGGGCATTTAGTGGAAGAAAAGGGTTGATAAACAAAAGGGTATTAAAAGACAGAATAGCGTTATATGAAAAAAATATTCCCCTGGTTCCGAAAAATAGCTTTTGCTGAAGGTGTTTCTTTTTTGGTATTGTTGCTGGTGGCCATGCCGCTGAAATATTTTGCCAATATACCTATGGCGGTTACAGTAGTGGGTGGCTTGCATGGTGTTTTGTTTGTGGGCTTTATGGTGCTTGCTTACCTTGTAAAGGAAAGATATAATAAAAGTTATGGCTGGATAGTAAAGGCTTTTCTTGCATCAATAATTCCTTTTGGTACTTTTATGATGGATAAGCATTGGAGAAAGGAAGAAGCGGAAGCCACGGCTGTATAGCTCCGTCAAACAGCAGGAACTTTTCCATAAGTGTCGTTTCCCCGCATCCGGGTGACTGATGATTTCCTTATTTAAAAGACTTAATTGAATCCATGTATCAAGCGCATGCAAAAGTTTGTACAAACCCTGATAACTGTCCACAAAAAAAGAATATGAAATAGCACTTTACCCTAATAATAATTTTTCCAATCCAATTATTCTACTTTTATCGTAGTGCTTCTTATTTCCTAAAAAAGACCAAATAGAATTTGTTAGAAAAAAATGGCCTGTAAGTATTTTTTAAAATCTTGGCCAAATCGGATTTAAAAAATTAGAATTGCAATCTCTATCAGGTGTTTTTGAATTATTGTTTTGGCATGGGGTTGTAATTCTTATTAATGTGCTCTATTACTTAAATTTTCCTTTCCCAAGTGAAGATAGTATTGAGTATGTAATGACTTACTATATAAATGAAGCTTATGTACTGTTTATACTTATTGTTGTTCTTTTATTAATAATATTTCTTCGTCCTTTTCGAGGGGTAATCTTTCATTTTAAAAAAAATAAATATATAGCTAACCGATTGACTTTAACTTTTATTATTTATGTTTTTGTTGATATATTTTATGCGGCAATTTACAGACTTATAAGTTTTAATGGGCAGCTCAACTTTAAGTAAGATATTCAATCCTTTTTGGATGCATTTTATTTTAGTACAGTAACTATTGCAACACTTGGTTATGGAGACATTAGCCCAATTTCAAATATTGGTAAGCTGATAGTTATATCCGAAGTTAGTGTAGGAATATTCTTGCTCGCAATAATGATTGGAGCATCAGTATCTTTTCCTCAAGAAAAGGATGTTGAATGACTTTATCTTCCCCGTTGTCCGTAGTGTTCCAAAAAATAAAAAAATCTTGAATGGGTATGGTTAATCTGCGGCTTCTGATTACAAACAACCGAATGAAACTCATCAATAAGTGTCATAAATCTGCCCTCTTGGGCCGATATCAATAACTGTGATTACAAGCTCATTCCGGAAGACTTCATAAATAATTCGGATACTTCCAAGACGGATGCGGTAAGTGTTGGCATGTCCTTTTAGTGGAATAGCATCGCCGGGAACCGGATCTGTTTTTAATTCTTCAATCTTCGCCCTGATAGAACGGTATATTTTGCCGCTGGCTTTATTCAGATATTTTTCGGCAGGTTTCTTGATCCGGACACTATACATGGTTATTTTTTAAAGCCATGTTTTTTATCAAGTTTCTTTTTTACCACTTCCCAATCCGTTTCTTTTTTGTCTTTGTTCTTTTCAACGGTGATCCGGTCGAGTACATCTTCAATAAGATGGCTCCAGCGCCGGGAAGTCAGTGTGATTTTATTTACCCTGCCTGTTTTGTTGCGATGAACGGTTACACCTGCAATACGGCTCATTGTTTAAATTTTTTCAAAGTTACATTTTTTTTCTTTCCGGTGTCTGACTCAAAAACCAAATACGAAACGGGGGTTTCCTTTCTAACGTCTTCACCCTGCAAACGTTATACCGGGCCAATAGCTATCGGCTCCGGGCAACAATGAACGATAGGCCAGAATCTGTAACTTCATGTTAGGTCGGCCCTGCTCCGCCGAAGCTTTCTTCGACTGCCGTAGCTTCAGCGAAGGCACGTAGCGAAGGCGAGTACGCCGCTTATGAAGTGACAGACGTAGAGAAAAAATTTTCAGGAGAAGCATGCGTCAGGCCCGGAGTCCGCCACACACCCCGCAGTCTTGTGGTGGTCCCGCCTCATGCGGGAGTACCAACACACAAAGCCATCTGACACTCGCCATAGAAAGAGCCAATTGGCTTTTTTTGCTAACTTTACTGCATGGCGAGACAAAGAATTTATATTGATACTTCAGTTATTGGAGGTTATCATGATGAAGAATTTGAAGAAGCAACAAAACAATTGTTTGAAAGGATAATTAATAAAGAATTCTTTGTCTATTTCTCAGAAGTAAATGAAACCGAGCTTGAATTTGCCCCTGAGCATATTAAAAAAATAAAAAACCTGATACCCATTGATTGTATAAGGCATATTGAAATTGATGAGGAAGTGGAAGTCTTAACTCAAACCTACATTAACGAAAAGGCATTGGGGAAATCAAGTGAGAACGATGCTTATCATATCGCTTTAGCATCCGTTAACCGGCTGGACTGTTTGATTAGCTGGAATTTTAAACACATTGTGAATTTCGACAAAATAAAAATGTTTAACTCAATTAACATCCGCTTAGGTTATCCATTTATTGACATTCGTTCACCATTAGAATTTTTAAAAAATGAAAGCTAAAGAAGTAAAAACCTTTGACAGTGTTGCATTTTTCAGAGCCGTAAAAGTGAAAATGGCAAAGATGATGGAGGGCATGACATTGGCAGAGAAGAAAAAATTTATGCGACAAATAAGAGAAGGTAAAATCAAAGTGGCATAACGAATAACTGCCTTTTTCTCCCCACAGTCTGGCTCCAAAGCCAAATACGAAACGGGGGTTTCCTTTCTAACGTCTTCACCCGGCAAACGTTATGCCGGGCCGATAGCTATCGGCTCCGGGCAACAATGAACGATAGGCCAGAATCTGTAACTTCATGTTATGCCGGCCCTGCTCCGCCGAAGCTTTCTTCGACTGCCGTAGCTTCAGCGAAGGCAAGTACGCAGAGAAATACTATATGATGAAGGATTATTTTTGCCCCTGCCGGGTCTTCCAAACTTATCGTTTCGTAGCCGATGTCTCACAGCCCGGCCCTTATTCACTGCATATCTTTGATCCGTTTTAAATTGAAAATGAATTAAATTTGGAATACCCAATTGTAGCCATGCAATTGAAATACGATATTTTAAATACCACGAAACTAAATGATACCGTTTAAAGACACTTATCAAAGGTAAGCAGATAAAGATACCAATGCCCCATATCCGCCAGCTAATCTTACACCTTTCAAGAAATGGAATGGAAACAACAAAACTCACAAGCGATAATAGATAATAAGCTTTATGTATTAAAAAAATCCTTTGTTGGTAAAATATTGAAGGAATCTACTACTGTAAAATATTTTTTGAGTAGCACGTTTTCAATGGCAAAGATATTCTTGTTGTTTTTAACTGGGATAAAACAAACCCTGATGAACCAATATGAAGCCAGGCTTTTTCGGATGATAACGGCGTGAACTGGTATATGTATATGAAAAAAAACAGTAGTTTAATTCTGCATCCCTTCTTTGCCGTAAAACAAGTTCTGATTATCTTACATCCCTGGCCGGTAGTATAAAACTTCAGGCCATACAGTATTGTAAACAGCGAAAGCACTTAAAAAATTTCTTAATTTTCTGACATGAAGCAACTCCTGGTTCTTATCACCCTTTCCTTTCAGCTTGCCGCTACCTGCCAAAAAATTGACAGTGTGGATATCCCCAAAGGCGTAGTATATAAATACTGCAGTCCGGATATTGTGGAAAAAGCAAAAGCGCTTATTACAAAAGAACTGGGTGATACACCAAAATATGAATTAAACGGCGGCATCCTGTTCGTTGGCCCGGTGCTATGGGCCCGTTACCTGAAAATACCGGCACTGGCAGCCATTCCCAACGGTAATGTGACCATCAACTTCAACAAGGAAAAGCTGGCCTGTAAAATGACACAGGACAGCGAGGGCTTTAATAAAATATGGAACCAGGTACTACAGGAAGTAAGCGGTAAGGAAATAAAGATCCGCAAAGTCACCTACAAAGAATTGCAATACTACTGGGCTGTTATCTCTTTTGATATAGAAGAGCCATTGCTGATTGCAGAAACCCCAGAACATAATTATATCTTCAACCTTTCTCCCAAAACACTGAAATTGGTATGGCTGGATGAAGTACCGGCCAATATGAAATAGATATGTATGCTGAGAGATATTGATAATTTTTACCTGAAGCAGAAAGAACCTGCAAAAAGCTGTTTACTCGCCCTGCGGGAAATTATCCTGCAACAAGACGATAACATTACCGCCGCCTGGAAATACGGCATGCCCTTCTTTTGTTACAACCGAAAAATGTTTTGCTATCTGTGGATCAATAAAAAAAACGGGCAACCCTATCTCGGCATGGTGGAAGGTAAACACCTGCTTCAGCCGGAACTTATACAGGAAAAACGTTCCCGTATGAAGATCATGCTTTTTGATCCTGCTAAAAATTTACCTGTAAAAAAAATTAATGCCATTTTGCAACAGGCTATCAATTTATATAAAACCGGTGTGGTAAAAATAAAAAAATGATCATCATCTCACTCAGTTCATCACCGCCTGCTTATTATACTTATTTCGGTACTCAATCGGCGTTAGTCCCGTTATCTTTTTAAACACTGCCCGAAAAGCCTTTGTGTCTGTATAGCCCACATCAAACATTACTTCATTGATATTTTTACGGCAGTTTTCAAAACTTCTTTTCGCCGCTTCTATTTTTATCCGGTGTATATATTCCAGCACCGTATTGCCGGTGGCCTGTTTAAAACGACGCTCAAAACTTCTTCTCCCCACAGCCACTATATCTGCCAGCTCATCCACCGGAATTTTATTTTTAATACTTTTTTCAATATACTCCTGCGCTTTTTTTATGGCGGCATCCGCATGGTTTTTTTGTCCCTTGAACATTGCAAACGCCGTTTGGCTCTCCCTGTCTATGTCTACAGCAAAATATTTGGAAGCAAGAATAGCCGTTTCCCTGTCTGTATATTTCTCCACCAGGTACAGCAATAAATTCCAGTACGAATTGGCGCCACCACTGGAATAAATGCGGTGTTCCTCTGTAATAATGCTGCCTTCCACCACTTCCACTTCCGGAAACATCTCCCTGAACTCATTCTGAAAACCCCAATGCGTGGAGCACTTTTTTCCATCCAGCAAACCGGTGGAAGCTAATAAAAAAGCACCCACACACAGCGAGGCCAGTTCTGCACCATTATCATATTGCTCTTTTATCCAGGGTATCAGCACTTTGTTTTTGGAAATAGCCGTTGACATATCACCAAATAATGCCGGAATAAAAACAAGGTCTGTTTGCTGCACCTCTTTCAATTGTATATCAGTATGTACTGAATAACGCCCGTCATTTAGTTTTACTTCTTTTTTTGCCCCCACTAATCGTACATTAAAAAGTGGCGCTTTGCCCGACACAACCAAAAACTGGTTGACAGCAGAAAAAAGATACTGCGGATCAGCAATGGCCTGCATTACTGATGACTCCGGAACCAGGATGCTGACATTTTTCATGCTGCCAAGGTAATAATTAATCTTGTCGCAAAACACCTCTTTTTAGTCATTTTTGTACAGCTTGCGTTTCCCTTTACTATCTCATCTTTGTGGAAACAAATTACTTCAGTCAACATATAAACGCATATCATGAAAACAATCAACAAAGCAACAATCACGGTAGAAAACATCATTAACGCACCAATGGAAAAAGTGTGGCAGTGCTGGACCTCTCCTGAACATATCACCCGCTGGAACAATGCCTCCGACGACTGGCATACCCCTTCTGTCACAAATGACCTGAAACCCGCTGGCGCTTTCAGCTATCGCATGGAAGCCAAAGACGGCAGTTTTGGTTTTGATTTTGCCGGCGTGTATGACGCTGTTAAAACCAATGAACACATTGCATACACTCTTGAAGATGGAAGAAAAGTAAACATCACTTTTACATCCGCCGGCAATACCACCAAAGTTGTTGAAACGTTTGAAGCAGAAGAAATGAATTCGCTAGAATTGCAGCAGGGTGGTTGGCAGGCCATTTTAAATAACTTTAAAAAACATACCGAAGCAACCTGATTTATTTATCTCAAAAACTAAAAAAAGATTAACATGAACAGCAATATTCATCCCTGCCTGTGGTTTGATGGCAATGCCAAAGAAGCTGCAGTATTTTATTGTTCTCTTTTTAATAAAGCCAGTATAACAGTTGACACACCAATGGTGGTAAACTTTGAATTGAATGGAAAAAAATTCATGGGCCTGAACGGCGGGCCTATGTTTAAAATAAATCCATCCATTTCTGTATTTGTACACTGCACATCAATAGCTGAAACAAATGAACTGTGGAATAAACTGATTGAAGGCGGCAAAACATTGATGCCCATAGATAAATATCCCTGGAGCGAACGGTACGGTTGGGTGCAGGACAGATACGGACTTACCTGGCAGGTATCCATTACAACCGGAGAAAATACATTACTTAGAATAACACCCTCCCTGCTATTTACGAGTAACCAATTTGGCAGGGCAGAAGAAGCTATTAATTTATATTCCTCTCTTTTTGATAATTCTGCCACTGCTATGCTGGCGCACTATCCCGCAGGAGATGCTAATGCCGGTAAAGTAATGTACTCCGAATTCAATTTGAATCAAAATGACTTCATTGCCATGGATGGGCCGGGTACACATGAGTACACCTTCAATGAAGGCGTTTCCCTGGTGGTGGAATGTGAAACCCAGGAAGAAATAGATTTTTACTGGAACAAGCTGACCGAAGACGGTGGACAGGAAAGCCGCTGCGGATGGTTGAAAGATAAGTTTGGTGTTTCCTGGCAAATCATTCCTGCCACGATCGGTAAATTGATGAGTGATCCTGAAAAAGGCCAGCGGGTAATGCAGGCTGTTATGCAAATGAAAAAACTGGATATTGCAGCCATGATGAATGCATAACGACTTACTATAAGGCATCTCTAAAAACCCTGTCTTTCATTTTGACCTCTCCTTTTAATTCCTCTCCAAATGAGAGGGAAGGAAGGTTTTTAGAGATGCCTTATAGCTACTGCAAAAAAATAATGAATCCAGGGATTTATTCATATTTAACCTTCAGCGGTAATTGCCGGAAAGCAATGACATTCTATCAGCAATGCCTGGGAGGCGAACTCCATTTTCAAACCATTGGTAAATCTCCCCTCGCAGATAAGATTCCGCAAAAAATGAAGGATTGTATCTTACATGCCACTCTTACAAGCGGCAACCTGCTGCTGATGGGTTCCGACATGGTTCCCGGTGCAGGGCTTTCTAAAGGAAATGCTGTTTCATTAATGCTGGCCTGTGGTACAGAAAAAGAAATACGTGAGCGCTATGAAAAACTTTCTGCCGGGGGGTTGACCACTTATCCGCTGGAAGATACTTTTTTCGGGGCCAAAATTGGTAACCTTACCGATAAGTTTGGCAATCACTGGCTACTGCATTTTGATAAAAAACTAAAACAGCTCTAATTTTTATACTTTTATAATATTATCATGGCAATAAATACAGTTGTAAAAACCATGGATGAATATATCGCGGGCTTCCCGGAACCAATAAGGCTATTACTGGAAAAACTCAGGGCTACTATTAAAAAAGCGGCACCGGGCGCCACAGAAACGATCAATTACGGCATCCCTACGTTTTCGCTGCACGGCAACCTGGTACATTTTGGTGGTTTTAAAAAACATATCGGTTTTTATCCCTCCCCTTCGGGCATTGAAGGTTTTAAAAAAGAACTGGCCGCTTACGAAGGCGCAAAAGGATCTGTACAATTTCCACTGGATAAACCTATTCCGTTTGAACTGATAACAAGGATTGTAAAGTTCAGGGTAAAGGAGAATGATCAAAAGGCCATGGCGAAAAAGAGTACGAAAGCAGCTCCTAAAAAGGTGGCATCAAAGAAATCCACTGACGATGAACAAGTGGAAGCATGGGTGAGTAAACAACCCGAAGCTGCAAAAAGCGATATCAATGCCCTGCGGAAAATAATCAAAGCAGCATCGCCCAAACTCAGTGAACGGATAAAATGGAATGCACCAAGCTATTATTACAAAGAAGACATACTGACCTTTGGGCCGTATAAAACACATAAACTGCTGCTGGTATTTCATCATCCGGCGGTAGTAAATATTAAGTCTCCGCTGCTGGAAGGAATCTACAAAAACCGGCGCCTGGTATATTTTAAAAATAAGACTGAAGCCGAAAAAAATAAAAAAGAACTTATCCGTATCATACTTGAAATAGCAGAGGCGATAGATAAGAAATAAAGGCAGGCATAGATGTGCTTGTTTTCATTATTTTGTACTCCCTGTCTGCCTGTAACAATAGAGCCTGAAGTTAATATTACTATGCACACATTTCCTTTTACCATCGAACGTATATACAATGCACTCATTGAAAAAGTATGGCAGGCCATTACAGACAAAGATCAAATGAAACAATGGTATTTTGATATTGCCGGATTTAAACCGGAAGTGGGTTTTGAATTCAGTTTTTCCGGTAGTGTCTCAGTTTGAAAAAAAATGAACCCCAGTAAGTCATAGAACAGATAGAAATACACAGATATGCTTTTCTATCCACGCATTAGGCCTTGCTCGCTGAAGCTTTAGCGAAGGCGATGCGGGACAAGTTGTGTGTATTTCTATGATAACTTCTTTTCTATCCCGGATGGCCCTATCGTGTGGACACATCTTTTAGCACAACAGTTTTAGCACACGGATAACACGGGTTGGACGGATTAACATAGATTATTTATAAAAAGCTGTCAATACTTTGTAATACGGCTGAGATTCAAAGGATAGATACGGATTTA
>JANOEQ010000067.1:0-12215 GCA_031441485.1 Chitinophagaceae bacterium
TAAAGAACCGGAATGATCATTCTTTTGCCCCGATGGGGCAAAAAAACAACATCCCGTTCTTTTTTACCGACATCGTGTCCCGATGGGACAAATACAAAAAAAGAAAGAAGATAAGGGCAAAAAAAAAGGTGTACTTATAAAAGTACACCTCTGCAAAACAAATAGTCTGCATTTAAGAAACCGGCGTTACAGGGTCAGGCTCCTGCTCTTCGGGCGAAGTTTTGCTTACAAAACGCCTGTTGTACTCATCCAACTGGTCCATCGCCATATCCAGACTATTGTTTCCGGCACGGGCAGTTTGAAGATGCCCTGTATACCGGTCGGCCAAAGCCATAATGTCTCCGCCCACCGCAGTCAGGGTATCATCAATCAATTCATGATACAGCGCCGCTTTTTGCAGCAGCCCCGCCAGCTTATCATAATAAGCAAGGGCCAGCTCCATTTCCTCCGGGTTTTCGTTGCGGGGCAGGCAGTCAATGTGGGTTAATGAAATCCGGCATACCGTTCTTACCATACCCTCCCGGCCATCAGCCATCGTGCGGAAACCAATCCGCTGGCTGTCATTCAGGCTGGTACTAAAGGGTTTTACAAGGCCAACGGCCAGATCAAGGTCTGCATGGGCCTTGATAAAATCAGGTTCTCCAAGAAACCTGGTAACATACTTTTCCATAAGGGAAAGATTTAAAAGTTAATAAAAAAATATACTATGCAATGTAGAACTGCTTTTAAAAAATCCTTATAGAAAAACTATTTAGTAAAATGTAGAATTATTTTTACGTACGATAGAAATAGTTGGCGCTATACAATGGGTACATTTAAAATTGTCGCAACTTAAATCTTTCAGGACTCGCAGACAAAATACTGAATAGTCGTATAAAAAGACTTTGCCGCCCTTCGGGCCGGGGCCAAAAGCGACAATTTGAAATGCACCCCTATACAATAGCTAATTAAAAATTATAAAATGGTGCAATAGCTTGCAGCCGGAACATGCACCCAATAGCTGCTATACAAGGCGGGATATTTTTCTAAGACATCCTGAAATAAAAAAACCACCCCGAAGCCTGTCCTGCTTTGGGATGGTAACTGCATGAGAAAATAACTGCACCTGGGGAGAATTACTAACACATATATAGTGCAATCTGCAACCTGGGTAAGAACTGTTGTAAAGATGCAGACCGATTGTTACGCTGCTATTACAGAGAGGTTATCTCTGGGTTAAGAATACTGCTTCCGAAAACATCAAATAGTGGTACACACTCAATGCACCGAAAATTTAATATTACCTTATTGTTAATTTTTTGTATCTTACCTGCTGATGTTAGCGGTGAAAACGAAAAACCTGATATTAACCCTGTGGATGGCCCTCTTTTCAGCGTCATTTTGCTCCTTTGGTCAGGCCGAAAACAGATCTGTACGCTTCGATTTTTATGGCAATGCGGTTGAACTGCCATTCACCGGTATTCCCTTTACCGATTTTACTGTTTCCCTTTCTGAAAAAGCGATACTGAATTTTTATGCTGCTGCCTGTGCAGCGGATTATACGCCGGTTGTGAATCAATTACTGGCCTATAAGAACCAACACAGGCTTGATGACTGGTTATACTACCAGCTCATTCGAAAAACAGCGCAACAGATCAGCCCTAAAGCAGCAAATTATTACCAGTACACATTATATAAATGGCTGCTGCTGGTACAGTCCGGCTATAATGCCACCCTTTCTGTGGCAGGCGACAAAATCCTTTTTTATGTGCAGAGCGATGAAAGTATTTATAATATACCCAGCCATATAAAGAACGGGAAGCAATACGTTTGCCTGAACTATCATGATTACGGGGGCAACATAGATTTTACACAAAACAAATTCAAACCAGTTAATATTACTGTACCCGGTGCCGAAAAAGCTTTTTCATATAAAGTGACCCATCTGCCGGATTTCAGCCCGGTGGAATATGCTGAAAAGGAAATCGGGTTTTCTTACAATGAAACCGATTATCATTTTACAATAAAACTAAACCCGCAGATCAAAACCATATTTGCCAATTACCCGGTGGTGGATTATGAATCGTATTTTAATATCCCAATGAGCCATGAAACATATCTTTCGCTGATACCGCTGCTGAAGAAACAGGTGAAAGGAATGAATGAAAAGAATGGTATTGATTTCCTGATGCGTTTTACCCGCTATGCTTTTTTGTTTGAACCGGACAGCCGCCAGTTTGGCAATGAAAAAAGATTAAGCCCCGAGCAAACATTATTATACGGGCAGAGCGATTGCGAAGACAGGGCGGCCCTGTTTTTCTACCTGGTAAAAGAAATATACAACCTTCCGATGATTGTACTTACTTTCCCGGAACATGTTACCATTGCCATAAAATTTGACAAACCAGTTGGTACTCCCATCATTTATAAGGGTATGAAGTACTCAGTATGCGAACCAACCCCCCAGCAGACTGATCTGGCCATAGGGCAATTGTCACCTAAACTCATCAAAACGCCCTACGAAGTGGCTTATGCTTATATGCCGGCCGGCAAATAATCTATTCCTTTCTTCCTGGCAATACTACTACCCTTTTCTCCATTTCATCTAATGCCTTGCTGGCGCTGTTACTCATTTGTGCAAAATATTTTTCACCTCTTTTCATAAAAGAGAGTGTCATGCATTCTTGCATGCGGGAGAAATAAACCGGGTACACCGCTCCGCCTTTTCCATAGAAATATATTTTACCCTGGGTAATGCAACTGTCTTTGGCCGGGATTAATTTTTGATTGGCATCTTTTACAATGGATGATACAGAATCCATGTTGCGCACTTTTGTCATATTAAAAAAACGCGGGTCTCCGGGAGTATGATAATACATGACGATGGCGCTGTCGCAATTCTTTATCTCAGGCATCAGGCCCTTTTTTGATTTATCATTGCAGGAAAAAAAAGAAACGATAACCGATACTGTAATTACTAAACGATACATAGCTTGCTGTTTCAGTTTCACAAAAATAAAACGTCCCGGAATATCCGGGACGCCCTGGGAAGTGTTTATTTGCTATTAAATTAATACGCTGCATTCTGCGGGTCCCAATTGGTCCAGTTGGCTGTCCAGTTGGTAGTTCCAAAAGCGCCACGATAAGCAGTGCTGGTAAAGAAAGCATTCATACCGGTAAAGCTTGTACCTGACAATGCAGGTGAACCTGCAGCAGGAAGGAAGTTGGGTGCAGTTGAATAGAACGGGCTTGTTAACTGAATAGCGGCAGAAGTTGCGTATGTAATACAACCTTCAGCTTCTGCTTTGGCCTGTATTAACGCATTCGTGGCTATTGCCGCATTGGCTGTTCTGTAAGGCAGTGCTGATGCATGCACTAAGTTATTTTTGAACTCAGAAACATTATTTACATAATAATCATTCAATGTGGCATCTGACTCTGTTGAAAACCCAGCATCAGGATGGCCCATCAGGATAGAGTTGCGCAATACAAACTGGGTAGCCCTTCTCCAGCGGTTGGAGTAATTATGATTGGCTGCAGTGCCTGTAGCATCATTAGGGCCGATAATAGTAAAATTGCTCAACTGGGGTTTTGTTTTAGGAGCAGCAGCGGTTCCAGAACCATCATTATCACACTCAATACCATTTCCTGCATCACCGGCATCTACAAAATCAGGCTTACGGCAGGATACAGCAAACTGAATCTTACCTGTGTAGCCAAAATCAAAGTCAAAATCATCATCGGCTGTTGCAAAGGCAATGAGATTTTTGGCATTTACTGTGCCCCCAAAAAACTCGTATGCATCATCATTACCAAAGGATACCTGTACATTTTCTATAATAGTACCAGAACCAACACCGCCACAGGTAAGACCATTGATCTCCGAACCGGGTTCAGCGGCAATACCTGCATATTCTATACGAACATAACGAAGGATACCGCTTTCATCCAGCGGATCTGTACCGCCATATTGACGGCCCACACCACCTTCAATAGTTGGTGCGGGATCAAGTGGGCGGTTAGTAGGCGCTTTACCTAATAGGATAATTCCACCCCAATCTCCCGGGGCCCTTGAACCAATAGCTTTGCCACTGGTAAATACAATTGGATTAGCGGCTGTACCGGATGCAATCAGCTTGGCACCTCTTTCTATTATCAATGCCCCTTTCTCTGTTACATCGCTTTGAATAACAGAACCTGCTTCAAAAGTGATCGTGGCCCCGTCAGTTACATACACATATCCTTTCAGTATCCATTTGCCCTTGGCATAAAACTTACTGGAAGAGATAACACCGGTGATAATATTACTGGTGGGATCAGGAGTTACGGTTACGGTTTCACCTTCTTCAAAATTCACTTTTACACAGGAAGTGGCCCCCAGGAGTGCAACCAGTGCAAGTGTGCCGAAAATAATCTTCTTCATATAGATTTTTTTGAGTTGTTTTTTGTTTGATTTTTATGTTGTGTTATTTTTTCCCAATATTGAAATCATAGGTAAAGCCCAGGGTGATGGTGGAACCGGGTGTGTACGAATTAAATACCCTGTCTGTACCACTGCTGAATGCTTTTTTGGTATCCACGTTTTCGTAGAAATAATAGGCCGGGTTAAGGATATCAGCCCAGGTAAGCTTTACTTCACCCTTATTTTTAAATATTTTTTTCGCCAACTGGAAATCCACCTGGTCGCGGGGCCTTTCATAAATGTCGGGGAAGTCATTGTTACCCACCAGGGAAAGACGCTGACCGATCCGGTTGTATAATAATGAACCGCTCCATCCACCCTGCTTGCTGTTATATTGCAGTCCCATATTGGCCAGGTAAGGTGATTGTCCCTGCAATGGCCTTGACGTGGGGGTGGATCCCTGCAGGGTTACTTTGGAATAGATATAAGTAAGGTTGGCAAAAATGCTGAAATTGTTCAGGCTTTTATTTACAAAGTCAAGGTTTTTCCTTACTTCAAACTCAGCACCCAGTGTGTACGCATTATCTGCATTGCTGTAGCCATAGTTTCTCCTGTCCAGTACACTGGAAGGGTCAAGACGTAATTCAATCGGATCATTAAAATATTTATAAAACCCACCGATAGTTATGGCTTCGCCGCCTTTGGGGTAAAATTCATACCGAACATCGCCATTCAGTATAGAACTGCGCTGCAGGTTTACATTACCATTTACTCCATAGTTAGCTTCATAATCATAAAAGGAGAAGGGGGCTATTTCCCTGAATTCGGGCCTGGCCACAGTGCGGCTGCCGGATACACGTACACTGTTTTTAGTATTGGGAGAATAGGTAAAATTAAAAGAAGGTAATACATCCCATTTTTCTGTATCCACCACCACTCTTTTTGCAGAGACGTTTTTAGTAGTAAGAAATTGCTGGAAATTTTCCACTCTTACACCCCATACCAATCTTACTCTTTCGCCAAATTTATTATCAAACATTCCATACATACCGTTCAATACAGATACACCAAAATATTTATCCTGGTTATTGGTGGTTTCATTCACCACAAAACCATCCGTACCTATATTGTTACCTGCGAAAATCTGATCGTAAGGCAACTGCTCTTTTGTATCATCAAATAAAGTAGGAGAAGCCGGTTCATATTGAAACAACCGGCTGCGGAAGTCCCTGATGCGTATCAATGTGGAACCACCTGTCTTAAATGTTTGCTTCACTTTGTTGAGGCTAAATGGAATAGTAATTGCCCCATTGGCCCCATAACTATAGTCTTTCAGATCGCTGAAAAAACGGCGGGTATCATCATCGTTATTGGTAAAGGGTTGGGTACTTCCGGTAGATTTTGTGTAAGAAGAGGTACGCAGATCCGGTTGTGATTTCCAGTTATAGGCAAAATTTCCATTCCAGCGAAGCTTGATACCGCTCTTTGTTAACTGGTGGTCGCCTTCCAACTGGCTGCTATATAGTGAACGCTGGTTTAATACGGAAGAACGGAAGTTAATATCCTGTATCCTGTCTTCATTGTTTCCGGAACGGGTATAATAATTATCTTCAAACAACTGGTTGAAAAGGTTCTTGAAAGAAATCTTATGCTTTCCTTTTACATAGCTGATATTGGCGATGGCACCTGTATTTACACTATACTTATTCTGCTCATCGGTCAGATTTACAATTGCTTTGCCATCCTGCTGGTGCAGTTTTCTTTCCACATCAAATTTCAACATGCTGGTTCTGTACTGAACGGAGAAAATGGTTCCAAGCACACCACCGTTTTTAAAGCGATTGCTTTTGCCCCAGGTAATATTATACGTTTGTGTGGGCAATGCAGTAGAAGTTTTTTCTTTGTACACCTCATTATTAAATAAGCGGCTCCAGGCAATTTTTTGTTGTGTGTTGCCGGCACGGTATACCTGCGCCCTGGTGGGAAACCCTTTGGGAAGGCCGCGGGTCCTGTCGTCAAAACCGATCCAGTCGTTACCATTTCTTTCATTGCTGGTAAAATCCTGAAAAGCGGATTGTGTATTGAAGCCGATGCTTACACCTACACTCAGCAGGTCCCTGGTAGGTACATCTTTGGTGTTGATCTGTATCAGACCACCGGCAAACTCACCGGGCAATTCTGGTGTTGCTGTTTTATTGATAACAATATTATCGATTAGGGAGGAAGGGATTACATCAAAAGAAAAAGCTTTTTTATCAGGCTCTGTACTGGGCAAAAGGGCATTGTTGATAACGGCCGAATTATACCGGTCGCTCAGCCCCCGAACCACCACAAATTTTCCATCCTGTATACTGGTGCCGCTTACCCGCTTTAATACTTCACCAGTATTTTTATCAGGGGTGCGTCGGATAAAATCTGCGGCCAGCCCGCTTGACAATGCGGTGTTGCTGCGCTGAAAAGTGAGCAGTGCCGAAGTACTCTCCACTCTTCTGGAAGTGGAAGTAAGGGTAACCCCGGTCAGGTTGGATTTTGCATTTTCCTTCAATACTATTTCCAGGTAATTTTCCTGGTTGGCAGTTACATCTACTTCTGAAACAGATTTTGCTTCATAGCCTGCATTGGAAATGGTAAGGGTATATTTTTTTCCGGCTTCAAGTGTCAGATAAAACTTGCCCTCGATGTCAGCCACTACTTGTTTGCCGGCACCATCAGTAATGGTGGCTCCCGGTAGCGGTTCGCTTTTTTGGTTTATTATTTTACCGCTTAGTTTTATGGATTGCGCATACACAGAAGAAAAGCCAGTTACAAATGCCGCTATCAGGAATAATCTCAACCAGGAGTACATATTCAGTTATTTCGGTCAAAGGTGGCCTTGCAAGATTAACGGCATGTTACCTGAATGTTAAGCAATTGTAAACTGAATATTACTGTAATATTAATGGCAGAACCGCATTTTCTGAAGCATAAGAATTGGGAGAGCTGAGGAATTGACTGCTAACAGTTTGCCTATAAAAACAGGAGGATATTAAAACCTGAATTGCAGCCTGCAGGTGAGTATATTATCTTTCTGGTCTGTGGTGTAGCCAGCCAGCCGGGTAGTTTCATTCTTCACGAAATCGTAATATACTATTAACTTGGTTTGGGCATTCAGATGATGCGTATAGCCCATTCCAATTGTAGCAAATTTTACATCCGCAATAGTCAGGTTCGTACCCGCCTTCCCAATTTCCGATTCCTTCACTTTGATATTGGGGTCGTACCAATCATATTTCACCATTAACTGGTGCTTGCTGTTTATGATATTCTGAAGAAATAGTAAGAATACTCCATCGTAATGGCGCACATAAGTGGGTACAGGGTTCCCGTTGGAGTTGGGCAATGTGCCGGGATTGCTGGTGGAGCCGGAAGTGCCGGGTTGTGTGCCAAACCAATACTCTGCTCTCCACTCCGTTTCGCCCCAGCCATGATTGAGTTTTACCTGCACATCAGCGCCGTAATAATGGCGGGGAGAGGATTTGCCCAGGTTGGATACAGAAGAATCCACTGTAAAAATTTTATCCCCGTTTGCAGCAGTACCATTTTCATATAGATACCTGGTCCCGTTTTTCCAACCGCCACGGAGGTATGAAAGACCACCTGTAATATCTACTTTATTGAAAGTATAGGATTTGATGAATAACCGTGCTATCAGGTCTTTATGGTCATCAAAATCGGTGGTGCCCGAAAGCCCCTGGCCATTGAAAAAACCTATATCAAATTTTATATGCGACAGCTTATGTTTTTTTTCCTGCGGCTCATAAGAAAACATAACGCCGATATCTCTTTCCGATGGCATCAGTATCTGTGACATTCTGCCTCTTTCAGGTGTTTCTCTAAAGGTGGAAGAAAGGTTTACTTCATAGCCAAATGGACGGGCAAACAAACCTGCCGTCATGGATACTATATTCTTCTTTGTTTCAAATAATTTCAGAAACATGTCTCTTACGATCACCCCCCGTTCTGTGGCATCTATCTGAAATGAGAAAAGTGCTTTTGGATACCGTGTTTTGGAAGGGAGTACATAATCAATTTTTACCCGGGCCCTTCGCAGCATAAAACGGCTGCTGGAGAATTGGGGAAAATTGCCTCCGGCAAAAGAAGGAGCCCCGTCGGCCTGGGCTTTTTGAAACTGCGGCTGAATATAACCGGTAATCCGCAGGTTTTCGAAGCGTTTTATAACGGGTCTTACCGTGTCCTTAATAAAAAAAGAAGAGTCAATATCGGCCAGATAGCGCTGAGAATGGGCAGTTATGAAGCAAAAAAGGCATAAAAAAGATACTAAAATCCTCTTAAAATGAATTTGATTTGTCAATGACATGATTACTGCTTAAAATTGCTGCAATATAAAGTCTTTGTTATTGAATTGTTACCCTGTTTTTATTTTTATATTAATTAATTATTAATTCTCCGTACCCCCCGTTACCCCACCTAAGTACCCGGTATTTTCGCAAACCATCCCGCCTGTGGCGGGACTAAAACTTAAAACCAATGGCTGGACTCAATTCATTCCTCAAAATCTTCATGCCGAAGAACAGGATTTTTTATGAACTCTTTGAAAAAGTAGCTAACAACGTCGAAAAAATGGGGTCCATCCTCAAAGCTGTAGTGGCTGAGCCTGATTTTGATAAAAGGGCCGCCCTTATTACACAGCTCGAAGACCTGGAACATGCCAATGATGAACTGACACATAACCTTTTTACAGAGCTGGGCCGCAATTTCATTACCCCCTTCGACCGGGAGGATATTCACTACCTGGCCACCTCCCTGGATGATATCGCAGATTATATCTATGCCGCAGGAAAGAAAATAAATTTCTACCGGGTAAATCCAAACGATACAGGTATGCAAAAATTTGCTGAACTGATAGAGCAGGGCGCCGCACAGGTAAAAATTGCCGTGGTGGAACTGAGGGATATGAAAAATATGCGCAGCATTACCGAAGCCCTGGTAAAGATCAACAGTATTGAAAACCAGGCTGATGATGTATTTGATTTCAGTATTGAAAAATTGTTTGCCACCGAAGATGATGCTAAAGAAGTAATCAAGAAAAGAGAAATATACCAGGTAATGGAAATTGTGACGGATAAATGTGAAGATGCCAGTAATGTGATAGAGTCTATCATTATTAAATACGCTTAAAATACAAATGTGGAAGTGTGAAAATGTGGAAATGTGAAAATTGAATAACAAAGAACATGCATTTTCACATTTTCACATTTGCCACATTTTCTAATTAATTATTATGACAACTTTTCTCATCAGCATCATAGTTCTGGCACTGATCTTTGACTACATCAATGGCTTTCATGATGCAGCCAATTCTATTGCCACGGTTGTTTCCACTAAAGTGCTTACCCCTTTCCAGGCTGTTTTGTGGGCAGCGTTATTTAATTCTATCGCCTTTTTCATTTTCAAAGATCATGGCGTGGCAGATACGGTAGCTAAAACCGTAAAATCAAGTTACATAGAAAAAGGTATTATGATGGAAGTTATATTTTCAGGATTGATAGCTGCTATCACCTGGAATTTATTGACCTGGTGGTTTGGCATCCCATCTTCCTCTTCTCACACATTAATTGGCGGATTTGCAGGAGCAGCAATTGCCGCAGGTGGCTTTGGCGCCGTCAACTCATCGATCATTATTAAAACTGCAACGTTTATTTTCCTTGCCCCCCTTATTGGTATGATAATGGCCTTTATCATGTCGTTATGGTTTTTAAGTTCTTTTAAAAAAGGCTGGACCTCAAAAATATTTTCTATTCTCATCATTGTATTTGTTATCATCTTTTTATCTACCAGTCTTCAATTCGACAAAAAAATCCTGGATGCAAAAACGCATTACGATAATTATATTTTGCAGGTAATCTTTTACTCAAAAAATTTCAAATGGCTTTTGCTGGCTTTAATCCTGCTGGTGATGGCATCCTTCTCTTTATACCTCAGCCGGCTGAATGCACATAAGGCCAATCAGTGGTTTAAGCGTCTGCAGCTGGTTTCTTCGGCTGCATTCAGTATAGGTCACGGAGGTAATGATGCGCAAAAAGTAATGGGGATCATTACTGCCGCTTTGATTGCGGGAGGCACTATTACCGACTTTAGTCAAATGCCTAATTGGGTGCCAATAGCCTGTTATGCGGCCATTGGTATAGGTACTATGAGTGGTGGCTGGAAGATTGTAAAAACAATGGGTACCAAGATCACCAAAGTAACCCCCTTTGAAGGAGTGGCTGCAGAAACGGCGGGTGCTATTACCCTGTTTGTAACTGAAGCTTTAAAAATTCCGGTAAGCACCACGCATACCATCACCGGTGCTATCATGGGTGTTGGCGCCACCAAACGTCTTTCCGCAGTACGATGGGGTGTTACCATCAACCTTATCTGGGCATGGGTACTTACCATTCCCATCAGTGGATTATTAGCTGCCGGTGTGTATTTTATTGTACGTTTGTTTTAGAAGCTGTTTGAATTAATTGGATAAATATTTTATTTCCCCTAAAAATTCCTGATTTTTGTCAGGAATTTTTTTTATGAGTAAAATATTAGTTACAGGTGGCTGCGGCTACATCGGATCCCACACTATTGTGGATTTAATGGAACATGGATATGACGTAATATCTGTGGATAATAATTCCAGGTCCAATCCAACCATCTTAAAAGGTGTGGAATTGATAACCGGTCAAAAAGTAAAAAATTACAAGGTAGACCTTTGCAATTTTGATGATACGTTTGCCATCTTCCAGGAAAATGATGATATAAGCGGCATCATCCATTTTGCGGCTTACAAATCTGTAGGTGAGTCAGTAGAAACCCCTTTGTTATATTTTGAGAATAATATCACCTCCCTCATCAACCTGCTGAAATGTGTGCAGGAATTTCATATTCCGTACTTTGTTTTTTCCTCTTCCTGCACCGTGTATGGCAATCCTGATGAAATTCCGGTTACAGAAAACACGCTGCCCAAACCCGCAGAATCTCCTTATGGCTATACTAAACAGATGAGTGAGCAAATCATTAATGAGTTTTCCAAAAGTTCGGGTACCCATTGCATATTGCTTCGCTATTTTAATCCTGCCGGGGCACATCCATCCGCAGTAATTGGCGAAATGCCATTGGGCAAACCGCAAAACCTGGTACCGGCTATTACACAAACAGCCATTGGCCGCCTTCCCAAAATGAATGTATACGGTACCGATTATCCTACACGGGATGGCTCCTGTATCCGTGACTATATACATGTGTGTGACCTGGCTCATGCACATACTTTATCCTTAAAATACCTGGAAGAAGAAAGAAATAATAAATTGTGTGAGGTGTTTAACCTGGGAACGGGTAATGGTGTTACCGTATTGGAAGCCATTCATGCTTTTGAAAAAGTAAGCGGCTCTAAACTGAATTATGAGCTGTCGCCCCGCCGGCCCGGAGATGTTATTGCCATCTATGCCAATAACGATCTGGCCGAAAAAGTACTGGGATGGACACCCAAATTTTCCCTTGAAGAAATAATGGCCACCGCCTGGAAATGGGAAATACGCCTGAAAGCAGATGAAACAGTGTTTACAAGCCAGGCAGGAGAGTTGAATTGAGTTAAGAGATCGGGCTAAGAGATTAAAGAGAAAATGCAGATGTACTATATTCAGAAGCTGTTTGAATTGTTTGTTTAGAATGGATTATGGAGGTTTTTGGGAGCGAAACCAGGCGAATTTTGCAGCCATAGTCTAAACGCCTAAGGCGAAAAATTCAACGCAGTTGCAGCCCCAAAAATGCCATAAGACATATCAAACAATTAATTCAAACA
>JANOEQ010000068.1:0-21618 GCA_031441485.1 Chitinophagaceae bacterium
AACATCCTACAAATCCTCCTATAGCCCGGTGTCGCTGAACAGCGTATAGCCAAAAGCCCCGAAGTCTGAACTTCGGGGCTTTTCTATTATATTTTAACCTCTTTTATTCCCGGGGGCTTTCGGCTATACTGCTAAATGTTATCTGCCGTTTGATCGTACTTTTTCCAGTTTTGATTTACACGTGTCAAATTCGAAAAGAGTTATGTCACTATAAACGTCTTCTTTCAGCTTTATTCTGCAATAATTTTCATCTTTTTGCTCGGGAAAACCGAGAGCAATAGTTTTTTTGACTAATCGAAAAAACCGATATCTTATTAAATCGTACTGTAGATAAGGCCCCCCAGCCCAGCCTTGCTTTTTATTGAGGCATATTTTATAATCACTGATATTCCATTTCTTAATACTACGTGTTGTTTTATCTTGAAAAGCCAACATGGCAGGAATATTCCAAAAAATAAAAATAACTGAGATGATAAAAAGCAATCCAATAAAAATCTTTAACCAGGAATTTATGGCAGAGCGAATGAATTTTAGCGTTGGATAAGAAACAAGTGTTATAATTAGAAGAATGTTTAATGGTCTAAAAGAAAAAGAATATCCAGTTATACAAAAGGTCAAGCCTAACAGGAATAAACCAAAGTAGATAATAAGAACATTTTTTGAAAGTTTAAGAGTCTTCATTACAAATTCTGACTAACGTTTTTTAAGGTTTTGAAGTAATTTTGACCTTTTTTATAGACAGGTCGCAAAGCTTCGCTTACCCTTGCATTAATCAAGGTCTGAATTCAAAAGCAATAAATAAAAATGCTCCAAGGAAATATCGAATAAGTTTAAAAATTATTCTGAACGGGGTCAATAAAATTGCCACCACTGAATTTATCAATTATCCAATTTAATGGATGAGATATTTCAACCAGAATTGCACTCGGGGTTTTAACACCACCAGTTTTAACGACGGTCTTACAAGGAGCATTTTTATAAATTTAAAGACTTTCTTCCGTTAGCCAAAGAATTTAATTCTGGTCGCCGGAATATGGGGAATGGCAGATAACGGTAGGGCTTTCTGCTGTGCTGGTATTCTGTGTTCCGTCAGCCGACAACTGAAGCCGATTGAAAAAACTGAAGATGAAGTTATGCAATGTTGCTGAGTTATATTCGGTCAGCTGGATATGGGCTGATAGCGATAAAAAGAGGAGGATATATTCGTCAGCCAGCATAGCAGAAAACCTCGCTGTTAGCGGTATACCCTTCGTCGTGGTGTGTCGAAATGAATGAATGTGTCCAATGAAGCAGAGTGTGTCCCGGAAGCGTCGGGCAAGGCAGGTTGTTTGGGCAGGTTGGCTTTGTGCTGTGGGTTTGTGTGCCTGCCCAAAGTACCTGACTTGCTGCGTGGGCTAATTTTTAGGGTGATACAATGAATATGTTTAGTCAGCCTAATGTTGCTGTGTCAGCTCCCCTATATATTTGCTGCTGATAGTAGTTCTTACTTTACTAACTTAATCGCTGTGTTCAATCTGTCTGCCACATTATCCCAATTGATGATATTGAATAAGGCATCGACAAAATCACTTCTCTTGTTTTTGTATTTAAGATAATAAGCATGTTCCCATACATCAATTACCAGCAGAGGAATTGCGCCCCACTGTGTCAATTTTTCATGGTTTTCACATTGAAGGATGGTAACACTATCTGAATATGGTTGATAGGCAAGTATGCCCCATCCATTTCCATCTACATTTTTAGAAGTTGCTGCAATGTATTTTTTTAATTTATCATAAGAGCCAAAGTTTTTTTCTATTCTCTTTAGTAATTCACCATTGGGCTCATTCTTTTTATTTGTAAGATTTGTCCAGAATATGGTATGAAGAATATGAGAAGAAAAATGATAAGATAATTTCTTTGTCCAATAATCAACTGTTTCCATATTGCCATCTGCAACTGCTTTTTGTATCATCTGCAAATCCTTATTTGCTGCTGTTACTGCTCCGCCATGATGAAACTTGTGATGGAGTTGCAATGTTTCAACATCCATGTAAGGTTCTAAAAAACTATCGTTGTAAGGCAGGGGCTGATGAATAAAATTTCCATTAGCATCTGTCAGTTTATCAATACCGTTATCTTCTATGTTTTGGGCATACACACCGTTTGCACCGGCTAACAAGATAGAACTTGTTGTAAGTACAGAACCTTTTAAAAATGATTTTCTGTCCATTGTATTTTTTTTAAAAGTTAAGATTATTAATTCAAAGTTATTTTGCCTACAACTGAAACTTATACAATCTTGCCACTGCCTGCTGATATTCCCACTCTGCCTGTAAGTATTTGTCATAAGCCGTAAAATAAAAACTTTCATCATAGAAATACTGGATAATGGTGATTTGACCTAACGAAAGGGCTTTATTTAACAGGATTGTATTGTTAAGTGTTGACAACAATTCTTTGTATTCCTTTACCATTATTAATCTTACATCCAACAGGTCATAATACTGATTATTTTCAAGACGATGATTTAAGCGATGTGTTTCTGCATTAGAAGCTGCATATTCAAGATTGGCTTTTGTTGTATTTAATTTATTCTTATTCTCCCATAGCGGAATGGTAATACCTGCATGTATGCCTTTGTAACTCTGCCCTAATATACCTTGTGAATGATAGCCGGTTTCAATCTTCGGCAGGTTCATTGCTTTTTGAACGGCAATTTGCTGTTGTAATATTTTCTTTTCCTGTTCATACACTTTTATAATGGGGTCGTTGGCTTCAATCGCACTGTCCAATGTTTCAAAGTCAGGGATGCGGGGAACAAATGGATAAATCGTGTCGTTGATAGCAACAGGTATGCCTCCGTTTAATTCTGAAAGTTTGGTAAGGAGTACCTGTCTTTCATTCTCATTGAGTTTTACTTCGCTCTGAATATTGAGCAACTGCAACCTTGCTTTGTTTACATCAAGAATTATTACATCTCCTTTATCTAACTTCTTTTGATAGTCGGTTACTAATTTTTGTGTATTCAATAATCTTCTTTTAAGTTCAGTACCTTTTTTGTTAAGATAAACAACCTGCAAGAAAAGCAATTTTGCTTCCAGCAAAATATCTTGCCTGTAAACCTGTTGTTGCAAATTTGTTTGTGCTATCTGCTGACCGGATAGTTCTTTCTTTCGTTTGTAAACAGTAGGAAAGTCCAACCGTTGTGTAATGCTAAAGTCTTTTTGGTTACCTGCACCAACTGGTGAACCAAACAGATAGTCATATTCTACCTGTGGGTCGTAAGGTGTAAGCCCGGTTTTGAATTCTGATTGTTTGGCTTGCCAATACTTTTTATTTGTCTGGATGGACTTGTTATTTCTTTCCACTTGCTTCACTACACTGTCAACACTATTTTGTGCAAAGACGGTTCCGGTAATAAAGCAACTGATTATATAAAGCGAAAGTCGTTTCATTTGGTTGAGGTTTTTCTGTTTGCTAAAAAGTAAACAATAGGTACAATAAATAAATTCATCAGGGTAGAGCTTAACAATCCACCCAATATCACTTTTGCCATCGGGCTTTGTATTTCATTGCCCGGTAAATCACCGCCAATTGCTAATGGAATGAGTGCAAGCCCTGCTGTTAATGCTGTCATCAGTATAGGGCTTAACCTGTCTTTTGAACCTTGTATAATGGTTTCATATAAAGGCATGCCCTCTGCTGTTAATGTTTTATAATGAGATACCAGCAGGATACCATTTCTTGTAGCTACTCCAAACAATGTAATAAAACCAATGATGGCAGGAATACTTAGTATGCCTGATGTAAGCCATACACTTAAGACACCACCGATTAAAGCCAACGGAAGGTTCAATAAAATGATGGTAGATATTTTTACATTCTTAAACTCCATATAAAGCAGGAAGAAAATTACTACCAATGCAAGCAGCGATGTAAGCAATAATGTTTTTGATGCTTCTGCCTCTGATTCAAACTGACCACCGTATTCAATCCGGTAACCTTCGGGTAGTTTAATATTGGCTTCAATCTTTTGCCTGATTTCATCCACCACACTTTTTTGGTCACGGCCTGCAACATTAGCTGACACTACTGTTTTGCGTTGTACGTTTTCCCGGTTAATGGTATTAGGGCCTGTTGTTGAAACAATATTGGCAACATAATTAAGCGGTATTTTCTGCCCGTCCTTTGTATCAATTAAAGTGTTGCTTATTTTTTCAAGGTTGCCCCTGTTGCTTTCATCAAACCGAAGTACCAAATCAAAACGCTGATTGCCCTCATATACTTCAGAAACTTTTTCGCCGGCAAAAGCAATGTCTGTAAACTCTGCAAACTCACCAATTGTAATGCCGTATTTACTTAACATATCCCTGTTAGCTTTTATCTGCACCTGTGGTATCTGTACCTGTTGCTCCACACTTAAATCAACCAAACCTTCAGTGCTTTCGATTGTGCTTTTAATTTGATTGGAGATAGTAAAGAGCTTGTTTAAATCAGTTCCGAAAATTTTGATAGCGATATTGGCCCTTGTGCCTGAGAGCATGTGGTCTATGCGGTGGCCGATGGGCTGACCGATTGTAATATTTGCTCCTGAAACACCTGCTAATTTTTGCCTAACATCTTTCATGAAATCTTCACGGCTTCGTTCTTTCAATACAAAGGGTGCATCAATCTCCGAAGCATTTACACCTTGTGCATGTTCATCTAATTCAGCCCTTCCGGTTCTTCTTGTAGTGATTTTTATTTCAGGTATGGTGAGCAATGTCTTTTCAATATTAGCCCCTATCTTATTGCTTTCTTCTAATGAAATACCCGGCAAACTGGTAGCACTCACCACCAATGAGCCTTCATTAAACTCTGGTAAAAAACTTCTGCCCAATGTGCCCAATAAAATCAAAGCGCCGATGAATAAAACTATTGCAATGGCTATGATTGACTTTTTAAAATTCATTGCTCTTTTTAAACCAGTTTCATAGGCTTTGCTGAGGTTGCGGACTATCCAGCTTTCTTTATGTTGTCTTTTCAGCATCCGGTCACTTGTAAGCAAATAACTGCATAATACGGGTGTTATGGTAATGGCAACAATCAACGATGCAAACAGTGAAACGATAAAAGCAATACCCAACGGTGCTAACAGTCTGCCCTCCATGCCTGATAAAAAGAATAGCGGAACGAAAGCCACGATGATAATAAATGTGGCATTGATAATGGAAGTCCTTATTTCTACAGAAGCATCAAATATTACATCCAGTTTGTTTTTTCTTTCTGCTTCCGGTTTGGTCGCATTTTGTTTCAACCGTTTAAACACATTCTCTACATCTATAATTGCATCATCCACTAATGCACCGATAGCAATAGCCATACCGCCCAGGCTCATGGTATTGATAGTAAAGCCCAGCCACTTCAACGTAAGAATTGCTGTTATCAAAGAAACCGGAATGGCAATAAGAGAAATAAATGTAGGCCGCCAGTTCATCAAAAACAAAAAGAGAATGATGATAACAAAGATGGAACCTTCAATCAATGTTTTCTGAATATTGCCAATAGATGCGTTGATAAAATCTGCCTGCCTGAATATTTTAGTGTTAATGGTTAAATCCTCCGGCAAGGTTTTCTTTAAATTGGCAAGTGCAGTATCAATTTTATCTGTCAGCTCCAATGTATTAGTACCCGGTTGTTTCATTACCGTCATTATTACCGCAGGATTACCTTTTAATGAACCATCTCCAATTTTTACAGCAGCACCGATTTTTATTTCAGCCACATCTTCAATCTTTACCGGGCTTCCATTTACTGTTTTTATCAACGACCTGCCTAACTCATTCAAATCATTTGTTCGGCCAATGCCCCTTACAATGTATTCGTTGCTATACTCACTCATAAAACCACCTGCGGCATTTTTATTCGCCTCTTCCGATGCTTTCAGTAACTCTGGTAGCGATACATTGTAATAACTCATTTTTTGTGGTGAAGCCAATATCTGAAACTGTTTGTATTCTCCACCAATCACTACAACTTGCGACACACCACCGATTGACAACAGCAAGGGGCGTATTTGCCAATCGGCAATAGTCCGGGTATCCATTTTACTGGTAGCAGTTCCGGTAACACTAATCAGCATAATTTCTCCCATGATGGAAGATTGCGGAGCCATCACCGGATTGTTGACAGCAAGCGGTAACTGGCTTGATACCACACTTATTTTTTCATTTACAATCTGCCTTGCCCTGTAAATATCTGTTCCCCATTCAAACTCAACCCACACAATAGAAATACCGGCAGATGATGAAGACCTTACCCGTCTAACATTTCCTGCACCGTTCACTGCTGTTTCCACCGGAAAGGTTACTAAGCGTTCCACTTCTTCGGGAGCCATGCCATGTGCTTCGGTCAATACTACAACGGTAGGTGCTGTTAAGTCGGGGAATACATCCACTTCCATTTTGGTAGCGGTGTATGTTCCTGTCAGCAATAGTAAAATTGATGCAGCAATAATCAGCACCCGGTTATGTAATGAAAATCGTATGATTCTGTTTAGCATCTTATTGAATTTTAATGCTCATGCCCATGAGCAGGTAATGCGCCACTTGCCTGTGATAATTTTATTTGATAGCCTCCTTTAGTAACCACCCGTTCGCCTTCGGCCACACCTGAAAGTACCTGTACTTTCTGACCGTCATTTGCACCCAGCTTTAATTCTCTTTTTTGAAAACTTTCTCCTTCTGTTTGTACATACACATAAAAGATGCCTTGCTCTTCTACCAATGCAGATACAGGTATCACCAATGCATCATTAATAGGAATTGTTTTTAAGAATACTTCTGCGAAGGAACCGGGCAACATGCCAGGCTTACTGTCTATCTGAAAATGCACGGGGATAAATGGTGAGTTACCAGCAGTAGTTTTTCCAACTGCCAATAGTTTACCATTCAGTTCTTTTGTGTTGTAAGATTCTTTGTTTTGAATGATGGTAAAATTTGCTTCCTGTATGCTGCTTATTTTATCCGCATCTTTCAGCGATACATCTGCTTTTAAAACCAACCGCTGGTTTTTAGTAATGGTAGCCAAAGGCTGCCCTGCTGATACATACTGCCCTTCGCTTACCATTATGTTTTTAATAAAACCATTGATGGTTGAGGAAAGACTTTTGCCACCACTGTAGTTGCGGCCTAAGTTGTTTAATGCTATTTGTGCCTGCTCATATCTTAGTTTTGCATTTTGAAATTCTGCCTGTGTAATCAGTTTATCTTTTATCAATTCACTGACCCTTGTATATTCGTTTTTTGCAGAGGCTAATTCTGTCCTTGCTGTTTGCTTGGCTGCATCCACATTTTCGTAAGCAATTTCGCCACCGGTAACAGTAAACATGGTTTGTCCGACACGGATAGCTGACCCGGTAACATTATTGTTGCCAACAAACTTTACAATACCATTTGATTTAGAAGCAATGGTTACTTCATCGCCGGGGGCAGATTGAATTTCACCCGTTGCTTTTATCACATCATACATCGTTTCTTTCATTACAGCAATATTGGCAAACTCTACTTTCCATGCTTGTTCTTTCAGGTACGAAATATCGCTGCCTGCGGCTTCTTTCGGTTGTGCGGCAATGGCTGTTTTTTCATCAGCAAATACGGGTATGCTGTCAATGATAAACTGGTCGGTAAAAGCTGCGGTCTGAATATCAAAAACCAATTTGCCTGTACCAGCCTGTGCAGGTTGTAATGCCAAACGAAAGATGCCGGGAGAACTTGGAGCGGTGGCTGTATTCTTAATGCCCTTACCTTCTTGTATAAAACTTACCGTTACTGTGCCTTCAGTGTATGGCAGAAAGTTTTCGCCCAAAATAGTTAAGTGTGCTGCAAACTTTGAAGTTTGCCCGACTACTAATGGTTTGAACTCTACAAAGAGTTCCGACTTGCTGCTATATAGTGTATAGGCAAGTGGCTCTAAACTTTCTGATGCTGCATCTTCCTTTGCAGCTTTTTGTTTACAGCCAATTATACCAACTGCCAACAGGCAAATTGTGAATAGATATTTCATAATAATATGCTTTTGTCTTTAATGAGAATGCTTTTCTCCGTCTGCATGTGTATGGGTGGTCGTATCTTTTTTAGTTGTATCGGCTACATTAAATTCCTGTTGTGCCGGTTTGCTGGTATCATGGTCAGCATGAGTGCTGCCATCATCATGTTTATGAGTGTCTTTTTTTTCTGTGCTGTTGTTGCAGGAAGTTGTTAATACAAACGCAGAAATACTTGCTAATAGCAATACTTTTTTCATTGTTGAAAAATTAAATGATTAAATAAATAGTGAAAACGCCAAAAGCCTGAAAAGAAATCAGGCAGTAAAAGCAGGGGGTGCTTTTAATTGAAAAAAGTAAGGCAGTGTTTGCGTAATAGAAAGCTGTTCCGTTCGTGCAAGAGGCACAATTAAAGGAGGCTTTTCAAAATGGCTTAAAACAATGCTTGCCAATTTTATAAAGGCAGTTTCAAAAACCTTTTTCTGTATATCGTATTTGATGAACTGGCCGGAAGTGTATTCTATTCCTGATTCGGCAATATGTTGAAAGTGATGAAATGAATTTTTTTCGTTGTCGCCCTTATGGTCATCATCATTGTGGTCGTGTCCATGATGATGGCTTGTCTGTTCTGTGTCGTGCTGATGAGGGGTAAAATTATGCGCCAGCAATACCGAATAAGCGGTTGCCAGAAAAAGGAATATGACGCATTTTTTTAACATGGAACGGCGAAGATAGCTTTTATTTATTTGAGTTGTTCATTCTTGTCCTTCGTCCTGAATACTGTTGCCAGTGTGTTGGAGATTGCGGCTCTTTTGCAGGTTGGCTTTGTGTCAGGGTTTGTGCGCCTGCAAATGTGCCGCAATGTGTGTCGGCAATCGAGACTACGAATAAAGTCACTCGTTGAAGTAGCAGAATGTTGCCGATAGGGTTACCGCTAACGAAAAGGGCTTGCTGTTCGTGCCGGTATTCAGGGAACGTCCAGCTGGAACTGCTGCCCGGATTTATTCTGAAGTTGAAGTTAAGATCTTTTGATGATAGAAATTCGGTCAGCCCGATATGGGATGAGTAGCGAACCTGGGATGAGGATTTATTCGTCGCCCCGGCATGACAGCAAACCCCGTGTTAGTGGCCGTTCTAATCGTCGGTTAAATTCAGGCTAATGAAAATCGATGTCACTTCATTTGTGTCTTCGTCAAAGAAAATTGTTATCTGATTTTTACCATGTAAAATTTCTCCCTGCATTAGATACTCTCTCGAGCTTGTTCGGAGGGATCTAAACATAACTTCACAATTTTTCAAGTTTGTTAGTTGGCTTGATTTCTTTTTGTCATTCATTTGATTTTCAAGAATAAGAAGTTGACCTTCGAAAGATTTGGCCAGACCAGTTTTTGTTTCTGCTTTCTTGTTTGTTCCGCTAAGCATTCTAATGCCGACAGTAAGTGCTGTTTTATCAAAATCGTATCTACGAAAGAAAAGTCCTTTGTCATAATAATAATCTGTCGTCTGTATTACGTTAGTCCCGGTTGTTGGGTTTATCCTATAGTCATCTTTAGAGGATTTGGTCTTATGATTTGTTCCAAGCAAACTGTCGATTTTTGATTTGTCAGTTTTAGCATCAATAAATAGATTGTCAACAAACAAACTGTCGTTTCGGTATTCAATCGTTTGACTTGTTGCTGCAACATAGAAAAGTAGTAAAGCTGTTGTCAAAAAGGTTTGCATATAGAATAGGGTTTTGTAAGAATGGCCACTAACAATTAAATATACAACCCTTCTATCAATTTTCCGAGAAAGCCGCCTTTGATTGTCAAAGCATTAGTATTCGCTTTTTCCAATTGTCAGTGTCGGCAATACCTACGAATGGTTTCTTATATTTCATTCCCTTTAAACAAGTCATCAAGCGGACTGACAATATTAACTAACTGTTCCCTTTTTACGTGTAAATACCTTGAAGTGGTTTTAATATCAAAATGTCCCAAAAGATCCCGGATATATTTTATGTCTACCCCTTTTTCTAATAAATGCGTGGCAAAACTATGCCTGAGGCTGTGAAAACTAAGTGTTTTGTTTATACCAGCTTTTTCACGGGCTAGCTGAAATATTTTTTGCATGCTCTTACTGCTATAAGGAGCGCCGGGTTCCGGGCCTTCAAATAAATATTTTACAGGTTTTGGTTCATTTGTTTTATAATAATTTGTAAGTATGTCCAGCAGTACAGGACTAAGCATCACATACCGGTCTTTTTTGCCTTTTGCCCTTTCTATTAATAGCTGCTTTCTGTCACGGTCAATATGCCTGAGTTCTAGATTTACCACTTCGCTTACCCGTAAACCTGCACTATAAGCTGTAAATAGAATGGCCTTATGTTTTTTATTTTGTAAAGCACTAAATAATCTTCTTAATTCATCTTCGCCAAGCACTTTAGGTAAAATCAATTGCTTCTTCGGCCTCGGTATCTCCCAAAAAAATTTCTCCCTCCCTAAAACCTGCTCATAATAAAATTTCATTGCATTGATCCGGCTGTGCAAGGTGTTTTCTGTCAGCTTCAGCTTTTCATAACAATGCACCAGGTAGCGCCTAAGGTCTTCCGGGGTTAATTCATCTGCAGGTTTATTGTTCAGCAACTGCAGCAATTGCGACATTTCATTACTGTATGTTTTTAAGGTGGACTTGCTGTATGCTTTTAGCTTCAGCTTTTGCTCCATAGCCGGTATCACATGCGCATTTGCTGCTTGAATATTTCCCGGTTTATTGACTATTGCTTTTTTGATGGCCAGTATGGGTTGCACTGCCACCCTTTTTTCTTCAACAGGCAATTGCTTTACAGCCGCTTCCATACTTTTAGCCGTTGGATTATCGCTGCTTCCGGAAGCTTTCTTTTTTTGCGCCAGGTAAGCATGCAGCTCCGATTGTTCTATCTCCCCCTTACCCTGCAGTGCATAGAACAGAATATTGTAATTTTCTTTACTCAGCGGCGCATACCAGCATTTGTGGGTGGAACTGTATTTGGCTATGCCTGTTTTTCGCAGTGCGCCATTTATTTTATCACTGATGGGATAGTAAAGACCGATACATTCAAGGCCACGGTGATGCAGCGGTTTCAACACTACAGTTTGCATAAGGGGATTATTAAATATGAAAATAAGCTAATCTTATTTTCATAAAAAATTAAATTCCCGCACCGGCTGTATGCAGCAGAGAAAAACCATTACTAAATGGAATTAGAAATTACCTTCCAAATTTATTTTGCCGGGAAGGCGGGGAGACCGTCATCAGGACTCTGTGAGTAAGTAAAAGCATTTGAAAAAAATCTTCCAGTCTTTGCGGCTATACTGGCATAAATGACTTTTGAGATTCTTACCCCTCCAGATGAATCGTAAACACAATCATCCTCGATTGTATTTTATCAAACACATTGGAAAACTTAAGGTCCTTGTCCCGCTCATGCAGGTTCTTCAATCCATTGCTGATCTTTATTTCGGGAGAGAATATAAAACTGGGAAAATAAAAACTGAAGCCAATACCAAACTCCGGACCAAAATCATACTTGCGGATCTTAATCAGCTCTTCTGCTTTTTTGGCACGGGCATTACTGGCCATATCTATATCCGCTTTAAAACCCGCCAGGGCATGTACCCGGAAATTGCCTTCTTTGTTGAACGAGACAGCACTGCAGATGAAGTTACCCGGTCCAGCCGGCATTTTGCAATTGCACCGCCGCACCCTGTTTCATCTTTTGTCCTTAATTGCTCTCAGTGTAAGGAATTCAGTTGTGTTGAGAAGCTTCTTGAAGTTGATTTTCTTTAATCCGTTATAAAGAACTTTGTCACCTGTCCACAATGTGGCACGTAAAAATTTGGTCAAAGCCACAAAATCTGTATCGTCTATGTCAATCCCTTTAGTGAGTTGTTCCGAAGCCAACCATGTTTCAACAGGGATTATTTCTTCGTTAATAAATTTAAGTTTTGAAAGTACTTGTGTATAAGAAGTTTGAAGTTGCTCTTCTGATAATTTTGAAATCTTTTTCAGGCGGTTCCAATGTTTTTGAATTTCATAACGCATATATGTGCAACTATAAAATTCAAAAGTATCACCTGAGTTGAATAGCAGGTCTCCGATAGTACTATTTGAATTTAATAAGGAACTAAAAATAATATTTGTGTCAACTACTATTTTCATTTTACAAGCCGACTGCGATTTTTTGCCCACCAGCCTTTTTTAACCTCTTTAGCTAAAGCATCAACATCAGATTGTTTTGCCTTCGATTTTGCAGTGGCCTCTTTATAGGTCAGGTAGTCAATCAGGCGTTGCAGTCCTTTTGTGTCTACGTATGATGGAAGTCGGATAATAACTTCTTTGTTTGTTCTCTCGATTAACATTTTGTAGAATTTATAGTGTCGAAGTTAATGAATTGTTTTGTTTTTACTGAAAGTTGCAAGGTGTCTGGAGAAATAGCGTGCAACGAATGTATAAATGCTAAAATACGCTGCTTTTTGAGCAGGAAGATTAGATTTTAATCAAAGCGCAAATACTATCAGTGCGATAGTAAGGATCTGCCAACTGCTTACCCCTCCAGATGAATCGTAAACACAATCATTCTCGATTGTATTTTATCAAACACATTGGAAAACTTAAGGTCCTTGTCCCGCTCATGCAGGTTCTTCAACCCATTGCTGATCTTTATTTCGGGAGAGAAAATAAAACTGGGAAAATAAAAACTGAAGCCAATCCCAAACTCCGGCCCAAAATCATACTTGCGGATCTTGATCAGCTCTTCCGCTTTTTTGGCACGGGCATTACTGGCCATATCTATATCCGCTTTAAAACCCGCCAGCGCATGCACCCGGAAATTGCCGATACGGTCGCTCAGAAATTTTAACTGAATGGGAAACGACATGATGATAGACTCTACTTTTTTCGTTACCTCTTTTTCGCCGGTAAAGTCAGGATATTTCAGTTTGTAAAAAATATTTCTTTCGGCAAACATCAGTTGCGGATTGAAACGCAACTGGAAATGATATGATAAGCGGGCTGTGGCATGCAGCCCCAGTGTAATACCTCCTGAATTGACCGGCTCTGCCACCAGCACACTGTCATACTGTAAAAAGCGGGGGTGTAATTCTGTTTGAAAACGGGCTGAACTGCCACCAATGGTAATGCCAAAAAAATACGGCTTCTCATCATGATCGGTCATATTCATCTCCGCTTTGCCAATCTGTGCACCAGCTAAAAGGGAGAACAACATACTGCTGCCCGATAAACAGGACAGGGCAATATTTTTTAGTGAGGTTTTTTTCCGGAGTAAATGCAACATATTCCAAAACTCAGGGGCTTACATTCAGCTGATGTATAACCCACTTTTTTTAAAATGTCAGTAAATAATTGGCGATCCGGAAATGCATTGGCCGATTCATTAAGGTACTGATAGGCTTCTTTATTTTGTTTGAACCAGCGGGCCACCTGCGGCGCCACAATGCCCATATACAGGTTGTAAAAACTTTTAACTGCTTTCTGCCGGGGTTTTGAAAATTCCAGCACCACCAAACGGCCACCGGGTTTCAATACCCTCCACATCTCTTTCAGACCGTTTTCCAGGTTTTCAAAATTCCGTACTCCAAATGCCACCATCACCGCATCAAACGTATTATCAGCAAAGTTTATTGTTTCTGAATCACCGTACAAAAGCTGGATTTTGTCCCCAAGTTGTTCTTTCTCAATCTTTTTGCGACCCAGTTCCAGCATGCCATCGGATATGTCTATACCGGTGATCTGCGCTGGTTTCAATATTTTATACGCCATCAGGGCCATATCGGCCGTACCGGTGGCCACGTCCAGTATGTGCCGTGGATTATCTTTTTTTAACAAATGAATTGCTTTTTTGCGCCAGCCAATATCTGTTCGGCCCGATAAAAAGCGGTTCATCTTGTCATACTTACCCGCTATTTTATCAAACATTTCGGCTACCTGCTCTTTCTTGCCTTTTTCGGAGCTTTTAAAGGGCATTATATCATCGTGTGGAAGTGCTGCAGACATGGGCGCAAAGGTAGGATGGCAAACCGGTTATTCGGGTACAATTTAACCGCAGAGGGGCAGAGGCGCAGTTGCTTTTCCGGACAATTATACAGCAGCAACCTGGTGACGCCGGAATAACATTGGACAGAACCCGATTAGAGCCCGATTGGGGAGGATTGGAGTACGATTGGAGGAGGATTGGAGGAGGATTGGAGGAGCGATGGAGAGAATCTGGTCTTGTGTCTCTCATTAGCCCATCGTTTCCCAGTATCTTGCAGCCTCATGGAAATCATTTCTGCCCAATACATCATCAGCAGCGCCACTTATAAGCAATGCCCGCCTGCCGAAAATCCGGAATATGCCTTTATCGGGCGCAGTAATGTGGGAAAATCCTCCCTCATCAACCTGCTGACCGGGCAGGTAAACCTGGCCAAAACTTCCGCCACCCCCGGTAAAACCAAACTGATCAATCATTTTGAAATAAAATCGCATCCCCAGGCTGTAAAAGGTGGTGGCAAGGGAGTGCCGGGAGGCAGACAGGCTGTAAAATGGAATATTGCCGACCTGCCGGGATATGGTTATGCAGCCACTGTATCTCAGAAAGCCCGCAATAACTGGGGCAATATGATTGAATCCTATATCCGTAAAAGGGAGAACCTGGTTTGCCTTTTTGTGCTGATAGACAGCCGCCATACCCCTCAGGCAATAGACCTGGAATTTATTAATCAACTGGGCGAGTGGCAAACACCTTTTGTATTGGTTTTTACCAAAACAGACAAGAACAAACCCGGTGCCACCACCCGAAATGTGGAATTATTCATCCATACCCTGCTGCAAACCTGGGAACAGGCCCCGCCATATTATCTAACCTCAGCTGTAAAACGGATGGGGCAAAAAGAAATTTTGGACTACATTTCTGGCTTAAATACCAGTTTTACAAAGCTTTAATAAAAATACCTAAAATGGGGTATTCTTTATATTGACTTTTTATAATTACTTTGCGTTTTATATAAACCACTTATGAGATCAATCTTATCCGAACGAAACATCGTTATTATTTTATTTGTGCTGGTGCTCATTACTTTTTCTCTTGCCCAGGAGGATAGTAAGAAAATGGAGCAGATGTATTCTGGTACCGGCATCTCTGCTGTGTCCCGCCAACTGGCCCGTTTCCCAGATGTAATAAAAATGAATGAGCAAATCAATCCTCAATAGGTTAATTGGTTTATTTGTTAATTAGTTTATTAGGGGAAGCCTGAAGGAGTAAAATTTCCCTGCCGAGTAAACTATCAAATCAATCCGCAATAGGTTAATTGGTTTATTTGTTAATTAGTTTATTAGGGGGAGCCTGAAGGAGTAAAATTTCCCTGCCGAGTAAACTATCAAATCAATCCTCAATAGGTTAATTGGTTTATTAGTTAATTAGTTTATTAGGGAGATTCTGAAAGTGTAAAATTTCCCAAACAAATAGAGTATCAAACGAATTAACAAATAAACCAGTTAACCAATTAACTAATTAACCACTTTATTAGCGCAACTGCTGCTGGCAAAGGCTTCTGGTTTGGCTTTAAATGCAAAGCCCATACCCAGGATATAACCCATCGCTTCTTTCAGCGCATCATTACTTTTAAACTGGGGATTGGTGTTAATGTCAGCATGCACTTCCATATCTACATTGTACACAGTAAACAGGTTGCAGAGTTCATACGCAATTTCAATACTCTTGGCCACTTCCATCAGCATACGTTCTTTGATAGTAAACCGCTGCCGGGTTTTTTCATTGTGAATGAACATAAACCCGCCATGTCCTTCCCGCAAAAAAACAATAACGGTGGCAAATTCTGTTTCCTGTCCTTTTACCTGTGAATCGGTGCCGATGCAAACTTTCAGCCGGAATCCTTTTTCAGTTTCCCGCCGTATCGCATTCTCTACAGCTTCCATTATGGGCAGTTCAATCGGGTCGCCATTAAATTTTCTCCATATCATATAAAAAAAGGTTTTCCTAAGATACAGGAAAACCTCTTAATAACAATGGGAGTACGGATTATTGCCCCGCCGAAGGAGGCGGAACGGGAAAAAGTTTATTGAATGATCAATTTATCTGTCCATTGTTCGGCAGTGCCGGCAAAGCGGATCATATACATGCCGCCGGTAACACCTGTTGTGTTTATAGTATTATATCCATTTGAAAGTTGTCCGGTACGGATTATTTTTCCGCCAATATCATATACCATATAGCTGAAGGTGCCGGGACTTGTTACCGCTACAGAATTATTTACAACCAGGTTACTTACTAATTGTGGCCGTTGGGTGGCGCCTGTTTTACGCAACGTTACCACGTTAGAATAATACTGTTTGCCATTATCAAATGTTACATTCAGCCTGTATTGGGCATTGGATGCTACTGTGGGTTTGTAAATAAAAGAACGGTCGCTATTGGCAGGTTGTGTTACCGGCCCGAAGTTGATGCCATCAGTGGATATTTCCAGGATAAGATTGGTTACCTGCTCATCAGCATCAATGATCCAGCTCAGCTGATGTTTGTCACCGTTCAGTTGGCCATTGAGTTTTAATACCCGCAAGGGCAGCGGTGTGCCGAACGTTAACTGCCCCTGCAATGAGTAAGAACCCAGGCTGGCATAGGTTGAAGCATATATATTACCCTTTCCTTCCACCTTCAGGTAGTAAGTGCCTGCATTCAGGTTGGTATCAATTACAGAATTGAGAAGGTTGCCGGGATTATATACATTCAGCATGGTTTGCGATTGATTGTACAAAGAAATCTGCAGGTCCAGGTTGGAGCCTGCATTGGAGGCGCCAACATTAAAAGGGTTTGCATTCAGATGGAATTGGCCATTGTCCGGAACAGTAAATTTTATCATATCCTGATCAGTACCCGTTTCTACTACACCAGCTATATTAAATTGCTGGCTGCTGAAATTTGCAGCAGTGGCTGCTGCAAATGTACCGGCATGGTCATCTGTACGGAAAGAAAAATCATTGTAGCTGGTAATAACGGTAAGGTCATTTTGATAATTGGTGCAGCCATAAGGGTTGGGGCCATTATACCATTGCGTGGTATTTTGATAATAGCCAACACCCATGATAGGGGCCCAGCCAATTTCACCGGCACCCTGGCCGCCATAGTAATCAGAAATTTTTACACAATTGACATCGTAGGCTGCCTGGTGATAAAGTCCCAGGGTGTGGCCCGCTTCATGCGAAGAAGCTTCAGCAATATTTTTTGTATTATAATTCAGCAGGGAAGAAAATACAAAACAGGGCGTATCATCACCCCAGGTAAACGAACCGGGGAAGGCCACGCCACCCGAAGCACCGTACCACTCCCAGGATGTAGTGAGTATTACCCTCATCCGTTTTGCAAAAGGGGCTGCCAAAAAAACAGCAGAGTCGGTGGTGATGTTTACATTGAAAGGGCGGTAATCTTCTGCCACCCTGTTATACACGGCGGTGAGTTGGATATTGTCTAAACCGGAAGCGCCGCAATAGATGGGACCGCCCGCATTCCAGGAAGTGCCGGTAACAGTATGGCCGTCAAAATCAAGAAATAAAACAGCAGATGCGGACGGGTAGCTGCTCAGTTTAGGTACCTGGGCTTTTATTGCCATGCTGCAGATAAAGAGGCATAGCAGCAGCCAGGGTTTGATTGGATTTTTCATAACAAGACGAATTAAAAGTTTACTCGACAGGATTTGGATGGATACAGGGTACGGAAAAAAAACGGGTCAGTTATTCATTAACGATATCAGTATAATTTTTTTTGATCAGTGAAAAAAGGCCTTTTTCTTCCTGCAGTACATATACATCACCATGCTCCTTACTGATGATACGGCCAGTATAAGAAACAGTTCCGTTTTCAGCAGTCAGTTTGGAAACAGTAAGACAGGCGCCGGGAAAATTGCTGGAGCGTATTACAACGCTGATGATCCTGTTGTTGTACTTGGATGCAGCAGATATTACTTCACCGGCAAATTGAAAGGATGAACCATCGGCTATATTGGCTTGTACCAAACTGCCTACAGGAGCAGAAAATAAATGCTGGAAACTGTTTGTGTTGATGGTGATCTTTTCGGGGTAGGCCTGAAATAATCTTGGCTTATTGTAGTCGGGTTCATTGAGCGGAACAGGCCTGGTTTGTGCAGCAGCAGTATAGCCGCCTCCATAGATACATGCACACAGGACAAATAAACGAAGGTTTTTCATTGTCTTTTTTTGAAATGGTTAGGATATTGGAGCGAAAAAACTGGTTAGGTCTTTTCACTTATTGGTAATCTCATACAAGGTTTGTGAAAGTTTTTAAACCTGCCAAACTCTGTGTAAAGAAAAATGAGAAATAGGGGATAAGTACAAAACAGGCCCTCGTAAAGTTTCGACAACCCAGCCGCTTAACTACGTATCAGTAGTGATTTGTACTTAGTAAAACCAAAGTGCAGGCTTCTATGGTTTCAATGCTATTTGCCCGTGCCAATGTGGCCAGTTCATCATTTTCTGCGCCGGGATTAAAGATAATACGGTGTGGTTTCAGTGAAAGGATATAGTCGTAATATTCCTGCTGGTGCAGTGGGTTCAGGTACAGCGTTACGGTATGTACCTGTTCAAATTCTTTTTTTTCATTGTCTACCGGCACATCCCCCACCCGGGTTATTTTACGGCCTACTGCCACTACGGGATGACCATGCTTCCGAAGCCGCTGAATGGCCAGGTAACTGTACCGGGAAGGATTATCTGAAGCACCAAGCACCAGCGTTTTCTTTTCATTCATCCTGTAAAATTAAGCAGTAATTGATTAACAGGTGTCACCGCTTTTTGCACCACATAGATTTTAGTTAGCATAGTAATACACACATAGATTAGCTGAATGACCAACACTATGTATGTATTTCTATATTTTCTATGAACTATGTGGTTCAAAAATTTTTGCGCCAACCTTTTAAAAATGCTGGCTGTCAGCCGGGTAAAAGAATTGTTGATGATCCAATAAAAAAGAGGCTTTCCTTCTATTGGAAAACCTCTTGTAAGAAATAGGGGTACGGATTATTGTTCTCCATCAGCTTCGTAAATGACAGACGAAGCGGCAAAGACAAAAAGATTTATTGAAGGATCATTTTATCAGTCCAATGTTCGCCGGCGGCGGAATAGCGGATCATATACATGCCATTGGCAACACCGGCCATGTTAATGGTATTATAGCCATTGGTAAATTGTCCTTTACGGATCGTCTTACCACTCATATCATATACCATGTAGTTGAAATTACCCGGGCTGGTTATGGCCACCGTATGATTGTTTATCATATTACTTACCAGTTGGGGCTTCGCAACAGTTTCGGAATTGAGAAGGACGATTATATTGGAATAATATTGTTTGCCATTATCAAATGTAACGTTGAGACGGTATTGTACAGATGGTGCGGTAGTGGGTTTATATAGCAGTGAACGGGCATCTGCGGCAGTTTGTGTTACAGCGCTGAAGTTGGTACCATCAGCAGACATTTCCACCTGCAGTTTGATAATTTGTTCATCTGCATCAATGGTCCAGTTCAGCTGGTGGTTGTTGCCGCTGGATCTGCCATTCAATTTCAGCACACGCAGCGGTAACGGAACCCCGGCTGTTAACTTTGCCTGCAATTTAAATTGACCAAGGCTGGCATAATTGGATGCAAAAATATTTCCTTTACCTTCCACTTTCAGGTAATAAGTACCCGCCACCAGGTTTGTATCAATAACGGAGTTGAGTAATGTACCCGGGTTGTATACAGCAGAATCCGCCCGTGTCTGATTATAAAGTGTTACCTGCATGTCCAGGTTGGAGCCGCTATTGCCGGCACCCACACTAAAAGGATTTGCCTCCAGGTGAAAATGACCGGTAGCAGGAACGGCAAATTTTATCATGTCCTGGTCAGTACTTCTTTCCACCACACCGGTGATGATAAACTGGTTGTTTGAAAAAACAGCAAGTGTGGCGGCTGTAAATGTATTGGCATGATCGTCTTTCCGGTAAGGAAGCTTAGAAGCAATCATATCCAGGTCATTCTGGTAGTTGGCGCATCCGTAAGGGTTGGTACCATTGTACCACTGGGTGGTGTTTTGGTAATAGCCCGCACCCATGATAGGTGCCCAGCCAATTTGGCCTGAGCCCTGCCCGCCATAATAGTCAGTAACTTTTTCACAATCGGGAGTGTAAACCGCCTGGTGGCTAAGGCCCAGCGTATGGCCTGCTTCATGCGATGAAGCCTCAGCAATATTTTTTGTATTAAACTTCAATAAGGAAGAGAAAACAAAACAAGGTGTATCATCACCCCATGTAAATGAACCCATGGCAGCAATGCCACCTGCCTGAATACCTGTCCATTCATAACTGGCAGTAATAATGGCCCTGATCCGCCTTTTTAACGGGGCCGCAAGAAACTGGGCAGAGTCTGTTGTAATGTTCACATCGAAAGGACGGAAATCTTCTGCAACCCGGTTATATACGGTGGTAATCTGGGTATTGTCAAAACCTGAAGCGGCACAGTATACAGGGCCGTTCCAGTTCCACATAGTGCCATCAACAGTATGGCCGTCAAAATCGAGAAAAATAACAGCGGATGCAGATGGATAGCTGCTCAGTTTGGGTACCTGCGCCTGTATGCAAAGGCAGCTGATGAATAAGGGCAAAAGTATAAGGGTTCTGAGTTGGTTTTTCATAACAGTTGGATTTAGAATTTTATTCGATACGAATGGATTGAATGAAAGGTGGATAAAGAAGCAGGAAGAGACAGCTAATCTATTATAAGATCACGGGCCATTTTTTTATTAAGTGTAAAGCGCCCCTGTGCTTCCTGCAACAGGTAGGTATCCCCGTTATCCCTGCTGATAATGCGACCGGTATATGAAACACTGCTGTCTTCTCCGGTTACTTTGGAAACCACCAGGATGGCGCCGGCAAAATTGGCGGAACGGATAACCACACTGGTGATCCGGTTTTGATATTTGGTGGACACAGATACAATTTGACCGGCAAAGCGGAAAGAGCCGCCATCGGCAATATTCATATCAACCGATTCGCCCGGGGCCATACTAAACAGCGTATTGATCCTGTTCATATTCAACAAAATTTTTTCAGGGAACTGTTGAAATAATTCCGGTTTGTTATGATCAGTGGTAAACAGTGCAGTTGTCTCTTTTTGTGCTAAAGCAGTAATGGATGCGCCAGTACACAGAACGAATAAAGCGGGGATAAGAAATTTTTTCATAGGTCTGATTTTTTAGGTTGGTGGATATTTTTTAAGAACTGGTTGATATTTGATGTGCAGCGAATTGCTTACACAAGATGCATCCTAAGAGGATTGCTTTCCAAAATTGTGGCGGGAAAAAAAATAAAATCGGGTGTTACTACAAAGACGCATTCGTAAAAATTCGACTGTGTAACAGCCTAATTGCGTGGAAATAAAGGATAATACTTAGAAGCTGTTTGAATTAATTGTTTGATATGTCTTATGGCATTTTTGGGGCTGCAACTGCGTTGAATTTTTCGCCTTAGGCGTTTAGACTATGGCTGCAAAATTCGCCTGGTTTCGCTCCCAAAAACATCCATAATCC
>JANOEQ010000069.1:0-3213 GCA_031441485.1 Chitinophagaceae bacterium
TAAAGAACCGGAATGATCATTCTTTTGCCCCGATGGGGCAAAAAAACAACATCCCGTTCTTTTTTACCGACATCGTGTCCCGATGGGACAAATACAAAAAAAGAAAGAAGATAAGGGCAAAAAAAAAGGTGTACTTATAAAGTACACCTCTGCAAAACAAATAGTCTGCATTTAAGAAACCGGCGTTACAGGGTCAGGCTCTTGCTCTTCGGGCGAAGTTTTGCTTACAAAACGCCTGTTGTACTCATCCAACTGGTCCATCGCCATATCCAGGCTGTTGTCCCTCCTTCGTCCGCTGTGGGAGATGTGTTCTCCAAAAAAAAGCCGGGCTATCACTAACCCGGCTGATTTGTTTTTTCAATATTTCCATTTAAGCCAATACCCCGTCTTTCACATGTTCTTTCGGCATTGCATTTTCCACGTTCACACCCAATGCCTGCGCAATGGCCATACCCAAACCGATATCGGCCCTGAAGAAATGACAAAGCTGAAGGTTAACGATCTCAGCTTTCTTAGGCCCGTCAATACCTTTCATAGCGCCAACGATATTGCTTACCAGGTTTTTCTTATCCTGCTCAGACAATACTTCCCTGTAAAAAATACCCGGTTGTGTATAATGATCATTTTCTCCTTCGGCATTTCTGCTGTACCAGTCTGCCATGCCTGTACCCAGGTCCCATGCCGGTTGCGTCGTTGATTCATCCGGTTTGATATTATCAAAACTATTGGGGAAATAATTTGGTCCGCTGCCACCATTATCATCCACTCTCATCTGTCCGTCTCTTTCATAATTATTTACCATGTACGGACAACGGTTTACCGGTATCTGTTCGTAATTGCCTCCCAGGCGATGACGGTGTGCATCGGGGTATGAAAGTATACGGCCCTGCAGCATTTTATCAGGCGAATAACTGATTCCATCGGGAACGTGTGCCGGAGCAAATGCAGACTGCTCCACAGTGGCAAAATAATTCTTTGGATTTTCATTAAGCTCCATCACTCCCAGGTCAATCAGCGGGAAATCTTTATGGCTCCATACTTTGGTCAGATCGAAGGGATTCCATTTATACGTTTTAGCCTGCTCTTCCGTCATAATCTGCACTTTTACGTTCCACTTGGGGAAATCGCCTTTATCGATAGCTTCTACCAGGTCACGCTGTGAAAAATCCATATCCACCGATTTCATGTGCGCTGCTTCATCATTGAGGAAATTCTTAATGCCCTGTGCGGTTTTAAAATGAAACTTAACCCATACTCTTTCATTATCAGCATTAATAAAACTGAAGGTGTGGCTGCCATATCCGTTCATGTGGCGGTAACCAACAGGGGTACCCCTGTCGCTCATCAGGAACATTACCTGGTGCAGGCTTTCCGGGTTCAGGCTCCAGTAATCCCACATCATCGTGGGGCTTTTGCAATTGGTATACGGGTCTCTTTTTTGTGTATGAATAAAGTCGCCGAATTTTTTAGGGTCTTTAATAAAGAATATGGGAGTGTTATTGCCCACCAGGTCCCAGTTGCCATCTTCGGTATAAAATTTTACTGCAAAACCCCGGGGGTCCCTTTCCGTATCGGCACTTCCCTTTTCCCCACCCACAGTAGAAAAACGGGCAAACACTTTTGTTTGTTTTCCAACCTTGTTAAATACTTTTGCCTTTGTGTATTTTGAAAGATCGTTGGTCACCGTAAACGTGCCGAATGCGCCGGAGCCTTTTGCATGCACCACCCTTTCCGGGATACGCTCCCTGTTGAAATGTGCCATTTTTTCGTGCAGGATAAAATCCTGCAGCAGCAGGGGCCCTCTTGCGCCCACACTCATAGTATCTTCATTATAATAATAAGGTATACCCGATGCAGATGTCAGTTTCTTATTCTCGCTCATACGCTAAAGTTTTAATTGGTTATTTAATATAGCGTAAAGTTACACCTGTTTAGGTATAAATTATATTGAATACCTTTATCATTCAATAGACAAAATCTATATCATGACCTTTACCCAGCTGGAATATGCCGTGGCCGTGGATACCTACCGGCATTTTGCCAAAGCTGCTGCCGCCTGCTTTATCACCCAGCCCACCCTCAGCATGCAGCTCCAAAAGCTGGAATTGGAATTGGGCATAAAGATTTTTGACCGGAGCAAGCAGCCAGTGGTTACCACTGCTGCCGGCACAGACGTGATTGCCTATGCCAAAAAAATAATTGAAGAACGGGATGGCCTGAATGATTTTTTACAGCTCAAAAAAGGTGTTTTGGCCGGCGAACTGAAAGTGGGTATCATTCCCACCCTGGCCCCTTACCTGCTGCCCTTATTTATTCCTTCCTTTACCAAAAAATACCCGCAGGTAAAACTGATCATTAATGAGCTTACCACTGAAACCATCATCAGCCGGCTGCGGGAAGGACGGATTGATACGGGTATACTCGTAACTCCGTTAAATGAAGCCGGCATAAAAGAATATGTATTGTTTTATGAAGAAATGATGGCCTATATCTCTCCCAAAAATGCGGCCTATAAAAAGACCTATTTGCTTCCCCAGGATATAGACCCCAACAAACTCTGGTTGCTGGAAGAAGGGCATTGTTTCCGCACCCAGATCGCCAATTTGTGCCAACTGAGAAAAGCCAGCGCTGAAGGAAGCCATTTTGAATACGAGGCGGGAAGCCTGGAAACGCTGCGCAGGTTAGTTGAATTAAATGATGGTATAACTATCCTTCCAGAATTAGCTACGCTGGAATTATCTTCCAAACAAAGAAAATTGATCCGTCATTTTAAAAAACCTGTACCCATGCGGGAAGTAAGTATCGTTACCCACCGCGACTTCCTGAAAAAGAGAATGATCGAATTGCTGAAGAAAGATATTATAGAGGCATTGCCTGAAAAAATTACAAAAAATAAGAGCCCGAATGTGATACCGGTGTAAAGAGGACTCACGCAGAGAGTGGATTTTACCTTCGGTGTTCATCATTCCCTGCCTGCCCCGCCATACACGGTGGTTCATCTGCCTGCCCCCTGTAGCCCAATGTCATTTAGTTAAGGAATGGAGTACACATAAAAAAACGACTTGCCCCGGAGGGGCAGAATGTTGGTAACGCCGGGTGAAACCCGGCGAGAGAAAACGTAGAATATGCCGAACCCTGAAAGGGTTCAACAGCGACAAAGAACGGATAAACTTTGTGAACTCTGCCGCTGGTAAGAAATAGCAGTCTTAACTA
>JANOEQ010000070.1:0-1973 GCA_031441485.1 Chitinophagaceae bacterium
TTGGACGGATTAACATAGATTATTTATAAAAAGCTGTCAATACTTTGTAATACGGCTGAAATTCAAAGGATAAATACGGATTTATGCTGCTTCGCAGCATTTAGGATTCATTGATTTCCTCTTGATCTTAACAATATTCGAAAAAACATCCAATTTCTGATGCGTAGCAGCAGAAAAAATCCGTTATTATCATTCGTACCCGTCCATTCCGTGTTCAAAAAAATGTGTCCACACGATAGGGCCATCCGGGATAGAGCATAGTACAGACAGGAATACATACATAGATCAATCCTATGTGTGTATTCTTATGTTACCTGAGTTCTATGTGGTTCAATTTGTCGGGATGGCTTTGCTGCTCATCTGTTCTTTTATTGCACTTCCAAATCTTTTGCAGAAAGCACTTTATAGCTAACATCCCTCAGCACAATTTTGTATTTGCCTTTTCGCAGGTAGAGGCAATAGTATCCTTCGGGAGTGGTAATATAGGTTTGATCGGCGGGTACGAGGAAGTTCAGCGCTTCTGTATCATATTCTTTTTCATAATAAGCCTGTACAAAGAAGAGCATTTTTTCAGTAGGCTGTATAAAAGTGGCTTTTCTTTCTCCATCTAATGAAAGCCAGCCAGGCCGGTTGTATTTGTACGTGGTGGCGGGATGCATCACGACCACATCATACCCTTTTTCTTCTAATGGATTAAAGGGACGTTTATTTTGAAAGATAATGGACGGTGATATGATATTAAACCGTTCATTGAACTCCTGGTAAAACAATTGTCCGTATGCAAAATCACTGCCTTCTGTCATGGCCGTTTGCTGCGCCGTAAATGGGTTGATACCGCTGATGGTACGAAACCATCGTGCCATGGGAATATAATCACCCATTATTTCTTCACTAATATGCGTATAGCCTGCATGCACTAATATTTTGGCAGCCGGATCTTTTTGTATGACAGCATATAAATTTTGCGCCTGCACTGAGTCCCTTTGCGAAGCGGTATGTGCAGCTGCAAGAGTATCTTCATACGATATTAATGTATAACCGAGTTGTATGGCTTTTCTCACCAACTCACCCGCTATCGGTTCATTCGTATAATAACCGGTAAATACATTCAGTGAATCCAGGCATTTGTTGGAATAATTATTAAGCGCTTCCATGGCCAGGTAGCGGTAACCGGCTTTATATAAATCTTCGAGCAGGCTGTAAGTAAATGCCCGGTGTATGGGTTTCGCAGGTGCTTCGTTGATCATGATCACCTGGTATACTGCTGCATTATTGATAATAGCTTCTTTGGCCGGTACGTATTGAATTCCCTTTAATTTAAGAATTGTATCGGCTATAGCCGCTTTAACGTTGGTGGATAAAGTGTCATAATTTTTTTGTGACCAGGTACCGGCCATGCTGTAATCACCGGCAAAGGAAAGTAACTGGCTGAATTTATCGTTAAAGGATTTAGCACCCATTGCTGTTTTAAATTTGCTTTCCCAGCCAATGGCCTGGTATAATGGGTACAGGTAATGGATCTCTGCTCCCAGCCTGTTGGTTAAATACTTAAGTGATGAATCGTATTTATTGGGGTTTTGTAAGCTTGTGTATTTGCGAACCTGTTCGAAGGGGAAATATTTTTGGGCAGGTGCATACAAGAAGGACAAAAAAACACATGCTATGCTGAAAAGAAACTTCTTCATATTGAAAATTCCCGGCAATGATACGGTGTATCCTGTTAGTGAAAATATAAAGTTATTTGGCTGGCGGCAACCTGCAATACGATTTTGCCACTGAAATACTGAAGCACAGAGAATACGGTAGTGTCTCAGTTTGAAAATTGCTTGCCGCTAAAATGCGCTTGAACCACAACTTGTCCCGGCCATCCCTATCGTGTGGACACATCTTTTAGCACAACAGTTTTAGCACACGGATAACACGGGTTGGACGGATTAACATAGATTATTTATAAAAAGCTGTCAATACTTTGT
>JANOEQ010000071.1:0-42318 GCA_031441485.1 Chitinophagaceae bacterium
TGGAATTTGAAACTCGTTAGCCCGGTGGTAGTGATTATTTGAAACGTGATTATGAAATTACCGAAAAGTTTTTTAGAACGATTGTCGAGTAGGCAAGGGCATTTCAGCCCGAGGCTATCACAGAACCGTGCTTGAGACTCTCACCTCACACGGCTCTTCTCATTCAGTATAAGGAGAACCTTACACATAATTGATCTAAACTTGATTATCCCCGGATTAATCCGTGTTGTCTGTCTTAGTACAAATGAATGAGCAGAACCCTTCGCTCCATTCCCATTACAGAAACTTCATCACTACTACGATTCAGTCCGCCACTACACTACGCATTGGTTTGCTTAGGAATACCGTTAGCATCGTAATGATAGTTTCTCACGTTCCAAATAAAAGCCTGTGTAAGATTCCTGCCGCCTAAATTCCGGTTGACCTGTAATCAGTATGCGGTTTGTCCATTACAGTCTATCCTATCAGAGGCCAGAATCCAATAGTTTGGTCAACAACTTAGTTCGGTTTCGAAACGTCATCGAACGGTTCACTTTCGTTCAGCTCTCTTACACCTACCTGACATCTTTATGATGCCTTTTTTCTTCATTGCTCAATACCATAACTTTTGATTACAGCACCATGAAGTGGTTTATATACTCCTCCCGCAAGGCGTATATGAGAGGCCGACCCTCATCTCTTATACAGCATTGAAAAGAATTTTTATCCTTTTCATTCGTGACACACCCGAGTAAGCAAGGGGATTCTCACCCCCTGCTCCTCACAGAACCGTATCCCGAAAAAAATCGGGACAGGCTGTGAACCTCTCGATTCATACGGCTCTTCAAGATGATGTTGGCAATTAGTAAGCAGGACAAACGCTCCAATGCGCAAACAGACCGGGTTGCAACTTATACAATGTATTGAGCCATCTGCGGCTCTTGTACAAATTCATCCGCTTATTCCATTTGCACCATTTCTCCATGGGAGTCCTTTGGACAAGTCGTCTGTTCACAAAGCGCCATAGGTCGTTCAGATCTCTTTTGATTTGCAGCAATAATTATACAGCTTTGACGCTATTAACATTGTGTGTATATTTATAAAGCGGCGGCGGTTTTTTCACAAACTGACGTTATGTGCAACTTTAAACAGTATTCGACTGCTCATATTTAATACTTAAAACATTTACATTTTAAGCTTTGAAAACTTCTGTTGTAATATTAAGGCTAAAAGCATTTGTTGTCGACTATCTTATTATTCTCATTTACATGGGCCTGTTGTTTAGTAGCACATTATTGATTTCCAAGTTTTTTCACTTGAAATTGGTAAATACCAATCCATTTATTGGAGAGTTAATTGCATTTGTTACTTTGACACTACCAGTAATTCTTTATTTCATGTTATATGAAAACGGTAAGTATGCCGGCACAATTGGGAAAAGAAAGTTCGGGTTAAAAATTGTGAGTAACTCTTTAACCAAAGCAAGCATCAGACAATTATTAATGCGAAACTTTATTAAATTTCTACCCTGGGAACTTGCGCATTTTTTTATTTACAGACTTTTCTATTTTAATTCACTTAATAAGACTGTACCCGAATGGGTCTTGACAGGTTTAATAGTTACACAGGGGCTGGCGCTTATTTACCTGCTTTGCATTTTATTCAATAAAAACAATCAGAGTGTTTATGAAATACTTTCTCGGACGAAGGTTATAAAAGATGCAGCATAAAAAAGCTGCCTATAACATTAAGAACAATAGCCGAAAGCCCCGCATTAAAACATTTTAATGGGGGTTTTTGGTTATTGTTTGCAAATTGCATTGCCACGCACCACAATAGCCTTACTGCTTTGCTACTATTAACATTGTGTGTATATTTATAAGGCGGCAGCAGTTTTTTCGCAAGGGGGAGAACACTACTCTATATTTTCGATAACCATTGCCGATGCACCTCCTCCTCCATTACACCCCTCTAGCATCATTAAGGGCAATGTCATTTAGTTAAGAAATAAAAGGCTCACTAATTTCATCCTTTGAGCGTGATGCCATTTAGTTCATTTGCATATTCGCTGTTGAACCCCTCTGGGGTTCGGTATACCCTTTATATCTTATTCTCCGGGTTTCACCCGGAGTTACCGACATTTTGCCCCGCTGGGGCAAGTCCTTTAGTTATGATTACCCGATTCCTTAACTAAATGACATTGCCCTTAAGGGGGAGAACACTACTCTATATTTTCGATAACCATTGCCGATGCGCCTCCCCCACCATTGCACCCCTCTAGCTCCCCTTAAGGGGAGAACACTACTCTATATTTTGGATAACCATTGCTGATGCGCCTCCCCCACCATTGCAAATACCCGCTGCACCATACTTCGCCTTATTCGCTTTTAGTACATTTATCAGCGTAACGATAATCCTTGCACCACTGCAGCCCAGCGGGTGGCCCATTGATACCGCTCCCCCATGCACATTTACTTTGGCGGGATCAAGCTTCATCCGTTTGCTGTTTTCTATACCTACTACGGCAAATGCTTCGTTCAGTTCCCAATAGCCGATCTCTTCCATAGTAAGGCCGGCCTTCGCCACTGCCTTTGGTACCGCTATTGAAGGTGAAGTGGTAAACCATTCAGGCGCCTGCTCTGCATCTGAATACGACAATATTTTAGCAATGGGTTTCAATCCCAGTTCGTCCGCTTTTTCTTTGCTCATTAATACCAATGCTGCTGCTCCGTCATTCATGGAGGAAGCATTGGCAGCGGTAACGGTACCATCTTTTGTAAACGCCGGACTGAGCAATGGGATTTTCTCAAATTTTACATTATACGGGTCTTCGTCTTTGGTAATTAAAACAGGGTCTCCTTTGCGCTGGGGAATTTCAACTGGCACCACTTCATTATTAAATAAACCTTTTTCCCAGGCAGCCTGGCTGCGTTTATAACTTTCAATGGCGAAGGCATCCTGGTCGGCCCGGCTGATGCCGCAAGTGCCGGCACAGAGTTCTGCGGCATTGCCCATGGCTTTGCCATCATATACATCAGTAAGGCCGTCTTTTGCCAGTCCATCTATTAATGTGGTGTTACCATATTTATTACCCCAGCGTACGCTATCTGCATAGAAGGGCGCATTGCTCATACTTTCCATGCCGCCGGCCACTACTATATCTGCATCACCGAGCAGTATGCTTTGTGCGGCCTGTGCAATGGCTTTCATACCGCTGGCGCAAACCTTATTTACAGTTGTACAGTTTACCTCGTTGGGCAGTCCGGCAAACTTGGCTGCCTGCCGGGCGGGTGCCTGCCCCAGGTTGGCCTGGATTACAGAACCCATTAATACATCCTGTACCTGTTCGGGTTTTATACCAGCTTTTTGCAAGGCCGCTTTAATAGCAGCAGCACCTAATTGAGTGGCCGATAAACCTTTTAATGTACCGCCGAAACTACCGATGGGTGTACGGACGGCGGAGATGATATAGACTTCTTTCATTTTTTGGATTGAGAGGGCAAAGATAACGATTGTTAGTAGAAGAAGCTGACTTCGTGCAGGACAAACGCATTATAAAGAGCTGCCTTTGGCAGAAATAAAATTTAGCCGCAGCGACGCAGAGAATACAAATTGCCACTGAAACGCTGAGGCACTGAGAATACAAAGAGCTGCCTTTGGCGGAAATAAAATTTAGCCGCAGAGACGCAGAGAATACAAATTGCCACTGAAACGCTGAGGCACTGAGAATACAAAGAGCTGCCTTTGGCGGAAATACAATTTAACCGCAGCGACGCAGAGAATACAAATTGCCACTGAAACGCTGAGGCACTGAGAATACAAAGAGCTGCCTTTGGCGGAAATAAAATTTAACCGCAGAGACGCAGAGAATACAAATTGCCACTGAAACGCTGAGGCACTGAGAATACAAAGAGCTGCCTTTGGCGGAAATACAATTTAGCCGCAGCGACGCAGAGAATACAAATTGCCACTGAAACGCTGAGGCACTGAGAATACAAAGAAATAAAATCTGTTTAATCAGCGTAATCTGTGCTCCTATTTGCCATTTTAAACATTCTATAAGAAAGGTTTTAATGCGTTTGCCCTGGGGCTTTATGTTATCAGAAAAACAGTAATATCTAAACATAAATTTTATTTATCTTCTTATTGGTTTTTTTAGCAGTTTTCTTTGGAAAAGGCTGCTTACCCACTAACAAACCAATAACGCTAAATAAGTACCTTTTAATAACTGGTTTAAGATAATAAGAATTGGCCTTTCGCTTGGGAGTATTTAAAATTGTCGCTTTAGCTTTTGCCATAAGCAATTTTAATTTAGTAGACTACATTACAAAAAATGAAAGCAAATGGAATTTTTACAAACAACAGGGGGTCTATTAATTTTCTCTCTTGTCGGCCTATTACTGTTTTGCGTTATTCTTTATTATGTAATAAAATTGGCAGTAAGTGATGCAATTAAAGATTCAAGAAAGGACAAGGCCATTAACTACCGTTCTGAAAAGCCTATTCCAGCATCAATTTGGAACGCTGCCCAGATTGCTTTAAAAAACAAATATGAGAAAGGAGAAATTACAATTGAAGAGTATAATAAAGAGTGGAATAAACTATAGCACATCCTTAATCCGCTGACCAGTTATAAGAATGATATATCATTAATCTTTGAGGCATACAGGCCTGAACTGATTATATGTTCTTTGAATTCAGTCTCTGTTACTCTTATCCTGTAAGCGTTGAAATGAAATTTCTTTGTGGCTTTTATTTCCCATTCAATTTTATCTGCATTTACATAAATCTCAGTATGTATAATACCGTCTTTCTTCAAATTCTGAAACAGCGTGGTTTTTCCTGAACCATTAGTACCTGCAAATAAACGGGACCGGGCTTGAATATGGATTATTTTAAGAAGCATTTTTTACCTTTTCCCCTTTGGCATTAATAAAATAGAGAACTCCTTCTATAGATACCGCAACAGGTTGGTTATGCTTTGCCGCCTTTTTTTTAACCTGCAGCGCCATATTTTTAAGTGAAGCAGAGATAGACTTCTGCGATATTCTTTTTGCTCCTTCCATGAGCTAAAATTGCGGAATTACTTTTGGTATTCCCTGCTGGGTTGAATAAACATGTAGTACAACGCAATTTTTCCCATCCTGAAACAACTATTTTTTTTATTCACAACCCCTTAAAATTGTGGACAACACACCACCTGCTGCACTTTATACAATAAAGGGTACTTACGATTTGCCATATATTTACCGCACAAATACATTTCCCGTGATAAACAATCAAAACACAAGAATTTCCGCTTACCTGCCCGTTATCTTTTTTATTGTAACAGTAAGTACAGGCTGTTTTCAAAAAGCCACTCCTGCTTCCGAAAGAGAAAATGACAAATACGATGGGCCTGAACAAATAGCCCGGATGGATTATGAACGCACCAAAGATCCGGCTACCGGACGTGTGCCAAACGATCAACTGAGGATAGCAATGGAACAAACAAGGCTTTCAAAACTTGATTTTCTAAACAGGCCCGATGCCATCAATGCATTGACATGGATTGAGCGTGGCCCCAACACTGATGCGACCGGCCCTTCAAGTGGAAACCCCAGGGCCAACAGCGGTGTGGCTGCAGGAAGAGTGAGGGCTATCATGGTAGACTCCACCGATGCCACCAAAAAAACAGTATGGGCAGGCGGTGTGGATGGCGGTTTATGGAAAACAACAGACATTACTGTATCACCGGCCAACTGGATACTGGTCAATGATTTTTTAAGCAATCTTGCCGTGACTGATATCTGCCAGGACCCCCGGCCCGGTTTTCAAAACATTATGTACTTCTGCACCGGCGAATCCTATTTTAATTTCGATGCGGTACGCGGCAATGGCGTTTTCAAAAGTACTGATGGCGGCAACACCTGGACCTACCTGGCAAGTACCAGCGGCTTTCCAAATTGCACCCGTATCCGTTGTGATTTCCAGGGAAATATTTATCTCGGCACACGGGGCGCCGGATTACAGCGCTCTACCGCTGCCAGCGGTGGTGTTGTCTGGACTAATATTACACCCGCCGGTTTACCTGCTGATATATGCGATATGGAAATCAGTTCTACTAACGCCGCCGGAAGACTGCATATAGTAACTGGTATCTTCTCCACACAGGGCTATCGCTATACAGATATTCCTGCCACAGTTACTTCCGCCACCTGGACACCCCCCGTCACTGCTTTTCCCTCCTATACGATGCGGGCTGAAATTGCCTGTAGCGGTTCTACCTTATACGCTTTGCCTGCAGATAATGGGTTATTGATTCCTTCTATATTTAAATCAACCGATGGCGGCGCCAACTGGGCAGCCACTGCGGGACTTCCCGGTGCTGGCTGGGAAGGCGGTCAGACCTGGTATAATCTTGCAGTTGCCATAGATCCTTCTAATGCTAATAATTGTATCGTAGGCACACTCGACACCTGGAAAACAACCAATGGGGGTACCAGCTGGACACAAATCTCCACCTGGGTAGGCTCCGTCCCTGTCAATCAATATGTGCATGCGGATGTTCACAATATAACCTGGTTTGATGGAGGCAATAAGTTATTGTTTGGTTGCGATGGCGGTATCCATTATTCAGCCGATAAAGGAACCACCATACGTGACAGAAATGTGGGATTACGCATCAAACAATTTTATTCCTGCGCTATACATCCTTCCACCACCAATTATTTCCTGGCGGGTGCACAGGATAATGGTACACATCAATTCAGCAATGCCGGTTTAAGCAGTTCTGTAGAAGTAAAAGGCGGCGACGGTGGCTTTGTGGCCATTGATCAAAACGAACCACAATACCAGTTCGGGGCTTATGTATTTAATGATTACTGGAGAAGCACCAATGGTGGCGCTACCTGGAGCAATGTAACGCTGAATGCAAATACGGGACAGTTCATCAATCCGTATGATTATGATAATACAGCCAATATCATGTATTGCGGTGATGATCCCGGCACCTATCGCCGGTGGACCAATCCGCAAACAGGCAGTACTTCTGCTGTGGTAACTATTACCGGATTGGGTGGCGGAAGTGTGTTAGCTGTAAGCGTATCTCCCTATACCTCCAACCGGGTATTTTTTGGAACAGATAATGGAAGGGTTGTAAGAGTGGATGGCGCCAATACGATTGCATCCGGTTCAGCAGGCACCAATATTTCCACCGGCTTACCGGCAGGAGCAGCTGTTTCCTGTATCAACCAGGGAACGGATGATCAAAACCTTATTGCTGTTTTTTCTAACTATAATATTAATAACGTCTGGATTTCCACCAATGGTGGTACATCATGGACAACCGTTGATGGAAATTTACCAAACATGCCTGTTCGCTGGGCTATGTTTTATCCCGGGGATAATTCAAAGGCATATATCGCCACTGAAACTGGTGTTTGGGAAACAACGTTACTCAATGGTGCGTCTACTGTATGGACGGCCAACAGCAGTTTCCCCAATGTAAGGACCGATATGATTGAATACCGCACATCAGACCGCACTATAGCTGCCGCCACACATGGAAGAGGTTTATGGACGGCCATCATACCAAATGTATCCACACCCGACCTGCAGTTTCAATCTGCTGCCGGTTCATCAGCCGAAGCGACTGCTTTTACCAGCGATTGCAGGGGCTATACAGATTATACGGCCAATATGGTGATATTAAATCCACCAACAGGCGCTGCCACCGTTACTTTGGCTGTGGCCGGTGGCGGTACTGCCACTCAGAACGTGGACTATGCGATTACTACGAATGGAAACTTCGCTGCTCCGAGTATGGTGCTTACTTTCCCCAATGGTGTAACCACACCACAACCCTTTACTGTTCGCATATATGATGATGCGGCAGTGGAAAGTGCCGAGACATTTACATTGAATTATTCCATATCAGGGGCCACTAATGCACAGGCAGGCAGTTCAAGTCAAACGTTTACGTATACCATTACTGATAATGATGCCGGACCGGTAGCGCCATTCAGTAATACACAGACAATAGGTACGTTGACTTTCGACCTGGTCCAGGCTGCCGGTGACCCCTTGTTTAACAGTAAATTGCTGAGTAAACGGGTACAGCTATTATACAAAGCATCTGAATTGCTGGCACAGGGTTTTACTGCAGGGCCTATTACAGGTATGGAATTTAATATCGGAACTAAGGGCAGCACACGCCCCTTTAATAATTTAACGATTAAAATGGGAGGCACCACCACTGCCAATTTATATAACGGTGCTTCTATTACTGTTATCGGCGGTTTAACCACGGTAAAAAATCCCTTTACCTATTCCACCATTTTGGGTTTTAATAGTTTTACATTTGATGCATCTTATACATGGAACGGAACTGATAATTTAGTGGTGGAAGTTTGCTATGATAATGGTACTGCAGCCCCGGCACAGGTATCAGATCATACGATCGGGTATTCCGATTGCGGAACCTGTGCTACCGGAAATATGTTTTGGCAGGATGGTATAAATTGTGGCGGCGCTTTTTCCAGTGTTAATTTATTTACCAATAATATCAAGCCAACTATCAGGCTAACACAATCAGTAACCGGTACGCTTGTATCAACTGCATTAAACAGTACTAAAAACGTGTACCTGGGCCCCAATGATGATGTTTATTTTTATGATGCAGCGGGTGCTATTCTTGCACGTATTAGAAATCTTACCGCTTTCGATTATGGATGTACACAGGTAACTATTGACAGGGCCGGCAGCGGAACCAGTCAATTCTGGAACAACAGCACACCGGGTAATTTGTTGCAAAAAACAATTAGAGTAGTGCCAACGAATAATACAGCAAGCGGGCATTACCAGATCACCTTATATTATACAAACACAGAAGTAACGAACTGGCAAACGGCTACGGGACTGAGTCTTTCATCGGCACAGGTGGTCAAAGTGTCCAACGGATTTTTTGTACCGGATGTAACACCTGCTGCGCCGCATGTAAGTGATGTAACATTAGTAACAGGCACTTCTGGAACTTTCGGGACCAACTTTACCATCATGGGTGATTTTATTAATACAGGTTTCTCCGGGTTTGGTGCAGGCGTGCCGGGCAATGCATTGCTCACCGCAGATTTCAGGACCAAAGCCACCGGCAACTTTACCGACGGTACGATATGGCAATATAACAGCACAGGTATCACGTATGTAGATGCACTACAGGCCCCGGGACCGGATAATAATGTGCTGGTACAGGCAGCTCATACGGTTACATTAAATGCAGGCTATATTGCTAATGCCGGTAAAACACTAACTGTGGGCGGTACACTTAATTGTGGTACTAATACAGTAAGCGGTGCCGGTAACTTTGTATTATCAGCAGGTGGAATATTGGGTATCGGTTCTGCAGCAGGGATCAGTTCTGCAGGTGCCACCGGAAATATTCAAACAACGGGCCGCAGTTTCCCCGCTACAGCAAATTATACATATAATGGTACGGTGAACCAAGCAGCAGGTACAGGATTACCCGTTACTATTAATAACCTGGTGATTTCTAATACCGGTGCTGCATCAAACAATATTGTTACACTGAGCAGCGGATTAACCGTGAGCGGTACCACCACCCTTACAATGGGTTTTCTGGCCATCGGGTCAAATACCATTACGCTAAACGGTGCTGCGACGTATGGTACAGGTTTATTCAGGGGATCGGCCACTTCTAATATGCAGATTGGTGGCAATGCAGGTCAGATAAGATTTGACCAGGGTACTGTTCTGGCCCGCACACTGAATATTCTTACTGTAACGGGTACCGGAGTGGCAAGCCTGGGTTCACTTAATTTAACGGCGAATACATTCAATTTAAATCCGGGTGGAAGTTTCACAGTGTTGACGGGGAATTTCCTGCAGGTGAATTGATTGCACTATTATCAGGGAAAGCTATACTATCGAGTAAGATTTTGTGAGGAGCCGGGGGAGAAAATCTTCCGGCTTACCTACTCGATTACCAGCGGTAATTCTCTGTTTGATTTTTTCAAGTGGCAGCATATTATCTAAAAAATACTTTTTAAATCTTTCTAAACCCCAATAATCTTTTTCAATTATAAGGGTACTAAATAAATATTCTATATATGCTGTGGTTGTACCTTATCCCTGTCTAAAAGACGCACTCTTGTTAAAATATTTTCGCCACTACTATCATCATAATGTACTTCGACTTTAACACTTTTGCTACAAGCCAATTCAAGTGCAGATTGCAAACTTTGTAATTTTGTTGTCACTTGAATATAGTTTTTTTCATCTTTATTGATGAAAATTTGACACCGTGGTTCAAGACCAGATGTTGCTTGAGCATCAATCCCGTTTACTTTTCCTTCATAATAAGCCATTTTGATTAAAATTAATTGTTACGCCTACTCTGTTTGGTTTTCGGCTTCTCCATTTATTTAGAAACAATAGTTATTAAAGTTTTCTCATTACCGGTATTTTTTGAGGCTTTTGGGGACTGAATAACAGCCAAGGCTATCACGAATTCTAATTAGGACTCATCCCACAGATGTATTTTGGTTTGAACAAATTTCAAAAATAGCACCTGATGGCAATCTGTTAATTCTCTTTATTAATACATTTCGATTTTAAATCCAAAGAAACATTTTCGGTACATTTAAGATAATATCGTCAAGAGAAATAAAACTGATCTTTATTAAAATTTTCGTTTTGCATTTAGCTCCCATAAATACTATTGATGTCAGTTGTAAAATAAAAATACTTTCTCTTAATGATATAGGGTGTTTTCCCCATTTTTTAACTGGTGTTTTAACGGATATTTAAAAATTACAGTTAGCATTCGAATTTATGGTTTAAGATGATTGAATTAACTTAATTACGACTATTGGTAATCAATAGTTTAGTATTATACTTTAAATACTCGCCTACAAAGTGGCAGTTTATTCATAGATAAAGATGTTGATTGCTGTCCTCAGTATGCGGCTTAAAGTATTTACATAATACCAAAAACTCAGTGCCTTGTTGCGGACAGGCCAAAAAAAATAATCATCACGTTACAAGGTGAATTAAATTCAGTAAATTTGAAATAAGTATTTACTTGGTTCAGAAAGTAATTAAGAATGGGTTAATAAATCTTATTGTATGAAGCAATTCCGGGCTTGGACTACTGATGTTTTCAGCAATGCTGTCGGTGGCATAATTGCTGGAGTAGTTTTATTATTGCTTGGACTTTGGTGGTTCAATAAAGACAAAAGTAATGAGCAAAGTAAAAAAAATATTAATGGCGATTCAGTATATGCATCTCAACCAAAAAGGCTGGAACAATCAAATCAAAATGGAAAGAATAATGTGCAAATAAAACCAGAAACAAATAAACTTTCTTCAATTGATTCGATTAATAACATTAAAACTCAGAGCCCATCTACATCAATAGTAGAAAAAAAACAGAAACAAGACCCTGCAGAAGTAATCAATAATTCTGAAAAAGCTGATTTTGCAGTGATCGTAACTACAAATGGGAAGAAGGATAATCACCTTACCGGTGTTTTTGCCAATTGGCTTAAAGCTAGCGGGACTGCGTCTCAATCAGTTTTGCAGAGCCTGTTTATCGAGCAAGGATATTTTAACCAGGTACTGGACGGCAATTCATCTGTAATAAAAAAAACAAATGCATCTCAATCTGCCAAATACTTATGTTTGGCTCGTTCAACAATTACATACAATCCGAGTAAGATTGATGAATCTCTTATAGTGGCCAGATGTGTATATGAAGTGGTAATAGTAGAAGCCGCTACTGGCAAGGTCATTGATAGTTTTGAACAAACCATGAAATCTTCCGGTATTTCTGAAGAAATGGCAAAAAAAAGAGTAGAAGATGATTTTATTAAGTATCTTAATGAGAGAAAACTTTCTTTATAAATTTTATTTATATGCAAATTATATTCAAAAGGATATTTATGCTGCTCTTCCTATTGTCAGGTACGAATGCGTTTCCCCAAGCCGATTTTGATTTTCAGATAAAAAAAATGAGTGATACACTTGTAAATAGACTTCTAAGAACAGGCAAAAAAAGGGTTGCAGTATCAAACTTCGTGGATTTGCAGGGTAATGTAACTGAACTGGGAAAATATATTGCTGAAGCTTTTAGTGTAGAACTTAGTAATACTGAACTCAATGTCGTTGATAGAAGTCGGCTAAAGGATCTACTCCAAGAATTGAAACTAACAGAGGAAAAGCTTACAAAACCAGAAAATGCCCTTAAACTTGGCGAACTTGCTGGAGTTGAATATATCATTACCGGAACAACAGTAATGCTAGACAATACCGTTGATATAACTATAAAAGCCCTTGATATTCAAAATGGAACTTCTAAAGCCGGTCAAAGAGGATCGGTACAAAGAACAGATGCTATTAATAACTTGGGGAGAAGTACTATAAGCGAGGGCAATACAACTGCTGCAAATGTTAATTCAGCTAGAAAAATCGATACTAAAAATAAAAGTGCAACTGATGATATTTTTGAAGTCACCGTCTCGGAGTTACGAAAAAGTGAATGTGAGGTTTCTGATGGCTCCTCCATTAATTATTATGGACAGGCATGTTTTGAAAATCAAACCGATTATGATTTAGTTCTTACAATTGATAATAATAATACTCTAATAATCCCGAAGGGCGGCAGAAATTGCCCTCCCAGGATGAAAGTAAATTACGGTGACAGGGAAGCCACACTTAGAGATTATTATTTCTTTTTCAGAACAATAAATACTACACCTGAGAAATCCGGGACTTTTGTAATGACGATTGAGAAGTGTAAAGTTAAATCGATAATTCTAACAAAAAATAATCTTTACCTCAAAACTCAATAAATTTCGTTGCTCCTGACTGTTCAATTGTCTGTGTTCCATAAATAAATTAAAAGAAAGTTCTCCACCTCGTCAGCGTCCGCAATGAAAGAATGCCCCATTATCGCTTCATGCAATGAAAATATAAAATAAAGAAAATGATTTAATGTTGGTAAAATACTTACATCACGGCATCACAATTATCACCGAAACAATCTTTCCCTTTCTGCATCTTGTCTTCACCTCGCTATATCATAAGAAAACCCCGGCCTTACACCGGGGTTTTCAGGGCAATTATTGTTAACGCTGCCTACTGCAAAATCAATTTCCTTGTTTGCTGTGTATTATCTGCACCTGTAATAATCACCAGGTATCCACCGCGGGGCAATCCGGAAACGTCCATTTCTATCCGTCCGTTTACCACCCGTTGTTTCTTTATCACATTACCCATGAGGTCGGTTATGAGCAGTTCCTTTTTTATGGCCTTATCATTCTGCGGTACATAAATGGTAAGCAATTTACCAGCTGGGTTGGGATATACCAGGAAATAGTCTTTTCCCATTTTACTTAACCGTTCCAGTTCATCAGCACTTTTATTGATGATGCTGGTGATACCACGGTCAGTAATACCCGGTATGGGTTCTGTTGCCTGCCTGGCAGTGATAGTGGTATCACAATCGCCGGAACGTACTTTTAATGCAGAACCCAACTGGGCGGTAAATCCTCCATTGATCGTTACCACACCGCCTGCCTGCAGTGTGATGTTTGACCCGGTAAACCCGTTGCCAGTTAATGTAACCGCAGTACCACTGCCTGCCACTTTAATAGTGTTGGCTGCTTTATAATGTTTGGTGAATACAAGCGGGAAGGTTACATTTTGTATCACCAGGTCGCTGGCACAATTGCAACTGTCGGTCAATATAAAAGGACTGGTATAAGCCAGTGCTGTACCCGTACGGTTATCTGTCCATACCGGGTATACAACATTGTCATAAGATGAAATGCCGAGGTAATCACCAAAATACCCACCGGTACCTACATTGGGCGTAAAGGCCACATCGCTTACTTTAAAATCAATCCAGTTAGCGCCGCCATTGCAGGAAGTGGCCACCCATGCTTCCACTTGTGTGGCAGATACATTGCGGTCATCATAAAAAATTACATTCAGCGTACCGGTTTTAGGATCGCAGGTTATCCATCCGAAATAATGTTTCTTACCCGTACCGGTGGGACCACCGTTTACACGTACCGGCACAGACCAGGTGGTGCCACCATTACTTGATTTGATCATATACACATCCACATCGGTTCCTGTATTGATACCCGGCACACCCACATTGGTCCATACAATATAAATTGTACCACGGTTGGGTCCGAAGCTGTTGTCTACTGCCATGCTGGGAAAAGAATTTGCACGCATGGATTTGCCGCATCCTGTAACCCTGATGCCGCGGGTATTATCAATGGCTTTTACCGGGGCAGAATAAGTAGCACCGCCATCTGTTGATTTACAAAATCCGATTGCTTTTTCATCGGTAAGGCCAGGCCCCGGATAAGCAGTCCAGGCTACATACACTTCACCAGCGGGGCCGGTTTGTATGTTTACGCCCTGATCAAGATAACTTCCCAATGCGCCACTGATATTATTATTAGCAGACCAGGTGGCGCCACCATCTGCAGAACGGTTGATATGCACTTTCTGGTTGGCAGCGCCGCCGCCATAAAAAAGTGTCCAGGCATTATAAAGATTGCCCTGGTAAGGACTGGTAATGGAATTATCCACCATAAAATGGTTTTTATCAGCCAGCAGGCCGGCACCGGGGTCGGCCGATTGTGTAACCGACCAGGTAACACCATTGTTGATGGACTTGGCCACGGATTGTTTGTAGCCTTGCGTGATATAATTTACATACCAGTTATTATTATTGTCAATCACTACTGCAGGATCTGCGAAAGAATTTGGCTCCACACTATTTAATCCTGTCCATGTAGCGCCGGTATTATTGGTGGAATAAGCAGAAGCACGATAGATGCCGGCCACCAGTGAGTTATTGGAATTTAGTGCAACGGCAATATTATTGGGATTCACAAATACAGAGTTTTCACTTTGCGAATTGCCGGTGGTGATAGCCACATCGGGAGAATTAACGAATGAAGCTGCTGACGCTTCAATGCGGGCCGACTTTAATTCTGCCGGGGTAATTGGGCCCGTGGTGCGGAAGTTGGGAGCAAGGCCGCGTTGGGCCATCACCCTCCAGTAGTTTACGTTGTCTATGGCAGGGTTGAAGCTCACCTGGTTAAGGTTGGGCCCTTGTCCCCTTGCCACTGCCGCAATAAGTATGATACCTGTTCCCAGACACAACAGGTGTTTTATACATTTCATATAAAATGATTTAAAGGATAAAAAATGGGTTTACTACTTAGCAGCGGGCTGAAGCCTGGTAATTAAAGCCTTTTGCTCCTTCAACTGCAGCTGCAGTTGTTCAATCATTCGCTGCTGGTCTTTTACCGCCTGCACCAGCACAGGTATCAAACCAATATAATTAACGGATCTAAATGTAAAATAGCTCTCCTGGCCAGTTGGTACTATTTGAGATGAGGTTTCTTTGCCCTGTCCGTCCCCGGGTTTTGTAACGGAAGGATTATTTAGCGGAGTTGTTACTTTCTTTACCAGTTCCGGTAAATCCTTTTCCACCTCAGAAGCCATGATTCCCAATTGCGGGCCTTCAGGAAAAATCATTCCGGGGATGTCTTTCCTGAAATCAAATTTTTTGGGATTCAGGCCATCAATTATCCGAACGGCATTAACTATAGGGGATACATTTGTTTTTATTGCATCATCTGATGCAGTACCGAATGCACCGTTCACAAACACATTGCCGTCAAAATAGCCGGCATAGTTGGGTACGCCTAATCCACGGGAATAGATACCGTACTTAATACCCGTTCCTGTATTGGCTGCCTCGGTCCAGATACCATAACGGGTGCCTGCAGTGGTGGCATTGAGGGGGGTAACATAATTATAAATACCATAGTGGGTGGAAGTACCTGCAGAATATTGGTAATTGAACTGGCCATAGTTGGTGAAGGTGGAAGCACCGCTGGTATAATTGTAATTATATATTCCGTAAGTATATCCTACGGTATTACTTGTATAATTATACATTCCCAGCGCCATATTGCCGGTGGCACTTGACTGGAAAACCTGGTTGAGGAGACCGTAGCGGAATCCGTTACCACCGGAATTATTTATATTATAAATACCGTATCCACCACTGGCGCCTGCTGTAACGGTATTGCTGATACCATACGATAAGGCAGTGGAGGTGGAAAGCTGTTGCACATCATTTAATATACCGTAACGGCTGCCTGTACCTGCATTCGATACAGTATTGCGGATACCGTATTTGGTGAGGGCTGTGATGCCGTTGTTTGTGAAGCGGCCCGACTCCTGTGCAGGATCGGCAGCATTCAGCAACACTTCCAGTTTTTGAATAGGAACGGGAGTACCGATTCCCACATTACCATTGGGCAATACGGTAAGTTGGGCATTTGAAATTGCAGAAGTAAAACAGCCTGCTGCTATTAAGAGCAGTACCGGTTTGAAGTTTTTACGGTGTAGCATAAGAATAAGTTTTTAGGTTTGATAAAACAAAGAATGCTGAAGTTACGATGAGGAGATGCACAAAGTCAATAGGTGCAAACGATTAACAACAGATAATTACTTATTGCTTAGAAGGTTAGCGGTATTAATTGTTTATAAATATTTTCAATGTTGTCAGCATGTTTTTTATTTAAAAAAAGTTTAAGAGTTTTAGATAATAAAACCGATGGTATTTACCATTAATATTTTTTTTGGTGGGATATGCAGTGTACCTGCAGGTACGATGTTAATTGATATTGTGCGTGGGAATATGCATTCGTTTAACAGCTGTTGGGCTGATCAACTGTGTATGGTGTGAGGGCCGTGACAACTGACAATAGCATATTTATTGAAGAAGCGGATTTGTTTGCAAAAACTCAAAATGCACTTAAGGGTTACAGGTCAATCGCATTTCAATCATCTTATAGAATGTTTAAAATACCAATAGAAACACTGATTACGCTGATTAACTGTAATAGATCAAACGAATTTTATTTATTTGTATTCTCAGTGTCTCTGAGTTTCAGTGGCAATCTGTATTCTCTGCGCCTTTGCGCCTCTGCGGTTAAATTGTATTTCTGCCGAAGGCAGGTTTTTAATAATGCGTTTGCCCTGCCAAGGGCTATCTGTCACTCAATTATCTCCGGAAAAAATTGTAACTTTCCTTTCCCTAAAATCATTTATCATGGATCAGCGCATCATCAATCTTTACGACGAATACACCCATGCCCCATTATCAAGAAATGAATTTATCCGCCGCCTCGCATTACTTACCGGTGGCCTGGCTGCTGCCTTGACAATACTTCCACTCATAGAAGTAAATGCGTCCGCAGCAAATATTACCACACAAGATGATCTGTTTACCGAACGGGTCAGCTTTGCAGGGGTACCCGGAGACATGCAAGCCTATATTGCCCGGCCCAAAGAAGAAAAAAAATATCCTGCCATTATCATCATACATGAAAACCGCGGATTGAATGCACATATCGAAGATGTGGCCCGCCGCGCCGCCAAAGAAGGATTCCTTGCCATTGCACCCAATGCATTAGCAGCCATTGGCGCCAATCCTGCCAATGAAGATGAAGCAAGAACAAAATTCCAGGAGCTGAAAGCAGAGAATAACCTGCAGAATTTTATCAATGCATACAACTATCTGAGTACAAGAAAAGACTGCAATGGCAATGCCGGTTGCGTGGGATTTTGCTGGGGTGGCGCTATGTCAAACAGCCTGGCAGTAAAACTGCCTTCATTAAAAGCAGCAGTAGCATTTTATGGTCGCCAGCCCGCTGCTGAAGAGGTAAGTCAAATTAAAGCAGCTGTACAATTACATTATGGCAGCCTCGACGAAAGAGTGAACGCCGGTATACCCGCTTACGAAGAAGCATTGAAGAAAAATAAGATCCCCTACGAATTATATATGTACGAAGGCGCCAACCATGCTTTTCACAACGACACTGCTCCCACCCGCTATAATGAAGAAGCGGCTAAGCTGGCGTGGAAAAGAACGGTTGAGTTTTTTACGAAGTATGTAAAGTAGTGCAACTGTTCTTCCCTTTTCCACCCTTTATCAGTTTCATCTATTAGCCGGCACAAATGCAATTGAAAAAACATTTCCTGCCGGGTAAATTATACTGACTGGTCAATTTCGATATCATATTTATCCAAAAGACCAGTAATGCCCGGCAATGAAAATTTTGCCTTTTTTATCCGGTTTGTCTCCGGGTTAATAGAATAATTAAAGGAGGTGCGCAGGTCTGCCTTTTCTATAATTGTGTTATCAAATATGGCGCCGGTTAAATCGCAATTGTCAAAAATGGCAGCCGTCAAATCGCATTCAGCAAAATCGGTTTCCTGCAATTGTGAATTATTGAAAACTGTCTTTTTTATTTTCATTTTATAAAAAGACGACTGATTTAAGTTACAATTTGTAAAAAGAAAGTTGAGCCCAAACCCGTTGCAACCTTCAAAGTGAAGCCCCAGCATTTTGCAGCCGGTAAACCTGGTATCCTGGATGGCTGTATTCAATAATTTCGCCATGCTCAGGTTGCAACCGGTAAATTCAGATTCCGAAAACCGGAAACCTGACAGGTCAGCCCCCGATAAGTCACAATTTTTAAACACACAATTCTCATAATCCCCTTTCTCTATCCCTTTCAGAATAAAGTCATCTGTAGTAAAAGTTTTATCATTAAAGAAAATAGTATTCATCCGGTTTGCAATTTTTAAAGTATAAAAGTGTCAGTCTCCTTACTTTCCCTGTTAGGAATACAGTGTAAAGGGCAACACTGCAATATGGCTGCATTTCACTTACCCCAATCTCTGCTGTATGCTAATCAAATAATCAAACAAATTCGTTTCAGAAGAGATCTTCAATTTCTTTCGCAACCGGTAACGGCTGATCTCTACGCCCCGCACTGATATATTCATCAACTGGGCAATTTCTTTAGTGGATAAATTCATCCGCAGGTAAGCCGAAAGTTTTACCTCATTGGGAGTGATATTTGGATGCGCTTCTTTTAAGCCCAGCACAAAATCACTATGTACTTTATCAAAGTGTTTCGCAAAACTTTCCCACTCCTTATCCATATTATCATCCTCACTCAGCGAACGGGTCATCTTTTTTAATTCTGTAATGGCATCGGGATTATCAATGCCCTTCATCACTTGTGTCAGTTCGGCTTTTATTTTGGTAAGCAACTCTCCTTTCTTTACTAAGTGCATGGCAGAAGATGCCAGTTCTGAATTTTTGAAATTAATATCAGCTTCCAATTTTTCATTGCGCATGGTCACCAGTTCACTTTCTGTTTTATTAAGTTCCAGTTCATGTATGTACTGCAACCTCTTTTGTTCATCTTCATAAAGGGCCTGCTGCCGTATCAATTTTCTATGCTGCCATCTGTATAAAAAATACAAGACACCACCCAAAAGCAGGACATAAAATATTTTTGCCCAGATCGTCAAATACCAGGGAGGCAGTATAGTAAAAGCATACACCGCCACCGCAGATTCATTCCCCAGGTTGTTCCGCACTTTTACTTCAAACGTATAGTCGCCAGCAGCAAGGTTGGTATATTCTTTCTCTGTACGCTTATTCCAGTTCGACCAGTTGTCATCAAATCCCCGCAGCCGGAAACTGTATTCCATATTTGCCTGGTAGCCGAAAACAGTAGAAGAAAATTCCACCCGTATCGTTTTCATGTTATGGCTTATCCGGGGTATATTGCCTGACTGCTGTTGCTGTTTCTCATTTACATTACTAAAATAGCCTCCAAATAAAAGGCTGTCACTTTTAGTGCCAATACGAATAGTCCTTATCTGCACTGTCAATTCCGTAATGGTCTTTTTATATTTTTCATAATTGATATGAAAGAACCCTTTCTCCCCTCCCAAAAAGATATTATTATCATTTACCGGGTAAATAAATTCAAAGCCGCTGAGCAGTTTATTATTCAGTTCAGGAAAATAAATAATGGCTGGCTCCTTTCCTGTCAGGTCTGCCACGCCCAGCGATTTATCATGTATGAACCAGATATTACCCGCCGCATCATCCTTTATATACCGCAATCCCTGTGTGCCTAATAATTTTTGATAAAATGCTGAAGGTTCAAAACTATCCATGTCTTTGTTATATACATACACCCCCTTTTCAGTAGCCACTATCACTTCACTTTTTACTTTGTACACATGGTTGTTCAAGGTAGAAGGCAGTCCCTTTTTATCTGTATAAATGGTGGTGGTATAAGGCCCCTCTCCCTGCCTGCTGATTTTATACACGCCGTGATATGGATGCGACACCCATATATTATCTGCATTATCAATTGCTGCAAAACGGCAGGATTCTATAAAACCCGGCACTTCGCCCGACTGTGTAAAATGACCATTGACATAATCGAAAAACACCAGCCCCTTGTAATTACCGGCCACTATCTGGCGGGCAGGAAAGGTATTGGACATTGGAACAAAATTCCAAAAACCCTGACCGCCCGATATTGATTGTACAGTATTATCAGCAACAATGAATGCCCCATCATGATGGCCGAGCAATAATTGATTATTGATCTCAGCCAGTCCCCAGGTTTGTCCCTTTGTATTATTTACCGGTGAAAAATTGCCGCGACTGAAACTAAGGTCAGGAGTTTCCTGAAGGTCCACACTGAACAAACCGTTGGAGGTGCCGGCATACAACCGGTTATTATATATATGAGCGGTATAACCCGAACCATCCTGGAAAAAAGGGTTGATCTTTTTAATGGCGCTGTTATAAGCGATCATATCAATACCATTATCTAATCCCAGCCACAGGTTGCGCTGGCTGTCCAGGAAGATACTCAGCACATTTTTATTTTGCAGTCCTTCCGTTTTAGAAAAGCTTTGGACAATATTTCCTTTCAGGTCGGTAATATAAATACCGCTGTTATTGGAGGCCAGGGCCATCCATTCATCATTCACCCTGGTGGCGGCATAAATTCGTTCACTTTCAAACAAGGCATTATTCACTGATTCTAATTTCACAATACCGGTGGAAGAAAGTACAAACAACCCATGTTTTAAAGTGGTGATGATCGAATTGGCTTTCTCAATTGATAATATGGCGGTAACAGGATCATTTACCGGTAATGTATTTTTTTCAAACAAGGGCTCCCATACGTTATTGTCAAAATGCAGAAGCCCGTTGACATAATCGTGCGCATACAGCCGGCCATTGCAACTGCCCAAAAAGGCCCATTCTCCCGGTGCAGGATAGGAAGTAACCGCTTCGTTGATGAAGCGGAAGATCTTAGCAGGCGAACGGAAAAAAATATCATTCTTGAAAAAAACAATATCCCACACATCTCCAAAAGATTTATCACGGGCAGATAATAACCGGGTCAGCGATTGGTATTGCAGTCTGCCATTGGCTCCCGGAATAAAATAGCCCAGTTCATCTTGCCCTCCCACATAGATTTTTCCATCCGGCCCCACTTCCACTGACCGCACAATTGTTTTATTGGGCAATGGGTACAGGTTCCAGTTTTTACCATCAAAAGAAAGCAGCCCTTCATTATTGGCTATATAAATAATACCATTCTTATCCTGTTTGATCTCCCAGTTTTGTAAGCCGGCCCCGTAGGCCTGTTTTGGATAATTGATTACATCCGGGAGTCCAATGGTATTTTGAGATACCAGGGAATAAGGAAGTAACAATAAAAGTAAAAGCAATCGGAATTGGCTCATGATCATTAATGGCTTTTTGAAAATAAGGAAAAATGCCTCCTTAAAAGCCCCTTGTTTAACCTTGGTGGGCAAAACCGGGTTGTGAAACTAACAAAAAAAGAGTGATGTAGTATTGATGTAGTATAAAATATCTCATATCAATGAGTTGTATTTTTTGATGTAGTGATGTTGTGGCTGTTTTCTTGGAATCTGTATCTGTGGAGAGTACCTTGATCCCGCTTAAAGACCGTTTTTTTATTCGCTAAACAATTGCTATATGAAACTAAAAAACTCTCTCCTGAGTGTAGTCCTCGTTTTAGCCGGCCTGTTTCAGGCAGCCTGGGGACAAAACCTACCAGTTACCGGAACTGTTACCAACAAAAAAACCGGGGAACCAATGGCAGGTGCCACCATTTCAGTAAAAGGCACCACTACCAACACGCTTACAGATTCTAAAGGGAATTTCTCCATTTCCGTTCCAAAAATCGGATCGGTGCTTACTGCAAGCTATGTTGGTATGAAACAGGTTGACTTTAAAGTAACCGCAGCCGGTGTGTCGGCCAGCTTCCAGTTGGAAGAAAGCGAAGGCACCACCCTTACCGATGTAGTGGTAGTGGGGTATGGTACCCAGAAGATCACCAAGGTCTCCGGCGCCATTTCCACCATTAAAAGCGCCGATATTGAAAAATTGCGGCCTGTAAGAACAGAAGATGCCCTGCAGGGAAGGGCATCGGGTGTTAGTGTTATCCAGAGTGGTTCACCGGGATCCAAACCCACCGTATTAATAAGAGGTATCCCCTCTTTCTCCGGTACCGACCCGGTAGTGATCATAGATGGTTCGCCACAAACCCTTACCGACTTTAACTCTATCAATCCGGCTGATATCGAATCCATAAACGTATTAAAGGATGCGGCCACCACGGCCATTTATGGGGTAAAAGGTGGTAATGGGGTGATAGTGGTAACTACCCGGTCCGGCAGAAAGAATCAAAAGACGGATATCACCTTCAGCAGCAACTATGGTGTGCAGGAAGTATTAAATACCATTGGTGTGCTGAATGCTACCGAATATGCTGCCATCATCAATGAAGGCAGTACGGTGGCTGGTGGTAATATTATCTTTCCTAACTTGTCCGCCGTTGGCGTTGGCACCGATTGGCAAAAAGAAATTTTTAAAACGGCTGCCTTACAATCACATAATGTAACGGCCAGGGGCGGTAGTGATAAAATGACTTACTTCCTGTCTGCCGGTTATTTAAACCAGGGCGGCATAGTAGGTGGCAATGATAAGTCAAGATATAGCAGGGGAAATTTAACCGCTAACCTGACTTTTGATTTAACGTCCCGGTTAAAATTTATTTTGAATACAACAGCCGTATTGCTCGATAGTAAAGGTATTCAGGAAAATTCATTCAACAGTGTTCTTGGCAGCGCATTGAATTTCGATCCCACCGTTCCGGTATTCAATACGGTACCTAACACGGTAGGCCAATATGGTTTCAGCACCTTATTATTATCAGAGATATTCAACCCCCTTACCAAGTTGGAGAATACCTATAATAAAAATATTGGTAATAAATTCTATGGTAAAGGAGAATTTCAGTATGATGTATTGAAGAACCTGAAACTATCCACCCGCTTTGGCTATACCAAATATGATGGTAATGCCAAAAGCTTTACTCCGCTGGTTTTCTGGGGATTGAACAATACCAACAACACGATGATGGAGGATGGTTCCACAAAACCGGGCGAACATAACAGTGTATCACATGACAAAACAAGCAACTTCAACTATACCTGGGAGTCCTTCGCTAATTATAATTTCAAAGTAAAAGAAGACCATGATTTTGAAACAGTATTAGGATTTTCACTGGCAAAAATATCTGGTAATGCTGCCGGAGCTTCCCGCCAGGATGTGCCTTTTAACTCATGGGAGTTTGCAGACTTTACAGCCGCCACAGGTAATAATATACCCACTAATTCCAATGCGCTCTCTGGTTATTATTTTAGATACTTCCGAAGGAACCTTTCCTACTTTACCCGTATAAACTATGATTACCAGGAAAAATACCTGGCATCCTTTACCGGTCGCAGGGATGGATCCTATGCATTTGGGGAAAATAACAAATATGCTAATTTCTTCTCCGGCTCATTGGGCTGGGTGGTAAGCAAAGAAAATTTCTTTAAGTCTGATTTTATTGATTTTCTGAAAATAAGGGGTAGCTATGGATCAATCGGTAATGAAAATGTGAGCCCTCAATTTGTACGTATTGTTACCGGGGGTGTAAATACCGGCTATGGCCCCACAGGAAACAGCAATGGTTATACCTTCAGCGGTATTGCTTTTCCTGGGTCAACAGTAGGTACTGCTGCCAATGAAGATTTACGCTGGGAAAAACAACTGCAATTAAATGCCGGCTTCGATATCACTTTCTTCAAAAGAAGGTTTTCAATAACAGCCGACTATTTCCGGAAAGAAGTGGATGGCTTATTATTTACTCCTAGCATTTCACTGTATTTAGGCACAATTGAACCTCCTACTGCCAATATCGGTTCCACCAAAAGCAGTGGTATTGACCTGACATTATCATATAACGAAACAATTGCGAAATCCCTAAAATTAAATACCTCCGTTACTTTTACAACCGCTAAAAATGAAGTAACCGCCACCAATACAGATGGTACGGCGAAAATATTTGGTGGTTATTATTTTAATGGACAAAGCCAGAGCGTAACAGTATTTGAAAAAGGATTCACTCCGGGATATTTCTTGGGATATAAAACCGATGGTCTGTTCCAAACAGCAGCCGAAGTAGCCGCCCATGCCACACAGGCCGGTGCGCAATCTGGTGATATTCGTTTTGTCGATATGAACAAAGACGGTATTATCAATGCATCAGACCAGACAAAAATCGGTGACCCCTTCCCCACTTTTACGATGGGCTGGAACCTGAACCTTGAGTTTAAGAATTTTGATTTCAATGCCTTTACCTATGCCTCGGTTGGCAATGATGTGTACAGTGCGTATGAAAGAAATGCCAACTTCTCTAATAAATACAGGGGTGTGCTGGCAAGATGGACAGGGCCGGGCACTACCAATGATGCAAGAAATCCACGATATACTTTTACTGATGCCAATAGCAATATCCGTGTTTCTGACCGTTATGTGGAGGATGGTTCCTTTATCAAGATTAAGAACCTGCAATTGGGTTATACGTTCCCGGCTTCTTTAACCAAAAAGGTTTTCAGCCGCCTGCGCATTTATGCACAGGTAAAAAATGCCTTCACCATTACTAAATACACCGGCTTCGACCCCGAAATAGCCGGTGGCATCCTGGATACTGGTATAGACAGAGGCGCCTATCCGCAAGCAAGGACTTATTCATTTGGTATTGACATTAAACTATAATCATCAATCTTAATACAACTACAATGAAAAATATTCAATTACAAATAGTAAGCCTGGTAATGGTACTCAGCCTGCTTTCTTCCTGTAAAAAATGGGTGGACTACGACCCGAAAGAAGATTTTCAAATTACAGAAGAAGCCTATTTAAAATCAGAATCTGATTACCGCACCATGGCCGTGAGTGTGTACACTCCTGTACAATGGTTAAACCAGGCAGTACCCGTAGGCGATATTGCTTCCGACAATTCGGTTAGTGGTGGTGAAAATGCTTCGGATGTATTATCCCTGCAGCAGATCGATGACTTTACACATACCCCGGTAAATTCTACACTGACCGAACTATGGCAAGCTGCCTATGAAGGTATAAACAGGGCCAACTACCTGAACCAGTACAAAACAACCAACCTGGCTGGTGAAACAATAAACTTTGCCGGTAAAGAAGCTTTGTATGGCGAAGTGTATTTCCTCAGGGCCTATTATTATTTCCACCTGGTAAAATTCTTTGGTGATGTACCCTTATTTGCAGACAAGCGATTGACCTTAAGCGAATCAAGGACCTTACCCAGGTCACCAAAGGCAGATGTGTACAAGCAGGTTGAAGCCGATTTAACCACCGCCATTTCCGTGTTACCTGCCGTACAAGTGGATAAAGGACGCATTACAAAACACGCCGCCCAGGCATTATTGGGTAAAGTGTATTTATACCAGAAGAAATATGATGCAGCCGCTGCTATGCTTGAGAATGTGATCACTTCAAACGCTTTCAGCCTCGTAAATGATTTTGCAGGCATGTTTTTAAAAACAGGGGAAAACGGTCCTGAGTCTGTTTTTGAAATTCAATACTCTAATGCTTCACCTTATTACAACTGGGCCTATGTAAACAGGGGCCAGGGAAATCATTCCGTACAGCAATGTGGCATACGGGGCATCAATGGAACCGCTGCCATGCCTTATGCGGCCGGATGGAGTACTAATTTGCCTTCACAAAACCTTGCAGCCGCCTATGCGGCCGGTGATAAGAGAAAGGCTGCTACCCTTCTTAATATTGATGAATACATCATTGCAAACCCTACTTTGTTTATGGGAGTAGCATCCACCAATCCAAATTTTGCGAGCAACCCTGCTTACCAGGTAGCACCTTATAAAAATACCGGCTTGTATAATCACAAATACCTGCCGAGAAAGGGAGAAACATCAGGACAGATAGAGTTGAATTATGAAAATAATTTCCGCACTATCCGCTATGCAGATGTACTGCTGATGGCAGCAGAAGCAAACAATAAAGCCACTGCACCGAACGATGTAAAAGCACAAACTTATCTGAACCTTGTGCGCCGTAGAGCTTTTGGTAATACCTCAAATGATATTTCTTCTACCGGCAACACCCTGTACCTGGCCATACTCGATGAGCGCCGCCTGGAACTGGCTATGGAAGGAGAACGCTTTTTTGATTTGGTAAGAACTGGACAGGCCACTACCAAACTTCCGGCATTCACTGCAGGCAAACATGAAGTATTCCCTATTCCACAGGCGGAAATAAATATTTCAGGACTGCCGCAAAATGCAGGGTACTAATCAATCACTATTAAACTAACAATTATGAAACTAATAAAATATTTTCTCTCACTCAGCTTCCTGGCACTGCTGGCAACGGGCTGTAAGAAAGAAATAAATGATGACATTTCTTTTGTAGAAACTGCCGCAGCACCCGCACAGTTATCCGTGTTGTTTGAAATTACACAGGATAACAGCGGCCTCGTTACCATCACGCCCAATGGTGAAGGCGTGGCCTCGTATGATGTATATTTTGGAGATGCCACTACAGCCCCTGCCAAAGTATATCCCGGTAAAAACACACAGCATACCTATGCAGAAGGTGTATATACTGTAAAAATTGTGGCATACAATATTACCGGTAAAACAACCGAGTTTACCAGGCAGCTTACCGTAGCCTTCCGGGCACCGGAGAACCTGGATGTAACAGTAACGATTGACCCAAATAATAATTACAAGGTAAATGTAACCGCTACGGCCCTTTACGAAACATTCTTCCGGGTGTATTTTGGGGATGTGCCCAATGAAGTGCCTGTATCATTTATAGAAGGTGCTACTGTAAGCCGCACTTATGCAGCGGTAGGTACTTACAATGTAAGAGTGGTGGCCCTCAGCGGAGGTGCAGCCACCACGCAGGTAATAAAAGTGGTTAATATAGTTGACCCGGTATTATTGCCCCTCACTTTTGAATCTCCAACAGTCAATTATACCTTCTCCGATTTTGGTGGGGGTGCGGTAACAAGAATTAATAATCCGCAATCAAGTGGTATCAATACCAGCAGCAAAGTAGGACGCATGGTAAAAAATGCCGGCGAAGTATATGGCGGAAGCCTGATAGCACTCGGTGCCCCGATTGATTTTACCAATAACAAAGTATTCCGGATGAAAGTATTTTCTCCGAGAGTGGGTGCCAAAGTATTATTGAAAGTGGAGAACCTTACCAACGGTGGTATCAGTTTTGAAAAAGAAGTGGTAACAACCGTGGCCAATGCCTGGGAAGACCTCGCATTTAACTACAACGCAATTAATACAGCAAATTCTTACCAGAAGATCGTATTGATATTTGACCTGGGCATTATGGGTGATGGCTCTCCTAATTTCACTTTCCTCTTTGATGATATACGATTGACAAACCAGTTGCCCACCAGCCTGCTGGACTTACCGGTTACCTTCGATTTGCCGGCTGTCAATTATACGGTGGTGGATTTTGGAAATAACCAAACCGTTGATGCGGTGGATCCTGTTGTCCCCGGAAATAATGTAAAGAGAACAACAAAGCCAACCGGTGCAGAAACATGGGCAGGTACAACTATGGGGGCCGGCTTTACTGCTCCTATCCCATTCACCGCCACCAAAACACAAATGAGTGTGCGGGTCTACTCCCCTGCTGCGGGTATCCGTATACGGTTGAAAGTAGAAGACCGCAACAACAATGCACGGTCGGTGGAAACAGAAGCCATGACACAGGCCGCCAATACCTGGGAAACACTGATATTCGATTTCGCCAATCAATCTTCCGGAACGGCAGCATTGAATCTTACCTATACCTATAATATGGCTTCCCTCTTCTTCGATTTCAATATCGCAGGTACCGGGAAAGTATTCTATTGGGATGATGTAACTTTCTTAGCGGCCAATACCACGCCTAATTACCTGATACTGCCGGTAGATTTCCAATCCACCACATACCCTTATCCGTTTACCGATTTTGGCGGCGGCAATGTAACGGTGGTGAATAACCCGGCTCCGGGTGGAATCAACACCAGCACCAAAGTAGGCAAGATGGTAAAAAATGCAGGAGAAGTATACGGCGGCAGCTTTATCGAAATGGTAAACCCGATCAATTTCTCTGTCAACAGAACATTTACAGTAAAAGTATATTCACCAAGAGTGGGTGCTAAGTTATTGCTGAAAGTGGAAAACGCCACCAATGGCGGTATCAATTTTGAAAAAGAAGTGGCCACCACTACTGCCAATGCCTGGGAAACTCTCACCTTTGATTACAATGCTATCAATGTGGGCAATTTCTATTCAAAGATCGTATTGATCTTTGACCTCGGCACTATGGGAGATGGTTCACCCAACTTCACCTATTACTTTGACGACATTACGCTTAATTAATTTTAAACTGTCTAATCATGATAACTAAGATAAAAATATCAGCACTCGTTTTTGCGGCCCTGCTTATCGGTATCAGCAGCTGCAAAAAAGAGGAATACACTTTTGGCGATATAAAAGCCCCGGCAGGTCTTACGGTAACTGCCGTAGTGGCTGGTGTGGATGCTGCCAATCCCAACGGTAATGGCACCGGTACTGTTACCATTACTTCCACTTCTTCAGATGCACTTACCTATAATATAGACTTTGGCGATGGTACCACACGAGTGGTACCCGGCGGCTCGCTTACGTACAGATATAGCAATCCCGGCACCAATGACTATACCATTTCTGTGAATGCAATAGGGACTGGTGGTTCCATTTCCACTATCAGCAAGAGAATAAGGGTGTTTGTAGCTTTTGAAATTCCATCTGCAATTTTGCAATCAATGACCAATGGCTCCTCCAGGGTTTGGGTAACGGATAATGACGCTGCGGGTCATTTCGGAGTTGGCGCTCCTGATCAGTTCTTTCCTAACTATTATTCTGCCGGGCCCAATACAAGGGAAGCATGTGCCTACGATGATGAGATCACTTTTTCTAAGGATGTAAATAACCGGATGTATATGTCCATAGATAACAAGGGAGCTTCCTTTTCTATTGGTGCAGCCACTACCTTCTACGGGTTTGGCGGTGGCGATGGCTGCTATGCCATCAATACAGGCGGCAACAGGGCGCTGGCTTTTATGAATGCCACTACCGGTTCCACTGCTGCTGTATCCACTCAGATACAGTTTATGGTACCCGGCAATGGTATTATTAATTTTGGAACGGGTGGTACTGTTTATGAGATATTATCCTTCACCAATACCACCATTCATTTAAGGAATATTGGTGCAGACGGAAATTCCTGGTACCAGAAATTAAAAGTAAAACCTTAATGTTATGAGCAAGCTGTTGCGGATATATATGCTGGGGGTTGTTATTTTTTTAACAGCCTGCGGCAAAGAAGATACGGGCGGGGGTACTGCTAATACCCCGCCTGCTAATCTCACCGTGAGTGCGGTGGTAGCCACAGATAACAGTGGCAATGTAGCTTTTACCGCTGCTGCCACCAATGCAGTGTCGTACGATTTCGATTATGGCAATGGCATTTTTCAAACCGTGGCAGCAGGTGTGGTAACGTATAAATATCCTGCATCCGGAACATATACGGTGAACGTGATTGCAAAAAGTGCATCGGGGCAAACGATTGCCAAATCCATACAGGTTACAGTGGTGGTTTCCCAATCACTGATCTTTTCCGATGAGTTTGATACACCCGGTGCACCCAATCCTGCCAAATGGGGATACGATCTCGGTGCCGGCGGATGGGGCAATAATGAATTACAGTACTATACGAACCGTCCGGATAATGCAACAGTATCAGCCGGCACGCTGAAGATTATTGCCAAAGCAGAAAACTTTAGCGGCAGTCCTTATACATCAGCCCGCTTATTATCGAAGGACAAGTTTTCGTTTAAGTATGGCAAGGTGGAAGTAAGGGCCAAACTGCCTGCAGGTGTGGGTACCTGGCCCGCCGTATGGATGCTTGGCAGCAATATCAATACAACCCCCTGGCCAGGCTGTGGTGAAATAGATATTATGGAGCACAGGGGCAGTGAACTGAATAAGATATTCGCCACCCTGCACTACCCCGGCAATTCAGGAGGTAATGGTGTTGGCAATACGATCACAATTACCAATGCAACCACCGCCTTTCATATTTACACAGCGGAATGGACAGCCGGTTCCATTAAGTTTTATGTAGACAATATATTGTTTCACACTTTTACCAATACCCCCACTCTTCCTTTCAATCAAAATTTCTTTATGATACTGAATGTGGCGATGGGTGGCAACTTTGGCGGGCCCGTAGACCCGGCATTCACAACTGCTAATCTGGAGATTGATTATATAAGAGTGTATCAGTAACAGTACACAATAATTTTAGTTATTGGTATTTCGATACGCTATCAGCAATTAGCCGGGAAGACGGAAAGTAAACAGCTATTTAGAACCCATTCTTCCCGGCTTACCGGCAAAAAAAGAATGTAGTGACAATTTATAATTTTTTAAACCCGCATATATAATGAACGATTGCAAAAAATGGGTTAGCGGCCTTATCATTTCCGGTGCCGCAATAATACTATTGCAAAGCTGCCAGCCGGGCAGTGCCACCGAAACTGCTGAAGAGCCTGCGCCAACCGGCGAAGTCATCTTCTTCGACGATTTCAATGGCACAGCACTTGACAGAACAAAATGGAATGCAGAGATAACCGGCATGCATGTTAATAATGAACTGCAGGCATACATAGATTCATCTGCCACTATTACGTTAGTAAAAGGTGCGGATGCAGCAGGCGCAGAAAACGGGGCGTTGATATTACAACCCCAATTCGCTCCGGGCTATATCACCAAAGACAGCAAGCATTTTGATTTTGTATCCGGCCGTATCAATACCAAAAGTAAAATGGAGTTTACCTATGGCAAAGCATCGGCCCGTATCAAACTTACCGAAGGTGCCGGCCTCTGGCCTGCCTGGTGGATGCTTGGTACCGGCAACTGGCCCGAAACAGGTGAAATAGATATTATGGAATATGTAGGGGAAAAAGACTGGGCCAGTTCTGCCGTGCATGGCAAAGGCTATAGCGGTGATGCGGGACTGGTAGACAGGCTGTATTTTATTGCCGGCAATGATGTAACTAATTGGCATACATATACAGTGGAATGGACACCCGACAGCCTCATCTTTACCTATGATAGTATACCTATGTTCCGTGTTACCAAACCCATGACACAGTTCTTTGGCGAATGGGCTTTCCACAATCCCAAATACCTGATATTGAATTATGCGGTGGGTGGTGTATATCCCTTTAAGATCAATGGTATTAAAGAGCCCTATTACGGATTATCAGCCGAAGCCCTTGCTTCTATCAAAAGCGGTAAAAGTAAAATGTGGGTGGACTGGGTAAAAGTCACCAAACTAAAATAGTGCCCTTATAAATTAGTCATGCTTTTTCTAAAGCAGGTGTTTAGCAGTTAAAAGTGTTCCGCTGAAAAGCGGGACATTTTTTTGGGGGTGTGGCGTTTCACAACAGTATGCGAAGGAGGCTCCTTATCATTGCCTTTTATGATAACAACAGGATGTCAGCTATGCAATTGCCCTATTTAAAAAGCAATAGCAGGTAAGGTGGTAAGTATCAACAGACTTTTACTTATCATCTTCCTCCACAGGAGTGCTTCGAAGTGGTAAACAGATCCTATTGAGATAGTTTATTGCACCTTTGTATAATTATCCCGGACATTAGTCAATTCCAATCATTTTACTTCTCCGTTCCATTAAAACGGTGTCACGCCACTTACCATCCATTTTACCAATTCGTTCCCTGAAACCTACTTTTCTAAATCCCAATTCTTCGTGGATTTTTAAACTTGGAATATTTTCAGGAAAAATGCCTGCCTGGAGCGTCCAGATATTTTCAGTCTCACTCTCTGTTATCAATTTGGCAAGCAGTTTAGCGCCAATTTTTTGTCCGCGAAAAGCAGTATCCACATATACACTTACCTCCGTCACACCTGCATAAACGCAGCGCCCTGAAACAGGTGTCAATGCAGCCCAGCCGGCTATCCTATTGTCAATTAATGCCACTGGCCGGCAGGTTTTCAGGTGCCCTTTATCCCACTCATCCCAGGCAGGAATTTCCTGTTGAAAAGTTGCATTGCCTGTATCAATCCCCTGTTTATAAATAGCAGCCACAATAGTAAAGTCAGTTGCTGACATCGGCCTGAATAGTAATGTTGATTTGTCCATTATAATTGATTAAGCCTGTTGAGTAAGTATTTAAGAGAGCGCATACGCAACGATAGCCTGCGAATGAATTTTAGTGGTATCAAATACAGGTATTGCAAAATCTTCCTGGCTTATCAGCATAGGGATTTCAGTACACCCCAGAATGATACATTCAGCACCCCGATTCACCAATTCATCTACAAAAGAAATATAATTGGCCTTCGTTTCAGGATTAATAAAGCCAATACCCAACTCCTCCTTTACAGTATACTGTATATAATCCCGTGTTTCTTGTTTTGCAGGTGTCAGTACCTCTAAGCCGAACTCTTCCAGTTTTTTTCTGTAAAAGTCCATCTCCATTGTAAACTTTGTACCCAAAAGTCCCACTTTGGTGAACCCTTGTCTTTTTACAGCTTTTGCAGTTTCAGCACCAATGTGAATTACAGGTAGTTTTATCTCCTCCTGGAGTTGATCTGCAAACAGATGTGCTGTGTTAGCACATAATACAATAGCATCAATACCGCTCCTTTTTAAACTTTTGCAGGCATTCAGTAATAGTTCATAAGAGTTATCCCAACCTCTTGCCTGTATGTCGCCAAAATTGAGGGAATAAATAACACATTCAGCAAAATTCAATCCTCCCAATCTTTTATTTATACCTTCATTAATAAACTTATAGTAATCCATTGTTGAAACCCAGCTTATACCACCTACCAGCCCTATTTTTTTCATACCCTTTTTTTTAGATTATGCAAATTTTAATGACAAACTTAAATCTAATTGTATGGCCAGCTCCCAATAATTAGTAACCGGTCAAAATATCTAATTGATTATTTTCAAAGTCTATTTACCTGGCAGTCGCCTCTCCGGTTCAGGTATTGAAAATTACAATGTCATACAAAAGCTTATCAATAACTTTACGATTAACAATTTTTAACTGTTTCTATAAGCCTGTCATACAGCGCTGCCGCCGTCATTGTGCAAGGCCCGAAAACTATAATCAGGAGAAATAGTATATCCGATAAGTATTTTTGTAGCTATCTTTTTTTCCTGTGCCAACAGTGAAAGTGGAGAAAAGAGAATGATAAACAGGTATATTTTTTTCATGGCTGTTCTAGTTGAGATTTTTTGAAATAACCAGTTTAATTTAACCGTCTGATAACCAAATACACCGCATTGTTGCATGGGATGATAAAATCTTCGCCTCTGATGCTCCGGGGAAAATCCGGGCAGTGTTATTTTTCGGTATATTAACTAAACGAAAAATACAGCTATCTAACGATGAGTCCCTCCCGTGGCAGGCAAACGCATTAAAATCGGCTCACATTAATATTGTGGGGACTAAACAAAATTATTTGGCTAAAATCCGGCGCTATATGCTATAGCCTTTCGGGACGATGTATTTGCGTGGCCAATCTTATGTCACCCTTTCAGGGTTTGGCTGTTTTTGCCTGCCCGGTTTTTCTATAGTAATATCACCCCGTTGGGGTTTTAAGCCTGAAAGGCTGACATTAATTATAGAAAACAAACAAAATGAAATGAGCATAACCCTGAAAGGGTGACATAAGGATACCCGAACAATGGGGGTACCGGCAAAGAAAATAACGAGTTAATTTATCTGTTATTCAACCACAGCCTGCAGCAGCTTTCTCAACAGGATAGCTATTTGTTCCGGCAGCGTATTTAAGCCTGCATTTTTGACCATCTCCCCATTAAATAAACTTGACCCTTAAAATCTTCTCATAGAATGTTTAAAATGCAAATAGGAACGCTGATTACGCTGATTAAACGGATTTTATTTCTTTGTATTCTCAGTGCTTCAGTGGCAATTTGTATTCTCTGCATCTCTGCATCTCTGCGCCTCTGCGATTAAATTGTATTTCTGCCGAAGGCAGGTTTTTTATAATGCGTTTGCCCTGCCTCCGGTGGTTACCTGATAGTTTGACAAACTGCCGGAAGAACCCGTCGGCGAAGAAATTTATACTAAGCCCTATGATACAGGCTCAGCACCCTGCCCGCCAAATGGGTTATCAATCACAAACAGCCAGGTTCCGTCTGCTTGCAACCTAACTATATCCGAAGTCTGCCCTGAGAAAGAGATTTCCTTACCATCAGGACCCGTGCCCTTTAGCGTCCACCTTGCAAAAAGCAGGGCGATATTACCGTACTTAATCGCCATTTGAAATTTAAGATCACATTTCATACCTGACGCAAGCATGCCTTGCATTTTTTCCCGTATCGCAGCATGGCCGGTTACTGTCTGCCCCGGCTGATGCATGAACACAGCATCCGTCTCAAACATAGACACTATGCCATTGATATCACCGGCATTAAAATTTTTAGCCCATAAGTTTTGAACCTCTTCAGGTGTTCTTGTTGACATGATTTGTAACTCCTTTTTTATTAAATAAAAAATATTGAAAGTGTCCTTTGTCAGTTTCAACATATTCCACTTGACACGACACTAGCCCAGCTTCAGCCGAAAAACTTTATATGGCGGCGTTCGCTTGTCTATGCCACCATTGAAGGCTGGCATTAAATGAAACTGAGCGGCTGTAAAGAGCAGGTCTCCGTCGTGGCTCATCGCGATGGTATCGGGCCACAGAAAATCGGTTGCCCTGGCAAAGACTTCGAACCGGCCATCGGGGCGCAGCACCTTTATCGCATTCCATTCGAGCGATGTCATGTACAGGTTCCCCTGCTTGTCAAACTCGAGGCCGTCGGTCGGCTCTGTTACTGCCACTGACTCAACAAGGTTCCCGAGAGCCTGTTGTGACAATGATTCGTCAAGCAGCGCGGTGATGGGCACCCGGTAGAGCGTCCGACCTACAAGTGCCTTATAATATACGTACTCCCGCTTCGGGTCGATAGCAATCCCGTCGGAGTGAACCTGGGGTGTCGTGTTATCAGCAAACTTCCATGGGCGCCCGCCTATTACCGGTTCAACGCCCGGCTCTGCTTTAGTAGAAGGGTGATTTTCGAGCAGGCGGCGGACTGTTCCAGTCGTTAGGTTTAAAACAACAATGGCACCGAGTCCCGAATCGCTTATGAATGCGAATCCTTTCGCAAACCGTACATCGTTCAGATAAGATTTCCCGGGAGCGCTATCGTTATCGAAATGATATTCACGATCGATCCCGTTTGTAGCCAGGTTCACTTTGAGCAGCTTCGGTCCCCCCGGTACAACAGCCTGAAAGCCGGGAGAGGCCGGATCCAGTATCCAGAGGTAATCATCCTCATCAACTACGACACTTTGCACGCACACGAAATGGCTCCTGGCCGACTCTCCGGGTGTTTTGTCCCAGACGTTTATGGCCTCGTTCGGATAAGGTACAAGCGAGCCGTCTGCGGCCACCTCTGCGACCGAGGGTGCAGGCTCATCGACCCATCTGGGGAAGTTGACGAAGATGCGGCCGGCCTTAGATATTGTAACTCCTGCAAGCTGCTTCGGTGTACGGGCGGCGATATCGTAATAACCTTCGCCTCTCAGCCATTGAAGTAAGGCGGGAGGATTGTCCATCACCGCTTTGGGATCGAACATAGGCCAGATATAGGCTATTCCTTCACCGTCGAGCCGAAAGAAGTTGTGAAGTGTATATTGTGTGCCCTTGGTAGTCGTCATCTGCCATACGCCGCTCGCTGTAGGGAAGTCGATGGCGGTAGAAATGATGTTCACCAGTGAAACACGAGTCGAAACACCGGTTACGAATTTTGCAACATCCTCACGCCCATCCATCGTAATGCCGCTGATCGGGCTGAGAAATTGAATCTGTGAAGAAAACTGCACTTGAGAAAAATCGCCGGTCCCAAAAGCCCGGAAGTAATTCTCAATGATGCTGCGATACGTTTCTTTGTCTAATTGTTGAGTACCCATAGTAAAGAGATTTTTTCATTTTAAAAAATATAACTGGAACTGAGTTTTTCCAAACATCATCAAACTGACCTGGTATTTCCTAATTCCGGAATACCTGAATGTGCCAGGTTATAAACAGATTAATGACACTCAACCTACACCATACCTTTCATCTCCGCAATACCTAAAACATGGTATTTTTTACTCTTCGGTATTTTCGTCTTTCCAGTTACAAAAGGCTTGGCACAGGCCCAACTGGCCGGCATCTGCAACAAAGTGTATTGACTAATGTATAAAATTATCTAACTGGTTCAACTTTCCACTTTTCCTCAAAGTCTTCACCCGATAGTTAGTCACAGACTAACTACAAACAGCCAACATTTTTTTATTTATTCAGCCTCGTCTTTACCGGTTGCTTTGCTTTCCTTTGAACCGAACACTACGCACATCAGGGATGCCCACAAAAACCACGAAGGATACAAATTTCCCTGCATTGTCTGCCGCAGCGTAGCGAAGGCAGGCATTTAGGAGTGAGACCTTTCCGGTTGAACACAACCTCCCTTACGGAGCCGGTACCAAAAACCCGCCGAAGGGCGGGTCATCAGTATTTTTTCCGGTATTTCCTGCGGGGGCTTCTCTTGTGATGATAGACTGATGCAATAATTATTATTTTCTCTGCATCGTCAATTAAGTACACTATTGAATAAGGATATTTTTTCAACGATGTTTCCCTGAACTTTTTATAGGTATTGCGGTAACGCAAAGGGTCTTTGCAGATAACATTTGTTCTTTTACCGATTTGATAAAGTTATCCATAGCCATCTCACTTCGCTTCAGATACCAACTTATGGCTTTTTTATACTCCTGTAGTGCCACAGGGTCATAGACATAGCCGTAACTCATTTTTTCCTTCCTTTACTTAACAACTCCTTAATTTGTTTGTCTCCCTGGGTTGCACTTATCATCTTGCCTCCATTTTTATAATAGTCGTAACGGCGGTCAAGCTCCCCTTTAAACTTATCGGTGTACTCCCATTCGTCCTGGTTGATTTCATCTTCAAAAAGAGTGTATATGGCTTTCACCTTTTTTTCTTCCGCTTTTTCTATAAACTGGTGCAGCCGCTGACGGATTGCTGTTGCTTTCATTGTTGTTTACATTTTTAAAAATTTACTTTTTTTATGCTATCCGAACGGATGATATTTTGTAAGCTGGTCAGTTAATGTTTCAAGCTCCTGCACTTCATACATTTCCGTACTGTGGATATATTTATGTCCGGCCATATACTGCACCTGCCGTTTATTATGCTGCCGAAGCCAGTTCAGTATCACACTGGCCCGGATATGCAACGCGTTTTTTATTGTTTATATGCTAATCTGATACGTTACCCGAACAATGCTATGCCGTTAGCTGGCGCACAGCTTGCTTGCCGAAGGAGACCGAACACCTTTTTTCCTGTATTGTCGGAGTGAGACGTTTCAGGTTGAACCAAACCTTCCTTACGGAGCCAATACTAAAAACCCGCCGGCAGGCGGGGTTCATTAATATTCTACCGGACTCTTTTTAGTATGCCGTATTCTGATAATTCTGATTTCAGTTCCTGTACAACGATACGATACCCGGTAATGGTGTAATTCAAAAGCCCGGAAGCTGCCGTCATTTTTGTTTTGTATTTATCCGGGTTGTATTTTTCAGGATGTTGTGACAAGCTGTCTATTTTCAGTAAAATTTCCTCCTTTACTTTTTCTGCATTCGCCAAAGAATCATTTTCAATATACTCAATCGCTTCATCGAACTGGTTCATAGCTCTCCTGTTCCACTTTATAATTAATGCCATGCTTAAATGATTATTTTTTCAGGTAACGCTTCATTACTTCTTCATGGGGAACATAGTTGCCAGCTTCTATTTCTGCATCAGCCTGTTCTAACTCCCGGTTATATTCTTCCAGGCTTTGAGGCTTCACTTCGTTTTTACGACTGTCTAAAAATGTTTTCACCATCTCCAGAACAGACTTCCTTTCTGCATCGTTTAACTGCATAAAATAGTTCAGCATTTCCTTTGATATAGACGGGGTTGCCATAATTATCGTTTTTGTTCTCACAAATTTAATCCTTTATTCTGTTATCTGAAAGCTATCTCAAAAACCCTGTTCTGACCGGCTTTTACCCAAAAGGATGATACTTTGTCAATGCATCCGTCAGTGATTCCAATTCCTGCACTTCATACATTTTCGTACTGTGGATATATTTATGTCCGGCCATATACTGCACCTGCCGTTTATTATGCTGCCGAAGCCAGTTCAGTATTACACTGGCCCGGATATGCAACGCGTTTTTTATTGTTTATATGCTAATCTGATACACGAATAAAAAAAACCGCTTATGAAGGAGTTCCAAATTGTACAATTGACCCCAAAATAGCAACAGGGCCGGAAATACCAGCCCTGTAAATTATTTATTTAACCCTGCTTTCTAAAATATGCTAATTTGATACGTTACCAGTGGTTCATTTCACTGATAAATCAAAAAAAGGCAGTAAGCCCCTTTTTGATTTTGAAGAATATTAAAGTAGAGAAATTCTTAGTTTCTATTCAGTTTCTTTTTCATCATTACATTTTCTGCTTCCAGCCTTTCCACTTTTTTATTCACTTCTATCATATACAGCGTCAGTTCTTCAATCTTTTTTAATAATACTGCCTGGCCATCCCCAAGGTCGAGGCCTTCTTTTTCGATAGTGGCAGCTGAGGGTACACCGGGTAAATGATTATTTTTTTGAATAAACATTTCAATCTCTTTCAGGGTAGGCAAAATGTATTCTTTGTTAAATACATAATCCGGCCACACAGCGGAATACAATTTTACTTTCACTTTTTCTGTAATAATATTTCCTTTTACGGCCAGTTTGTAACCTACATCTGTTGTTGTACCCATTAATACATTACCATTGTTAAGTATCCTCATTGCTTCAGTCGTTCCATTATCCCCGACTAATAACTTAATATCAGCCCCGGTTGTGCCTGTAGCTGAAGTTGATTGCAGAATTAAACTGGAAGTTGAGCCAGTTCCGCCGAGGTACAACGGGCTTACTAAAGAACCATTTGATATTGTAGCACCATTATTGTCCACCCTGAATCTTTCTAAAGTAGTTGGATAGTCTGTATAAAATTTATGACTGGGATTTCCTGTAGAGGCTCCCAAAGCAAAATATCTAACTCCTGATTGTTGAGATTGTATAACTAGTTGTCCTGCATCACCAGAACTAGTATTACCAGTTCCATACATACTAATTAAACCGACATGATTTGCATTATTCAACAATAATAGGCCCGCACCAGCAGACGGTCCCGTATTAGCATTATCAACCCGTATTGCATTAAATCCTCCCACACTTCCTGTTACTTGAATTGGATACCCGGAAATATAACCTGTTGAAGAATTAATAGTTAGCCCATTCGTGGTCGGCGCTGTGCCAATACCAATAGTACCCAATATTCTTTGTGAGCCGGTGATATCCAGTTTGTAAGCAGGTGAAGTAATACCAATACCCACATTACCATCAATCCATGCACTGCCATCCACCTGCAGCCGGCTGCCGTTATCACCAAACTGAGGGTTGGTGGGGCTAATGCGGAAATTACCGTTGGTAAACCAGGTCGTTACAGCTACATTGTTTACGCCAAATATGATCGGGTGATTAGTAGTGGTGAAAAACTCAAAGCCCACGTTGCTGGAATTCAGTTTTGAATTAACCGCATTAACCGGGTTTAACATAGTAATAGTATTGGCCGTATAGTTACTGGCATCTTTTCTCAAAGTAAGATTGCCATTTAAATCCAGTTTAGTGGCAGGGATAGTGGTGCCAATGCCCACATTACCCGAATTGGAATTATAAATATCATTACCGCTTGTTGTCCATTGGGCATAGGACTGTGTTACCAGCAGGCAGCTTACCGCCGCCAGTAACAATTGTACTTTTCTCATATTTGCTGATTTTAGATTCATATAAATTCGTTTTAAATGTTTAACCGTGTTAACTTCTGTTCCTTTTGATACTATTTATCTTTCGTTAGCATTGTTTCTTTCGCTCCTGCCTGCAGGCATCTCCGTCTTATTACGGCCCGCCAACCGGCGGGCCGATGCTTCGTTGCAAACGAAGCATAACCAACCAACATCTTTTTATCTATTCAGCATCCCGCTTACCGGATGCTTTGCTTTCCTTAATGCCAGACAAACTAAAGACAACCGATTATAGTTAGTCACAGACTAACTATAACCAATCAACCTTTTTTTATTTATTCAACCTCACTTTCACCGGATGCTTTGCTTTCCTTTAAACCGAACACTACCGACATCAGTGTTTTTTCTGCTAATAATTATTTTCTAAAAAAAAATTCCTTTTGAACTTCATCAACAATTTTATTGAACTCTATGACAATATCTTCCCATTCGCTATTTTCAAAAACGTATGCTAAATACAGCCCAGCATTAAACCACATTTCTTCTTCTTTTTGAATTGGCCTCTTATCTTTCAGTGCCAATTCAACCAAGGAAAGAACAATGTCCACGGCATTGAGATGAGTGCTAATATCTTTTATAGGCATTTTTTCAAGACGATACTTACAAACCCTTATTCTGAGATTATCAACTATATTAATTAGATCCATCAGGCTTAGTTTTGTTAATTACTTCAACATTATTTTTTAATTCTGGACTAAATATCTGCGTGCCACCACCTTCTAATACTGTTGACCCATCCTTATAATAGGGCAAATCTTTTTTATGCGAAGAGACCAATGCTTTCGTGGTAGTTTTTACTTTTACTTGGAGTGTTTCTACAACTTCATCAGCTTTAATACCGATAGCTTCAGGCTTAGTCCCCGGTAAAGCATAGTAATTTCCAATAGTCCCTTCACTTCCTTTAACTCTATACTGTATTAATTCTGTTCCTTCGTCAATATCCTTTGTAAAAACCTGCTTTGAATATTCCACAAATTTTTCTGCAATACCCCAAGCTTTTGCAAGCTCTTTTCTCCTTTGAAAAATTGGTTTTATAGCAGTAAACAGCTTCTTAGCTACTTGCTTAATATCACTACCCAACTGGCTACTGGGGTTCCCTGGATTTAATGGTGTAGGGTCTGGGTTGAATAACTCTGCTGTAAAGTTTACAACGTCTGAAACCCTTTGTTGATTTTCTGGACGTGATGCCCACAATAGCGCTCCAACAAATAATTTCTTTACTAATGGTGCTGCTCTGCCACCTGTATAAACCGTTACAGCAACCCCTAAACCGAAAGTCCCCCCAATTGAAAATGCCATCTTGTTTCTCTCAAATTGTGCCTCGGTCATTTTCCCGCTTCCCAATGCTGGAATCCACTGATTTTCCAATCTTTGACCATATCCACATTCCTCTAATCCATCTAAATCTATATTGTGTATTGGATTGTTTCCTGCAAAATGGTATGGTGAGTACCAAGGATAAGAATTAGTCAACGGGTCCACACTCAAAAACTTCCCAATCGCCGGGTTATAAATCCTGAACCCATAATCATACGCCGTAAGGCTGTTCATGTCTTTATCCCGTTCCTTGCCATTAAAGCCATAACGCCCGGCTGCTCCAAACTTCCTTCCCGGCATGTCTAAACCAAAAGGATAATAATCAGTAGCAGTAATCACATCCGCCGTATAGTAATCAATAACCCCATCCAGCGCACTGCTTACCCATACTAATTCACAACCACCACCAGGGGCGCACTGTATCTCGTAAGTGCCATCATCCATAGCCATCTTCCTGTCACTCACTGTCACCAGCACATTCCCCAAATGATTACTCAACTCATACGATTTCTCAAAAAAATCCGGTAGCCTCCCAGCTCCCTCTTTTTCAAGCAACTTTTTTTCAAAGACCTGCCGCTAATATAGGCCATTTTTCTCTTTCAGA
>JANOEQ010000072.1:0-5848 GCA_031441485.1 Chitinophagaceae bacterium
ATGTCTTATGGCATTTTTGGGGCTGCAACTGCGTTGAATTTTTCGCCTTAGGCGTTTAGACTATGGCTGCAAAATTCGCCTGGTTTCGCTCCCAAAAACATCCATAATCCATTCTAAACAAATAATTCAAACAGCTTCTAATTATATTAAAATCGAAAGAAAAGTACTATCTGCCGGTAAAATATTACTGCATTAAGAGAAATAAAGCGGGTACGGAGAAAGCGGTAACAGCGTTCCCTGCATATTTACCTAAAGGCATCTCTAAAAACCTTCCTTTCCGCTCATTTGGAGAGGAATTAAAAGGAGAGGTCAAAATGAAAGACAGGTTTTTAGAGATACCCCTAAGTATTTCACTATATCCAGAAAAACTGCACAGCCCTTTGTTTGTAATAGCTGATAAGTAAATCTAAGAAATGAGTATAACCATTCCATTATCGAATCTTTACTAAAAGAATAATTAATCTGCCTGTCAGGAATTATTGCAGAAATAGTACCTGCCTCTTTGTTTTACAAAAAATATACTCAATACCTCATTACAAGGGGAAGGCCCCCAAAAGGGAGCCTTCGAAATAAATAAACATCTAATTGGACAATTTTATACTTATTGATCTTGCATGACCGGTTAAATCACACAGAAAGTAAACGTATTACTGGAGAATAATTTTCTCATTGAACACCGTCTTATTATTTTTATCAACAACCCTTACAATAAATATCCCCCTGGCGGTAAGTAAAGGCAGGTTAACAGTGGCCACGCTGTTTTTGCCGCTCGTGTTTAGCAGTTGCCTTGTCACCAATTGTCCCTTTACATCCATCACTTCCACTGTATAATTTCCTGCAGGTGCATCCAAAAACTGAATCTTAAATTCATTTCCCGTCACCGGGTTGGGATATAATTGAATTTTTTCATTGGGCGTTTCACTATTCACAATGATTAAGCGGTCATCATCATCATCATCATTACGTTCTTTTTTATTTTTAAATAAGCCCGATCCTCCCAGGTCTGCTGCATGCAGGGCGTTGGTGGACCTGAGGCCCGTAGCCATCAGCGAATTCATATTCAGTGAATACACATCAGATGCATCCACTGAACTTACGAGTATCAGTTTTTTCCCTGTTTGATCCACGGCTGCACCACTTGTTGAAAAAGTGGCAGGCAACCCATTGATCGTGCCCAGGTACTTGGCCACCCTGTTCTCAAGGTTGATTTTAAAAACAAGGTTACGGAAAGTAATAAGGTAAAGAATATCTTCATCTTCAGTGGCAATAAGATCACCCCCGCCGCTGGTGCAGCTGTTGTGTACAGATATTTCGCCATTACTTTGTGCATCCACCAGGGAGCCAAGGTTTGTAACGTTATTGTTTCCGTTTGTTCTGAAACGGACCAGGTGATTGCCATCATTTGTCAGTGCATAACCACGGCCATCTTCATTAATCACCATCCGGGTAAATATATTGCTTTGGTCAGTTTGTTTAGGCATCAGCCCTGTAAAATTATTTCTTACGATAACCCTGTTCATAGTTCGCAGGTCCACGTAGCTCAGCCTGTCCAGCAGCATCGGTGTGAAGTATACTCTTTTATTTTTTCTATCGAGCGCTATGGCAGCCACACCGTTCACCAGTCCTGTATTGGGTACAGCGGGTGTATCATTTGGTCCAAGTAACCGGGTAAGTATATTGCCATAAGCGCCTGTATTCAAATCAAGGGTGCGGAGAAAATTCCATCTTACACCATTCTTAATTGAATCAGTAACGGCATAAGCAGTTCTATCTGACTGGGCCATTACTGCTGATGAATGTAAAATAGTAATACTAAAAAATAATATAACAAGTAAAGTATGTCTCATAAAAAGAAATTAATGAATGAATTGAGGATAAGAAGCAGAGGCAAGTTACAAACATTGAACTGCGGACAAGATGAAGTTATCGTGAAGATAATGTGAAGTGCAAGCCGGCTTTTTGAAAATGTCATTACGTACCGGCGTACACTTATTCATTGAGTAAATTTGGATAGTGCAGGAGAGTTTTTTTTATCGCCGGAGGCGATAGAATAGAACTGCGAAACGTGGACGTTTTCCAGAGCGAAGGCAAGTTACAAACATTGAACTGCGGACAAGATGAAGTTATCGTGAAGATAATGTGAAGAGCAGGAGGCTTTTTGAAAATGCCATTAGCTGCCACCGCACACTTATTCATCAAGTATATTTGGGTAGCACAGGGGGCTGTTAAAAAAAAGAAGAGGCCACTCCGTAAAGGGGCAGCCTCTCTTTTAATTCCAATCTATAGTTAATCCACTTTTACCAATCTTACCACTTTACGCTCGCCACCCTGGGTGACTTCCGCAAAGTAAGTTCCATTAGCCCATCTTGCTTCACCCACTTTCAGATTTGTATTTATTCCAGTCTTATAAGTAGCCAGCATTTTACCATTCAAATCCATTATCCTTACAGATACCGGTTCTTCAAGATTATTGCTCTTTACTATCAACGTGAAATAATCACTGCTTGGGTTTGGCATTACCACCACTTTCAACTCTGATTCAACTTCCGGAGTTGGTTGTTTTGTAACAATCATGTCCTGAGGACCTTTTGCTACAGGGCAACCTGCGCTTGTAAGAATAAGCGTTCCTTCTGTTTTACCGAACTGATTAGAACCATTCACTTTCAGCACCACTTTGGTGGCCTGGAAAGTCTGGCCCACCTGTAATCCTGTAGCGGTCTGGTTCGGAGGTATTGAACCATTATAGTTCAGATAAGCACCTTTATACTTGCTCCACTTCTTACCCAGGTTGATCTGGGTAGTGCCGCTTGGATGTGCCTGATCTGACCCACCCTGGTATAAAATAGTGATTACCTGTCCTGATGGTGTGGTGTATTGGAGTTCAGCCCAATGGTTTCCGGCATTACCCATTGTTACATCAATAAATGCGGGTACTGTGTAAGTGGCTGGAGAGCACAAATTCACAGTAGCATTGTAGAATGTACTTGGGTTATATGTTTTGGAAGCTATTAAGCATGCAGCCACACATGGATTTTGTCCGGCAGGAGCTGCATTAATAACCACGTTAGCAGATGATGGAGAAATACATCCTGCTGCATTGGTTACTTTGAACGTATAGGTTCCCGGTGCAAGACCACTGATGGTGCTGCTCGTACCTGTTCCGGTGGTTGTTACGCCACCCGGTGTACGGGTCAGTGTCCATGTTCCTGTTGCGGGTAACCCACTTAAAACAACACTTCCTGTTGGTACAGTGCATGTAGGATGAGTTCTTGTTCCTACAATTGGTGCTGGTATTGCTGCAGGTTGTGCAATGGTAATGTTAGTTACCGCTGTACATCCTTTAGCATCAGTTACTGTGAAACTCCATGTACCGGCGCCCCTGGTAAATGTACCTGTTCCTGTGTAAGGAGCAGTGCCACCTGTTGCTGAAACCGTTACGGTTGTTGTTCCACCGTTGCAAGCGATAGTGCCGGCTGCAGAAGCCGCTGCCAGTGTAGATGGAGTAACCACCACCTGGTCAGTAGCTATACAATTAGCACAGTCTTTTGCTTCAACTGTATAAGTACCGCCTGAGTTAACATTGATACTTTGTGTTGTGCCTACTGTAACCCCGTTCTTCTTCCATACATAGCTTACGCTGCATACAGGAGCCGGACAAGAGTTATATTTCAGCACTTTTGCATAATCAAATAATCCTTCTACCGCTGTGCCAAACGGAGTGCTTTGGGCATACGTTTCGATAGAATAAGTAAGAGAAGTGGTACCTGCCACTACACTTGGTGCATTCTTGGTAACAATGTCTAAATTGAAACCAGACTGTCCGCGGAAATTGTTGTCAACCGGTGCTGATACATCAAGTACCCCGGCTATTCTCAATTTTTCCTTTTTGTAGTTGTCGCCTTCGAATGCCACGATTGTCAGTTTAGCATCTGCATTACAACCTGCAGGAACGCTTACATTGTTTATCGTAGTCGAATAAGTACCACCCGGGAATGTAAATACAAACTTCTCGGTATTGACATGAATCCTTGCACTTGGCAATGTGGGTTGCTCGTAGATTACGGTCATTGCCCATGCTCCATAGGCAGAGTTATCAAAGCAATAAGGACTGCCGTTGTTCCATTCCAGTTCAGTTACGGTGTAATTACCTGAAGCGGTAACCATGCTGGTCACATCCTTTCTTCCGGCAAAGTAAGAGAATCCACCGGACCTGGTAGCTGTTTTGGTTCCATCAGCAGTGACTAATGTGCCATTCAACTTTACCTTAGTATCCTGCGCACCTGAACCAGACCAGTACAGGTAGGCTTTCTTAACGATTGCCCCTGCAGGGATGGTCAGTGTTTTAGAAGAACTGGTAAGCTTACCGCAGTTATTCCTGTCTTCGCCCATGCTGAACGTATTACCGATCGTGATCTGATCAATGTTACCACTGAACAAACGCATTTCGGCTGTGCTGCCTGACACTTCTGTAAATGGTGTAGCGGGTGTAACACCTGCTGACAAACCAGATACAGCGGCTGTTAATGTAACGGTTCTGCCATTACATAATACCGCATCAGGACCTGCATTTACGATCAGGTTACAACCATTGGCCACTACTGTTGCAGTAGCTGTAGCTGTACATCCTCTTGCATCTGTTACAACAACGGTGTACACACCTGCAGCCAGACCGGTGGCAGTTTGTGTAGTTTGACCGCCCGGTGTCCACAGGTAAGTATAAGGAGCTGTACCTCCTGCCGGTGTGGCAGTGGCTGTTCCGTTACTTCCGCTGGTGGCAGCAGTGATGGTTGTTGTTACTGTTAAGGCTGTTGGCTGGGTTACTGTTACCGGAGCAGTTGCCGTTGTACAGTTGTTGGCATCTCTCACCGTTACGGTGTAAGTGCCGGCTGGTACAATGAAGGCATTGCTAACCTGGAAGGCCCCGCCATTCAGGCTGTACTGTAATGCACCTGTTCCGCCAGAAGCTGTTACAGTAAGCGTTGTTGTTCCGCCAAAGCAATTGATTGTACCTGCTGCTGCAGATGCAGTAATTGCTGTTGGCTGTGTTATTGTAATGGTTGTTGACGCTGTGCAACCTCTTGCATCAGTTACGGTGAAAGTATACGTACCGGCTGTTCTGGTAAAGGCGCCTGTTCCGGTATAAGGAGCAGTACCACCAGTGGCTGATACGTTAACTGTTGATGAACCACCGTTACACAGAATAGCAGTAGCAGTTGACGATGCAACTAATACGGCAGGTTGTGCAATAGTGATGGTTGTTGAAGCGGTGCAACCATTTGCATCGGTTACATTGAAAGTATACGTACCGGCTGTTCTGCTGAAAGTACCTGTTCCTGTGCCTCCTCGCAGGAGGACCCGCAGTGGCTCGGCGGCAAGCTCAACCGCGCCCTGGATCTGTGCGAGGAAACGCTCGAGGCGCTCTCCTGGGAGGATGCCTCGGAGATGCGCGGCGGCACCGCGGTCGAGGGGCTGCTTGCCGCGCTGCGCGAGTTGGCGCGCGGCTACCCCGAGGTCGCGGCCGGGATCGAGGGGATCGTGCGGCACGTGCGCTCGCGCCTCGTGGTGCTGGCGACGCACATGCACGCCGGCGATGGGAACGTACACGTGAACATCCCGGTCATGTCCAACGATCGGGCGATGCTCCGCCGGGCCGAGGCCGCGGTCGACCGGCTCATGGAGCAGGCGGCAGCGCTCGGGGGCGTCTGCTCGGGCGAGCACGGCATCGGGGTCACAAATAAATTATAAGATACTGATTATTAGCCTCGTATTTTCTCAAATCTGACGATGGTTAATTAAGTTAAGTTATTATTTTTGCAGCCACAAAATACTTGCGGCAGCAACCTTGAAT
>JANOEQ010000073.1:0-16545 GCA_031441485.1 Chitinophagaceae bacterium
CATAAGCAGCAAGCAGAACCAGACTATGTGATGGACTGTAATTCCAGTAAAATAGATGGTCTTAACTGCAGGGAGCTTTCTTTTGCTAAGTTATTTATTCCCCAAACATCAGCTCCCTGATTGTAGACTATGTGGTTCAAGTTTTCGTTTTTATTTCTTGCTGAATACTTTATCTTCGGTTTTATCAAAATGTAAACATGTTAAATCGCAGAAAGTTCTTGCAGGGCTCTGTTTTTAGTTCTGTTGCAGTGTTGTTTGGCAAAATTGCTTCTTCTCAGCCGTCAAACTTTACTATAAAGGGAAAACCGGTGGTCATTTCTACCTGGGCTGCCGGGCTGGAAGCTAATAAAGGGGCCTGGGAAGTATTGGGCAAGGGCGGCCGTGCCCTTGATGCCGTTGAGAAAGGAGTGATGGTAACTGAATCTTCGCTTAGCTGTTGTGTGGGGCTTGGCGGCAATCCGGACAGGGATGGTTTTGTTACATTGGATGCCTGCATTATGGATGAGTCTTTCAATTGTGGCAGTGTGGCTTTTTTAGAACGGATAAAGCACCCTGTATCTGTGGCCAGGCGGGTAATGGAAAAAACACCTCATGTATTGCTGGTGGGAAGCGGCGCACAGCAATTTGCGGTGGCGGAAGGGTTTTCACTCGAAGAGCAAACACTATCAGCCGATGCCCGGGAAGAGTATAAGGAATGGTTGAAGAAATCAAGTTATCATCCCCCGGCCGTCAATATTGAAAATAAACAGAAAGGCGACCACGGGCCATTTGCCCCGGCTAAACTGACTAATGGTGAATGGAATCATGATACGATCGGTATGCTGGCCATGGATACGCATGGAAATTTGAGCGGCAGTTGCACCACCAGTGGTGCCGGTTTTAAAATGCGGGGCCGGGTGGGAGATTCGCCTATTATTGGTTCGGGTTTGTTTGTTGATAATGAAGCAGGTGCCTGTGTGGCAACTGGTCAGGGTGAAGATGTGATACGGGTGGCAGGTTCACATTCAGTGGTGGAATATATGCGGCAGGGCCTGTCACCTGAGGCAGCCTGCAAAAAAGTAGTTGAAAGAATTATAAGAATAAAAAAAGAAAAGGTAAAAGACATACAGGTTGCATTTCTGGCCATCAATAAAAAAGGACAGGTGGGTGCTTATTCTATTCACAAAGGTTTTCAATATGCTATTAAAACTAAGGAATATGAGAAATTAATAAATCCGAAGAGTTGGTTTTAATATTGGTATATGGATTGTAAAAAAATTATGATTGGCGAGCATTCATTCAGACGAATGTTTGAAAGAGAGATTTCGCCTGAAGATGTGCTGGATACAGTACGAAATGGTGCAACAATATCCTGATGACAGGCCATATCCCAGCTTTTTAATTCTTAACTTTGTAAACAACAGGCCGCTGCATGTGGTAGTTGCAAAAAATACCGCCGATGGATTTTGTTTTGTTGTAACGGTATATGAGCCTGATATATCTACATGGTCAACGGATTTTAAAAATAAATTACTATGAGTAATACCTGTCCCACTTGTAAAAATGGTACGCTTAAGCCGGGTACAACCACAGTAACCCTTGAAAGGGCAGGTGCTTTAATTATTTTTAAAGAAGTTCCTGTAGATGTGTGTGATAATTGTGGTGCATATTTTTTGAGCAGCGAAACAAGCAATAAATTATATGTGCGGGCAACTGATGCAATTAATAAAGGAGCCCAGGTTGAAATAATGAAACTAACGGCCTGATAAAATGCCCGACTTTCCGAATTACATTATTGAGATTGCCACATCAGACTTTGCAACCACACTGTCAGCAGTAGCAGGCGGGGCCGACAGGATAGAACTCTGTGCTAATCTTGCTGAAGGTGGTACCACTCCTTCACCAGGTACCATTCAACTATGCCGCGAAAAATTTGCTGTTGCACTGTTTCCCATCATCCGGCCAAGAGGGGGAGATTTCCTGTACACAGAAGAAGAATTTGAAATAATGGTGAAAGATGTGAAGCTGTGTAAACAATTGGGTTGTGATGGAGTGGTGATTGGTTTACTTAACAGTGATGGCACCATTGATATACCACGCACGTCTATATTGGTGGAAGCGGCGTATCCGCTGGAACTTACTTTTCACCGGGCATTCGACCGTTGCAAGGATCCGTTTGTGGCATTGGAACAATTAATAGAACTGGGATGCGGGAGAATATTAACGTCCGGCCAGCAACCTTCCGTGGTGGATGGGGTGGAACTGGTGGCTGCTTTGAGTAAGCAGGCAGATGAACGTATCATAATCATGCCGGGCAGCGGTGTGCGGCATGATAATATAAAAATGCTGGCAGCAAAAACAGGTTGTGTGGAATTTCATTCTTCATTGCGGGGAAAGGAGCAGAGTAAGATGGAATTTGTACATCCGTCTTTTAAAGAATCGGGAGAGAGCTATATGAATAATGCGGTTGATGCCGGGGAAGTAAGGGCATTGCGAACTGCGTTGCTGTAAAAAGAGCATGTCCCAGAATTCAGGTAATCACGCAAAGACTCAATGGTACAAAGTCTAAGAGCAATTGTAAATCAAACGTTGCGACTTTGTGTCTTTGCAGGGAAAATGCTTTTAAATATTTTTGGGACAATCTCTTTTTACAGGAAATATTTCTTTATACTTTCAATTTCTTCATGTACGCAGCATCTGCTTTTACGGCTTCCAGCGGTGTGCCATTTGGGTAGGCCTCTTGCTCTACAATAAAGTGTTGCATTCCGTTTTCTTTGGCAGTTTTTAATATTTTATTGAAATTGATGGTACCGGTTCCCAGTTCCACAGAATTTTTTCCATTATCGGCAACAGGGTTTTTGCTTCTGTCTTTTATATGGCAAAGCCGGAAACGGTTTTTATATTTTTTTAGCCATTGTTCAGGATCTTCATTGGCTACCACCACCCAGTAAATATCCATTTCAAAATCCACCAATGCCGGATCTGTTTCATTCATCATCAGTTCCTGCGGCACCTGTCCTTCCAGCGGTTTGAAGCTGTAATCGTGGTTATGATAGGCAAATAAAATTCCTTCCTGCTTGCAAATTTCACCGCACTTATTGAATTTTTCTGCTGCTTTCTTAAAATCATCAATTGATTTTTGCGGGCCAAGCCAGGGGCAGATAAGATATCTTATTCCAATAGCGGCTGCTTCTGCAGCTTTCTTTTGAAAGTCCTTATTAATATCGCAATGTGAAGCCACCACCTTCATGTTCAGGTCGTCCATATACTTCCTGAAATCGGTATTACTCATTCCCCAAAACATTCCCTGCGGTCCTTCAAAACTTTCTATTTGTTTGTAACCAAAACCCGCCACCTGTTTTAAAACGCCTTTCGGGTCTTTTGGCATATCGTCTCTAAGGGTCCAGAGCTGCAGACCAAAATTTTTTATATCTGTTTCAGAAAGGGGTACCGTTTCGCCAGATGTTCCGACAGTCTTAACAGTACAGCCGGTTTGGGCCAGTATTGTGCCTAATGCAATACCACCTGTCCATTTTAAAAATTTTCTGCGATCGTTATTCATGTGTGTAAATTGATAGGATAAAAAAATTATTCAGCCCATGCCTTGTCACCTTTGATATATGGGAATGCTCCGTCAAATTTTCCGGGAACTGGATTATGACGCAATGTTTCTGTAGCCCCGGTTTTTGAAGTAAAGAATCCCCAAAGGGTCAATTGTTTCATCATGGTATAATAATGAGAAGGGGCACCTTTAAATTCTTTATGATCTTTCCAGGCGAGGTCTTTATTGGCTTTATCATTTGCTTCCCGTTTGGGTTTGTCTTCTTCATCCCGTTTGGTATTATATGCCTTGGCTTCTTTTTCAAGGCTTACCAAAAAGCCGTGCCGCTGCTCAGGGGTGCATTCAATAAATGATTTACTGTTTGTTTTTTTACATGCTTCTTCCAGTGCGGAAATACCGGCAGTGAAAGCTGTTTGTTCTATTTCAGTATAACAATCAGTAACCATTATTTTCATAAACTCGCCGATTTTCGCAGCCTTGGCGCCGGGTGTGGCAGTGGCCGGAATAATGGTTTCACCTATTTCATCCAGCAAAGAAATATTGGCGGCTGTAAAACCTGCATCAGCAGCTTTGGCCCCGGTTTTGCAACCGGTAAGGAATACTTCTCCACCAATTACCACACCGCCGGTTACTACGGCTATCATTTTTAAAAGTTCTCTTCTGTCCATATATAAAAAGTTATGAGTTAAGAGTTATAAGTTTCTGGGTTTACAAGTTTCCTTTCTTTAATTCACTAACTGCAAAATCAGCAGCCCTTGCTGTTAATGCCATATAAGTCAATGATGGGTTTACACAGGAGGCTGATGTCATACAGGCACCGTCTGTTACAAACACATTAGGAGCATCCCATACCTGGTTATTGCCATTAAGCACAGATGTCTTTGGGTCACGTCCCATGCGGGCAGTCCCCATTTCATGTATCCCCATACCTACTGTATAACCGGCATCATACGTAGTAACGTCTTTTACACCTGCAGCTTCCAGCATTTCCTTTGCATCATTCATCATGTCTATCCTCATTTTTCTTTCATTCTCTTTTGTTTCAACATCAAAAGCAAGTACAGGCAAGCCCCATTTGTCTTTGGTATTTTTATCAAGCGTTATTTTATTTTCATGATAGGGAAGCATTTCTCCAAACGCCATAATGCCCATGTTCCAGTTATCACTGGCCCCGCTCAAAGCAGCTTTTAGTTCAGCACCAACAGTAAATTCTGCCACATCAGCTCCTCTGCCACGGCCGGCGCCGCCCTGGTAACCAAAGCCACGGAGATAATCTCTTTTATCATCATATACATTCCGGTACCTCGGAATATAAGTGCCGGTGGGCCGTCTGCCATATTCATATTTATCGCTGAACCCTTCTACAGTGCCGTTAGCGCCTGTTCTGAAATGGTGGTCCATTACATTATGTCCCAGCTCACCGCTGCTGCTGCCCAATCCGCCTTCCCATACATCGGTGGCAGAATTCATAAGTACCCATGCAGAATTTAAAGCGGATGCGCATACGAATACGATCTTTGATTTAAACTCATAAGTTTGGTTTGTTTCGGCATCCAGTATTTCCACACCAGTGGCTTTCTTTGTGTTTTTGTCGTAAAGGATTTTTGTAACTATAGAAAAAGGACGCAGGGTCAGTTTACCTGTCTTCATGGCTGCAGGCAATGTGGCCGATTGTGTACTAAAGTAGCCACCATAAGGACAACCTCTCCAGCATCGGTCGCGGTATTGACAATTGGTCCTGTCATGATGCGGTTGTGTAATATTGGCGCTTCGGCCTATTATTAAATGACGGCTGCCTTTGTAATAGGCTTCCATTCTTTTTTTTACATCCTTTTCGGCACAATTCAGCTCCATGGCCGGCATAAACTCCCCATCGGGCAATACATCCAGTCCTTCTTTGCTTCCCTGTATGCCTGCAAATTTTTCTGCATGGCTGTACCAGGGGGCTAAATCATCATAACGTATAGGCCAGTCAATAGCAATACCTTCTTTTGCATTGGCTTCAAAATCCCATTTGTTCCAGCGATAACTCTGGCGGCCCCACATTAGTGAACGGCCACCTACATGATAACCACGGAACCAGTCAAAGCGTTTTACTTCAGTGTAAGGACTTTCCTTGTCCTTTACCCAATAATCCAATACGGTTTCATTGAGGGGGTAATCCCTTTTCAACACAGGGTAATCATTTATCATCTGCTGCGTTCGTGAACCACGGTGCGGAAACTCCCACATCTCCTTCAACGCATTTGTATAGCCTGTAACATGTTCAATGTCACGGCCTCTTTCCAGCATGATTACTTTAAGCCCTCTTTCAGTAAGTTCTTTAGCGGCCCAGCCTCCACTGATGCCGGATCCGATTACAATTGCTTCATAAGTGTTGTCAGCCATGTTGTACTTTGTTTATGGTTTATTAGTTAATCAGTTTATTGGTTAATCAGTTAATTAGTTTGTCATTCGTGGCTGGTTCAAAGCATTGTCTTCTTTTTCCTTATGCCAATAATTAAGCCAACCAAACCGAAAGCTAAAGGGCCTTATCAATTATAAAACTTCTACTTTCTGGCTTCTCCGTCTTTCTGTCTCTTCTCACACATCACAAATTTTGATCGCCTTCTTCAATGCGGCTGTCTTGTCTTTTGTTTCTTTACCCGTAGGGATAAATTCCTGTGCTACATATCCTTTGTAACCGGTAGCCAGGATAGCCTTCATGATAGCAGGATAAAAAAGTTCCTGGCTGTCATCAATTTCATGGCGGCCCGGCACGCCTGCTGTGTGATAGTGACCAAAGTACTGGTAATTATCTTTTATGGTATGTATCACATCACCTTCATTGATCTGCATGTGGTAAATATCATACAGCAGTTTGAAATTGGGTGATCCTATGCGTTTACACAATTCAATGCCCCAGGCGCTTTTATCGCACATATAATCCTTATGGTCCACTTTGCTGTTGAATAACTCCATCTGGATGATAACGCCTTTTTGTTCTGCCAGGCTCATTATTTTTTTCAAACCCTCCACACAATTATTCATTCCGGTTTCATCATCCATGCCATTACGGTTGCCGCTGAAGCAAATTAAATTTTTATAACCTGCTTTGGATACTGATTCTATGTGGGTGGTATAATTATTAATAAGTGTGGTGTGGTATTGTTTATCATTCCATCCTTTTACCAGGCTTATTTCAGCGCCATTGCACATAGACGAGTCTATACCCTGCTTTTTCAGCATATCCCATTCTTTGGGGCCAATTAAATCGATTGCAGCAAAACCAATCTTTTTTACAGTGGCGCAGAGTTCTTCCAGTGAAAGATGACTATATGTCCAGCGGCAAACAGAATGGTTGATATTCCCTTTTAACTGGTAAGTGTCCGGCATTTCATCCCGCTGCCCCGCATTTATTTTATTGGTAAATGCCAATGCTGCGGAACCTGCCACTAAATTTTTTATCGCCATACGTCTTTTCATGGTTAAACAGCTTGCAGTTTTTTACGTTCATTTTTGAATAAAATAAAAAACATCAGCGATACACCGGCAGCGAAAAGAGCGGGAAATATCCAGATGGTTTTCCAGTTATGCATTGCATCACCCACTTTGTGCTTATCAACATATAAGCCGGCCACATAAAATCCGATATACATACCCACGCCATAAGTGGCCAGGGTGATAAGTCCCTGTGCGGCAGACCGTACTCTTGGGCCTGCAATATTATCAGTATAAATTTGCCCGGTTACAAAGAAGAAATCATAACAAATACCATGCAGGATAATACCGGCGTACAGCATCCAGAGGTTGGCGCCTGTATCTCCATACGAAAAAAGAACATAGCGCAATACCCAGGCAATCATTCCGATCAGCAGCATCTGTTTGGTGCCAAATCGTACAAAGAACAAAGGCATCAGGAATAAGAACAGGGTTTCACTCATTTGCCCAAACGTCATTTTAGCTGCAGCACTTTCCATGCCGGCTTCATTTAAAAACTGGTTGGCCTGTCCGTAATAAAAAGCTAATGGGATACAGATCAGGATCGACGCTAAAAAGAATACGAGGTAATTTTTATTTTTTAAAATCTTAAAAGCATCAAAACCCAGTACTTCGCTGATAGAAACATTCTGTCCGGCTTTGGGAGGGGGTGTATTTGGCAAAAAGAAACAATACACTCCAAACAATGCAGAAATTACGGCTGCTACTTTATAAGTAATACCCAGAGAGGCCGGATCTTTTTCCCAGGCCATCCAGCCAATGATCAACCCGGCAACTATCCAGCCAATTGTTCCCCAAACCCGGATGCTTGAAAACTGTTTCTCTGCATTGCTGATTTGTTTTAGTGCTATAGCATTTACTAATGCCAGGGTAGGCATATAGATGATCATATAAATAAGCAGAAAAGAATAGAAGGAGCCGAAACTGCTTTGCGTAGATATATAATATAGTAATCCTGCCCCGGCCAGGTGCAATACACCCAATATTTTTTGGGCGGCAAAAAAACGGTCAGCTATCATGCCTACTATAAACGGAGCAACGATTGCTCCAAGACATTGAGTGCCATACGCAAGTCCAGTTTGTCCGCCGGTGGCACCAATATTCCCCTTCGTTAAATAAGTTCCCATTGTAACAAACCATATCCCCCATACAAAAAAATTCAGGAACATCATGGTGGATAATTGGAAGCGGACAGTCAGTTTCATACGCTGGCAAGTTTAGTAATCGTTGGGTTAAAAAAAATTATAAAGAAAACTAAATGTACTATTTTTAAACACATATTCATGTTTTGCGGACACATTTTTTACCTGTCCTGCAAAGACTGGTATCAATAGTATAAACCTTCAAACGTTTGCGATGAACAACAGAAAATTACGAATGGGAATGATTGGCGGTGGTAAAGATGCCTTTATTGGCGCTGTACACCGGCTTGCATTAAATATGGACGGGCAAATTGAATTAGTGGCGGGAGCCCTTAGTATTAACCCTGAAATAGCTGTTGCCTCCGGCCATCTGCTATACCTCGATGAAGAACGGATCTATACAGATTATAAAGTGATGCTGGAAAAAGAAGCAGCAATGCCGGCTAACAGGCGTTTGGATTTTGTGAGTATCGTTACACCCAACTTTGTGCATTTCGATCCTGCCATGATGGCTCTCGATAAAGGCTTTAATGTGGTGATTGAAAAGCCTATCACGTTTTCGCTGGAACAGGCCAAGCAGTTAAAAGAAAAAGTGGATGCCACCGGGCTTAGCTTATTGCTATGCCATACCTATACCGGCTACCCGATGGTAAAACAGGCCAGGCAATTATTGAAATCCGGTATGTTTGGAAAAATAAGAAAAGTGTTTGTGGAATATCCGCAGGGATGGCTGAGTACATTTTTAGAAAAAACAGGACAGGCGCAGGCTTCCTGGCGTACAGATCCTAAGAAGAGCGGGGCTGCCGGCTCCATGGGAGATATAGGGACCCACGCATTTAATATTGCAGAATATATAACGGGATTAGAAGTAACAGAAATGTGTGCCCAGCTAAACATTGTGGTGGAAGGCAGAATGCTGGATGATGATGGCGCTGCATTCCTGAAATTTAATAATGGCGCCACTGGTGTGCTGATGGCTACCCAGGTGGCAGCGGGGGAGGAAAATAATGTCAAAATAAGGGTATACGGAGAAAAGGGGGGAATAGAATGGAAGCAGGAGGAGGCGAATACTTTATTGGTGAAATGGTTAGACAAGCCCAACGAAATCTACCGCGCAGGTACAGGCTATTTAAGTTCATTCGCCAGTCACAACTGCCGCACTCCAGCCGGCCATCCTGAAGGATACCTGGAAGCATTTGCCAACCTGTACCGTAATTTTGCACTGACTCTTCAGGCAAGGATCAACGGGGAAACGCCCAAAGAAGAATGGCTCGATTTTCCTTCTGTACAGGAAGGGATAAGAGGCATGGCCTTTATTGAAAATGTGGTGAAAAGCGGACAGGGAAATGAGAAGTGGACGAAGTTTGAAGTGTGAATGGTGAATTGGGGATACAAGAAGTGCGCTCTTTCCCTGAACACTTTTGGGTTATGCGGCCAGGGAATAATCAATATTAAATATTCAATAATCAATATTCAATGACTACAATAAAAGGACCCGGCATTTTCCTGGCCCAGTTTATGGGAAATGAGGCGCCATTCAATAACCTGAAATCAATTTGCCTGTGGGCAGAAGCATTGGGTTATAAAGCCGTGCAAATCCCCACCTGGGACAAACGCTGTATTGATCTGCAACTGGCTGCTGAAAGTAAAACATACTCCGATGAAATAAAAGGAATAGTGAATGACTGCGGATTGGAGATTTCAGAAATATCCACGCATCTGCAGGGACAGTTAGTGGCAGTACATCCGGCATACAATGAATTGTTTGATGGTTTTGCACCGGAACAATTACGGGGCAATCCAAAAGCCCGGACGGAATGGGCCGTGCAGCAGGTAAGATACGGCGCCAAGGCTTCACAAAATTTAGGGTTGACCGCACATCCTACTTTCAGCGGTTCATTATTGTGGCATACCTTTCATCCATGGCCACAGCGTCCGGCCGGATTGGTGGAAGAAGGCTTTAAAGAGCTTGGCAAACGATGGATGCCCCTGCTCAATTATTTTGATGAATGCGGCGTGGATGTTTGTTATGAGATACACCCGGGAGAAGATTTGTTTGATGGGATAACCTATGAAATGTTTTTAAAAGAAGTAAACAACCATCCAAGGGCCTGCCTTTTGTATGACCCCTCGCATTTTGTATTGCAGCAACTGGATTATATACAGTATATCGATTTTTATCATGAACGGATAAGGGCCTTTCATGTAAAGGATGCCGAGTTTAATAAAACCGGTAAGCAGGGAACATTTGGAGGATATCAGAGTTGGGCCAACAGGGCTGGCCGCTACCGCAGCCCGGGTGATGGGCAGGTGGATTTTAAAACTATTTTCAGCAAGCTCACACAGTATGATTATCCAGGCTGGGCTGTGATGGAGTGGGAATGCTGTATCAAGCACCCGGAGGACGGGGCTGAAGAAGGAGCAGCTTTTATTGCCAATCATATCATCCGGGTCACGGAAAAAGCCTTCGACGATTTTGCAGGCAGCGGAATGGATGAAAAAGGCAACCGCCGGTTATTAGGTTTGGATTAAGTATTTATTTCGTTGTATATTTCAAAAAAATTGCATTATGAAAAAGATATTCATTGTTACAGCTATTGTATCTATTGTGACAGCCTGCGGATCAGGCAGTGATAAAAAAAGTGAGACAAAGCCTGAGCCGGGCACAGAAACAAAGCCTGAGGCTCCGGCTGCTAACGACCTGAGCAGTAACCCGGATTACCAGAAAGGCCTGGCCATTGTATCAGATCCCAAAAATCTTTGCCTTACCTGTCATAAAATTGATGAAAAACTGACCGGCCCTGCCTATAGGGATGTGGCTAATAAATATGAAAACACAGAAGCGAACATTAAGATGCTGGCCAAAAAGGTTAAAGAAGGCAGCACCGGTATTTGGGGTGATGTAGCCATGCCACCCAATGCTGCCATATCACCGGAAGATGCTGAAGCAGTTATTAAATATGTTTTGTTACTAAAAAAATAAAATCTAATGATAAAAATACTCAGCCTTGTTCTGCTGGCAGCTTCATTTACCGCCTGCAATAACAATAGCAGGACGGGTACAACAGGTAATGAAGCAGACACAGCAAAACCCAAGACAGAAATGACTGCCAATATCCTGAGCGAAAAAGATAAGACAGATGGATGGCAACTGCTTTTTGATGGACAGTCCACCAAAGGCTGGCACAAATACGGTGGTAAGCCGGTAGGCAGTGCCTGGAAAATAGCAGATGGCACTATTTATCTTGATACTACGATAAAAGAAAACTGGCAGGTAAAAGACGGTGGCGATATTGTAACTGATGATGAATTTGAAAGTTTTCATCTCAAATTGGAATGGAAAATTGCTAAAGATGGTAACAGCGGCATTATGTTTTATGTGCATGAAGATACTGCAAAGTATAAATGGCCCTGGGAAACAGCCCCGGAAATGCAGGTGCTGGATAATAATGGCCATCCGGATGCAAAAATCCCTAAACACCGGGCCGGCGACTTGTATGACCTGATCTCCTGTTCCAAAGAAACAGCAAAACCATATCGTGAATGGAACCTGGCTGAAGTAAAATGTGTAAATGGCAAACTTGATCTTTACCTTAATGGGGAAAATGTGGTGTCCACCACAATGTGGGATGATAACTGGAAGAAAATGGTGGCAGGCAGTAAGTTTGTAAAAATGCCGGATTTTGGCACCTATAAAAAAGGTAAGATCGCATTACAGGATCATGGTAATACAGTATGGTACCGGAATGTGATGATCAGGAAACTCTGAGGAAGAAAAAACAGATGAACAGATGAACAAGGAACAGAGGAATGCAGAAGTTGGTTCGGCTATTTCCCGTTTTTTGCGAAGTTTTCGGGCTTCATCTGTTCGGTATACTTCATCTGTTCGGTGTACTTCATCTGTTCCTTGTTCATCTGTTCATCTGTTCTTTTGTTCGATATTCATCTTAAAGAAGGAATGACGAACCCCGAAGTATACTTCATCGGTTCCTTGTTTATCTTAAAGAAAGAAGTATGAATCCCGAATATACTTCATCGAAAAAAGCGATTTGATTTACAGCCTCCCGTCCGAATGCGATTTCAGCCCGTCCGGAGAGTTTAGATTACACTCCCGTCCGAACCACATTTCAGTCCGTCCGGTAGACATTACAGTACGTCCACTAGACATTTCAGTACGTCCGAACCACATTACGGTCCGTCCGAAACCGATTACAGTCCGTCCGAACCACATTACGGTCCGTCCGAAACCGATTACAGTCCGTCCGAACCACATTACGGTCCGTCCGAATCACATTTCAGTCCGTCCGAACCACATTACTGTCCGTCGGAAACCAATTACAGTCCGTCGGATTACTTACCCCCGGTTATTCTTCATTCCTCTTTCATCACCAAATTTGAATAGTACAGAAATTGTTTTTCCAACTGGTAAAAGGCGTGTTTAATGCCCTGGTCCAGTTCAGAGAAGCGGATGAGGTTAAACACGGCTTCGCCGGTGGCAATGAGTTCGTCCAGGGCGGATAGTTGTTCATAGTTGAGCAGGAGAGCATGTTTATTTTGCTCCGGGTTGGGCTGGTTGTTTTCGGGGTAAAGCATGGCAGCGGGGATAAGGTGGTAGGCAGAAAAAAAACGGTCCTGCCTGTCCCGTTGCGTTTCACCAGGTCATGGCAGCATGCCCATTACAGACATGCACGGGGGTGCAGGACCGAGTATCGGTGGAAAGTAGCAGGCATAAAAAAGCCTGCTACTTAGAAGTGCAGGGTTTTCCCTGCCATGACCCAATAAAACGCAGGATGAAATTAGGAAAAAAGTGAATACCAAAAGAAAATTATTCATTATTATCTATTCACTATCATCTATCCACTATCATCTAAAAAATACCATGTTTTTGGTATTGCGGGGATGAGGGAGTTGGTGTAGGTTGGGTAGTATTTTATCCGTGTATAAACGTTTATAGTCGTGTATAAACGTTTACGATCGGGTATTTGCGAAGGTGTAAAAGCCGAAAACAATTTTTGAAACTCATTTTAAAAGAGGTGATTAGGAAGAAAAGCGAAAGTTGAGGTTGGAGAAACCTTCGGATATTTCTGAGTTTGTGCGTCACTTTAGACAGACCCCACTTTACGACAAACATTTTCTAATCATAAAAAAATAAAAAAATGGATAATCTAAAAACAGCTTTAGGTATTATTTTAGTCATTGCTATTGGCTGGCATATTAAAGTTGGGTTTTCTTCCGACACAAAAATTTCAGGTATTTTTCAAGCCAAACCTGAAACTGGATATAATTGGGAAAAAATCAGTTCAAACATTGGAGGCTTGGGGCTGACTTTTGATATCAATGAAGAAAGCAAATTTCCAGTTATTCAAGCTGTAACGTCTGGCGGTCCTGCACAGCAAAATGGACTTCAATTGAATGACTTTATAATAAAAATAAATGGATTATCTACAAACAGTTGGACACGGCAACAAATTTTAAACGCAATTGCTGGTGAAATTGGTACTATTTGTAATCTTACAATTTGGCGTAGTGCTAAAGAGTTTGAAGTAAATTGTACTCGTGGTAGAATTTCTTACTTAGACGATAACATAAGATTAAATACTGCCTATAATCCAACCTCACATTTTTTTTGGGAAGATAATAAAGTAATATGGTGTACTGGATTTGTGCATCCCAAGTTTAATGTTCAAGCAGCAGAAACAAAAAATACATGGGTTGCATTGCCCGGATATGTCTTGACTGGAACTAAAGATGGAGACTTTAGTACAATGTGGAAACAAGGACTTTCACATCCTTATATGAATGCCTATTCAGCAAATATCGAAGGCAGATGGATTGCAGATTTGGGATATAAATTTATAACAGAAAATGGGTTAGCAATTGGCACAACATGGGCTTCTGGGACAAAGTATCCTGAATACAAATTAATAGCTTCTGACAAAGCAGGAGTTTTTAACGCCTATCCTGGATACACATTTCCAAATCCTACAAAAAGTTTAGATGTAGCTTGGACACCAGGTTTGACAGACCCTAACAATCCTAATAGAATCTCTGGAACATTAGAGGGTGACTGGATTGACAAACCTGTATATACTGAATCAGAGCCAACATCTACTGAACCCACTTGGGGCGACCATTTAGCTGTATCTGCTGCTACAGCAGGTTTGGCAAACTTTGGGGAGTGGTTATTTGGTAAAAATTTTATATCTAATGAGTTAAACAAAAAGAGTGATGAGGAATTAATTAAATCAGCAGTTAAAGGGTATAAAAAACTTACTGAATAAAATACAGACCTCAAATTTTGCAAATCAACGAAAAATAAAAATTATAAGAAATGAAAAAAATTGTAACCCTCAATTTAATTGTTTGCTTGTTTTACGCAAACTATTGCAAAAGCCAAACTGGTGGATTAGGTGTTAAACTTGCCATTCAAGAATCCAGTAAGTTCCCTTTCATTAGTGAAGTTATAAAGGGCAGCCCTGCAGAGCAGGCTCATTTAAAAGCAAACGACTTTATAACAAAGATAAATTACCTTACCACTCAAAACTTATCAATTGAAATGGTTTCAAGTAGGTTACGTGGAACTGTTGGAACGACTTGTTATATTACTATATGGCGAGATAGTAAAGAATACCCGATTTCCTTTGTACGAGCAGATTTAGATAAATTGGACAACACTTCTACGCCACAATATTCTTCTTCAACAAGTTATCTAAACTACAAACCTAAGTTTGGCACAATAACTTTTGATTATCCTTCAACTTGGCAAGTTGGTAAAAATGATAACGTAAAACAAGCCTTCAATGAAAACTATTACATGCAACCAAAAGGACAAGAGTTTGAAGCAAGGAGCGGACAAGTAGTAATTAGACTTTTTGACCCTGTATCAATAATGGAAGACACCAAATCATTAAATGCAACATTTTCTTTGACACTCTTCAATAAATTCGTTGCTCAAATTTCAGAAGGCGTACAACCAAGTACTACAACAACATCCTACGCTGGGAAAACTTACTATGAATGCACTCAATACAATTCTGGATTTGTAACTAAGTTAGTTGGAGCAAAAAGTGAAAATGGCAACTTGTATGTTACTGCAATGGCGGCTGCCCCAACAATAAGTACTGAAAACAATAATATTCTTTATAAGGTCACTCAATCTTTACGAGGTGCCGAGCCAAATATTTACTTAACAACTCAAGAGGCGATAGTCAAAAATTGGTATAATGCTCTCACTAATGGAAATAAATCTGAAATGGAAAGGCTTTCCTGCGAAGACGCAAACCAACTTAATACAATTGTTGAGATAGCAGAGAGTGTGTTTGGTAGCCCTAATAGCAGCGGTATTCTTATGAATGCTGCCAAAAAATTCGATTTTTCGCATTTGGGATTTTATACTATTGGCGGCAATAGTAGTTTGGTAGCTATCAGAATATGTGGAAATATTGTGGCACCGAATGGAACCGTAAAGTCTTTTTACAACCACACAAACCTTCTTGGTGGTTCTAATGCTTATGTAGTAAAATTGGAAGCTGGAAAATGGAAACTTTGTCAACCTGTAGGTAGATAATAACTTTCAAATTTATAAATCAAACTATTTATTATGTCAATTTCGGAAATGTTATTAAAAGCTTTAGGTGGTTTTGGAATCACAGAGTTTCAAAAAAATAGATTAACAGCAGAAGCCTTAAAAGACGGAGAGTTAATTGCACTAATTCCTTGTACAATAAAAGAAAGTGGAATTTTGGGCAATCAATCTGGGCTCGTAGCTATTACAAAAAAGTCAGTAATTTTTGGACAAACTGGAAAGTCAACTCAATTAGGTTTTAAGTTACAGTTCTCTTGGTTTCAAAGATTTCCAATATTGACCGTATCAAATTGTACAAAAGAGTATAAAGAATATTATTGGGGTGCTTTAAAGGCGTACCATTTTAAATACTCTCACAACGGCAAAAAGTTTGAACTCACTTTTAATACAGAAAATGGTGACAAGTTTGACAAATACCTCAAAGAAGCAAGCGGATAAAAGCGAACGCACAACATTTAGCAGTATAGCCGAAAGCCCCCGGGAATAAAGGAGGTTAAAATATAATAGGAAAGCCCCGAAGTTCAGACTTCGGGGCTTTTGGCTATACGCTGTTCAGCGACACCGGGCTATAGGAGGATTTGTAGCATGTTTCCGTATTTTGGTTTTGCTTTCCAGGAAAACTTTGTACCTGAGCGCTGTGTTTTTTGCATTGCCGGATTGTTTTTGATTATAGTTTCCCTTACCCAAACCGGCTGGTTTCTGGTGCTTTTCAGTTCCATAATTTTTTGGTTATTCAATTGATATGTCAACAGGCATGGAATTTATATGCTACTTTTTATGGGCGATGCTTTATTCTT
>JANOEQ010000074.1:0-89959 GCA_031441485.1 Chitinophagaceae bacterium
GCTCAAATTTGTCGGATAGGTTGTCATACTAATTGGGTTTGTGATAATTCACAATTAGTATAATCTTCCGCATTTGGCAATGGCCTTTTTATTCACTTTTCCACACTTTTAAGCCTTTTTACTAAAATTTAGACAGCTTCTAAGGAAATTAAATCAACCCACCCCCACTTTCTCAAATTTTTTCTGCCGCTTCTTCCCCCGTATTGATGGCCCCTTCCATAAAGCCCTGCCAGTCGGCCAGATGTTCACCCGCAAAATGTGTATGAATATGTGACCGCTTTAAAATCGGCATCACCCGGAACCATTGGCCCTTTCCGTATAAGGCATAAGCTCCATGTGAATATTCATCATTGCCCCAGTAATAATTGGCTTGCTTTTCCAGCAAGCTTTTTACACCTGCAAAATGCGGGCTTAGTGTTTGCATGATCATCTGCTCCTTCCATTCATCGGATTGATTAGCTGCCACGGCTGCCTTCTCTCCTATGGTATACGAAATCAAAACCCCCTTTTCCGACACCTGGTTTTTAGTGGCATGGTAAAAATAATGTGGTGACTGGTCTGTTATCATATCAAAATTCTCTTCCTTCCAAAAACGGTTTTTAAACAGCAATGGGTTTTTATTGATTCTTGCATATTGCAATTCATTCATGGCATTCACCTGGTCGGTGGGCAATCCGGGTTCCCATTTTATTTTTTTCACCGCAGCAGTCGGGGCCGTACAAATTATTTTATCTCCCGCAAATATTTGTCCGTTGTTGCAATACACTGTTACACCGCCTTTCACATGCTGCACCACCCGCTGTACTCCATGCCCCAGTTTTATTGCAGAAAGACCAATTTTTTCAGCAATCTTTTTAGCCAGCATACTGTTGCCGCCTTTTATTTTCAGGTCCATTTCATTTTTTTCACTGCTTTCAGCATATTCTGCCAGCGCTGCAAAAGCTGATACACTGCGGATCGTTTCCCCAAAATCGGTACTGTCGAGCAATTCCCGCAAATCAAGGTCCATTCCTTCACATCCATTATTGACGAGGAAGCGCCACCAATCCATTTTATCCAATTTTATCTTATCAGCCTGCGTCATCGAAGCATAGCTGTCAATGATGGATTGGAATTTCTTTTTCCAGCTTTCGCTGTAATCCCACTGCCCCGGCCTGGAATATTTACCCTGGTAGATCAGGTGTGAGTCAAATTGGTTGTTTTCTAATAGTAATCCCATTTCACCACAGAGATCGTGTATACGATGATGTGAATTACCCACCCATTCTGCCCCGAGTTCAATAATAAGATTTTCTTTTTCATCAATGGTGTGAGAAAATACCCGGCCGCTGATTCTGTTCCTAGCTTCCAGTATTACAAAATCAATTTTCTTTTTATGGAGATATAAAGCTGCTGATAGTCCGGCAAAACCGGCTCCGATTATAATAACTTTCGGCTTTTTACCGATAAAAAAATTATTGATACCAGCTGAAGCGGCTAAAAATGCCCCGGTGGTAAATGAGGTTTCTTTGATGAATTGCCTGCGTGAACTCATGTGGAAGGTGTTGGTTATCCTCTAAGTTCAGCATTTTGTTTGTATTTGCCAATACAGGAAAGTGAATACAGATTGCCACTGAGGCACTGAGAATACAAATTAACCGCAGGGATGCAGGTTATTATTCCGCCTTCTTCACACTGCCGGCACCGCTTATATTCTGACTTACTTCGGGATTACCTTTATACCTTACATCTGCTGCACCAGATACATGCACATCCAGTTTTACACTGGCAAATACTTCAGCATTGCCCGCACCTGATAATTCAACGTATGTACTCTCTGTCATTAATTCAAAACACCTGATATCTGTACTACCGGAGCCATCTACACGTAACTCCTTTGCCTCCCCTTTCAAAGTAATCGTTCCTGCACCCGAAGACTCTGCCGCTACTTTAGGTGCTTTTATGTCCAGTTTTGCATCACAGGAACCACTCAGGTCTATCATAACAGGTTCTGTACTGGTGAGCTGATTTTCTGAATAGAAATCACAAGCACCGGATGCTTCAAAATAATTAATGGAGGGTCCGCTTACATACACCTTTATTGATTTGGACGGCTTCAGATTCGTACCCTCTTTCTGATGAATTACCAGTTTACCATTATTGTTCTCCACTATTATATATGGCAGCAGATTTTCATCAGCCTCTATCCTTATGGAAATGACTGAATCTTCTTTTACATACACATCGGTATTACCGCTTACGTCAATACCATTAAAGGTGCCGGCTGTACGGTTTTCCGTTTTTATCACCCCGTTACCACGTATTCTTTCACCGCCAAAATAACTGCACGAACTGAAGCAACCCATAAAAAGGATAGCAATCGGAATAAGTTTTTTCATTATAAGTTGATTTTGTAGTGCCAAAATTAAGGGCAATTTTTCCCCTTTCTGAAGAAGTTTGACGCCAAAGGGTAACACAAGGTTACAATGCCCTTTCAATTACCAGGTTACCATGGCAAGTTGTGTAAACCTTTAGCCCTAAAGCTCGTCCTGTTTTTTTATCTTCGCCGCACCAAAACCTTCTCGCATAAAAACTAATACCGGCATATAAGCCTTTTCTAATATTTTACCTCATGACCGAAAAGATTCTGATCCTTGATTTTGGCTCTCAATATACCCAGTTAATAGCCCGTGCCGTAAGGGAGGCCAATGTGTACTGTGAAATAATTCCCTTCCAAAAAGATATTGTTTTTGAACCAAGCCTCAAAGGAATTATCCTGTCCGGGTCTCCCTGCTCGGTAAATGAGGAAAATGCACCTGATGTAAATGTGCAGGATTTTATTACCAAAGTGCCTGTACTGGGCATTTGTTATGGCGCTCAGCTTACGGCCAAACGTTTCGGCGGATTAGTGGCTAAAAGCAATAAACGGGAATACGGCCGTGCCATTTTGCAAATAAAAAAAGAGGCCGTGCTGCTGAAAGATATTGCGGCAGATAGCCAGGTATGGATGAGCCATAGCGACACCATCAAAGAATTACCAGCGGGGTTTGAATTGCTGGCAGACACGGATAGTATACCAGTGGCGGCATTTAGGAAGACGGAATATGGAGGTCAGAATACGGAGGTTGGAATAGGGAGGTTGGAAAACAGCCACAGCGGCTCCGATATCTTACCTCAGACCTCAAACCCCGGATCTCAAACCTCAGATCACCCTCTTTATGGCGTACAGTTTCATCCGGAAGTTTATCATTCCAAAGAGGGAAAGAAAATACTAAAGAATTTTTTAGTGAATATATGCGGTTGCAAACAAGACTGGACACCGGCCCACTTTATTACGGACACCATAGAAACATTAAAAAAGCAAATTGGCGACCGAAAAGTGATCATGGCTTTAAGTGGTGGTGTTGATTCCACTGTAGCCGCCACACTGATTCACCGGGCTATCGGCGACAGGTTGTTTGGCATATTTGTAGATAATGGAGTATTGCGTAAACATGAATTTGAAAATGTTTTGAAAACATATTCTCAAATCGGTCTTAATGTGACGGGTATAGATGCAAAACATCGTTTTTATGCAGCATTAGCTGGCAAAACAGACCCTGAAGACAAACGAAAAGCTATCGGCAGTTTGTTTATAGATATATTCCAGGAAGAGTCTAAAAAAATTGAAGGGGTGGGCCTGTTGGGACAGGGTACTATTTATCCCGATGTAATAGAAAGTGTGTCGGTGCATGGCCCTTCGGTTACTATCAAATCGCACCACAATGTAGGGGGCTTACCCGATCATCTTCATCTGGAACTGGTGGAGCCGCTCCGCTCCCTGTTTAAGGATGAGGTAAGAAAAGTAGGTCGTGAGCTGGAAATCCCTGCTGAAATGATTGAACGGCACCCTTTTCCAGGACCGGGGCTTGCCATCCGGATTTTGGGAGAAATTACCGAAGAAAAGGTACAGTTATTGCAGGAAGCAGATCACCTGTATATTAAGGCCCTCAAGGATAACAATTTGTATGCAACGGTTTGGCAGGCAGGCGCTATCTTACTGCCGGTAAAGAGTGTGGGGGTGATGGGAGATGAAAGAACCTATGAATTTACGGTGGCACTGAGGGCAGTAACCAGCGTAGATGGTATGACGGCTGATTGGGCGCATTTACCATATAAATTCTTAGCTGATATGTCGAATGCAATAATTAATAATGTAAGGGGCATCAACCGGGTAGTGTATGATATCAGCAGTAAACCCCCGGCTACGATTGAGTGGGAGTGATGGTGAATAGGGGATAAAGGAGGAGCTTTTATAAAACCGGCGAATTGAAATTTATATGAAAAAACAGTTTTTAGTTTTACTGGCCTTTATTTCCGCATTTAATTTCCTGTATGCACAATCAGATTTACCCAAACACAAGATTGCCATTTTTGCACCCTTATATCTTGATTCTGCTTTTAATGAAGACAATGAATACCGTTATCCTAAAAATACTTTTCCAAAATTCATTAATCCCGGGCTTGAATTTTATGAAGGTGTACAACTAGCCCTTGACTCGTTGAAAAAAGAATATGCACCACTTGAAGTCTTTGTTTACGATACAAAGTCTGTCACCGAATCATTTGTACAGTTATTGAACGGCACTGCCCTTGATAGTATTGAATTAATTATTTCACATTGCAACTCTTCCGAAAGTAAAATGCTGGCCGAAGCAGGCTTACGAAAAAATATTCCGGTCATAAATGCCAATCTGCCCAATGATGGTGGTGTAACCGGCAATCCTTTTTTTATTTTATTGAATCCCACGCTCCGTACCCAATGCGAAGGAATCTACAGGCATATTCAAAAATATTATTCACTGACCCCCATTGTTGTATTCAGAAAAAAAGGGCAGTTGGAAGACAGAATCAAAAATTACCTGGATGAATACGGCAAGAGTACATTAGCCGTGCCATTAAAGCTGAGGTATGCAGACCTGCCCGACAGCTTTACGGTAAACCAGCTAAAGGCATACCTCGACACTACAGCTCCAACACTATGCATGGCGGGCAGCCTCGATGAAAATTTTGGCAAAAAACTGGTGCTGCAATTAGCTATTCTTAATAAACAAAATTACTCTTCCACTGTAATCGGCATGCCCACCTGGGATGGCATTGGTTTTAATAAACCCGAATTCAAAGGCATAGAGATTGTATACAGCACCCCTTTCTATAATACCAAACTGGATAAAATAAGCCTGAATATAACTAATCAATTTAATAAAAAAATGTTTGCCCGCCCTTCAGACATGGTATTCAGGGGTTATGAAGTTACATTCCGGTTTGCCAGGTTATTGCAACAATATGGCAGGGACATTGCCTCCAACCTTGGCAATAAGCAAATAAAAGTGTTTACTGATTTTGATATACAGCCGGTATTAAATAAACAAAGCATGACACTTGATTATTTTGAGAATAAGAAACTGTATTTTCTTAAATGGCAGGATGGGGTGTTAAAGTCCATTTTTTAATCTTTTACAAAAACCTTTCATTATCTGAAAATACGCCCCGGCAAAGGATGCGCCCGGTATAAATTATACCTTCAAATAGTATAACTGCATCCATTATTAAATATGGCGGAGTTACAGCAAACAAGGGGCTACCTCTTGATCAGTAAATGGCTCGCAGCAAAGAAATGCCGGCCTTTTCTTTTCCAGGAACAAACCTGGCAGCATATTATTACCCAAAAAAGCGGGCTTGTAAATGCACCCACTGGCTGCGGTAAAACCTACGCCGTTTTCCTTGGCAGCCTCATTGATTTTATCAACCATAATCCGGAAGATTATTCCATCAAAAAGAATAACGGGCTGCAGCTTTTATGGATCACACCGCTCCGTGCCCTGGCAAAGGATATTGGCCGGGCCATGGAAGAAGTAATTGAGGAACTGGGAATGAACTGGAAAGTGGGAATAAGAAATGGAGATACGTCAACTTCAGAAAGGGCAAATCAAAAAAGACAGATGCCCGAAGTCCTGATCATCACTCCTGAAAGCCTGCACTTACTGCTGGCGCAAAAGGGGTATGCCGGATACTTTTCATCTCTTAAAATAATTGCCGCAGACGAATGGCATGAATTGCTTGGATCCAAACGGGGCGTACAGACAGAGTTGGCTATTAGCCGGATTGTGAATTGTGAATGGTCAATGGTGAATAAACGGCCTGTTGTGTGGGGGATTTCTGCCACTATCGGAAATTTAGAAGAAGCGAAAGATGTTCTCCTTTCTCCTTTAAAGAATGAAGGTGTGATTGTAAAAGCCAGGCTTCAAAAACAAATAGACATAGAATCGATCTTCCCCGATGAAATTGAAAAATATCCATGGGCGGGACACCTTGGAATAAAACTGGCGCATAAATTAATACCCATCATTCAGCAAAGCCAAACCACCCTCATCTTTATCAATACAAGAGGCATGAGTGAAACATGGTACCAAACATTGCTGACAGTATGCCCGGATCTTGCCGGTTCTATTGCCTTGCATCACGGCTCTATTGACATGGAACTGCGAACATGGATTGAGGACAACCTGCACAGAGGCAACCTGAAAGCAGTAGTGTGTACCGCCAGCCTGGACCTGGGGGTTGATTTTCGCCCCGTCGAAACCGTTATACAGGTAGGCTCACCCAAAGGAGTAGCCCGCTTTTTACAACGGGCTGGAAGAAGCGGGCATAGCCACGATGCCATCAGTAAAATATATTTTCTGCCCACCCATTCTCTGGAACTGGTGGAAGCCGCCGCTTTAAAAATGGCTGTAGCCGAAAACATGATTGAAAGCAGGGAACCAAAACTGCTTTGCTATGATGTGTTATTGCAGTACCTGAATACCATAGCCATTTCCGATGGTTTTTTTCCAGATACGACCTATGAAGAGATAATTTCCACCTACTGTTACCGCTACCTGACAAAAGATGAGTGGCAGCAGATACTTTATTTTATTACAGAAGGTGGTAAAGCAATGCATCAGTACGATGATTTTAAAAAAGTGGAAATTGTAAATGGTCTTTATGTAATCAACAGCCGCAAAGTAGCTATGCGGCACCGGATGCATATCGGCACCATTGTTAGTGATGCTATGCTGAAAGTAAAATTTTTTTCGGGGGGCTATGTAGGCGTTATTGAAGAATACTTTATTTCCCGGCTGAAGCCGGGAGATGTATTTACCCTGGCTGGCCGCAACCTGGAGTTTATGCTACTAAAAGACATGACCGTGCTGGTAAAAAAATCGACAGCAAAAAAATCAATTGTACCAAGTTGGAACGGAGGACGAATGCCGCTTAGTGCAAACCTTGGTAAGAAATTAAGGGAGCAGTTGGCAATTGCCAGTAAGCAGTTGGCAATTGCCAGTAAGCAGCTGGCAGTGCACAATCCCGAATTGCCAACAGAACTCAGGATATTGCAACCGCTTTTCGAATTGCAGCAGAGAATATCACATGTACCAAAAGAAAATGAATTATTGATAGAACACATTGAAACCAAAGACGGCTTTCATTTATTTGTCTATCCTTTTGAAGGGAGGCTGGTGCATGAAGCGATGGCAGCCATACTTGCATTCCGCATCAGCCGTATCCGCCCCATTACTTTTTCATTTGCCATGAATGATTATGGCTTTGAACTGCTGAGCGATCAACCCATACCCGTGGATGACACCAATGTGTATGAATTATTTTCCCCGGATAATCTGTTAAACGATATTCAGCGCAGTGTGAACAGTACTGAAATGGCCAGGCGAAAGTTCAGGGATATCGCTGTGATCGGCGGTCTTATTTTCCAGGGTATGCCCGGAGAAAAAAAGAAACCCCGTCATTTACAATCTTCTGCCTCTCTCCTCTTCAATGTATTTACTTCATACGATGCAGATAATATTTTGCTCCGGCAAGCATTCCAGGAAGTAATGGACCAGCAAATGGAAGAGGTTCGCCTCCGTGATATGCTGCAGCGCATACAGCAATCACATATCATCATCCGTTTTCCGGAACAACTCACCCCATTTTGCTTTCCGGTAAAGGTGGACAGTATCCGGGAAGATCTCTCTTCAGAAAAATTAGAAGACCGGGTAAAGAAGATGCAGTTGCAATTGGAACAGTAACATTGTTTTGATGTAGATTTGCGGCCATTGTATGCAGAACCCTGTGCCTCATATTATCCTCCACAATATTTTCTGGATGTCGCCGGACAGAAGTCTTTTTTGGGAAGAACAAAACACATTGATCGTAACAGATCTTCATTTAGGCAAGTCGGGGCATTTCAGAAAAGAAGGGATAGCCATTCCGCAAAAAGTGTATATCACCGATTTGCAGCGGCTGATGGCTTCTATCTACTTTTATAAGGCGGAACGGCTGATTGTAGTGGGCGATTTTTCGCACAGCACCATGAATAAAGAACTGGCCCTTTTTTTGAAATGGCGAAAAGATTTTTCTCAGCTTCAGATTGAACTGGTAAGAGGCAACCATGATATCCTCGATGAACAATGGTATAGTGATGGGGGAATAACACTTCATCCCTGGCAGCTGGAGATTGGCGATTTTTGTTTCCGGCATGAAGATAAACGGCACCAGAAAGTGTATGCCGACACCAAAGCCTTATTTACTTTCAGCGGGCATTTGCATCCGGCTTACCGGCTGAGCGGCAGGGGCAAACAATCACTGAAGTTTCCCTGTTTTTATTTTCAAAAGGATGGCTGCATATTACCTGCCTTCAGTCATTTTACCGGCGGCTACGTGGTAACTCCTGAAAAAGATGAAACAGTTTTTGCTATTGTGGAGAATTCGATCATGAAGATGTAAAACAGAAATTATACCTTTTCTAGAATAGGAAAAGACGAAGATTTTACTTCACCCATAAAACAGATGATTTTTTTGAAGCCCTTGATAAATATCTTGAGGATGGCCTCAATAAACTGCCTGACAATTCAGATTTTGATCCTTTGCATGGAGCTACTGGTCTTGGTATGTATTCTAAAAGTAATAAAACCATATACTATTTATTTCCTTTTTTTCAACCGGTTGTAATCAATGAAATAAATAAACCTGACTGTTGTTTCACCCCCATGCTTCAAATTAAATTGTTCACCAATATTCCTGAAATAGGTATTCTTATAAGATCCGGAAACTGAAACAGTTTCATCCTCCCCAAGCCAATTCTTATACCCAATGATTAACCGGCTGCCCAGGCGAAAATCCCATGTCAGAAAAGCATCAAGGTTAAATGTATTAAAATTATTATCTCTGTTATTGATAAATGATCTGTCAGTTAAACCTCCTTTTGCATCTACATTATGAAAATTCTTATAAACAACTTCATTCCAATAATGACGGGCCCTTAGTGTAAGGTTTAACCTGGATGTAAAATTATATATCCCTGATAAAACTGTACTATGATCTTTTACATCCCTGAATGCCACAATGGGGTCCCCATTTGCTTCTCTGATAAAAGCAAATCCAAGGTTGTTCGTCTCTTTGCTTGCATCATTTTGTAAGTCCAATGAAAATTTATTGCTGAACCTGTATCGAAAACCAAGTCCCCATCCAAATAAATTGTTATCAAAACCCGGTGACCGTGCTGCTATTCCTTTAAACCTGACATACAGTTTTTTCCGGCTGTCTGTGCTTCCTTCCGCTTCAAAATATATATTAAGTGGATAACTCAAATAGCGGTTGTCTGTTCTTAGTTCAAAATAATCATGAGAATCAAAGGGTGCTATTTGAGCAAGTACTGAAACATCCCAAAAATTTTTAAACACCCAAAAAGCTGTACCGGTTATATCAAATTTATTATACGCATAGGGTTTGTATAAATACTGGAGCCTCGGGCTTATTGAATAACTATATGTGATGAAATTTTTTGTAGGCTGCGGCTGGCGATAGCTCAGGCTTCCCCTGTACGTAATTTCATTTGGAGCGGCCAATATCCCAAGGTCATTAGGATCATATTTTGCAGATTCCACATTGCCGGAAATAAAGTAGTTCCATTTCCCTCCCACTTTATCATAGCGCAAAGTGGTGTTATATCCATCGTAAGGATTTGTACCCCATATTTTACTGTACCGGGCAGTAGCCCTCAGCAACTTTGAATTCTTTTTATTGTAAAGGACCAGGTCCAATGCTGTTACATTGGCATCCCGGCCTGCTCCGCTACGCATTACATTGGAATTGGTAAAGGTGAGGTAAGATCGCCCTTTGAAAGCCTGATCCAAAACAACAATATTGTAATTGGCCAATGCGGAAGTTTCAATCACCGAATCTTTTCCAGTTATTGTGTTATTGATCTTTGCTTCCATCGGCGCTGCCACTGCATTAAATATTCCAATACCTAATTTTTTATTACTCCTTCCTGAAAACTTGGTGGCATTATATAATTGGGTAACAGATGGGTTTTTTATGATCTCCCAATCGGTATTAGCGGCTACAAAATTTCTCACCTGGTTATATCCTGATGGTGTGGCCCCAATACGCCGGGAGTAAAATAAATTAGCCTTATTAAAAATTTCTGTCCCTTCTGTAAAGAACTGCCTGTTTTCTGTAAACCGAACTTCGTAAGGGGTAAGGTTATTCACCACGTTGTCGGAGACTACCTGCCCAAAATCCGGGATCAGGGTGGCGTCGATTGTAAAGCTTTCATTCACACCATATTTCAAATCCATCCCCCCATTTCGCAGCCATTCATTCAGTCTTCCGTTGGGCTGGGGAGAACTTCTGTATCCGGTGGTAACATAAGGTGAAAAACTCAACCGGAGCGGTGGTAAAATATCTTTGAGCCCGTTAAAATCCCCGAATTGATTTACAAAACCATTTACCTGCGGGTTTACAGGATTCCAGTAACTGTTTTCGTTGGTACGCCTGATAAATCGAAGAAATTGTAACCCCCAGTTTTGAATATCTTTTTTGGCAAAGCGCAATGAAATATAAGGTATGCGCATTTCCACTGTCCAGCCATCTTTTTGCATGGCTACTTTACTGTCCCATACTGCATCCCATGTTTTATCGCCGAAACTGTTAAAGTCACCACCGAGGTTAGGTCCCAGTTTTGCATCTGTTTGCACATTGGCAGTAGTAACCAGGAACTGAAAACCATTTTGATTATCATTATATGTATCGAAAAATACAGAGAAATAATCCACATCACTTTGCTGTTCGCCATCCCGGGCTGTTATCTGTTTGCGGATTTGAGCAGGATCATCATACAAATAGGCACCTACGTAAATGGCAAAATTGTCGTAAGAAATTTTTACAGTGGTCTTTTGTGATGCCGGCAAACCATAGGTTGGAAAGTTCTGAATGAAATCAGTTACTGCAGGAACATTTGTCCAGGCAGCATCATTTAACTGGCCATCAATTTTTGGCACCAGTTCTGTTTTAACAGCCTGAATCGATTTTTCCTGGGAAAAAAGCTGTGAACAGATCAAAAATAAGGGTAGGCAGATACACTTTCTCACAATCATGCAGTTATTGACAATTATCAAAGATAATAGACAAACATGAGAGCAAGATGGCTGCTGCCGAAAAAGGGAAAAAAAGGAGAAAAATACCCGAGTAAAAACAACTAATTCATCCTCTTTTTTAGCGAAGTAACCTGTTCCTGAAGGTCTGAGACCATGGTACTCAATTGGTTCATATCCCAGCGTTGTTGCGTATTAGCCCGGGAAATAACCATTTGTGCCTGCCACATTTCCAGTATTTCTTCAGAATTCACCGTGTACGGGTGAAAAGTAGGATTATCACTTACAAGGGTCAATTTGTTCTTTTGCCTTCCATTTTTCTGCACCCTTTTATACACCACCCCTTCATTTCTGGAAACTACTATACAGGCCGCATTATTTTTTACATCTTCCAGATTGTCTACTTTTTCTCCTACAATAACAGAACCACTGGGTGTTGGCAGCATAGAATCGCCAATAATTTCGAAAGCCCTGTAGTTACCGCCAGTAAGCATGGGCAATGTAAACGTATTCAGTTCATCAATAAATTCAGGATCGGCATAGCCCGCCAGGTAACCTGCTGCGGCTTTTACCGGAACAAATGGAATTTCCGGCCTACCCATAGCCAGTTTCATAGCCCTGCGTTTGGCCAGGTAATTACTTTTATTTTCGCTCAAGTCTTTCCGGAGAATTTCATCCAGTGTCAGTTTAAAAATATCACAAACTACCTCCAGTACATCAATGCGGGGTTCAGCCCTTTCTTCTTCATACGCCCCCAGCAGGGATCTTTTGATGCGTAACTTATTGGCAAACTCTTCCTGTGTCCACCCACGGAGTTTACGAAGATATTTCAGGTTTTGATTGGAAACTGCCATAACAACTAATTTAGTTAGCCGCAAAATACTAATTATTTTAGACTTTCAAAACAATTGATCCCTTTTTTTGGGAAAAAGCTATTTTCGTAATGATTTATAATAACCGTGTGAATCATACAGTTTTTATTATGAGGTTCAATATAAAAATATCCGGCTTGTTGCTTATTGGAACCATCTCTTTTTTCTTCGGTTGCAAAAAAGAAGCCAATGGTGAAAATAAAATTACAGGGACGTATGCACCAGCAACCACAATGGAGCTTGTTGCTTCCCCTATGATATATACAAAAAATGGCCAGGTAACAGACAGTGGTGTTGTGAACAGTTTTTTAAACCGTTGGGCAATTTCTCAATACTATAATACTACTATTGTTCCGTACGATGCGCCTGTTGTAACATTACAATTCCTGGAAAATAATCTGCTAAAAGTTACTAAGAATGCCTTACCGGGAACCAGCAGCGTACATGCTGAAATTTACCAGCAAACAAATTCACAATTACTTATCAGGCAACTCGACTCCTTGCTCCTTTTTTATTCATCAATTGATACATGCTCCTATCTTTCAAACCTTGTCGATGGGTTTGAAAGAATTTCGGTTTGTACCTCAATTCCTGCGGGCTCTTATTGCAAATACCGGCCAGAATTTATTATTAAAATTGAAAATGGACAGCTCTATCAATACCTGATCACAAATACAGTAAAAAATACGTCGAAAAGCCTACAGTTTCCTGGTGGTCCACCGCCAGAAGATAACTATTGCCTCAGAACTGTTTTCCATAGCTGGGACAATTTTGATCCTTCCATTATTTCACGTATGGGACTCAGAGATACCATTGTCATACAACATAAAAGAGTTAAACTCAATAAGCAATAATTCCATGACCCATAAAAAAAACAACAGTCCGAAAAAAAAATCGTCTCCCGTCTCCAAAAAAGCAGCTAAACCATCTGTAAAAAAAGAAAAGCCTGTTATCCTCATTACCAATGATGATGGCGTAACAGCTCCCGGTATCCGAAACCTGGTGGAGGCTGTAAAGCATTTAGGCAAGATAGTAGTAGTGGCACCCGACAAGCCGCAATCCGGCATGGGGCATGCCATTACTATTGGGCAGCCATTGCGCCTGCATAAAATCCATGCAATAGATAATGTGGAAACATGGTCCTGTACCGGCACCCCTGTTGATTGTGTAAAACTGGCGGTTGATAAAATACTGCACCACAAACCCGATATTTGCCTGAGCGGCATTAATCATGGCGCCAACCATAGTATCAATGTTATTTATTCCGGCACTATGTCTGCTGCTGTGGAAGCAGCGATTGAAAGTATCCCTTCTGTTGGGTTTTCCTTACTGGATTACAGGATTGATGCTGATTTTACAGGTGCCCAAAAATATGTTCGTATTATCGTTGAAAAAATGCTCAGCACCAAACTGGATAAACACACGGTGCTGAATGTAAATATCCCGGCTGTAGCTCCTGAATTATTGAAAGGTTTTAAAATCTGCAAACAGGCCTATGCCAAATACGAAGAAGATTTTATAGAACGAAAAGATCCGCATGGCCGCCATTATTACTGGCTTACCGGTGAATTTGTAAACTTTGATAAAGGGAAAGACACTGATGTATGGGCTTTGGCCAATAATTATGTAAGTGTGGTACCCGTACAATTTGATCTCACCAATTACGTTCTAAAGTCCAAACTGGAAAAACTCTGGAAATGAGCCATAAAATGTGGCAAACCACTAAAACTAAAATCAACACATTAAATGCTATTCAAAAAAGATAACCTGCGCTTAGGATTAGCCCTCGGATTAATTGGTCCCCTGCTGGGCCTGGTGGTGGTATATTTTATTAAGTTCCCGTCCTACGGCTTTGTGGAATTTCTTGATTATTTTATGCATGACAACCGGATGATCACTTCTATCGGTTCACTCAGCCTGCTGGCCAATGCTGTTCTTTTTACCATTTATGTAAATACCGGCCGCGATATTACCGCCAAAGGCATTTTTATTGTCACCCTTATTTATGGTATCGGCATCCTGGTACTGAAGATTTTTAATTAATGGTATGCAGCAGGCCGCTTTCTCGTACTTAACAGAGCGGCTTGAAGCATTTTCTTACCGGCTCTTAGTTCACCTGCAGATTCATTATCTTTAATGGCACCATAACTTTTTTTATGAAAAAAAATATTCTGGTCTGCTTTCTCCTTCTTGTTTATGTTGTTGCTCCGGCACAGCAAGACAACTTTACCTTTTATCAGAAAAAAACGATGATGCCGATGCGTGATGGGATCAAATTATTTACCGTGATCCTGTCGCCGGTGGGAAATACCCACCCATTGCCTGTTTTAATTACCCGCACTCCTTATGGTGCTGATATTCCGGTAAAGGAAGACAGTACTGTAAATATTACAGGCATTCCCTATTATGGCAATATGGCAAGGGAAGGCTACATTTTTGTATTTCAGGATATACGGGGCAAATACAAAAGTGAAGGGACAATGGAAATTCATCAGCCATTAATTCATGCCACAAAAAAAAATGCGGTGGATGAAAGCACTGATACATGGGATGGAGTGGACTGGCTGATAAAAAATGTACCAAACAATAATGGTAAAGCGGGCATATTCGGTATTTCATACCCGGGATGGCTGGCATTGGTGGGTGCAGCAGACCCGCACCCTGCATTGAAAGCAGCATCAGAACAAGCTTGTATGGGCGATCTTTTTCTCGGTGACGACTTTCATCATAATGGCGCTTTCCGCCTGAGCTATGGCATGGAATATACTTATGAAGTGGAATTTGATAAAACCACCGACAGCGATTTTCCTTTTCCGCAATTTGATTTGTACGACTGGTATTTAAAACTCGGTTCGCTGAAGAATGTAAACACGAAATATTTTCATAATAAAATCCCCACCTGGAACAATTTTGTGCAGCACCCTGATTATGATTCCTTTTGGCGCAGCAATTCGCCGCTTAGTTATATGCAGTACCCTCAAATACCACAGTTGCATGTAGGGGGTTATTATGACCAGGAAGATATCAACGGTCCGCAACTGATGTATAATCACCTGGAGAAAAAAGACTCCTTCAACCGGAATTATATTGTACTCGGCCCCTGGAATCATGGACAATGGGCAAGAGCTAAAGCGGACAGTCTTGGAAAAATTTCTTTTGAAAGTTCCACTGCAGTTTGGTTCCAGCGCTTACAAAAAAAATGGTTTGACTATTGGTTAAAAGGAACAGGTGATGGAAAATTTGAGGAAGCCAATTGCTTTCAAACTGGCAGCAATCAATGGAAATCATACAATGCCTGGCCACCAAAGGAAGTAACAATACAAAAATTGTATGCGGGTTCTAACAATACAGCTTCTTTTACAAAACCCGCTGCAGCCACGGGGTATGCCAGTTTTATCAGCGATCCAAACAAACCGGTGCCTTATCGCACTCAACCTATTGAAGCAACCTATGGTTTTGGCAGCCGCTGGAGACAATGGCATGTGGATGATCAGCGGTTTGCCACTACAAGGCCCGATGTTATCAGCTTTACCATAGATTCACTGACAGAAGACCTGACCGTGACCGGAAAAATAATAGCGCACTTGTTTGCCAGTACATCTGCTACGGATGCTGATTGGGTTGTAAAACTGATTGATGTGTACCCTGCCTTTGATCCTAAAAATATTTTGATGAGCAATTACCAATTACCCGTAGCAATGGAGGTTTTCAGGGGAAGGTTTAGAAAAAGCTTCTCTAACCCCACCCCGCTTACTCCCAATAAGCCGGAAGAATTTATGATTGACCTGCATGATATCAACCATACTTTTAAAAAAGGGCATCGCATTATGATACAGGTTCAAAGTACCTGGTTCCCGGTCATTGACCGCAACCCGCAGAAATATGTGCCTAATATTTTTGAAGCGAATGAAACTGATTTTATTAAAGCTGAACACAGGATTTATTTTAACGCAAAATTTCCCACGTATATTGAACTGCCTGTGATGAAGAATTGATTTACGTGGTTACATTTGTTACTGAATGAAATATTATATTATAGCAGGTGAAGCCAGCGGAGATTTGCATGGCAGTAATCTGATTAAAGAATTAAAGAAATCAGACCCCGCTGCTGATATCCGCTGCTGGGGCGGTGATAAGATGAAGGAAGCCGGCGGCCAACTGGTAAAACATTACCGGGAACTGGCTTTTATGGGCTTTACAGAAGTGCTGATGAACCTGCGTACAATTTTTCTTAACCTGGCTTTTTGCAAAGAAGATATTCTGCAATACAGACCCGATGCACTGATACTGATTGACTACCCGGGTTTCAACCTTCGTATTGCTAAATGGGCAAAGCAGCAGGGGCTTTTCAAAGAATTTTCCGGAAAGATCATTTATTATATCTCCCCACAGGTATGGGCCTGGAAAGAGAACCGGGTAAAGAGTATGAAGGAATGTATTGATAAAATGCTGGTGATCCTTCCTTTTGAAAAAGACTATTATAAAAACAAATGGAACTGGCAGGTGGAATATGTGGGGCATCCACTGATGGAAGAGATTGAGAGACGGAGATTGGAAGACGGAGGTAAGAGGTTTTCTGATAAACCGATTATTGCTTTGTTACCCGGAAGTCGTAAGCAGGAGATATTAAAAAAATTGCCGGTGATGCTGGAAGTAAGTAAATCATTTCCGGACTGCCAGTTTATTGTAGCCAAAGCGCCGGGAGCCGATGAAAATTTTTATGAAGAGCTGCTAAAGGATTATTCCAATGTGTCGTACGTGGCAAACAAAACTTATGATTTGCTGATGCAGTCAACAGCCGCCCTGGTAACATCCGGCACTGCTACATTAGAAACGGCTTTATTTGGTGTACCCGAAGTCGTTTGCTATAAAGGTTCCTGGCTCTCCTACCAGATAGGCAGACGGCTGGTGAATGTGAAATACATTTCGCTGGTAAACCTGATCATGGATAAAGAAGTGGTTAAAGAATTAATTCAAACCGGCCTGACAGTGGACAATCTGAAACGGGAACTATCCGCTCTGCTTACAGATGAAACAAAAAAGGAACAACTGCAAAAAGATTATGCGGCCCTGCGGCAATTACTCGGACAAGACGGCCATGCCTCTGCAAAAGCAGCAGCTTCTATCACCCGTTTTATCAGGTCAGCAACTTAATGGCCAGTATAATGAGGCAGAGAATAAATATAAAAATGCTGATCCGGTTAATGCCATGCATGTACCCTATCCATTTGTCCTTTGGCCTTTTCGGGTCTTTTTTCCGCAGGTAGAGATATTCAGATAATTGTTTCCAGACGCCCATAGATAGTTTATAACAGAGAAGCGAAATAAAGGTTTTAAAAAAAGCCCCTTAAAAGGAGCTTTTTTAGTGGAGGTTACCGGAGTCGAACCGGTGACCTCTTGCATGCCATGCAAGCGCTCTAGCCAACTGAGCTAAACCCCCGTTTGAGGAGTGCAAATATAGAATGGGGAGCTGTCTGTTCCAAAACAAAAATTTGAAAAGGCCTGAAGTGGGAAACTGAGACTTAAAACAGGAAATGTTTAGAATAGCAGTTTAGCAATTTCATTTTACTTCAATTATTTTACCATACGCAGGTAAATTATTTCATTAATCTGCTGTGAATTGGGAAAAATAGGGGAACAGCATAAAAGGCAAAAAAAGATGTGATTCAAACGATACATTACCGTACAAAAAAACTCCCCGCCACCGCAAGGAGTTCTTATCTATTGTCTTTTAACTTCTCTTAACTATCATCTATCCACTATCATCTATCATCTGCTAATCTATTCTCCCCAAATATTATCCTTCCCTTCCAGCCACAGCTTCACCAGGTCATTGGTAACAGATTTTGGCCTCTCTAACGGGAAATTAAGTACCCTGTCCCAGCACAAACTGGCCAGCACACCTAATGCACGGCTTACAGCAAATAATACAGTGTAAAATTCATATTCCTTCATGCCATAATGTACCAGCAAGGCGCCACTATGCGCATCCACATTGGGCCAGGGATTTTTAATCTTTCCTAATGATTGCAGAATAGGCGGCACTGTTTCATATACATTCCAAACCGTTTGCACCAGCTTATCATCCGGCATGTGTTTTTTTCCAAATTCCATCTGTGCTTCAAACCTCGGATCGGTTTTGCGCAGCACTGCATGGCCATAGCCCGGCACCACTTTACCTTCACTCAATGTTTTCTTTACATACTCTGCTATCTGTTCCCTGGTAGGCAGGTCAGTCTTCAATTCTTCCTGTAGTTCAAATATCCATTTGATCACTTCCTGGTTGGCCAATCCATGCAGCGGGCCCGCAAGTCCATTCATACCCGCAGCATAACTTAAATAAGGATCACTTAATGCAGAACCCACAAGGTGAGTGGCATGTGCAGATACATTCCCCCCCTCATGGTCGGCATGAATGGTCATATATAACCGCATCAGTTCTTTGAAACTTTCATCTTCAAACCCCATCATGTGGGCAAAGTTGCCGGCCCAGTCCAATAATCCGTTTGGCTGAATGTGCTCGCCAAATTTATATTTACGGCGATAGATATAAGCTGCCACCCGTGGCAAGCGGGCAATCAAATCCATACAGTCATCAAATATCGCTTCCCAATAATCTTTCTTATTTAGTCCTGCTGCATATTTTTTTGCAAACTGGCTTTCTGTTTGCAAAGCCATTACTGCCACTACAAACTGTGTCATCGGATGGGTATTCAGCGGCAATGCTTCAATGGTGGAAAATACATGGTTAGGTACATGACTGCGGCGCTGCCATACAGAACTGATATGGTGCACATCATCATCATTTGGCAGATCGCCAACCAACATCAGGTAAAACAATCCTTCGGGCAATGGTTCGGACCCACCCGGAGCTTTCGTCAGTTTTTCTCTCAGCTCAGGAATAGAATACCCCCTAAAACGGATGCCTTCCTGTGCATCAAGCAAAGAAGTTTCAGATACCAGGCCGGTTATACCCCGCATACCCTGGTATATCTGCGACAACTGTACTTCACCAATTACTTTATTGCCGTGCTCTTTCAGCATAGCCTTTATGTCAGCACCTACTGTATCAGCTTTTGTCTTAAACCTGTCTTTTATGATACCCATAACGCCTAATTTTTTTTGTGGAATTGTACAAAGAGTATTGCCTGTCAAAATTAGGCAAACCCCGTTGGTGTAACAATAAATAATAATGAAAGTTTTGGATTGGCTGCTGGCTTTTCGTAACGGGTTTCTGCTTGCCCAATAATAGCTAATGTTAAGTCAATCACGTTTTGCCGGATACCTCGCAACAAATACAAAAGCTATCCCACAAAGACCACGAAGCACACAAAGCCTTTTCTTTGTGTCTTTGTGGGAAAATTGTTTGCGTCATATCAGACTTGACACGACACCAGGGGTTTTCAATTTGAGGTTTTACCAGCAACTGACAACCAGCAACAAGTAACGAACCTACTTCGGCGTTTTCCGATACAGATTCAGCGCCACCAGCATAAACACAATATTGGGCAACCAGGCCGCCAGCAGCGGCGAGAAATTTCCTTTAGTGGCAAACACTGTAGAAAACCTGTCGGAGACAATAAACATGGCGGCAATAGTAATACCCAATGCCAGGTGTACCCCACTGCCCCCCCTCGTTCTCCGGCTGGCAATTACCGCACCGATGAACGTAAGTAATATAACGGCAGCCGGGGTGGCTGTGCGCCGGTAACGTTCCACCCTATAAGTATTTAACCCTTCAGTACCTCTCAGTTCTTCCTGCCTGATAAAAGTAACCAGCTCCGGTGTGGTCAATTTATCTTTTAAATAATAGTCCCTTCTGAAATCAATGGGTTTCAGTGCCAGGTTAATGACCAATACCGGGTAATATTTCATCGTCTCCCCCATCGTATTTACATATCGCTCGGCAGCATTGCTCAGCGACCATTTTTTGATGGCCGTATCCCAGCGCATGGTTTCCGCCCGCAGGTTATAGATCACTTTATTATCCTTTACTTTTTCCATAAAAAATCCACGGGCAGTTTTGTTACTGGTATCAAAGTCCCTTATTCCAATAAACGTATTTGTATCCACCCGTTTGTAAAAACAGGTGGGACAGTTACCATAACTATTATGCTTGGTCGGGTCATTCTTATCCATGTATTTGGTCTGAAAATTACTTTTGATAACATTTGCCTTCGGTATCCAGTAGCGGGTACCAACCCATAGTATACTGGCCAGTAATATTCCTCCTACAAAAAATGGTCGCAGGAAACGGTTATAACTGGTGCCGCTTGCGAGTATAGCAATTATTTCTGAGCGGGTGGCCATCCGGCTGGTAAAAAAGATAACTGCAATAAATACAAAGAGGGGAAATAACAAGCTCCATATCCAGGGCACAAAACCAAGATAATATTCCCGGATGATACCCATGGTACTCAGCCTGGCCTTTACAAAGTCTTCCGTTTTTTCACTGCTATCCACCGCCACGGCCACCACTGTAAAAAGTAGCAGGCAAAATATAAATGTAACCAGGAATTTTTTCAGTATGTACCAGTCAATTTTTCGCATCATTCATTGGTGTATTATAACGGCCACCTTCGCCTGTTGATCCACAGTTGTTTTGAAATAAAAGGATGTTCCGGCGGCTAAACAAAAGTAACTGAAAAACTGTTGCTGTATTGTGAAAGGACAAGCCTTACAGTTTTTGTTTCAACCGCACCACCATCTCATTTTTCCATTGATTAAAATCTCCTTGCTGTATATGCTCCCTGGCCTGCCCTGCCAGCCATAAATAAAAAGCAAGGTTATGGATACTGGCGATTGTATACCCTAAAAATTCTTTGGCCTTCATCAGGTGGCGCAGGTAGGCTTTACTGTAGTAATTGCTTACCTCGCATTCAAATCCATCATCAATGACTGAAAAATCATGCTCCCATTTTTTATTATCAATATTTATCACGCCGTTGGTGGTAAACAGCATCGCATTTCTTCCGTTGCGGGTGGGCATTACACAGTCAAACATATCAATCCCCATGGCAATACATTCCAAAATATTCCACGGTGTACCCACTCCCATCAGGTAGCGGGGTTTGTTCACGGGTAAATGATCACAGCACCAGTCACATATTTCATACATCACCGGTTCGGGCTCCCCCACACTCAATCCGCCAATAGCATTGCCCGTTGCTTCTTTGGCACTTATGTATTCACAGGATTGCTTACGCAAATCTTTAAAGGTACCCCCCTGCACTATTGGAAAAAGATTTTGTGTGTACCCGTATTTGGCTGATGTAGCATCAAACTGTGCAAAACAACGGTCAAGCCAGCGGTGCGTCATTTCCACCGAGTTTTTTGCATAGCTGTACTCACTGCCGCCAGGCGGACATTCATCAAATGCCATAATGATATCACCGCCAATCGTCCGCTGAATGTCCATCACATTCTCTGGTGTAAACAAATGCCTGCTGCCATCAATATGGGATTGAAATGTAACGCCTTCTTCTTTTATCTTGCGTGTACCCGCTAATGAAAAAACCTGGTATCCCCCGCTATCCGTAAGAATCGGTTTAGGCCACCCGTTAAATTGGTGCAATCCGCCTGCCTTTTCCAATACTTCCAATCCAGGGCGGAGATAGAGATGATATGTATTCCCCAGTATTATCTGTGCTTTCACATCCCTGATCAATTGCTGCTGGCTTACGGCCTTTACACTACCCACCGTACCCACCGGCATAAAGATGGGCGTTAGTATTTCACCATGATCGGTGGTTATCTTACCCGCTCTTGCTTTTGAATGGGTGTCTGTTTGTTGTAATTCAAATTGTAATGCTGCCATTGCGCCGCAATTTAATGATAATAAAAGGCATCGCCCCGAGATAAAAGAGGGACAGGGAAATGGCACGCCTGGCTGCAGAGAATACAAAATGTCGCACAGAGATTAAAGAGAAAAAGAGAAACAGCCCTTTCCACTTTCCAATAGGTCTCTTAAAAAATTGTATTTGTATTCCTCTTTTTCTCTTTAATCTCTGTGCGAACTGTATTTTGTATTCCTCTTTAACTCCTTTCTCGCTTTCTTCTCTTTGCAAATTGTATTTTTTCACTCACATCCTGTGGAAATTTTCTGTTCTTTACTTATTGCCTATTGCCCATTGCGCTCTACCTTCGCCGCTATGCCACCGATTAACTGGGGAGAGATTATCTTCTGGACATTCACCGCCGTCACCGCTATCCAGGTATTTTATTATACCTTTTTTTACAGCCGTATAGCTTTTTATAAACCAAAACTGAGGGCAAAGACACAGCACCATCCCGTGTCTGTGATCATCTGTGCCCGTGATGAAGATGAAAACCTGGCCCGCAACCTGCCGGGAGTGTTAGTACAATCCTATCCCAGTACCTACGAAGTAGTGGCCGTAAATGATAATTCACTGGACGATTCCAAATACATACTGCAGGAATTGAAAAAAGCATTTAAATCGCTGCATGTGGTGGAACTGACTCAGGAAGCCGTTCATATATCCGGAAAAAAATACCCGCTATCCATTGGTATCCGGGAAGCAAAACATGAAGTGCTGCTGCTGACTGATGCGGACTGCGTGCCTGCCAGCGAATACTGGATAGAGAAAATGCAGAATGGGTATGATGAGAACATTTCCATTGTGCTCGGCTATGGCGCTTATCACAAAACAAAAGGGCTGCTGAATAAATTGATCCGGTTTGAAACATTTCATACGGCCCTTCAGTATCTCTCCTATGCATTGGCCGGTATCCCTTATATGGGCGTGGGCAGGAATTTATCGTACCGCAAAGATTTATTTTTCAAACACAAAGGCTTTTCTTCCATCAATCACATACCCAGTGGTGATGATGACCTGTTCATTAATAAAACCGCCAGCAAGCATAACACAGCCGTGGTAATAGATCCCGATGCAGTAACCCGTTCCATTCCCAAAACTACCTGGGGCGGCTGGCTGCAACAAAAAGCGAGACATTATACAACTGCCAAATTTTATAAGGCCAAACATAAATTTCTGCTGGGCCTGTACTTTGCCACACAGTTTATGTATTACCCTTTACTGGCGGCTTCGTTCATATTCTTCGACTGGAAATATGTACTGTCGGTATTCAGTGTCCGTTTACTGCTGCAGGGTTTCGTATTGTATAAATCAATGAAAAAGATGGGAGAAAAAGATTTGTGGCCCTGGTTCGTGTTCCTGGATATGTGGATGTTCTTTTATTATATCATCTTTGCACCAGCATTGTGGAGAAGGCCAAGGAGAAACTGGTAAATGATTGGGATGCGGGCTGAATATTGTTTGTTGAGTTATTGAATATTTATTATTCCCCTTGCAAATACACAACAATTAATATTCAATAATCAATATTCAATTTTGAGGCACTAACCGAAATGCAGATCATTATTGTAAATAAAAAAATGTTGACTTTATTACTGTGGAATTAATCCTGAAATATTTCGCTGAGTTTTCTGAAGAACAGATCCGGCAGTTCACCCTGCTGGATGGACTGTACAAAGAATGGAATGAGAAAATAAATATTGTTTCCCGCAAGGATATAGACAGCCTGTACGAAAAACATGTACTGCATTCCTTAAGCATTGCGGCTGCTTTTGAATTTGCAGAAGGATCCTGCATTATTGATATCGGAACAGGTGGTGGCTTTCCTGGCATTCCCCTGGCCATTTTCTTTCCAGATGTGCAATTTTACCTGGTGGATAGCATCGCCAAAAAACTGAAAGTGGTGGAAGCTGTTGCAGCAGCAACAGGTCTTACTAATATAACCACACAACATATCCGGGCGGAAGAAATCAAAGGCCGAAAATTTGATTTTGCTGTATCCCGTGCTGTGGCCCCGCTAAAAGACCTTTGGCGATGGAGTAAGCTCTTGCTAAAGACCGTTCCCCTGGATGGCAATCAAAAACCCGGGCTTATCTGCCTCAAAGGCGGAGACCTTGCCCTTGAAATACAGGAAAGCGGTACCAGGCCCAGGGCAATGGAAGTAGCAGATATTTTTCCGGAGCCTTTTTTTAAGGAGAAATCCTTATTGTACGTTCCCCGATAAAAATACCACTTTGTGGTATTGCTGTTCTCTTCAGTATATGTGAACTTTGACAAAATGAAAATAATCACCGTTTGTATTGTAGACGATAACAGGGAATTGCGTAATGCCCTGGAAGAAATTGTGTCGATGAATGAGGCCTATAAATGTATTGGCACTATGGGCAGTGCGGAAGAAGCTGTATTGCATATTCCTCTTCTGCGGCCCGATGTGGTATTGATGGATATCAACCTGGGTACCGTGGAAAACGGGATAGATGTGGTAAAAGTGCTGAAACCACGAATGCCCGGTACCAACTTTATGATGTGTACTGTGTATGAAGAAGATGAAAAAATATTTGAAGCCCTGAGTGCCGGGGCCAGCGGGTATATTTTGAAAAAGACCGACCCTGCCAAATTACTGGATGCCATAAAAGAATTGTATGAAGGCGGCGCCCCCATGAGCAGCCAGATAGCAAGGAAAGTGGTCATTGCTTTTCAGCAAAAACAAAGCAGCGACATGACTAGTGAGGCCGATAAAGCGGACAGTAAGCGGATGGACCTGTTAAGTGTCCGAGAAAAGGAAATACTCGAATATCTCTCCAAAGGATTAATGTATAAAGAAATCGCAGCGCAATTATTCCTGAGCCCCGAAACCGTACGTAAACATGTATACCATATTTACGAAAAGCTGCATGTATCCAACCGGGTGGCTGCCGTCAATAAATTTTATGGCAGATAAAATTGCAGGTTTTTGCAGTCAAAATTTCGTTTTTAATTAAAAAAATACCACTAATGGGGTATTGTTTGGGGTATTGGTTCACGTTAATTTTGATGGCTCAAGCGAAAAGTATTACTCCTGACCATTAACCGTTAACCTAATCCTGTGAGCTGCCCGAAAATTATTTTTCCGGCAACAAACAAAATGGGGGCCTTCGTCGAGAACCTAAAAAGCCCTCCGAATAAAACCGGAGGGCTTTTATGTTTTAAAAAAATAATGCTGTTACCATTTTAATTCCAGCCGGTTATTCTTGCGGTCAATATCTGCCATTCGTAATGATGGGTCGATTTCTGCGACCGATATATCCGTTAATTTCCGGCTGGTTTCTACAGTATAGCTGCTGTGTGTCCATTTCCAGGGTTCATAAGTTTTACGGGAAAGAGCGGCATCCTCTACCGGTTTTTCACCATACATCAAATTCATCGGTATATAATGTAATTCTTTTGTGCCGTCTTTAAATGTCAATTGCAGGTCAATTGGCATAGGCATCAGCCCCATCCGCATCAGGCGCAGTTTTGTTTTGCCGCCTTCTTCCCACAGGCTGTCAATTTTATAGTCAATGGTTTTGGTAGAATTGATCCAGTATTCTTTATACCAGTCCAGTTTCATATCGCTTACCTTTTCGGCTATCCGTATAAAGTCAGCTGCATTCGGATGTTTGAACCGCCACTGCTTATAATATTCCAGCAATATCCTGTCCCGGACAGCTGCTCCCACTACATATCCTAATTGCTCCACAAAGACTGCCCCTTTGGAATATACAGCCGGGCCGTATGCTGAGTTCAGGTTATAATGATCGGCATGTGTGGTCAGCGGTTCTTCTTTACCGCTTTTTACCAATGAATTATAACTGCCATAATTTCCTGCCTGCGCAAACCCCTCTTTGCCAGTTAAAAAAGCAGCTATTCTTTCTTCGGCATACTGGGTAAATCCTTCATCCATCCAGGGATATAATGATTCATTAGTGCCCAGCAATCCGTAATACCAGCTATGCATCCATTCATGCAGGGCAGCACCAGGCCCAATGCATAATGTAGCCATCGGGTATTCCATACCACCATCACCCCCGTGTATAAATGAAAATTGCTTATACGGATACTGACCAAATGTTTTTTCAATATAGGGCAATGCTTTTTCTGCCATATCCAGCACAGCCAGCCAGTCCGCTTCCGGTTCATTGGTTTTTTTATACAACAGATGAACGGTAAGGCTGTCTCTCAGTTTGCGGCTTACATGAATAAACTCCGGGTCGGCTGCCCACATAAAGTCATGTACATTAGGTGCAAGGAAACGCCAGGTCAATTTATCACCAGCAAGCTTTGGCACATTCGCCCCTTTTGTTTCATATCCATAACCTATTTGATTGGCATTTTGCAAATAACCGGTTCCACCCAGCATATACTTTTTATCAATGGAGATGCTTACATCAAAATCGCCCCATACCCCATAAAACTCACGGCCTGCATAGGGAGTGGGATGCCATCCTTCATAATCATACTCACTTATTTTTGGATACCATTGGCTCATTGAATACCGCACTTTAGAAGTGGGGTTGTCTCTTCCGCTGCGCCTAACCTGCAAGGGCACCTGTGCATCAAACTCCATATCAAACACCACTTTTGATTTGGGCAAAATTGGTTTATCGAGTTTCACTTCCAGTATCGTTTCCGACATTTTGAAAGACTGCAGTCTTCCATTCATTTTTAGGGAATTGATCTTCTGGTAACCGATTTCGTCGGGCTTCAGGTTGGCTATCCTGTCTTTTACCCTTGGGTCCCAATCCGCCCGTACACCCGGTCCATTTATACCACCCTGCCTCCGGCTCCTTGTATCCATCATACTGCCCGGTTGAAAAGCATTGAAATAAAGATGGTAAAAAACTTTGGTAAGCGTATCAGGAGAATTGTTGGTGTATTCGAGTTTTTGTTTTCCGGTAAACCTGTTGGTCTGTACATTCATATCAATGTTCATCGTGTACTTTACCCGCTGCTGCCAGCGGTCGGGCTGGGCATAACTAAGTGTGGACAATTGGAAGGTAATTGTACAAAAAATCAAAAATTTATTCATATAGTATTAATTGAAGTGGTAAATTTCGTTAAATAGATGTTATGGCAAAAACAAAGTTGATCGACGGCTACCCTTTTGGGTCCTACACTAAACAAACATACGAACCGGCAGAAATGACAAAGCGCAGCCAGGAATTTTATGAATGGATGGATACCCGAAGAACCGTCCGCGACTTTTCGGACAGGGCCTTCCCCAGAGAAGTGATAGATAATATTATCCTTACTGCCTCCACGGCACCCAGTGGCGCCCATAAGCAACCATGGACATTTTGTGTGGTAAGTGATGCGGCCATAAAAAAACAAATACGGGATGCTGCAGAAAAAGAAGAATACGAAAGCTACACTAACCGGATGCCGGAAGAGTGGCTTAAAGACCTGCGGCCCCTGCAAACAGACTGGCGCAAAGAATTCCTGGAACTGGCACCTTACCTGATCATAGTTTTTAAGAAGAGTTATGAAATAAAACAAGATGGCAGTAAAGGAAATGTGTATTATGCCACAGAAAGTTGCGGACTGGCTTGTGGTTTTTTACTGGCGGCCATACATCATGCAGGCCTGGTTGCACTTACACATACCCCATCGCCAATGAATTTTCTCAGCAAGCTGTTGAGCCGCCCGGAAAATGAAAAGCCATTTTTGCTCATCCCTGTCGGCTATCCTTTACCTGAGTGCTTTGTTCCAGAGCTGAAAAGAAAAGAACTGGAAGCTGTTTGTTGTTATTACTGAGTAAAACTGCTGTGGATAGTATTATTTTTTACACACTGACCAAAATCATGTGCATTACCTGAAAGTGGTATTGATTGCTAACAACCGATGGTGTTACTTTGCAGTAACAACTTAAACCTTAAATTATAATTACATGAAAAAAATCAGCATCTGTGCTTTGGCATTATTAACTGCGTTTACAATGCAGGCACAAAACAAGAAAGGTAATCTTTTGGCAGGTGTAAACTTCGGAGGCAGTGGAATTTCCTTTGGAAACTCTGAAACTTCTTACTCATACATTCCATCAACTTTGTTTAAACAAAAAAACAATAGTTTTAGTCTTTCCATTAATCCGAATATTGGATTCTATATTTCCGACAATTTTGTTGTTGGAGGAAATATCACCATTAATCCTTACACATATAAGTATGATAACAGCAATACAGGCAGTACAACCACTTCTCAATCCAAATACCATGCAATTTATCTGGGGATAGGACCCTATGGCAGGTTTTATTTTGGTGATAATAAAGGTAAAGGAATGCCCTTTCTGCAAGTAAATACAGGAATTAATTTTGTTCCAGGCTATAAATATGATTATACTACAAGTACAGGTTCAAATGATTATACTGAGAAATATAATAGTTATACATCCTGGAATGCGGAAGCACAGTTAGGTTATGAACATTTTATAAATGAAATAATTGGCATCCAATACGCCTTAGGGTATTCATACAGGTATTATAAGTATACAACCAGCGTTGACTTTGTGTCCTCCGGTTTAACAGATTATGCAAGCTCTTATAAAAATAACTCAGGCAGTATTAATTTTACCGTCGGACTCGCTATACACTTGTCTTGCAAAAAGAAGGTAAAGAAATAAAAAAGGTATTAGTAATTAAAAAACCGGTCTTCGACCGGTTTTTTTCTGTATGGCCCGTCCTGTCAAATTAGATTGGTTTGCAAGCTCCCTTATTTTAGTACCAGGCCAATCAAGAATTTCAAAGAACTTATACTATTCTAAACGAGACAGTAATAATAAAATACTATTACTAAGTAAAAGTTACATAGACAATCCCTGATTTCGATTTATTTTTTTTCTTATTAGCGAAAATCATCTAATTACCTGAAGCTGGTATTGTTTATTAATCTAAATTTAAGTTTCTTAATATAATAGCATTTAAAAATGTACACAAAATATACTTTGCCAAAAGATAAAGGTCCACCAGCAAATATAAAGCACAACAAATCTGTTTTTTACTACCCCATTAAGTATGATTAAAATTATTTTCAATCTCATTAAAATTAGAAAAATGAAAAAAATAATCTTGCCCCTTATTTTTGGCAGCATATTAATGGCTGGTCCATTCAATATTTTTTCACAAGATGTTATTATAGATTATTCAGCATGGAACCCAAGTTCGCCGCCTTGCGATGTGTTTAATACGACTAATAATGTACCTTGCACAATTAACGGAAATAGCGGCACAATACAACACACAACATTAGAAGGAGATGTGCAATATGTTACTTCTACTCAAGCGCTTAGCCTTGCCACAACGTTTGTTAGCACATCATCCAAATTAGGGACCAGATTCAAAATTGCATATGACTTTAAAGTTGGTTATCAATATAGTATTACAGTTAAATCTGCACAATTAAAAAGTACTGTAGGATTTTCAACAGGTTCATCTCTAGAATCCGTACTAGGTACTAATGGCAGTTCAGGGGGAGGTACGTGCGTAGGTCCTCAGGCTGTCTCTCCAATTGGTGGAGGTGCCCCTTTACCATTTTTATATAGCAGCACTTCTTTTAATGATGTATCCTTCGCATATCCAAATCCGCTAACATCTGCATTCAATGTGCTTTATCTAACTTCTTTGCCGGGGGAAAATGGAGGAAAAAATGCTATATTAATTCAAAAAGTCACCATTGATGAAACCGCCCCATCACCTACATTTACTTTAACACCTAATGGCATAACTAAAGCCTGTGGTAATGCCGTTTCACAAATATTCACTGTAAATAATGTGACCAATACACCCGGAGTAACTTCTTATACCTGGAACATAGGCACTACCCCTAATGGTTGGAATTATTTAGGAAATCCTGCTCCTGCAACATTATCTACTCCCACTAATTCAATTACATTAACAGCAAATGCATGCGACCTTCCGCCAAAGAACATTACTGCTGCTGCAGTTATTGGTTTAAATAGCTATACTACCAATGCATCTGTTGTCACTGCCAACAATCCTTCACTAAGCATTACAGGAAATAATTCTATTTGCGCAGGGTCTGCTATATATAGCGTAGATAACATACCGTGTACTGGAACTGTTTCATGGTCTGTTTCGCCGTCAGGAAAAGTATCATTGACTCCAAATGGGAACCAGGTTACAGTTAATTATATCACTAATGGTAATATTATTTTAACAGCCGTTGTTTCGCTTTCATGTTCTCCAGAACCCATTATACTCAATAAAGCTATTCCAATTGGTATACCTGTTGGTCAGGATTTTCCGATTTTCGGTACTGCACCTCTCTGTATTAATCAACCTGGAACCTACTCATCTATGTTCTACGAAGGAGTAACTTATAATTGGAGTGCTATCGGATTTGCATTTGGTGGTGGTAGTGGGCCAGTATGTATGGCCACAGCTCCGCCTTTCCCGGGTTCTGGCCAAATTATTTTGAATGCAAGCAATGATTGTGGTAGTATCACTGCCCCTCCCGCTTTCCTCGTTCCATTTTTAAATTGTTTCAAAACCTACGTTGTAAGTCCCAACCCGGCAAAAGACAATATTACAATCAGCTATAAGCAGGATTTCGATAGAAGTATAATTAAATCAAAAAAAATACAAAATAAAAAACAAGTATTGATTTATGCTGTAAAAATTATAGATAACTCAGGCGTAATTAAACGTGCTGCGGAGTTCAAATCTGGAACCAATCAAGCTAATTTATCACTAAATGGCCTCCCCCCAGGGCCTTACATTTTATCTGTGTTTAATGGTACAATCTGGGAAAGCCAATCAATTTTGGTGCAATAGTTTAATTAAGAGATTTATAAGAGACCAAAATAAAAGCCGGATCAAAGATTGCATCCGGCTTTTATTCTTTTTTACCAGCCACCACAATCACAATCTCCCCCTTCACCTGTTTCTCTTTAAAGTAATCAGCCACTTCTTTCAGGGTGCCTCTTTTATTTTCTTCAAACATTTTACTCAGCTCACGGCTTACTGCGCATTGCCGTTCTTCCCCAAAATAAATAATAAATTCCTCCAGCGTTTTTACCAGCCGCATGGGCGATTCATAAATAATGATGGTCCTTTCTTCTTCAGCCAGTTGCCTGAGTAATGTCTGCCTTCCTTTTTTTAATGGCAAAAAACCTTCAAAACAAAAACGGTTGGTGGGTATACCACTGTTTACCAGTGCCGGTACAAATGCGGTGGCACCAGGCAGGCATTCCACTTTTACACCCACTTTAATACATTCCCTCACTAATAAAAAAGCGGGATCAGAAATACCCGGTGTGCCGGCATCCGTTACAATGGCCATTTTTTTCCCTTCCAGCAACTGGCTCACCAGGTGTTGCAGCACTTTATGCTCGTTATGCTGGTGATAGGGAGAAAGTTGTTTGGTGATCTGGTAATGATTCAGCAAATGCGAAGTGGTACGGGTGTCTTCTGCCAAAATAAGGTCCACCTCTTTCAGGACTTCAATTGCCCGAAGGGTGATGTCTTTGAGATTACCGATGGGGGTGGGAACTAAAAACAACATAGGTAATTAGTTTATTGGTTTATTAGGCTATCAGCGGTAGTAATGACTCTTTGAATTAAAACCCCGATTAACAAGTTAACCGATAAACTAATTAACTAACACTTCAAAATATTCCATCACCGGGTTGCTTAGCAGTTTGGCACTGGCCACTTCTGCAATCTCTTTTGCTTTTTCGGGGGAGTCTGCATTTACCTGCAGGGTAATATTTTTTCCCACTCTCACGTCTTCCACGCCCGCCAGGCCCAGGTTTTCCAGTCCGCCCATAACGGCTTTTCCCTGTGGGTCCAGTAATTCTTTTAGTGGCATTACTTTTATCTGTACCGTATAGATCATACTGTTCTATTTTTAAAGAGCAAAGATATGAGAACATAAGCAAGCACTATTGCAGGAACCGCCAGCCATTTCAAAATTACTATTGCTGCCACCGAAATAATGGCCAGCAGGTATTTTGGTATATTATTTTTGATGCTAAAATCTTTGAACTTCAATGCCATCAGGGGAATGGAAGACACCATCAGCCAGGAAAAAACAAAAATAAGGCCGTATAAAAACCATTTATTCAATAAAATATTTTTTACCCATTCTTCATTTACATTCCAGAAAATAAGCGGAAGTGCTGCAAAAAAGATACCCACCGTGGGTACCGGCATGCCTTTAAAAGAATACGACTGGCTATTATCCAGGTTGAAACGGGCCAGCCGCCAGGCAGCAGCGCATGGCAATATAAATGCCGGCAACAGCCAGATAATGGACGCCTCAATACCTGTTTCTTCTTTGGCAATGCTGAGACGAAGAAATTGGTAGGCGATCATACCGGGCGCCACACCAAAACTTACCAGGTCTGATAATGAATCCAGTTGCTTTCCCATCTCAGAGCTGGCATTAAATAACCTGGCCACAAATCCATCCAGGAAATCAATCACTGCGGCAAGGCCGATAAAGAGAGAGGCCAGCCAGATTTTTTCAGGAACGGCAATCAAGGGGTTGCCTGCATCATCAGAAGAGATGATAATGCCATTCTGTAAAGTGAAAACAATAGCCAGACAGCCAAATACCAGGTTGAGCAGGGTAAACAGGTTAGGGATATGCTTCATGCAGGCAAGATAATTTTATTTTTTCATGAGTGCTTCTATCTCTTCCACCGTGATCGGAATATTCTTCATCAGGTCTTTATTCCCATCACGGGTAATCCAAAAATTATTTTCGATACGGATACCCATTTGCTCTTCTTCAATGTAAATGCCGGGTTCAATAGTAAATACCATGCCGGCTTTGATGGGTGCCGTTCGGGTACCCAGGTCGTGCACATCAATGCCAAGATGATGAGAAATGCCATGGTATAAATATTTTCGGTAGGCCCTGTTCTCCGGATCTTCATTTTTAACATTTGTCTTTTTCAGCAATCCTATTTTTAAAAATTGTTGGGTGGCTTCCTCCCCCACTTTGTCTGTATAATCAAGGATAGTAATGCCAGGCTTTAAAATACTTTTTGCATAATTGTGTAAATGCAGACAGGCATTATAAACAGTCTTTTGCCGGCGGGAAAATTTGCCGTTCACGGGTATTGTTCTTGTTAAATCTGCACAATAGCTGCCATATTCTGCTCCAAAATCCATTAGTATCATTTCCCCGTCTTTACATTCTGCATTGTTGCTTACATAATGTAATGTGCGGGCCCTGTCGCCACTGGCGATAATACTTCCGTATGCCGCTCCGGTGGCACGCTGGCTCAGGAAAGAATGAAATATTTCTGCTTCAATCTCATATTCCATTACGCCGGGTTTAATAAACTTCAGCAAACGGCGAAAAGTGGTATCGGTAATATCAATTGCTTTTTGCAATACTTCCACTTCCAGCGCAGTTTTTATACTACGGAGTTCTTTCATGATTTTTGCCGCCCGCATATAATTATGCAACGGGTAGCGGCTCCGCATTTCATCTACAAAGCGATAGTCCCTTGTTCTTAACAGGTTGGCTTTACGGTCATTCTCATTACTGTCAAGGTAAATATTTTCAGCCAGGTGAATCCATGGTTGTAATAATCCATCCAGGCTGTCTACCCAAACGATGGTCTTGATACCGCTAATGGCCTCCGCTTCACTTATCCGTAACCGCTTACCATCCCATTTTTCCTTCAGTTCATTGGGCCTTACCAGTACCAGCACTTCCCTGTACTTGGGATCGGGGTTATCCGGAAACAAAATAACCATACTGTCTTCCTGGGTAATACCGCTGAGCCAGAAGAGGTCGCTGTTTTGCTTAAAATGATAGATCGCATCCCCATTGGAGGCCACTTCATCATTACTAACAAAAATGGCAATGGAGTTTTTTTGCAACCGGGCAGTAAAACGTTCCCGGTTTTTTACAAAAATACCGGGGTTGAGAGGTAAATATTTCATAAGCAAGGGGGTTGTTCGGTTAAAAGTAATTATTGGTTTAGTATAAGGCGCTTAAAGATAGTAAGCAAACATATCCTCCAAATATCTTTTGGCATAAAATTGAGGGCCGCCTGTAAAATAAATAGTTTCAAAAAAAATGATGCCTTATTTTAATATCCTGCAATAACACTTTAAAATACCGGACAGATACCAACAGGCCGGCATAAAATTTTAGAACGTCTTTAATGTGTAAAACTAACACTTGTTTGGTTTTCAATGGGTTTACCTCTTACCTTTGTTCCTTCAACAAATTCCGATTGTAAATATGTCAGTGCCTGCCATCGCAATTCCAACAAAAAATCTTTTAAAACTTGGCCTTTTAAATACAGAATCCATTCATTATCAATCCACTCCTGAAGAATTACAGCAAGATACATTGCGTATTGGGGAGGGGGTATTGAATGATACAGGGGCCCTGGTTATACGCACCGGTGCGTTTACAGGCCGCTCTCCCAAAGACAAGTTTACAGTAAAAGATGAAATCACGACCGACACCATCCACTGGAATGAATTCAATATTCCCCTTGAACCCAAATATTTCGATCTTATTTTTGATAAAGCAAGGGCCCGCCTGGACCAACTTCCTGAAATATGGGTGCGGGATTGTTTTGCCTGTGCAGACCCCCGCTACCGGCTGAAAGTAAGAGTGGTGAATGAGAAACCATGGAACAATCTTTTCGCTTATAATATGTTTCTCCGGCCCACCGCAAAAGAATTAGACAATTTCGAACCGGACTGGCATGTAATATCAGTTCCCGGGCTGCAATTAAATCCCAAAGAAAGCGGCACCCGCCAGCATAACGGCACCATCGTTTCTTTTAAATACAAAATGATAATAATTGCCGGCAGTGGCTACACCGGTGAAACGAAAAAAGGAATCTTTACTATCCTGAATTATATTTTGCCCCATGAAAAAAATGTACTGAGTATGCATTGCAGCGCCAATATGGGTGCTGATGGAGATACAGCCATTTTCTTTGGATTGAGCGGTACAGGAAAAACAACCCTGAGCGCAGATCCTAACCGTAAGCTGATCGGGGATGATGAGCATGCCTGGACAGGAGATAATATCTTTAACTTTGAAGGGGGCTGTTATGCCAAAACAATAAATCTCACCGAAGAAAAAGAACCGGAAATATATAAGGCGATAAGACCTGGTGCATTAGTGGAGAACGTAACGTTTTATCCCGGCACCAATAAAATAAACTTTGATGATGGTTCGATAACCGAGAATACCCGCGTTTCTTATCCGCTGCATTTTATCAGCAATGCCATGGAACCTTCCATTGGGGGGTTGCCAAAAAATATTTTCTTCCTCACCTGCGATGCATTTGGAGTGTTGCCTCCCATTTCAAAATTGACTCCCGGTCAGGCTATGTACCAGTTTATCTCCGGGTATACCGCTAAAGTGGCCGGTACCGAATTGGGTGTTACAGAACCCAAGCCAACATTCAGTGCTTGTTTTGGAGCACCCTTTCTTCCGCTGCACCCTGGCAAATATGCCAGTATGCTGGGAAAAAAAATGCAGGAACATAAAGTAAATGTATGGATGATCAATACCGGCTGGACAGGCGGCCCCTATGGAACCGGCAGCCGTATGAAATTGAAATTAACCAGGGCTATGATTACTGCCGCTCTGGAAGGAAAATTAAACACTGTTCAGTTTGAAACAGACCCCGTTTTTGGAGTGGCTATCCCTAAAGAATGCCCGAATGTTCCAACAGAAGTGTTGAATCCTGTAAATACCTGGTCCGATAAAACTGCTTTTAAAGAAAAAGCAAAATACCTGGCCGGCTTGTTTGTAAAGAATTTTGAAAAATATGCCAATGGTGTAACACCCGAAATACTTGCTGCAGCCCCAAAAGCGTAAACCTATTCGAAGGACGGTTTTTTTAATTTCCCCGTGTTATTGAAAATAGCACGGGGTTTTTCTTTTTTTTAACGGCAAACAAAGCAGCTTGTATAACTTTTTTTGCGACATTACGTTTATACTACGAGATGAAACCCTTACTTAAGTTTATTATTACCGCTTTGTGTTTACTTCCTGTTGGCCTGTTTGGGCAAAGCAGTTCCACCGATGATCTGGTATGGAATGCATCACGCAAACTTACCTGGGCCGATTACAAAGCAAAACCTGACCCGGAAAGTGATGCGGCTGCCTCCACCACCACATTGCTTACTATTGAATACAATATTTCCAACACCAGTTTTAGTTATAAAATAAAGTCACATTTCTCCAAAAACCGTTCCTGGGGAAGGCATAAAGATGCCTATATCCTCAGCCATGAGCAGTGCCATTTTGATATTGCTGAAATATTTGCCCGCAAGCTGCACAGGGAAATGAGTGAATACAGGTTCAATACGAAAACCTATCAGAAAGAGTTAAAAAAAATATATGAGAAGGTAACGGATGAAAAAGAGGATCTGCAAAATGAATACGACCGGGAAACCCGGCACAGTATCAACCGGGAAAAGCAGGCTGAATGGCTCAGAAAAATTGAACGGATGCTGATAGAGTATGAAGGCTATAGTAATTACTAAAGCTCAAACGTAAGGCGAACATAGGATTTTACACAATACCCGCTTTGAACAGAAGGAAACCATTTACCGGAAAGTTTTAATACCCGCACCACTTCCTCATATTTTTGCGCCGGCGCAGTGTTAGATAAAGTAAATCCGCCAAGATCGCCGTTCTTATCCACTTGGAAGCGCACTTCCACCGTATGTTTTCCTTTCAATCCTTTATCAATATTCTTTTTTGCAAACTTTCTCCATTCTTCTTCTCTGCCGGGATAGTAGGCCGGCCTGGCAGAACGGTCGAATACTTTATTGTCGCTTTCAATATTCAGATTGTACTTGCAGGAACAGGTATACTTCCGGACAGAAAGGGTTGTGTCTTTATACTCCTGAGAATAACAGCAGGATGTAAAAAAAAGGCCGGCAATAAAGAAAATGCTTTTCATAATATGCAGAATACGGGTTTAGTAAATTATAGAAAAAAAGAAGGCAGATAACTGCAGTATTAAATTTTAAACACTCACTAATCAACCGAAAATAATATCGGCTGCATCCTGTATGCATCAACCTTCTCATTATTCACTTCAGCAGGTATCCATTTCCCGGAGCTCAGCATGAATTTTATGGCTGCAGCTTCTAAGCCAAATCCATGTTTGGTAAGTGTGGTTACTTTATCCAGATCGCCATTTTTCGTTACCATATATCGAATCAGAACTGTATATTCACCGGCTCCAATATTCTGACGTTCAGCTTCAATCCGGGCTTTAGTCAAGATCGGAGATAATTCAATATACTTCTGCCATGCTTTTTGGCCGCCCGGGTATGATGCCTCCACATCAAACTTCTTATACAGTTTGAGGGCCGTACCGTTACCTGACAGAGAATCCTTTTGTGCTAAAACCCACAGCGGCAAAAGCAAAAATATTGGCAGGATGAAATTCATCTTCATATCAAAATATCAAAACAACCCATACAATTGCCCATCCACTTTCCTGATGATCTCACCAAAGTCTTCATCCCTTTCACCAAATTTATTCTTATCTACATCAATGATCAGCAGCGGGCCTTCTTTGTATTCAGCAATCCATTTATTATAGTATTCATTCAGTTTTTTTAAATAATCCAGGCGGATATTTTCTTCATACTCACGGCCCCGCTTCTGTATCTGCCCCACCAGGGTGGGTACAGATGCATTCAGGTAGATAAGTAAATCAGGTGGCTGCACCAGTGTTTTTAAGGTTTGAAAAAAATGAAAGTAATTATCAAAATCCCTTTTACTCATCAGCCCCATTTCATGCAGGTTGGGGGCGAAAATGTTGGCATCTTCATAGATCGTCCTGTCCTGTATTACGGTTTCTGTTCCTTTTTGTATTTCCACCAGTTGGCGGAGACGGCTGTTTAAAAAAAATATCTGCAGGTTAAAACTCCAGCGGGGCATATCTTCATAAAAATCCATGAGGTACGGATTATGGTCCACATCCTCAAAATTAGGAATCCATTTATAATGCTTGCTGAGCATTTCAGTTAGTGTCGTTTTACCGGCGCCGATATTCCCGGCCACTGCTATATGCTTTGGTTTCTTTGCTTTTGCCATTATTGATAACTCTGTTATTTCAAATTAAAACTACGGATAGATTGATATTATTTATGCTTTGGGTTTAGCAGATGCAGCCACCAGCAAACAAATAGCTGCCAATGGCAATGGGACCCACCAAAAATCCTTTAACTCGGATAAATGAGAAGAACTATTTCCCACTTTATACATTACCAAAGAGGCAATAAGTGCAAGCACGCCGATTACACCAAAGACAGTTTTTTTGCTCATAATAGTTTGGTTGATGGTTAAAAAAAGTGAGCTCTTAAAAGTAATGTAATTTCCATTACGGGAACCTGCCCGTTAAAAATAATTGAGGCCAATCGCCTCCCGTACCAGTTCCATAGTGGCACGGGCGCTTTTACGGGCCTTTTCAGCCCCTTTTTCCATCACTTCTTTCAGGTAAGCGGCATCGTTGCGGATGGCGGCGGCTTTTTCTCGGATAGGAGCAATAAAATTCACCATATCATCTCCCAACTGCTGCTTCATATCACCATATCGGATGGTACAGCTATTATAATCCGCTTCAAATTTTGCCAGCACTTCTGGTGAGCTTACCAGTTTAAATAGTAGAAAAATATTCTCCACTTCCGCAGATTTTACAGAATTCAGTTCTTTGGGGCCGGCATCCATTTTTGCCTTCTTTATTTTTTCACGTATCAGCATATCATTATCAGACAGGTACAGCGTGGCAAATTGGTTTTCACTTTTACTCATCTTTCCCGTACCATCAAGACTCGGCACTTTTATCAGTTCATCACCATAATTAAACGCTTGTGGCTCAGGAAACACATCTCCATACCTGTGATTGAAACGTTTAGCAAAATTGCGGGCCATTTCCAGGTGTTGCTCCTGGTCTTTCCCTACCGGCACATACGATGCCCGGTGCAGAATGATATCAGCCGTTTGTAAAACGGGGTACGTAAGCAGGCCTGCATTTACATTTTCCGGATGCTGGCGAACTTTATCTTTAAAGGTCACGGTCTTCTCCAATTCACCTTTATAGGCCAGCATATTCAGGTAGAGATATAATTCAGCCGTTTCATACACATGACTTTGACAAAACAAAGCCACTTTATCAGGGTCCAGCCCACAGGCAATATTTTCTGACAGTACCCGATGCACATTTACTTTTAGTTCTTTTGTGTCAGGATGGGTGGTGAGTGAATGCAAATCAGCCACCATAAAATAACACTCAAACTCTTCCTGCAAACGCACATAGTTTTTCACAGCACCGAAATAATTTCCCAGGTGTAAAAAACCGGTAGGCCGGATACCACTCATTACTATTTTTTTCTGCATGTCCATGTGGCGGCGAAGATAGGAAAATGAGGACGGAGGGCGAATGTCCGGGGCAAACGCATTATAAAAAACCTGCCTTCGGCAGAAATACAATTTAACCGCAGCGGCACAGAGAATACAAATTGCCACTGAAACACTTAGAATACAAAGAAATAAAATCCGTTTAATCAGCGTAATCAGTGTTCCTATTTGCCATTTCCGGTAACTCTCAGACTTCAGACATCTGATTTCAGTCATCCGACTTCTGACTATCTTTGGACTATGGAAGTAAATGACGCAATGGTGGATAAATTGGCCCATCTTTCCCGGCTGCGGTTTAATGATACTGAAAAAGCTGAGATAAAGAACGACCTTCAGCAGATGATCGGTTTTGTAGAAAAATTAAATGAGCTGGACCTTGAGGGAGTACCACCCCGGCTTTTTATGAGTGAAGAGATAAATGTGCTGCGAGAGGATGAAGTGAAAGGATCCATCAGCCGCTCGGCAGCATTGAAAAATGCGCCACTGCATGATGAACAATTTTTTAAAGTACCAAAAGTTATAAAAAAATGAAGCCTGCTGACAGATAATGGTAATAGCCAATTATTACTACTTCTGACTTCATACTTCTTACCTCCGACATCATGAATTCAATCATACATCTGGAGCAAATCTGCAAAAGCTACTTCATGGGCCGCCAGGAATTACAGGTGCTGAAAAGCATTTCGCTGGATATTTTTAAAAATGAATATGTGGCACTGATGGGACCGTCCGGTTCCGGCAAAAGCACCCTGATGAATATTATTGGCTGCCTCGATACACCCAGTGATGGAAAATACATCCTGAATGGTCATGATGTAAGTACCATGGAGGACGATTCACTCGCCGAAATACGAAACAAAGAAATCGGATTTGTATTTCAGCAATTCAATCTTCTTCCACGACTGACAGCGGTCGAAAACGTAGCCTTGCCATTGGTATATGCCGGTATGAGCAGAAAATTACGCAACGAAAAAGCAATGCATGTACTGGATATGGTAAGCCTCACTGACAGAAGCCACCATAAACCCAACGAATTATCAGGTGGTCAGTGCCAGCGGGTGGCCATTGCCAGGGCCCTTGTCAATGATCCCGCCATTATACTTGCAGATGAGCCAACAGGTAACCTTGACTCTAAAACATCTTATGAGATAATGGCCATATTTGATGATATCTACAAGAATGGCAATACGATCGTTACCGTTACCCACGAAGAAGATATTGCCGGACATGCAAGAAGAATCGTTCGGCTAAAGGATGGCACTATTGAGAGTGATAAGAAAAATCAAGCCGTGCCGTTTCATCACGTATAAATCGTATTCCAGAAACCATTTTTTGTTTGCATCATAAATCCCTCAACATTAATTGATTTATTTTGTTTTGATTGCTTTAAGGCCTATTATAAAAGGCTGTCTATAATCAACTTTTAATACAATGTCACAAAAAATATATACCAAAACCGGCGATAAAGGAACTACTTCATTGATTGGTGGCACCAAAGTGCCAAAATCCCATTTACGCATTGAAGCTTATGGAACAGTGGATGAACTGAATTCGCACATTGGATTGTGTAAAGACCTTGTAAGTGATGATACTGCAAAGGCTATTTTGCTGGAAGTGCAGGACCGGTTGTTTACTATCGGTTCTTCACTGGCCTGTGACCCCATCAAGGCGCCAAAAATGCGCATACCTGATCTTGCAGAAAAAGATATCGGACTGCTGGAAAATGAAATGGACCGGATGAATGAAAACATCCCGGAAATGAAGAGCTTTATTTTACCGGGAGGACATACCACTTTGTCACAATTGCATATCGCCCGCTGTGTATGTCGCAGGGCTGAAAGATGTTGTGTAAGACTTGAATTAGTCACAGACACCGGCGGGGAAAGCCTGCCTGCCCACAAAGTTCTGCGGACCGAACAGGCAGGCCTGGAAGTGGAAGCCATTATCATCAAATATCTTAACCGCCTGAGCGATTACCTTTTTGTACTCAGCCGCTATATTGGTCACCAGTTAAACGTTGCAGAAATTCCCTGGAAACCAAGGGTGTAAACCTGTTCCGCGAAAGTACTGATTGAAAAATCCGGCTTTTTTTATTAGTATTACTGCGGAAACAATGCAACCGGTTTCTTTTAGCAATCTGTTGGGCAATTTTTTTATGCAGGGGCGTTTTATCAATTCAACAATTCAATTTTTATGCGGAAAATAAACCTGATAATTCTTGTTTTTGTTGCAATATCATTTTTTAGCAGTTGCCAGCCCGAAAACCCCATTGACCCTCCACCTCCGCCTCCGGGAGCACTCACGGATACCACCATTCAAAATATTTCTTATGGTGCCAATGCCAGTCACAAGCTGGATCTTGGTTTACCTGCAGGCAGAACAACCAATACAGCGCTTGCAGTAGTAGTGCATGGTGGAGGCTGGGCCATTGGTGATAAAGGAGAATTGACATGGTTACTCAATGGGCTAAAACTAAGAGGATTTGCAGTTGCCAATATCAATTACAGGCTTACCTTAAACACAGCCGATAATTATAAAATGCAACTGGATGATGTGGACAGTGCTGTACAATATACATTGCGGCTGTCGTCGGTACACCATTTCAATGGGCAAAAATTATATATTATTGGGCATAGTGCAGGAGGGCATTTATCATTGGCCTATGCTTACACCAGGAACGCAAATGGCAAAATAAAAGCAGTTGGCTCAATGGCCGGGCCGACTGACCTGTTTGCGATGTCCTATTACAATTTTAATTTGTACAACCTGATATTGCAGCCTTATTTAGGTGTCCCTCTTTTTCCATTAACCACTACTTCTGAACAGCGGTATAAAAACTGCAGCCCGCAATACCAGGCCGCTGCATCTTCCTCCCCCACAATTTTCTTTCATGGAGATATTGATCCGGTCGTGAACATTGACCAGAGTACCAGTATGTTTGCCAAACTCGGCACATTGGGAGTAGATAAAAAAATAGTCACTTACCCATTCACTTTTCATGACTGGTGGACAGATGGCACCAAAACTGCCAACACGATGGATGAGTTAAAAGCATGGTTCAACGGCCATCCGTAAAGAGTTTTGCATTGACCATTGGCTATTCACCATCACACGATCTTCCCATCTTTCATATACAGCACCCGGTCGCTTAGTTTGGCCAGTTCTTCATTGTGGGTTACTATCAGGAAGGTTTGGTTAAATTTTTCACGCAAATCAAAAAACAACTGGTGCAGTTCTTTGGCATTGGCAGAGTCAAGATTGCCGGTGGGTTCATCTGCAAAGATGATACCTGGCTTGTTGATCAATGCCCGTGCCACTGCCACCCTTTGCTGTTCTCCGCCGGAAAGCTGGTTGGGTTTATTTTCCATCCGCTGCTGTAAGCCCAGCATTTGCAGTAACCGGGCAGCTTCTGCCCTTACCTCATTTTTATTTTTTCCAGCCAGCCAACCGGGAATACACACGTTTTCCCAGGCAGTAAACTCAGGCAGTAAATGATGAAACTGAAACACAAAGCCAATATGTTTATTACGGAAAGCCGCCAGTTTGTTGCCATTCAAAGAATTAATATCGGTATTATTCATCCGTACTTCACCGGTATCTGCCCGGTCCAGAGTACCAAGAATATGCAATAAAGTACTTTTGCCCGACCCTGATGGGCCCACAATAGCTACCACCTCCCCTTTCTGTATGTCCACATCCACCCCTCTCAAAACCTCAACTGTGCCGTATCGCTTATGAATATTTTTTCCTGTTATCATGCAGCCATTTATTTCTTTCAGGTATCAAATATCTGCAAATAGAACCCCTTGGCAAAACCTCAATTTGCCGGAAGGGCGGTTTTTTTAAGAATTCCTTCAAACCCCGGTGTACAACTAAGGATTTGGAAAATTCGTTAATACAACTACATTTGCGGAAAATTAGGGGGTATTCCGTAATACCCTGCAGGTCTGAAATAAGGCCGGCAGCGAATAATGGAAACCAAAAACCTTATCAAAAAAATTAAAACCCTCGGAAGATGTTTTGGACTTTAGAATTAGCCTCGTATCTGGAAGATGCACCCTGGCCAGCCACAAAAGATGAGTTGATTGATTATTCAATCCGCTCCGGTGCACCACTTGAAGTGGTAGAAAACCTTCAGGAACTGGAAGATGAAGGTGATGTGTATGAAACCATCGAAGACATCTGGCCGGATTATCCTACGCAGGAAGACTTTCTATTTAATGAGGATGAGTATTAACCCCTGTTTCCGCCAGCTGGTGGAGAATTTAGATTAATAATTCATTCTGTTTATATAAAATTTTTACAGAAAATAATTTCTTTACGCTTTTTTACAAAGGCTTTGATATTTTATCAAAGTCTCCCTGTCGGCTGGCGGGGATTACCCCTGCGGCCCCAATCCCAACTTCTGCATTACTTCATTGCTTACACCCGTGCTGGAATAGCCCCCATCATGAAATAAATTCTGCATCGTTACCATCCTTGTAAGATCAGAGAAAAGGGTAATACAGTAATTGGCACAATCTGCTGCCGTGGCATTACCCAGCGGTGCAATTGCATTAGCAAAATCGAAAAAATCTCCAAAGCCCTTAATACCCGTACCGGCCGTAGTTTTGGTGGGTGATTGGGAAACAGTATTGATACGTACTTTCTTATCGACCCCGTAATGGTACCCGAAACTGCGGGCAATTGATTCCAGCATGGCTTTAATATCTGCCATATCTGTATAAAAAGGATACGTACGTTGCGCAGCCATATACGTCAGTGCCACCACACTACCCCATTCATTTATCGCATCCAGCTTTTTGGCCACCGCCAGCATCTTATGAAACGACATGGCAGATACGTCTATCCCCTTCATGAAATAATCATAATTGGATTCAGTATAGGGAACCTTCTTGCGGATATTTACACTCATGCCAATGGAATGCAACACAAAGTCAATCTTACCGCCCAGCACTTCCTGAGATTTTACAAACAGGTTGGTCAGTTCTTCCACGCTGGTGGCATCTGCCGGTATGATTTCCGACTTTGTCTTCTCTGCCAGTTTATTGATCTCACCCATACGCATGGCTATAGGAGCATTTGTCAATACAAAAGTGGCCCCCTCTTCGTATGCTTTTTCAGCTACTTTCCAGGCAATGGAGTTTTCATCCAGTGCGCCGGTTATGATTCCTCTTTTCCCTTTTAACAGATTGTAAGCCATAAGAACATTTTGATGGTTGAAGTTTATAGTTGTGCCGTAAAAATAAGAAGATATGCCGATTGCTATTTAAAATATCAAGTTTGATCTTCTAACAGGGCTTATGTCCCTGACTTTAAAAATAAACAGAAATGCCAGCTACCGTTGGGGAAACAGCAGCCTGACAACAAACACCACTAAAAAAGTATATATAAACACCATCAATAACACAGTCAGTATCCAAAGCAAAAATTGCCGCATAGATTCTCGTGGTCTCATCACTTTCTGCAAATAATTATACAGCATATACATAGGTATAAGCGACAAAAGGATGATAGATATTATAGCCGCTGCTTTTAGTCTCATTTGAACACATTAAGTTTATTTTCCAAATATTCTGAAATACAATAATTTTACTAAAAATAAGCTGATGAAAATTCTAGTAGAGATTCCGGATAATAAGGCTGCCCTGGCCCTTGAATTCTTTAAAAGTATTTCTTTTATAAAAAAAGCCAGGCCAGTTGCCAGAAATGAAATTACAAACCCGGCAATATTAAAAGGCATTGAAGATTATGAGTCCAAAAAAATAAAGCCAACAATCGTTAACCTGACCCAACTAAAAAAGATCATTAATGCTTAGCATCCTCTTTATGCCAAAGGCATAGGATGATTTGGGATGGTGGGCAAAAAATGAGCCTAAAAATCTTAAAAAAATACATAGCCTTTTGGAAAACACCTGCAAAACTCCATTTTCCGGCTTAGGTCAGCCTGAACTATTAAAAGCAAATTATAAAGGTTATTGGAGCAGGAGAATTAATCAGGAACATAGAATTGTTTATAAAACTGAGCCAGATAAAATCGTTGTTTTCTCATTAAAAGGACATTATCAGGATTAGGAAATTTGTCCAAAAGAATGGCAAATATTTCTACAACTATTTGCCATTAAAACAACGCAATTCCCATACTTCACCCTTTCCATTATCTTCGCAGCTACTAAAAGAAGCTACCGTACATGACGATTTCCTACAAATGGCTGAGTGAATACCTGCCCATCATACAGGCAGGCCTGCCCGTATCTATAGACCCGGAAAGACTGAGCCGCATCCTTACTTCCATAGGATTGGAAGTGGAAAGCATGACAACCTATGAAGAAGTGAAGGGAGGATTGAAAGGCCTTGTTATCGGCGAAGTGCTGACTGCCGAAAAACATCCCAATGCTGATAAACTGACACTGACCACTGTAAATGCGGGCGGCACTGATCCCCTGCAAATTGTATGCGGGGCGCCTAATGTGGCTGCTGGTCAAAAAGTGGTAGTGGCCCCCGTAGGCACAACCATTTATCCCACTACCGGTGATCCATTGACAATGAAAGTGGCAAAGATCAGAAGTGTGGAAAGTCATGGAATGATATGCGCAGAAGATGAAATTGGTCTTGGCACATTACATGCAGGAATAATGGTTTTATCTGCTGATGCAAAACCCGGTACATCAGCGGCTGATTATTTTCAGCCCTATGAAGATATTATTTATGAAATCAGTCTCACCCCCAATCGCATGGATGCTATGAGCCATTGGGGCGTGGCAAGGGATGTATGCGCCTATTTAAACCATCATGACAAAAAAGATATGAAGCCAAAATTGCCCAACAGCAATAGCTTCAAAACTGATAATAACTCTTTGCCAATTGAAGTGGTGGTGGAAAATAAAACAGGCTGCCCCCGGTATTCGGGTATAAGCATTGCCAATGTTACCGTAAAAGAATCGCCCCTCTGGCTCCGGCAACGCCTGAAAGCGATTGGCCTTCGGCCGATCAATAATATTGTCGACATCACCAACTTTATACAACATGAAACCGGGCAGCCATTACATGCATTTGATGCCGATCTGATAGCCGGTAAAAAAGTAGTGATAAAAAATCTTCCGGAAGGAACTCCTTTTATAACACTGGATGAAAAAGAAAGGAAGCTGAGTGCAGAAGACCTGATGATCTGCGATGAAAAAGAAGGAATCTGTATTGCCGGTGTTTTTGGCGGTTTGCACAGCGGCGTTACTGATAAAACAAAAAATATTTTTCTCGAAAGCGCTTTCTTTGATGGCATCACACTCCGCAAAACATCTTTCCGGCATGGGTTGAGGACGGATGCTGCCTCCCGGTATGAAAAAGGAACCGATATATCAGCCACTGTAACTGTACTGAAAAGAGCTGCCGGTCTTATCAAAGAAATTTGCGGCGGTGAGATCGCTTCCGAAATAGTGGATATTTATCCAAAACCAAAACCAAAAACGGAAGTCGCCATCAAATGGCATTTCATCAAAAAACTGAGCGGCAAAAATTACCATCCTGATGCTGTAATGAATATCCTCAACAGCCTGGGTTTTGAAACGTTGAAAGAAGGAATCGATGAATTACGGGTATCGGTACCTTATCATAAACCAGACATCAGCCTGCCTGCCGACCTGGTGGAAGAGATAGTAAGAATAGATGGATTGGATAATATTGAAATTCCTGAAGCCATCACTATCACCCCGGCCGTGGAAGAAAATTATGCGAATGAAATCTTCCGTGAAAAAACAGCAGATTATCTCGTGGGGCAGGGTTTTTATGAAATGATGACCAATTCCATTACCAATGCAGCCTATTTTTCTGAAGAAGAATTGCAGGGTATGGTACAGATGACCAACAGCCTCAGCGCAGAATTGAATATCCTGCGTAACTCCCTGTTTGAAACCACCCTTGAAGTGGTAGCCCATAATCTTAACCGTAAAAACAATTCACTCCGTTTATTTGAATTTGGAAAAGCCTATCATACATCAGGTGCCGGCAAGTATACAGAAGATGAAAAATTGTGTGTGGTAATCTCCGGGAATAAAAACGAAGATACCTGGAAGCAAAAAAGCATTGCCTCAGATTTCTATTACCTGAAAGGAACCGTGGATGCCCTGTTGAAACTATTGGGTACCAGGCCCGATTCCATTGAAATGCTGCGGGTACCGAAGCTGGACAATCATATTGTGTATAAAATAAATAACCAGGTTATTGCAGGTGCCGGAGAAGTAAAGAAAAGTATACTCGAAAAATTCGGTATCAGGCAACCGGTGTTTTTTGCCGGGCTGAACTGGCAGTTATTATCAACGCTGGCATCCAAACAAACTAATACTATAACAGAAATATCCAAATACCCGGCAGTACAACGTGACCTTGCCATGCTTGTGACCAAAGATCTTGGCTGGGAAACGCTGCAGCAAACCGTACAAAAGATAAAGCTGAGCAAACTGCAGGATATTAAACTCTTTGATATTTTCGAAAGTGAAAAACTGGGTGCCGGGAAAAAATCAGTGGCTATTAATTTTACTTTTCTCGATGAAGAAAAAACGCTTACCGATAAAGAGATAGATGGCTGGATGAATAAGATAATGACCACCCTCGAAAAAGAACTGGCAGCAGAAATCAGGAAATGATCAATACTGAACAACATCTTAAACGCATACAGGAAAAACTGCAGCAGCTGCTGAAGCAGCATGCGGCTGTACAAAAAGAAAATAACCGGCTGAAGGAAGAGTTACAGGGGACCCGTGAAAAGAATTTGCAACAGCAACAATATATGGATGAGCTGAAACAGCAGGCAAGTGTTTTGAAAATGAATGCCGGTGAAATGAGCAGCGCTGATAAAAAAGAGTTGGAAAAAAGAATCAACAGCTACCTGAAAGAAATAGACCGTTGTATTGCATTATTAGGAGAATAAAAATGTCTGCTGATTTGAGAATAGTATTAAACTCTTTTCACCAAATTCATTTTCATTTCATCACCACCCTGCGACAGCTCCAGTGTGTACCGGCCATAGGGCAAATCATTTAAGCCGTTCCAGGTAAGTTCTTCCGGGTACGCTGCAATATCCCTTTCCATGGTGCGGCAAATACTACCTTTATCATCTTTTAAAACACCACGGAGACAAGTACCTTTGGGGGTAGTGAGTTGAAGTTGTAATGCATCAATAAATATTGATGACTTAATTTTAGCAAACATATCAGAAAACGTTTTGGTTGTTATCGTTTCACCAGTGTGACCTTCACCTTTTCGTTCTCAATGGGGTACCGCTATTTTTCAGTGTACTAATGTAATAAATAGAAATCGAAAATTCCAAGAAAATGAGTGATTTAATTGCAATTGCCGCCCTCATAGGCGACAGGACCTACCGGATAAAGATCAATCCGACTGACGAGGAAGTGGTGAGAAAGACCCTGAAGACCATCAATGATAAGATTATTGAATTCAAAACCCTGTTTGCCGGCAAGGATATGCAGGACTATATAGCTATGGTGCTGATCTGGTATGCCACAGAACAACATGCCGGTGCAGCAGCCGGCATTGCCAAAGACCATCTCTCAGAAAAACTGAACCTGATCGAAAGCCTGCTGGACGGACAGTTGAATCCCTCCTGATCTATGGACTGTTGGCATTCCCTTTTACAGGTAATGCCTGTCCTTTGAACGTAATTGGTACCTGCAACAAGCTTCTAACCGGGAATCCCGTGAAAATCCCATTTCTACCCTGTGTTTCTGTGCCTCAGTGGCAAAAAGGCAGCTGGAAATGAGGCGTCCCTAATTTCATTCATTACCTAACCTTTTGTATCTTCGCTGATTATCCCGGCTTTCTGTCGGAAAAACTATACTATACTATATTAACACATACGATTGTGCAACAATTAAACAAATACATTAATGGATCCGAATATATTAGCTGTTATCATTGGCGCTGCCGCCCTTTTAGTGGGCATTATAGTGGGTAAGTTCATTTTCGCAAAAAATACCCGCAAACAAATAGAAGAAGCAGAACTCCAATCGCAAACCATACTGAAAGAGGCCGAAATGAGGGCTGAAACAGTTCGCAAAGAAAAAGAACTGGATGCAAAGGAAAAATTTGTACAGCTTAGATCTGCCCACGATCGTGAACTTCTTGAGAAAAACAAAAAAATCAATGACACGGAAAACCGCGTCCGTCAAAAAGAGCAAACCATTAATCAGAAAGAAGCAGGACTGGACAAGCAAATAAAAGAGAATGATGTTATCAAGGATAACCTGAACCGGCAGATTGACTTGGTAAATATTAAAAGAACAGAGCTGGAAAAACACCAGGAAGAACATATCCGCCGACTTGAAAAAATTGCCAACCTCTCTGCAGAGGATGCGAAAGCCCAGCTGATCGAAGGCTTGAAAAATGAAGCACATTCAAAAGCCCTGGCACTGCAACAGGAAATAATCGAAGATGCCAAATTAAAAGCAGGCAAAGAGGCCCGTAAGATTGTTATTCAAACCATACAAAGAACCGCTGCCGAACAGGCCATTGAAAACTCCATTACTGTTTTCAACCTGGAAAGTGATGAAATAAAAGGCCAGATTATTGGCCGTGAAGGCCGTAATATCCGTGCCATTGAAGCAGCCACAGGAGTGGATCTTATTGTGGATGATACCCCGGAAGCCATTCTTTTATCCAGTTTTGACCCGCTCCGTCGGGAAATCGCCCGCCTTAGCTTACAGCGCCTGGTAACTGATGGCCGTATTCACCCCGCCCGTATTGAGGAAGTGGTGGAAAAAACAAAAAAACAAATAGAAGAGCAGGTAATGGATATTGGAGAGAGAACGGTAATAGAGCTGGGTATTCACGGTCTGCATAAAGAATTAGTAAGAATGGTGGGACGTATGCGTTTTCGTTCTTCCTACGGACAAAACCTGTTGATGCACAGTCGTGAAACCGCTAACCTTTGTGCTACCATGGCAGCAGAGCTTGGGCTTAATGCTAAATTAGCCAAGAGGGCCGGACTATTACACGATATTGGAAAAGTGCCGGATGAAGAAAGTGAACTGAGCCATGCCCTGCTTGGAGCCAAACTGGCTGAAAAATATGGTGAGAATCCCGCCGTGGTAAATGCCATCGGTGCCCACCATGATGAAATGGAAATGCAATTCGTTATCTCCCCAATCGTACAGGCCTGCGATGCCATTAGTGGCGCAAGGCCGGGTGCCAGAAGGGAGATTATGCAGCAATATTTGCAGCGGATCAAAGATTTGGAAAATCTGGCCATGGCCTATCAGGGAGTGGAAAAAGCCTACGCTATTCAGGCCGGTCGTGAATTGAGGGTAATTGTGGAAGCCGATAAAGTAACCGACCAGGAATCTGATAAGCTTTCTTTTGAAATAGCCCAGAAAATACAAACCGAAATGACCTTCCCCGGCCAGATAAAAGTGACTGTGATAAGGGAAAAGAGGGCAGTGAATGTGGCACGATAAGCTTGCTGGTTAATTAGTTAATTGGTTAACATGGGGATTATTCAGCCTTCAGGAAACTTTTCAACTTAAAACTTTTCAATTTATCAACTTTTCGCCTACCTTTGCCGTCCCTAAAAATCAGGATTATGAACGCTATCGCATACGTACACGAGCAACTGACAGGCAAGAAAAATTTTCCTGCTTTCAAACCCGGAGATAATGTTACCGTAAACTATAAAATCATTGAAGGATCCAAAGAAAGGATTCAGTCTTTTAAGGGTGATGTAATAAAAAAACAGGGTACCGGCGCTACTGCCTGTTTCACTGTACGTAAGATATCTGATGGTATCGGTGTGGAAAGGATATTTCCTTATTTCTCACCAAACGTGGAATCAATCATACTGAATAAGACCGGTAACGTTCGCCGTGCTAAATTATTCTACCAGCGCAAACGTAGTGGCAAAAGTGCAAGGATCCGTGAAAAACGCCAGGCTGTTGCAGAAGCTGTAAAGTAATTTTCCGCATATATTTTTGAAAAGCCCTGACTACTGACACTGTGAAGTACGAGGGGCTTTTTAGTTGCCACGGTTTTGACAATATTTATTCTTTTATTTTTTACTACTTAGTATCTTTATACTCTAATTTCAATAAATATGATACATCCTACATTACTGGGTATGCTCGGCACCAATGAAATAGTAATCATACTGGTTATTGTGCTGCTTTTATTCGGAGGTAAAAAAATACCTGAACTGATGCGTGGATTAGGTAAAGGCGTTCGGGAATTTAATGATGCCAAAACGAATGTGAAGAAAGAAATTGAAGATAGTGCCGGTGATGTGAAGAACTCCATCAAAGAATAATTGTATTTCTTCTTATTTATCTAACCCTAATAGCTACTGCTTTTGTTTCAATTCTCATCTATTGAGCATTACCATGCCCAATTGCAGGAGGGTACTGTTACCTGCTTACAGGCAGTGGAACATTACCTGCAGCAAATTAATGCCACTAAACACCTGAATGCATTTATTGAAGTGTATACGGATGAGGTTCTTGAAACGGCTAAACAACTCGATGCAAAGAGAAAGTCCGGTGCTTTACCCGGTAAATTACATGGTGTAGTGATCGGGCTGAAAGATGTTATATGCCATAAAGGGCATAAAATTTCAGCCGCTTCAAAAATACTTCAACCCTTTACTTCTCTTTATTCAGCCACTGCAGTGGAAAGATTGCTGGCAGAAGAAGCTATTATTATAGGCAGCCTTAATTGCGATGAATTTGCCATGGGTTCCACCAATGAAAATTCTGCCTATGGAAAAGTACTTAATGCATTGGATGAAACCAGAGTGCCAGGTGGTTCTTCTGGCGGCTCTGCGGTAGCAGTACAGGCTGGTCTGTGTATGGCATCTTTGGGCAGCGATACAGGTGGTTCAGTAAGGCAGCCCGCAGATTTTTGCGGTATCGTTGGCTTCAAACCTGGTTATGGCCGTATTTCCCGGTATGGATTAATTGCGTATGCCTCTTCCTTTGACCAGATTGGAATTTTTGGAACTGCTATTCCTGATGTTGCACTACTGCTGGAAGTAATGGCTGGTGATGATGAATACGACAGCACCGTTTCACAACAAGAAGTACCTCCATATTCTTCTTTACTTAATTCAAATAAAAAATTCAGTTTTGCCTATTTCGATGAAGCCCTTAATCATCCCAGCCTGGATGCTGAAATTGCTTCGGCTATTAGAAATAAAATAACTGTATTAAAAGAATTGGGACATGAAGTGGCTTCTGTGGACTTATCAACAGGTACTTCGGGCAATAATTTGCTGGACTATATTGTTCCAGCATATTATGTGCTTACAACCGCCGAAGCTTCTTCCAACCTTTCCCGCTATGATGGTGTGAAGTTTGGACACCGATCGGACAAAAAGAACGCAGACCTGACTGATTTTTATAAAGAAACACGGTCTGAAGGATTTGGTAAGGAAGTGAAACGGAGAATAATGCTGGGAACTTTTGTATTGAGCGCTGGCTATTACGATGCTTATTTTACCCGTGCCCAGCAGGTAAGGCGTTTACTCTGCAGCAAAACAACCGCCATTTTTAAATCTTATGATTTTATTATACTGCCTACTTCCCCGGTAACCGCCTTTAAGGCCGGGGAAAAGATGAATGACCCAATAGCAATGTACTTAGCTGACATATACACAGTTATGGCAAATTTGGTAGGTTGTCCGGCGATTTCAATCCCACTTTTCCAACATAGTAACGGTATGCCTTTTGGCCTCCAGGTGATGGCAAACCGGCATAATGAGGTATCTTTGCTACAGGTTTCAGACCTGTTACTACAGGCAAAAAGCATGTAGTAGGTTAAAAATCAGCAAGTTTGCTAAAAATATCGTACATATCAATTTTAGGGGTATTAGGCTTTCTTCTGTTACAGGCAGCTAAAGCCAGTGGCATTGAGCCAAACCAAAGCATCAGGCCAGTTAATACCGGCGATACCACCATTAAAAAAGATACACTGCAGGCTATTGTTCCGGAAAATGATCCCAAATCGGGTTTTAAAAACCTGTTTCAAACAGCTATGGGCAGTGATGGTGTGTCAGGCGCCCGGCTAAACCCGATGGCCATCGGTTTTGTAGAGAATTATGTTTCAAAAAATAAGAAAGGATTCATAGCCATGAAAGAATGGGCAAAACCCTATTTCGACATGATGGATAAAGTGCTCGAACAACACGGTATACCAAAGGAAATGAAATACCTGGCAGTTATTGAATCGGGATTAAAGTTCAATGCCATTTCCTGGGCAGGCGCTTGTGGCCCCTGGGCTTTTATGCCGGCTGCGGCACAACAATACGGCCTCAGTATCCGAAGAGGCCATGATGAGCGGTTAGATTATTTTAAAAGTACCCATGCTGCGGCAAGATTGCTGACTGATTTGTATGCCAAATACGGCGACTGGCTGCTGGTACTGGCCGCTTATAATGGTGGGCCCGGCAATGTGGACAAAGCTATCCGCAAAGGTGGCGGCAGTAAAGATTTCTGGGCCATACAGTATTTCCTGCCCATTGAATCTATGAACCACGTAAAGAAATTCATCGGCACACATTATATTTTTGAAGGAGAAGGTGGTATTACCACCGTTACCAAAAAAGAAATGAAGGACTTGCTGGTAAATAATAATGCCGACTTGAAAGAAGACGAAATGAATAATTCGACAGCGTATAATATCTCCGGTCGTTTTAATTCAGCTGTTATCATGAAACATGTGGATATTGATGCAGCTGCTTTTAACCGCTACAATCCCAATTTTGACAGCCAGATTGCTTTGAATGGCAAATACGAGCTTCGGTTGCCCACTCAAAAGATGAACATCTTTGTTGCCAAAAGATATCAGATCCTGGATGAGAGTATGGAGTTGCTGCTGAAAAGTGCAAATGGCAGTAAGTAACCTGCTACTGTTTTGTTTCATATATATTATCCGCTGATATCAGCAATCACTCCCTCCAACACCCCCTTAATCGCTTCTGCCTTCAATAAACATTCTTCCCACTCTTTTTCCGTGTTGCTGTAAAAGGTAATAGCCGAACCAGCCTGAAAGGAAAGATAGTTAGTATCAGCATTGTACATCATGCTTCTGATCACCACATTAAAATCAAAGTCACCAATGGGTGAAATATAACCCACTGCCCCGGAGAATATCCCTCTTTTTGTTTGTTCATATTGCTCTATCAGTTCCATCACTCTTTTTTTGGGTGCCCCTGTCATGGAGCCCATAGGGAAAGTGGCCCTGATTATTTCCGCAAAAGAAATATCTTTTTTCAATTCACCGCTTATAGTGGAGATCATCTGGTGTACCTGGGGGAAAGAATAAATGCCATAGAGTTCATCCACTTTCACGGTTCCTTCCTCACATATCCTGGCCAGGTCATTCCTTACGAGGTCCACCACCATTACATTCTCAGAACGGTCCTTGGCGCTATTGTACAATTCTTCCCTGTTGCGGGTGTCCATTTCAGGATTATTCAATTCCCTTCTCGAAGTACCTTTTATAGGTTGTGATAAAATAGTACTTCCCTGTTTTTTTAAAAACCGTTCCGGACTGGCACAGAGCAGCCAGTTATCATCCACCCGGTATAATGCAGAGAAAGGATTGGGCGAAACTGTACTTAATTTTTTATACACTTGAAGGGGATCAATCAGTGCATTATTGGCATAAAATTCCTGGCAGAAATTTATTTCATAGCAATCACCTCTGAGTATATGCTTTTTCAATTGCCGGATGATGGTGATATACTCATCCCGGCTGATGCGGTTATTAATAGTTACCGGGGATGACTGTAAAGGAGATCTTTGCATTTTTGTTTCATCAACCTGCAAAAAAATGGCATCTGGGTTTTCTGCTTCTATCACCATTTCATTTTCGGTAAGGCGGATTACGATTTCAGGTTCAAAGAAAAATAAATCCGGAAAGCCAACATTGTCCGGGTGTGTGGATGTAAGGGCCTCCATTTCATTTTTCAAATCATATCCGAGGTGTCCGAAGAGCCAGGTACCTTGGGTCAGACGGGGACCGTCAGACTCAGTTGTATTCTCGGGTAAGTGGGTCAGACGGGGAGCGTCAGACTCAGTAGTATTCCCCGGTAAGTGGGTCAGACGGGGACCGTCAGACCCAATAAATTCCTGTAATTGTTCAATAGCATTACCCGCATTCGCTTTTAACTGCCGCCTTGTTCCTGCTGCCAGCAGGCATTCCACAGCGTGTGGTTCTATCTGGTATTGATGATTATCTAAAAAGCAAAAAGTGCTGAACCGGGCAGACCAGTTCAACATTTTTTGTTTTACCTCCTCAAAATTACGAATCGGGTATACGCAGCTGGTTGAGTAAGGTGTTTTCAAAATAATATTATAAACGCTGTGCCAACCGGCACCCGCCATTTAATAATCATCATCTTCTTCATCGTCATCAAAGTCCTTATCATTGAACAGGTCTTTAAATTCGTCATCTACTTTAAAGTCCTCTTCCTCCTCCGCACCCTTTTTAGTACCGGTGGCTTTTTTCCCTTTCGATTTGGGCACATCAAATTCCTCAAAGTCGGGATCCCATTCTCCTTCCTCCTCGGGTTTTTCCCATTCATCGGGTTCGTCTGTTCCGCTATCATCATCTTCATCATCATCTTCACTGCTTTTTTTAGCAGCAGCCTTTCCTCCTTTTTTTACAGGCTTTACATCTTCGTCATCATCCGGCTCATCATCATCGTCTTCCTCTTCCTTTTTTGAAGGTTTAGAAGCCGGTTTTTTTGCAGCTGCCTTTTCGGAGGTGGAGTTAGTTTTCTCCGGAGTCTTTTTTAATTTTTCAGATTTTACCGACATAGTCTTTACAGGATTATTGCTGTAAAATTTCAGCGAAGTTTTTAATTAGCCAAATTTTTAAAGTACTTTTTTTTGTTTCACGGAATATTCCTGTACAGTACAGGATATTCACTCTTACATCACCTCTATTATCTGGTCTCTTCCGGGACCATTTGAAATATAATGCACTTTTACACCCAGATATTCATTAATGAAATTAACATATATCTTCATGGTATCAGGCAATTTATCATACTCTTTTGCTGCACTGGTATCTGTGTTCCAGCCGGTAAATGCCAAATATTGCGGTTGCGGCTTTTGTTTTTCCATTTGAAACGGTATTTCTACTGTTTCTTTTCCGTTGATTTTATAGGCTGTGCATACCTGTAATTCTTTAAACGCATCCAGTACATCCGCTTTTGTGATTACTATTTTTGTAACCCCGTTTATCATGCAGGCAAAATTGAGTGCTACCAGGTCTATCCAGCCGCAACGGCGCGGGCGGCCCGTAGTGGCACCAAACTCAGTTCCAATTCGCCGAAGCTCCTCACCAGTTTCATTTTCCAGTTCAGTGGGGAAAGGCCCGCCACCCACCCTGGTACAATAAGCTTTGGTAACCCCAATCACATCCCTGATATGCTGCGGCGCCACACCCAGTCCACTGCATACACCTGCTGAAATGGTACTGGAGGATGTTACATAAGGGAATGTGCCAAAATCTATGTCCAGCATACTGCCCTGGGCACCTTCAGCCAATATTCTTTTTCCGGCTTTTATCTGCTTATTGATAAAATATTCTCCATTTACAATATTCAATTCTTTTAAAAATTCCAATGCTTCAAAAAATTCTTCTTCCCATGCGCTGATATCTTCCTGGAAATTAAAATTATCTAACAAACGTTGGTGCTTTAATCGCAGTTTGATATAGGATGTTGTAAAGTTTTTATCAAGTAAATCACCCACCCTTAAGCCATTGCGCCCTGTTTTATCCATGTAAGTGGGTCCGATTCCCTTTAAGGTGGAACCAATCTTCTGGCTTCCCTTTGCCAGCTCTGCTGCTTTATCCAATGCCCGGTGTGTGGGCAAAATAAGATGTGTACGTTCGGCAATAAAAAGATTTTTCTTCAGGTCAATTCCAAAAGAAGCTACTGTATCACATTCTCTTTTAAGTGTAACAGGATCAAGCACCACCCCATTACCTATCAGGTTGATGATACCTGGATGAAATACTCCCGAAGGGATTTGGTGCAGCACCACTTTTGTATCGTTCACATACAGGGTATGACCGGCATTGGGCCCTCCCTGAAACCTTGCCACCATATCATAGTCCTTGGCAAAAAAGTCAACTATTTTTCCTTTCCCTTCATCGCCCCATTGGAGTCCAAGTAATACATCTACCATAACTAATTTGATATTTTTTTCAACCAACACACAAAGTTCATGAAATATGTGTTGTTATTTTTTGTTTTGTGCAAAAGCGGGTTTGAGGGAAACATTACTTTACCATTCCAGCCGGTAAGTCTGATTCAAACTCCCGGTTCTATTTTACTTATGCCGCGTTATTCAGCAAAAGCCGGGCAAAAATAAGGCTTCATTAAAAAGCCACCGAATTAAATCGGGCAGTGTACTTAAATTTTATACACTAAACATCGCTATTTATTAACGTATGAGTATTACTGTCCCCTTTTTGGTTATCAGCCTGTTCTCTTTTGTAATGCCTTCCACCATCCACACATAAGAGCCAGAGGCCTGTTCTTTTCCCGCTATTTTGCCATCCCATCCCGCATTTAGCTGGTTGGTGTAAAAAATGAGCTGCCCCCACCGGTTAAATACCCTGAAATAATTATATCGCAGAATGCCCACCGGCACAGGAGTAAACAGATCATTTTTGCCATCTCTATTAGGGGTAAACCCGGTAGGAACATAGATATCCGGGCCTTTATATACCCGAATCCGCACATAACCATCGGCTTTGCAGCCTTCGGCATCAACAGCTTTTACTTCATACAGCATATCGTTTCCCGGAAGTCCTGTTGTTACAACAGGGTCGGGAATACCGGTACTGCTTAAACCCGTTGCCGGTGACCAGCTATAACTGATACCAGGGGATACGGCCAGTAACCGGAACTGGTCGCCCGGATGCGCAATCGTATCAAAGGGGAATGTCTTTACCACCATTGATCTTTTCACCAGCACCTGCACTTCATCTGTAAACAATGATTTACAACCTATGGCATCTGTAACTGATACTGCATATAAGGTTGTTTTAGTGGGAGTGGAAACCGGGTTGGCCCCTATTGTGGTATTGAGATAGATTGGCGGTGCCCAGGTATATTGTGTACCGCCAGATCCCTGCAATATATACGATTGACCGTAACAAATATCTACGTCTGCCCCTGCGTGTGGCACCGGAGCTGGATTTACAATCACCACAACTGTATCATAAGCGGAGCAGCGACCCAATACCGCTTTCAAATTGTAGGAAGATGTTACAGATGGATCAGCTACGGGGTTGGCCAGTGTTGTATCATTTAATCCCAGGCGGGGAGTCCAGGCATACGCAGTGGCATTGGAAACAGTTTGCAATTGTACTGATGTGCCTTCACACATCACTGCGTCAGCCTGCGGATTTAGCAGGAGGTTTACGGAAAGTCCCACAATAGTGGTAAATGAAGTGCTGCAGTCCAGGTTATCCTTTACCCAAACAGTATAAGTACCCGGCGCTACATTAAATACTGAAGTAGATTGAAAATTGATCCCGTCGATAGAATACCGGTAATTAGAATTACCACCGCCTGCCGCAACGGTAATCCGGCCATCATTGCCTCCATCACAACTTGCATTTGCATTTATTGAAGATGCAATTAGTACTGACGGCTCTGTCATAGTTACAGTTCTATTTGTTATGCAGTTATTGGCATCCCGTATATAAACAATATATGTGCCTGCTGATATAGTAAACCTGTTACTGCTTTGCCAACTGGCGCCTCCATTAATGGAATACTGGTAAGGCAAAACGCCTCCTGCAGTCGTAATAGTAACTTGTCCATTACTCTCTCCATTACATTTTACAGGAATTACATCAGACACTGCACTAAGTGCTGCGGGTTCATTTATTGTAACTGGCAATGTACCCTGGCATCCATTGGAAGAACGGAAGTAAACGGTGTATACATTGGCTGTTAACCCGGTAAAGGACAGACTGCTTTGCCAGTTGCTTCCATCCAATGAATATGTAAATGGCGGCAGTCCCGCTGAAGGGGGATTTATGGTGATAATACCAGTAGCGCCACCATTGCACTGAACAGGGGTAAGGTTGGCAGTGGCAGCAAGGGGCGGGCCCGGATTTATTGTAACGGGATAAATTATACTGGCGCAACCAACTGCATCAAACACCTGGTAATTATGTATCCCCATCGCCACATTCGTAAATATATAAGGTACTGCTGTTCCGGGTACAGGGGGCAGGCCATCTAATGAATAAGAATAAGTACCGGAACCATTGGCTGGAGTAATACTTACCATGCCATTGGCTGCACCAAAGCAGGTAGTGGATGTAGAAATGCCGGAAGCTGTCATTACCGGGCCGGCATTTACTGCTCTGTTCAATTGCTGTGTACAGCCAACAAAATCTGTTATCAATATTGTATGTGGTCCGGCAGCGGCATTGGTAAATGTAAAAGGGTTGCTGCCGCTTTGAGGCGTGCTGCCATCTAACTGGAACGTATATGGTGAAATTCCGCCGATGGCCGTTACGGTTAAACTGCCATTTGCCACCGTGGGACATGTAGTGGCCACGCTTGAAGCAATGCCATTTACACCAGCGCCAACCGGCACATTCACTACAATGATATTTGACTGGCACCCGGTGGCATCGTACACAATTATATTATGATTGCCCCCACTCACATTGGTGAACGTATAAGGATTGGGCCCTGTAGCCGGCAAAAACCCATCGAGTTGAAAGGTGAAAGGCCCGGTGCCATTGGTGGACCCCACGGTAATAGTTCCATTATACACATTACTGCAGGAAGCAGGTGTGGTGGCGGTATTCGCCAGCAATCCATTGTTTCTTCCTACAGAAATATTGACGGAGCTGCTGCAATTGCCCGATGCATCGGATATGTCTATGCTATGAGGCCCCATAGGCACACCGGTTAATGTATAGGGGCTTGCACCGGTTACAGGTGCACCGCCATCCAATACAAAAGTATAAGGAGGGTTGCCATAACCCGGTGGTATGGTAATGGTGATCATTCCATTTGGTGGCCCGCAATCAGTATTAGTGGAAACTGCAGTTGCAAAAAGACTATTGGAAAGATTAAAAGTTACCGTGTCTAAACTTACTAATTGGGTAGCCGGATTATTACAGGTGGTAAATGTTGTTTTTATAACATACCGTGTGGAGCCGGTTGGCGGACATATACTGGCAAAATTAATATCCAGCAGACCTGTGATGGTGGTGATGGTATCAGCAACAGCCACCAGTGAGCCTGTGAGGGTAAGCAGCTCTGTTGAAACATATAAAGAGCCAGGGCCGGATGGCACAAACCGATAAGCTGTATTGTTTTCTTCCCATACCGAACAGTTTTTTCCGGGGGCAGCTATAGCGGTGCTGTTATCTTTTTGAATTCCTAAAATAGCAAAGTCGGCATTCCAGGGTGCTCCCCCGCTTTGATCCAGTTTTTTTGTTTCTATAAAAAAATCAATAATACCGGTGGATTCATGCACTACTATTTGCGATGTGTTGACACTGTTGATATCGCCGTATAAAGTGATCTGGTAAAAACTAACCACCAGTTTTCTGCAGGGCGCTGTGCCTTCTACCCGCCATTCTATTTTTCTGTCTGGTGTAGTGGCGGTTAAATTGGGGTTTAAATCATGATAAGGCCCCATGATTGAAAGGGGCGGATACTTTCTGTCGTTCGTCTGCGCACAGTTACCTGTACCCACATGTGGAATTGGTTGCGGTATTCCGGGACTTGCCGGACCGAAATCTAACCGGAAATCATTATTACAATCTGCCTGTGATGCATCGAAAGAAATTACCCCGTTTGAACCAACTACAAAACTGGTATACATATTTCCAAAAAAACAAACCGGGAACGGAAGAGCGTTGAGGTGACTGAATTTGTCATCTATATAAATTTCAGTTGGCTCATTTCCCCCGGGTGTGGTAAAAGGATATGGTGCATAAGGTATGCTGACCACCCGGTAATCGGTAGTGCTTTTGATATGCGGAATCTGATAATTGAGCGGGGTGCAGGTTTGCGGACAGGCAATGTTGATGACTGTTCCATTCATGTTTACAGGGATGCAACTTTGTGCGGAACCCCTGCCGGGCAGGCAATAAAACAGGCAGGCTATGAAAAGATATTTCAATAATTTCATTTTCATACCGGAAGGGGGTTAATGGCAGTTTTCGGTGGTGAAAACCAGCAGGAAAGATAAACAAAATATGGGGTATATGAAATAGGGGCATTGTGAGACACCGGAACTCCGTTCCGATAACTCCAGTCGAAAAGGAGGCAAATTCTGTACTGCCGGAGTGGCATTCAGGCCTGCCGGAGCCCTCTTTAATCTGGTCCGCTTCTCCCAAATAGACCTTTTCGTCAAAAGCGCCTTCTTCCAGTTAGAAAAATGGTTTACGTTTTATACAAACCTGGTGTCGCAAGTAAATAAAAAATAGATGCAGGCGCTGAATACGCTGGCTGCTTTACACTCCCGGATGGTTACTTTACACTTCCGGATGATTACGATACACTGATTATTGAATACTGTGCAGTAATTTTTGGAGCTGTGCACCAGTTTTCGGGCCCTGTGCAATTCGGATGACTTCTTTACACTCCCGGATGGTTACTGTGTACTCCCTGGTGATTGCTTTACACTTCCGGATGAGTACGATGCACTGATTGTTGAATACTGTGCAATAATTTTTGGAGCTGAGCAGCAGTTTTCGGGCCCTGTGCAATGATTGGCGCATGCTGTGCAACAGTTTATGATTGCGCTGCACTCCCGGTTGGTTGCTGTGTACTGATTGTTGAATACAGCACAGTAATTTTTGGGTCCTGTACAGTAGTTTACGGGGTTGTACAACAGTTGTCGATTGCTTTGCACTCCCAGATGATAACAGTGGAACAGTTTTCGAATGACCTGGTTCAATTTAAGAGCTATAATTATCAATTTACAGAGTAAGTAGTATGATTTTCGAACCCCTGTGCAGTAATTGACGATACTGTGCAACAGTTTTCGGGTACTGTGCAGTGATTTATGCATCCTGTGCAATAATTTTCGGGTTTTGCGCAACAGTTTTCGAACAAGGTGCAAGGGAGTATAATCTGAACTGTGTCAGGGCATTGCGTATAGTCAGGTTGGGTTGTTGATCGTACAAGCTCTCTCAAACAATTGACCGGAACGGAGTTCCGGTGTCCGTATTTTCTTCAACTTATCTTATCAGTGTCACCACACCTTTCTTCGTAATTTTTTTCCCTTGCAGTGTCACTCCTTCTGCCATCCACACATAGGTGCCTGAGGCCTGGTCTTTTCCTCCAAATTTTCCGTCCCAGCCCACATTAAGTGTATTGGTGGAAAACACCATTTGCCCCCATCGGTTAAATACACGGAAATAGCCAAGTGATTTAATACCTACCGGGAATGGAGTAAACCGGTCATTCCGTCCATCTCCGTTTGGCGTAAAACCAGTGGGCATATAAATATCAGGGCCTGTATATACTTTGATATGCACATAACCTTCTCCTTTACATCCTGCAATAGTGGAAGTGATCACCTGGTAGGTAAGGTCGCTGCCTATTGGCCCGATAGTAATAATGGGGTTAGCTATATTCGGATTGCTGAGACCGGCAGAAGGTGACCATACATATATATTCGCATCGGTGTCTGAAGGAACAGCCAGTAATTGAAACCTGTCGCCCGGGTAACCAATCGTGTCATAAGGGAATGTTTTCACTTTTACCGGAGGTGTTACATCAATATAAATCTGGTCTGTTACTAATGATGCGCAGCCATTTACATCAGACACAATACTCATCGTGTACGTAATATCTTTTACAGGCGTGGATACAGGATTGGTACTATTCGGATTATTCAGATAGGTGGTGGGTGCCCATGCATATACTGTACCGCCGGAAGGTTGCAATGTATAGGATTGCCCGTAACATATAAATCCGTCTGCACCTGCATCTGGTATGGGTGCTGCATTTACATTTACAACTACTATATCAGTGGCAGTACAGCGGCCCAATGTGGCTGTTACCGTATACGGAGTGGTTACTACAGGATTGGCTACCGGATTATAGATAGTGGTATCATTTAATCCTGTGCGTGGTGTCCATGCATATTGAGTGGCATTGGACAGTAATTCCAGCTGGGTGGATTTGCTTTCACAAATTACAGGATCTGTTTGTGGAGTAAAAATAAGGTCATTGGTCAATCCGACCGTAGCAGGAAAATTAGTGGTGCAACCCAGATTATCCCTTACCAAAACGGTATAACTGCCCGGTGCCACATTAAATATATTGGCCGGCTGCCAGTTGGCCCCGTTATCTATAGAATATTCATACGTGGCATTACCGCCTGCTGCCGTTACAGTGATGGTGCCATCATTTCCTCCATTGCAACTGGCATTGGTATTCGCTGAGAAGGCGGTAAGCACTGCTGGCTCTGTTACTGTTATCATTTGCGGCGTGGTACATCCATTGGCATCTCTTGTGATGACAGTATAGGTACCTGCCGGTACATTAAATATATTACTGCTTTGCCAGTTAGCGCCTGCATCAATTGAATACTCATAAGGCGTTACTCCGCCATTAGCAGTTATATTGACAATACCATTGCTTTGCCCGTTGCAAACCACCGGTACAGCAGCAGCAATGGCAGACAAGACTGGTGGTTCTGTAACAGTAATTGATTGTGATCCCAGGCAACCGTTCAGCTCCCTGTAATAAACAGTATAGGTACCGGCAACAAGGCCGTTGAAAATATTACCGGCCTGCCAGTTTATATTATCCAGTGAATATTGATATGGAGGATTGCCGATTGTTGGCTGTGTTACGGTAATCGTTCCTGTAGCGCCTGCATTACAAAGCACATCTGTTTTATTTACAGTAGTGGTAAGCGGGGGTCCTGCCACCACGGTAAGAACAATGTTATTGGAAACGCAACCGGCTGCACTGGCTATCACAATACTATGAACACCGGCTGCCACATTTGTAAAGGTATAAGGTGCAGCGCCCCCAACAGGTGCGGCCCCGTCTAATGAAAACGTATATGGTGCAGCGCCATTGGTGGGTGTAACCGTTATTGAACCATTGGCAGCTCCGCTGCAGGAAGTGGCGGATTGAACAACGCTGGCTGCCAGTACCGGACCAGGAGCAATATTTACATTGATCACATTGGTAATACAACCATTAGCATCTGTAACCCGGATTGTATGCGGGCCGGTTGCAAGATTGCTATAGGTATAAGGAGAAGTGCCCGGTACAAAAGCAGCGCCATCGAGTGAAAAAGTGTAGGGCGCTGTACCGTTGACAGGCGTAACTGTTATAGTACCATCAATGGCACCGCTGCAGGAAGCAGCAGCCGGAAGTGCATTGGCGCTTAGTGTCGGCCCGGCATTTACGGTAATATTTATTGTTCGGGTGCATCCTGTATTATCTCTTATTATTACTGTATGCGGGCCGGAAGGTACATTGGTAAATACATAAGGACTGGCGCCGCTTTGTGGCGTACCTGCATCCAGCTGGAAGGTGAATGGCGCTGTGCCGGCTGTTGCATCTACAGTAATACTTCCATTAGCTAATGCCGGACACGATGTTGCTGATTGTGTTGCATTGGCAATTACACCTGGGCCGGCCGCAACAACTACATTTAGCGGAAGAGAGATACAACCATTAATAATATCAGTAACTAAAACTGTATGTGGACCAGCAGCTATATTAGTAAATGTGTAAGGTATAGTACCTGTTTGCGGGGCTCCGCCATCCAGCACAAATGTATAAGGACCTGCTCCTGCGGCGGATGTAACAGTAATTGTTCCGTCATTAATGCCAGTACAGGATGATGCCCCTGAAGCGGTACCTGCAGCCAGGTTACCAATAGTGCCTAAGGTAACATTTACATCTTTTGTACAGATGGTGGTGGCATCACGAATATTAACTGTATATGAACCGGCGGGTAAATTGGTAAAAACATTGCTGCTTAGCCAGGTGATTCCATCAAGGGAATATTCATACGGCAAGGTTCCGCCTGTAACTCCGCTAACACTGATAGTACCGTCTGCAGAACCGCATGATGCCGGGGTGGAACTGGCGGTGCCGGTAAGTCCTGCAGCCCTGTTTATTCTTATTGTATCTGTACCAAATATTTCAACAGCGGGGTCATCAATTTTTTCATACACTGACCTAACGACATAAGAAGTAACAGCACCTGATGGCGCACATATATTAGGAAAAGAAGCTTCTAAACTACCGCTTATAAGAGCTGTGGTTGTACCTGTACTTATTAAATTACCTAACAGGTCATAAAGTTCCACCCGCTTTAAAAGAGAAGGCCCGCCATCAGGAACAAATCTCCATGTTTCATTCATACCAATACTTCCCCAGGGCGGGTCACTCATTTTTCTTCCCGGAGGCGTATTTCCTTTAGTGCGGGTAAAATCCTGGATACCCACCATCGTTTTTCCTCCCTGCCAGCTTGCGCAAACCTGTTTGTCAAAAATTTTTACCTCTATTATTCCGGTTGATTCAAATAAAATAATCTGGTGAGTATTCTCAATCAAGCTGGTACATTGAAATAATGGGACTTTATAAAAGCTGAGCACCCATCTTCTGTTTGGTGCTGTTCCGAATAATTGATATTGGATTCGCTGTGTTGGAGAAGTGGGCTGCCCGGGAAAAAGATCATGATACGGCCCCATAATAATTGCCCTGTCATAAAGGGCATTTGGTAGATCTCCTCTGTCCTGGTAATGTGAAAATGCATTGGCTAATGAAATATCAAAACTTATATAGCCATTTGTACTGGCGACTAAATCGGTATACGTAGTACCAAAAAAGGGAAATGGGAATCCTATATTGATTACGGTACTGTACCGGTCATCAATAACCAGTCCTGAAGCTGTACCCGCCGGATCATCTGGTGCTGCATATACCTGAAAACAAGCTGTATTAAAACTGGCCGGATTTATTGAATAGGAACTGGTTAATCCATGTATATCCGGGATCACCGCTTTTAAATCAATACATAAATTAGCCGGGCATCCGGGAACCAGTGTATCCCTGGAGCAATTAAATGTGAAATTTTGTGCAGAAATATTTCCGGAAATGATAATAAGGCAGCCGGTTGCTGCTATAGTTCTGAAAAGTGACAGTCTCATACTAGAAGTGCAGTTATAGTCTGGTAAAATCAGTTAATTGGCGAGCCTACAAATTAATAAAAAAAACGGGAATCGGGCTGGTAAAACATATAAACCAAAAAAAAGTACATGTCCCTTTAGTAAAGTACACATAGCCATGCTATTGTAAAAAGTAAAGCCCCTGCAAATTGCAGAGGCCCAACTATTTTGGGACTATTTTTATTATCATTCATTTGCCGGCCTTGGAAACTGCACCCACACATCATCACCTGCCCTGTCTATTGGTAATGATGCCAGCAGATTGTAGCGCCGCATATCTATCCAGCGATGCCCTTCTCCGTATAAAGAGTAGCGCCTTTGATTCAGCATTTCTGTTATCAATGCAGGTTGCGTTACCGCACCGCTATAATTGGCCAGGCTGGCGGCATTGCGAATTTTATTGATCGCCGTTACTGCATCAGCCAGGTTAGCGCCACCACCCAATTGTGCTTTTGCTTCGGCATATATCAGCAGCAATTCTTCATTGCGGATGATGGGTATCTTGCTGATGTTTGTTGTATAAACAAAAAAATCATAATTACCGGTCAGCCCATCCTGTGTGGTGGAAGAAGTACGGACCGGTGTTTTACTCAGTCTTGTATCACCTGCTTCTGCCTGAGAAATGAAAGACGGTTGTGCCACCCGTGTTTCGCCACTGGAATTTTGCGGAAAGAAAAGTGAATTCAACTGATCACCGCCAGATGTGGAAAATGAATAATAAGCCCCGGCCTTCAGGTCGCCATTAATATCATAGAATGAATTACCCAAGGCTGTAAGAGCACCTGCCCAATCATTTTTATACACAGATACCCTGGCTGCCAATGCCCGGTTGAATTGAGCAAAACTGCCGGCTGTATTTCCGAATAATGTGGAAGAAAAAGGAAATGATACCGCAGCATTTGCACTCAGATCAGTATAGGCACTGTTTAATAAAGAAAGTATAGCATCTATTGACTGGTCTTTTGTAAGAAAGGGCCCCAACGCATCGGGATTGGCCACATCCACCCTTACGCCATTATTATATTGCTGGTTCAGCACTATCAACAGCTCATGGGCCTGTATGGTTTTGGCATACGCTTTTCCAATTGTTTTTTGTGCCGCAGTAATACTTGCCGAAGTGTTTGTTAAACCGGTCAGCAGAATATTTGTATTTTTTATCACCCTGTACCTGGCTGAGAATGGATTGGTGGTATAGAAAGTGTTATTATCCAAAGTGGCCGTTCCTTTACCCAACAGATCGGAAGTAAAACGGGGATCAGACGTGGAGAACCGGTAAAATTCACGCCCTATTACACTCACACCATCCCAGTAAAAGGCCATATTGTCCCGCATGCCCGATTCTGTGCCTGTTACCAGGTTTTGAATTTCACCCAATGTGGGGTTGGCTGAAATGGGGCCCAGGCCAGGGTTATTGGGATCTTCAATCGGTTCTACTTTGCAGGATGAGAGGAACAGCAGTACAGGCAGGGCTGTTACGATGACTATCCTTTTTATATTCAGCTTATTGTATTTCATATTTTTTATTTTCAGATGAAAAATGTTTTTCAATTTGATTAAAAATTGACAGTGATCTCAAAGTTGTAACTCTTTGCCGACGGGAATGGTGTTACTTCCACATTGCTGGAAATAGCATTGGAGCCAAAATTACTTACCTCGGGATCATAGCTGTTGTACTTGAATTTATTGATCAGGTTGCGGCCTGATAAAGCCACTTTTACATCAGCTACATTTTTAAACCATTTTTTAGGAAACCGATAGCCTATTCCTATTTCTCTTACCCTGAAATAACCTGCATCTTCCACCCATGGGCTGGCTGTTGTACCCAGTGCATTCAGGCGAAAAGGTCCGTTGGCCAATGTGCCGGCAGGATCAACTGATTTTTCATCATAATCCGGTGAAGTGCCGAAAATATCTGAAAGCAAAGTGGAAAGGTTAATATTTTTTCCTCCCTTCTTCCAATGCATCAGTACAGAGAACTCCCAATTTTTATACGTCAGGTTTTCAGCGAATGACATTTGAAAATCTGGTTCTGCATCACCAAAAACACCAAGACCAGACTCTGCATCCACTTTATCACCGGGGCCGGGAATACCAACTATTTGTGTGGGGCTTTTACCTTTTTGAATTCTATAAGTGCCGAGAGTAGCACCAAATGCACCAGTATTGAATGCAGGCACATCAAGTCTTGTTACTTCCGCCTTGTTTTTCCAGAAATTTATCTGTGACGTCCATTTCATGTTTTGATTGGAAACAGGTACGGCATTCAATCCTATTTCAATTCCCTTATTTTTCATAGAAGCTGCATTCAACCATTTTGTTGAAAATCCGGATGAAGTGGGAACCTGGATGGGAAAGAACAAGTCATCAACTTGTTTTCTGTAATAGGTTAATTCAAGCGAAACCCGGTTTTTTAATATCCCGATATCAATACCAGTTTCCAATTCTTTTTGTGTTTCAGGGCCAATAGATCCATTACCCTGCGTAAGCCCGATTAATGATCCGGTAGTGCCATTAAACACTGCCGGAACCAGCGGAGTATAAATAGCGCCAAAAGGGGCAAAGTTACCAGCATGTCCATAGGCTACTCTTAACTTTAACTGGCTTATTTTATCAAATTTCCAGGAAGGCAACTGGTGAATATTGAAAGCAGCAGATGCTTTTGGATAGTAGTATAATTTATTGGCATCTCCATTCCGGGAAGATTTATCGCCTCTTATGCCAACGGTGGCGATAATGATATCATTATAATTAAATTCTTCCTGTGCAAAAAAACCACGGTCTTTCTGTAAAATCTTTGCCTGGTCTACCTGCACTGCCCCCGCCTGGTTTACATTGGTTTGCGTTCCGATAAGCTGGGTGGCTGTTGTCAGCACATTATTGATATCAATATTCTCTTCCGTAATACCAGCCTGCGAGCGAAAACTCATCCTGTCATTAGGCGTAAATTCATGCACCGCAATTAAATTATAATTACTGTTACGGGTTATAGTAGTTCCATAAATAGAAGCCCCATTGGTACCGTTACCATTTTTCTCAAACTGTAATTCTTGCGGAAAGAGGGCAATTGTATTCAATGTATAGTGATCTATACCACCGCGGGCAATAACTTTCAGGTCATTTTTTTGGTTCCTGAAAACTTTCCATGTGGCGGAGCCTCCTACCAGTGTTCTATTTACTTTTTCTTTATTTGTCACCAGATCACGGGTTTGAATAAAATTAGATGGTGCAAAGGGGTTGTTGGGATAGTTACCGTTAGCATCAGGATAGAGATTGGCCCATGATGGGGTGGAAACAAATGACACTCCTAAGGTAGTACTGGTATTATCATTATTAAAAAAGCCCCGGTCTGCTTCTGATTCTACATAATTGGCATTTAATGCCACATCCAGAAAGCTGGCTACTTTCTGTGTCAGGTTTATTCTGAATGAGGATTTTTTATACCCGGTCCCTTTCACAATCCCTTCATCATCTTTGCGGGTATAGCCGGCATAATAAGAGGTTTTTTCATTACCGCCGCTTACACTCAGCCTTGTATTGTTCATTACCCCATTGTTACCATACAACTCTTTTTCATAATCATATATTTTTTTACCCTGGGCGGTATAATAAGCAAGTCCTGATGCGCCAAATGCAGACTGCACTTTTGCATCATCCCACTGGCGCTGACCCAGTTTGCGCAGCTGCGATTGTATACCTATTGAATGTGAAACTTCCACTTTGGCATTGCCTCCTTTTCCTCTTTTAGTTGTAATAAGAACCACCCCGTTAGCTGCTCTTGAACCATACATAGCAGATGCAGAAGGCCCTTTTAAAATTTCAACACGCTCAATATCTTCAGGGTCCAGGTCGGCCAGCCGGTTGGAGGGATTATCCTGATTGGAATTGCTTCCCTGTCCTGCAGCTTTTGAAATAGTATTCAAACCACCGGCGATGGAGGAATTATCGTAATATACCCCGTCTACAATAAATAAGGGCTGTGAGTTGGCGGAAAGAGAAGTGATGCCTCTTAGTTTTACAGTGATACCACCGCCTGGTGCACCGGAATTAGCAGAAATATTGGCACCGGTAAATTTTCCATATAAGGCCCCGTCAAGAGTGGACTGCTGGGATGTCCCTACCAGGTCTTTTGCAGAAATAGAAGCCACAGCATTGGCAAGGTTTGACCTTTTTACTGAGCTGGCCAAACCGGTTACCACCACTTCGGTAAGTTTGGTGTTATCAGCAGCCAGGTTAATAGCCAAATTGCTTCCTGCATCTATTGTTTGAGATAAATAGCCAACATAACTGATCACCAGTTTTGCACTGGCGCTTTTTACCGTAAGGGAAAACTTTCCATCGGCATCAGTCTGTGTGTTGTTGGTTGTCCCTTTTTCAGAAACAGTGGTACCCGGTAATGGATTTCCAGAGCCTGATTCAGTTACCCGGCCGCTTACGACAGTTTGGGCGAATAACCAAAACGGAGACATCATTAGCAATAACAAAAGGAAAACGTTGCATTGATTTTTTTTCATAAATATGTAGTTTAGCAGTTAATGAATATAATACCAGTTTGTATTTCAGGTATTATTTATCTGGCAGTGTAAGATGATATGATGAATGTAAGACAGGCAGGAAGATAAAAAATAAACCGGCAATTTTTAAAGGCATTCGTTATTCCTGACAATCTACTGACAATTAGAATTATTGACAGATAAAATGGGGTGGATGCTGCATAACCAGAATATATCCTCCACTGCCTACCCTTGGGTCAAGTTAATTTAATGGAGGGAGGTATTTAGGAATGTTAATTAAGGAGGCCGTTTGAATAAAGAACTATTCGGCCTCACCCCATCACTTTACATTTATACCGAAGACCCTGCACCCCCTCTCCTGACGGAAGAGGGGAATCGAAGCTTACTAAAATTGGAATGCAAATCGGAGTGGTTTCATTCATCTGTGTTCAGGCAATTTGCAGAAGCAATTATCCTGAATACAAACGAAATGATGATTAGCAGCCGATGCGTTCGGAGTCTCGCCACCCCTCGCCACCCGGAGAGGGGATTCAGCGTCTTTAAATAACAGGGTAGTGGTTGGGGTGAGGCCGGGGTGGGGTTCGGGAGGAGAAACAGGATCAAATTTATTGGGGACTGACCAAAATTATTTAACTGGAGTTGGTTGCTATATCATAGTCTCTCTAATGTCACCCCTGCCCGTCCGGCACGCGGGCTTTCAGGGTTTGGTTGTTTTTGTCTGCCCCGTTTTTCTATATTAATATCATCCCTGCCTGTCCGGCAGGCAGGCCGTTGGGATTTTAAGCCTGAAAGGCTGACATTAATATAGAAAACAAACAAAATAAATCGAGCTGAACCCTGAAAGGGTGACATTAGCAGGCTGGGACAAAGGAGCGAATCGGTAAAGAAAATAACCAGTCAGGTTATCTATTATTCAACCGCAGTCTGCAGCAGATTTTTTCAGGCGAATAGTTGTTTATTCAAACGGTCTTTTTAATGTACATTCTTAATACCTCTCCCCATTAAATAAACCTGACTCGAGAAACAGCGTAATACGAATAACAAAATAGTTATTGGGATGAGACCGATACCTCAAATATAAAAAGAAACAATTTTGGCCAGATGCCTTTTGTTTAGTCCCCAATAAATAAATGTGAGCCCCACCCTTCTGCTATTTCAATCCCGGGAGGTTTTGCATTATGCTTTCAAGGTTTTCTTTATCACAAAAACAGGGGGGCTGAAGAGGTACTCATAAACCCAGCCATTTAGTTTTACCAAGCCTGGCATTTACTTTAGCAGGCTTTTGAGAAAAGTTGCTGTACCGGCAGTCACTTTGCTTTTAGTAACAATTACCATTTTGGCAGCTGCCCTTTTGTTATCCCTTTTTTCATAATCCGCAATTATCAAAATAGCTAACAAAGATTATGATGGTATATCCTCCATATCATACCGCTCCACTGACTCTATTCCCGGCAGGTTCAGCAAACTGAGTACAAGGTTATCCAGTTCTTCTTTGTCATGCACATACAACCGGATATTTCCTTCAAACAAACCTTCTTTGGCTTCAATGGTCAGGGCAGAGATATTTATTTTCAGCTCACCTGAAATGAGCATTGTGATTTTATTTACCACTCCCACATCGTCCATCCCAACAATTTTAATACCGGTAAGGAAAGAGATTTCTTTATTCTTCGCCCATTTGGTTTTTACCACTCTATGCCCATAGTTGGACAGCAGCTTGGTGGCATTGGGGCAGTTGGTCCGGTGTATGGTCAATCCCTTACCGGTAGTTACAAAGCCAAACACATCATCGCCGGGAATGGGCTTGCAGCAATTGGCCAGGTTGTACACTATTTTATCACTGCTTTCCCCGAATATTACCAGCTCTGCATCTTTGCGGGAAGTGGCGGGATGGTTGGGATTGTATTCCGGTTTATGCTCCACAATCTTAATCGGCTTCGGTGCTTCTATTTTGTCTCCGTGGATTTTAAATTCCTTCAAGTCCTTCAGGTCAATATTTTTAACGGATACCTGGTAAAAAAGGTCCAGATTAGAAGGCTGCTTGTACCATTGTACCAGTTCATCAATATTATGCTGGTTAAATGGAACGCCCAGACCTTCCAGTTTTCGTTGCACAGTATACTTTCCTTCATCCGCTACTTTTCTTTTTTCTTCTTTCAGCGCATCCCGTATCCTTCCCTTGGCTTTGGAAGTAACAACGAAGCCGAGCCAGTCTTCCGATGCTTTTTGTTTGTTGCTGGTGATAATTTCCACCTGGTCGCCGCTCTGCAGTTTATGACTGATAGGCACCAGCTTATGATTGACCTTGGCACCAATTGTTTTTACACCAATTGCACTGTGAATGGAAAAAGCAAAGTCTAATGCAGTGGAACTTACCGGCAGCATTTTTACATCGCCCTTGGGTGTGTACACATAAATTTCTTCGGCCAGGAAGCTGGTTTTAAAATCCTGTAAGAAATCAATACCGTCTGTTTCCTGGCTGGAGATCACTTCACGTATCTGCTGAAACCATTTATCAAAACGGCTCTCATCAGTGGCGCCTTCTTTATATTTCCAGTGGGCAGCCAGTCCTTTCTCTGCTATCTCGTTCATCCGCCGGGTCCGGATCTGCACTTCCACCCATCGTCCCTGCGGCCCCATTACCGTAGTATGCAGCGCTTCGTACCCATTACTTTTAGGGTTGCTCAGCCAATCCCTTAATCGTTCCGGCGAGGGGTTGTATTCATCGGTTATCATGGAATAAACTTTCCAGCAATCCTCCTTTTCTTTTTCCGGTGCAGAATCCAATATTGCCCTGATAGCAAACAGGTCATACACTTCTTCAAACTCCACTCCTTTCTTTTTCATTTTATTCCAGATGGAATGGATGCTTTTTGGCCGTCCGTATATTTCAGCATTCAATTGTGCTTTATCCAGTTTATCCTTGATGGGTTTGATAAACTCATTGATGTATTTCGTTCTGTCTTTTCTGGTTTCGGCCAGTTTCCTGGCAATGTCTTTGTATACATCGGGCTCCATGTATTTCATGGCCAGGTCTTCCATTTCTGTTTTGATAGTATACAATCCCATCCGGTGAGCAAGTGGTGCATATACATACACTGTTTCGGAAGCGATCTTCAGTTGCTTTTCCCTTTTCATACTGTCAAGGGTCCGCATATTGTGCAGCCGGTCGGCCAGTTTTATCAATATCACCCGTGGATCATCGGTAAGGGTGAGCAGTATTTTTTTAAAATTCTCTGCCTGCTGCGATGCATTTACATCTATTACATTAGAAATTTTGGTAAGCCCGTCTACAATACGGGTTATCTCTTCGCCAAATTCCCGTTTTACATCTTCCAGGGAAATATCAGTGTCCTCCACCGTATCATGCAATAAAGCACAGATAGTGGAACGGACACCCAGGCCAATTTCATCTGCACAAATTTTGGCAACGGCTATGGGATGCAGGATATAGGGTTCGCCACTTTTGCGGCGCATGGTTTTATGGGCATCTGCTGCCATTTCAAAAGAAGTGCGGATAAGGTCTTTATCACCCGGTTTCAATTTGGTCTTCAATGCCTTTAGCAAGGAGCGGTACTCCCGGAGAATTAATTTTTTCTCCTCCGCTTCGTTCAGGTTATATTTTGGTATCTGCGCTACGGTTTCCATTGTCTACGAATTTACGGAAAAAAGGCATTTTATTTAGGGTAAATCAGCTACATTTGCAACCCAAAACAAAAATCCCAAAAAAAACAAATTCCAAATACCTGTTTAGGCTGTAAACCTGGAATTTGTCATTTTAGTTTTGGAATTTTTATCCGGATGTGGTGAAATTGGTAGACACGTCAGACTTAGGATCTGATGCCGCAAGGTGTGGGGGTTCGAGTCCCTCCATCCGGACCAAAGGAATGTCGAACAGATGAACAATGAATGACGAATGATGAAGTGAACCCTAAGCTTCAGTATTCATTATTTCTTGTTCGATATTTATTATTCAATTAATAATTATGGCTACAGTTACTAAAGAAAACATTGGATTGCTGCATGAAAAGCTGACAGTAAAACTGGAAAAGACCGATTACCTGCCTTCTTTTGAAAAAGCCTTGAAAGAATACAGCAAAAAAGCAAATATCCCCGGCTTTAGAAAAGGAATGGTTCCTGCAGGATTGATCAAAAAAATGTACGGCACTTCCCTTTTTACTGATGAAGTACTGAAAACCGTAGATCGTGAATTGATCGGTTACCTGCAAAACGACAAGCTGGATATTTTTGCCCAGCCATTGCCATTGGAATCTGATTTCAAACAATTAGATGTAAATAACCCTGCTGACTATACGTTTGAATTTGAAGTGGGCATGAAGCCTGATTTTACCCTGGCTGATCTGGGCAGTGCCAAAACAATCCGTTATGTGGTAACTGTAACTGATGAAATGATCAGCAATGAAGTGGACCGCCTGCAGAACCGTCATGGCAATATGAAAGATGTGGAAGAAGTGACCACTGAAGAAAATGTACTGAACGTAACATTTACAGAAGCCAATCCCGATGGTACCGAGATAGAGGCTGGTATTAAAAAAGATAATTCTATACTGGTAAAATATTTTGCTGAAGGATACCGAAGTAACTGGATGGGTAAAAAAGCCGGTGATGCTGCGACTGTTCAACTTAAAACAGCTTTTGACGAAAAAGAAAGAGAATGGATCATTGGTGATCTTGGAATGGACAAAGAAGATCCTGCTGCCGCAGAAAAATATTTCAATATCACCCTTACCAAAGTGGGGTTACTTGAAAAGAAAGAATTAAACGAAGAATTTTTCAACCAACTGTATCCAGCCCTTGAAATAAAAACAGAAGCTGATTTCATGGCCAAACTGAAGGAGGAAATCCAGCATTACTGGAACGGGCAGGCAACTAACCAAATACATGACCAGGTGTTTCATGCGCTGGTGGACCATACAAAGATTGAATTTCCAGAAGGCTTTTTAAAGAAATGGATAAAAACGCAGAACAGCACTGCTGAAAACCCAAAACCTGAAAAAACGGACGAGGAAGTGGAAAAAGAATTTCCCACTTTTATCAGCCAATTGAAATGGACATTGATTTCCGACAAAATAGTACAGGATAATGCTGTACAGGTAAACCCGGATGAAGTAAGGGTCTTCGCCAAACAACAACTGTTTAGCTATATGGGCGGGGCCAACCTGAGTGATGATCAGCCCTGGGTGACCGATTATGTAGAAAAGATGATGAAAGACCGCAAATATGTGGAAGATGCTTATAACAGGTTACAGACACAAAAGATATTTGAATGGGCTGCCACACAGGTAAATCCCGCCGATAAAGACATCAGCGCCGAAGAGTTTACCAAAATGGCGGAGGCACATAAGCACCATCATCACTAATACCCTGTCCCTAAAGGGGACTTAGGTCAAATAGTCAATTTTTTATTCAGCGCTTCATTATAGTATGAAGTTTTTTTAACTTTCTGCCAGATTAGCGGATGAATTTCCTTTATATGCCGAATATTTTGTGATAACCTGTCACACATTTTGTGGTTTTGGCATTTGGACGGATATTTGATGCACTGAAACGTTCTTCATTAAATAAATATCTATGACATTTAATTCCGAGTTTGAAAAATATGCGGTGAAACACCGTGGTCTTTCCAGCAATACCCTTCACAGTTATGCTTCTCATATTGTAACTGCCATGACACCGAATATTATTGAGGAACGTTCGCTCAACGTGGCTGTAATGGATGTGTACAGCCGCTTGATGATGGACCGTATCATCTTCCTGGGATACCCGATCAATGATGAAATTGCCAATATTGTTACCGCCCAGCTATTGTTTCTGGATTCTGCAGACAGGTCCAGGGACATTAATATGTACATAAATAGCCCCGGAGGCAGCGTGTATTCCGGCTTGGGCGTGTATGATACCATGCAGTTTGTAAGTCCGGATATAGCTACCATTTGTATTGGTGTGGCAGCATCTATGGCTTGCGTGTTACTGGGTGCCGGTACTAAAGGAAAAAGGGCAGCGCTGAAACATTCCCGCATCATGATGCACCAGCCAAGCGGCGCTATCGGTGGCCAGGCCAGCGATATTGAAATTACTGTGAATGAGATCCGAAAGCTGAAAAGGGAATTGTACGAAGTGGTGAATGTACACACCGGCAAGAGCATTGAACAGATTGAAGTAGATTTTGACAGGGACAACTGGATGACTGCCGCTGAAGCCAAAACTTATGGATTGGTGGATGAAGTGTTGCTGACGAACCCGAGGAAGCAGAAGAAAGATTGATTTGGAAATGTGGGGATGTGGAGATGTGGAAATGTGGAAATGTGGAAATACAATAAGTTCCTTTTGAAAAATAATAAAAAGAAATAATACCAATATGAACCCCAAACAATTTTTATACAGCGATTTTAGAATGCCTGCCCGTCCGTCTGGCGGGGAAGATGAAGACGAAAAAGAAGAGCAGCCAAAAAGTGACCTGGGTCTGTTCAGCAAAAAACTGGAACGCTATTTTTTTGATAAAAGGGCCATATACCTATGGGGTGTGGTGGATGATAAAAGTGCCAAAGATGTGGTAAGCAAACTGCTGTTGCTGGATGCAGATAAACCCGGCGAAGAAATAAAATTTTATATCAACAGTCCTGGTGGCGTGGTAACAAGCGGTATGGTGATGTATGATACCATGCAGATGATCCAAAGCCCGGTAAGCACTATTTGTATGGGCCTGGCTGCTTCCATGGGCAGTATATTGCTGAGTGGTGGAAAAAAAGGCAACCGTTATATTTTCCCTCATGGAGAAGTGATGATACACCAACCTTCGCTTGGTGGCCATATACAGGGCGTAAGCGCCGATCTGGAAATACAGGCCGAGCAAACCAAACGGGTAAAAGATATTGGTGCCGGCATTCTTGCCAAAAACTGCGGCAAAACTGTGGAGCAGATCATGAAAGATTTTAACCGGGATTACTGGATGAATGCGCAGCAGGCTATTGAATATGGCATAGCTGACAAGCTGGTAGAGAAGCTCTAACACCCTCTTAAATAATACTTTAGGTTTAAAATATAAATAAAACCGTCCTTCTGGGGACGGTTTTATAATTTTGTTTGTTATATATACGTTTTATTTCCTTTACGATTGTTAAATAAAATATGGCAAAAAATCCGTTACACTGTTCTTTTTGTGGCCGAAGCCGTGACGAGGTGAAGATTCTCATCGCCGGACAGGAAGGTCATATCTGTGAAAACTGTGTAGAACATGCCCGTGAAATCATTGACCAGGAACTGACCATCAAAGACGAAAAAAACACCTCTTCTTTTAAACTCAATGTAAAGAAGCCGGTGGAAATCAAAAAATTCCTGGATGAATATGTGATTGGCCAGGATGAGGCCAAAAAGACATTGGCCGTGGCCGTGTACAACCACTATAAACGTTTGCAACAAAAACCCTCCGATTCCAATGCCCCTGCCGGTAACGATGTGGAGATTGAAAAGAGCAATATTATCATGATCGGCGAAACTGGTACCGGCAAAACACTGCTGGCCAAAAGTATTGCCCGATTGCTGAATGTTCCCTTTACTATTGTGGATGCTACCGTATTTACAGAATCCGGTTATGTAGGAGAAGATGTGGAAAGCATTCTTTCCCGCTTATTACAGGTGTGTAACTATGATGTGGTGGCTGCAGAAAGGGGTATTGTATTTATTGATGAGATAGATAAAATCGCCCGCAAAGGGGATAATCCTTCCATTACCCGTGATGTAAGCGGGGAAGGTGTGCAACAGGGTATGCTGAAACTGCTGGAAGGTTCTGAAGTACTGGTGCCACCACAGGGCGGCCGTAAACACCCGGAACAAAAACTGGTGAAGGTAAATACCCAGAACATACTCTTTATCTGTGGCGGTGCTTTTGATGGTATTGACCGGATCATTGCCCGCCGGGTACAGACCAACACGATCGGTTTTCATGTGGACAAGGAACTGCAGGAGGATATGAAAAAAAACCTGCTGCGCTATGTGAATCCACAGGATTTAAAATCTTTTGGGTTGATACCGGAATTATTAGGCCGCTTACCGGTGGTTACCCACCTGGACCCGCTGGATGCTGCTACGCTTCGTCTCATCCTTACAGAACCAAAGAATGCCCTGATAAAACAATACCAGCGGCTGTTTGAGCTGGAAGGCATCAAACTGACAATAGAGCTGGACGTATTTGACTTTATGGTTGAAAAGGCCCTTGAATATAAACTGGGTGCCCGCGGCCTGCGCAGTATCTGTGAAGGTATACTTACAGATGCGATGTTTGAATTGCCCTCGTCTAAGGAAAAAGAATTTACACTTGATCTGGAATATGCCAAACGGAAATTTGATAAGAGTAAGTTGAGTTTGCTGAAAGTGGCATAAGGAGTCATACCAGTCAAATTGGTCGAATAAGTCATTAAATGCCGGGAAGTCTTTCCGGCATTTTTCGAGTTCACCTTTATCTTGCAGGAACTAAGCAAAAAGCATCGGACCCAAATTGTTTCTCTTTTTTGTATTTGTCCAATCGGGACACGATGTCGGTAAAAAAATACCGGACGTTGGTCTTTTGCCCCATCGGGGCAAAAGAATGATCATTCAGGTTCTTTAAATATATATTGGTGCAAAGGCTACTGCCATAACAGATTTTTTCTTTTGCCCCGATGGGGCAAAGACTGTATACCGTACTTTATTTTACCGACCTCAGGTCCCTCTGGGACAACAGCTTTTACAGCCGAATGGTTCTTTATTTCAGCTGCCTCTTTAGCCTGCATCCTTAATGCTTCTCCCCATTAAATAAACCTGACCCATTTATAGTTTTACTAACTTCAATTATTATAATAATCAACCTCTTTATGCAGGAACTAATTGACAAATTAAAATCTGAAGCGGGCCTCACCGACGAGCAGGCAAAGCAGGCCATTACCACCATCAAAGGATATGTAGTGGAAAAATTTCCCATGCTGGAAGGAGCGGTGAATAATGTATTTGGCGGGGAGTAGTTTTGTACAAACTTATCCATGCCTGTTACCTGTTATTGGCAGCACTCCCTATCCAAATTGGCTTGTCTATTATTTAATATCCCGGCAATGTTTTCCTTTTGGATTATTGGCAGCCTGGTAGGGAGAGAGCGCACGGCTACAGGCCTGGAACAGTACACTGGCGACAATCAATAACAAAATGATTCTGGTTTTCATAGTTAGCTATTAAGCCATGAAAGTAAGTCCTGTTTTTTAAATAAGCGAATGGAACTACTTGTGAAATGTTCTTATTGGCAATGAAAAAGTACGCTAGTGGAATTGCTTACTGCAGCGGCTTTGAATAATTTGCTTACTTGCGGCTTTTAGCAGCCAATGGTTCGTTGCAACCTGCAAATGCCGGATCTGCTACGGCACGAAGCACAACCCTTCATGCTTTTTTTTTATTCAGCCGCCTGCTGCTTTACTTTCCTTTAAAGCAGACAAACTAAGAAGAGCGGGTTTCCCGGGACCATTCGTATTTTCTATTGATTCAGCATTCTGCTTACAGGCATCATTTCGTTTTGTTTCTCTCAATTCCAAGATCAATGCGGGCAGGTGAATATGTTGAGTGAATATGTTGAATTGAAGAGGACGTTCTAACTATTCAGTTAGTTTTGTTCTCTGTCTTCTTCCCTTTCATTTTTACAGAAGTTTCGATTGTTACAGGTACATCCCGGCCCATCACATGAATGGTTCCTTTCATGGTTGCCTTTATTTTACAACTGATAAGCATGCCCGTTTTTGTTTCCATTTCAAACTGGCCCTGTTGATCGCCATCGAGGGTGGAAACAGTGTTGCCGATACCTGATGCATCGGGCATAGTGTTGGTGCTGGTTATTTTTCCTTCTGATTCTATTAGCGCAATTTCGCTATTTATGGCTTTCAATTTATAATGCCCCTTTACTATCATACTTAGCTCACCCTCCTGCCGGGAGGTCAGGTTCCAGGTGTCTCCCAGATGAACTGCCGAATCGGGAAAGATTTTAAACAACTGGTCCATGTTTTTCTTTACCAGTTCTTCTCCAATGGTTTTTTCCCATTGTGCTTCTGCCATCTTCCTTGAGTTTACATCCTGCGGTGCAAAGCCTGCCATTATCTTATCACCCACTTCCTTATACCCGGTCATGCTTATTACTTCACCGCCGGGGGTGATAGTAGTAACGATAGTGGCATTCTTTAAAATACCTATCATTTTTTCCACCGGGTCCAGGGTAAAGGAAGCGTTAGCAGCATCGGCAGCTGTTTCGGCATCATTTTTTTTCGTCTTCAGGCGGATCTTATCATACAGCATAGTGAAAAGAAAATTACCGGTGCTGTCCTTTTCAATTTTATAGTGTAGCCCCACTTCTGTTTCGCTGGTGTTTTTTATCTTCTTATCATCCACTTCCAGGTTTATTTCCGTTTCGTTGTTGATATCATAATGATAGGTGGAAGCCGCAGCAGGGTTTAGCTGCAGCTTATAGGTTTTGGCGGGATCATATTTCTCCGAATCCCCGTTACCATCCTGCTGTGTTTTGCAGGAGGCAATAATAAAAAGTATAACTGCAAACAGAAATGTATTTCTCATACGTATTTTTAAATTCAATTAAAATGAAATAGCCTTATTCCCTTCCCCGTCCAAAAACATAAAACAAGCCTGCTCCGATAGTAGCATTATGTACATCGTAATCTTTTTCAAAAGAGCCGATGCCCAGGCTATACCTTGCATTAATGCCCAGCCCGGAGTTGAACATATACCCGAGGCCCGCCAGTAATGAAAAATCAGTCTTTTTGGTTTGTTCCTTAATATCTCTTGTTACACCTGCCTTTTTTGATTTGGCAGAAACCAGGAAACCAACCTGCGGCCCTGTTTCAAAATAAAAACCTGAAGAACCAATGTACCGCTGAATGATAGTACCAAAATTTACATACGAAAAAGTGGTTTTATCCGAACCGCTTTTTGCACCCTGTTGTGAAAAAAACAACTCTGGCTGAATAACGTAAGTAAGAAAGCCCTTATCCTCTCCCGACCAGGAAAACTGAACGATACCCCCGAAATGAGGGCCGACTAAAGCAGATGCTTTTTCCGCATCTTCACCAATAAAGGTAGAGAAATTTGCGCCGCCTTTTACACCAGCATTTATTTCCATTTGTGCATTGGCTGATAAGCTGCCTGCCGATAAATAAAAGAATACGATTCTAAAAATAAATTTGTTCATAAGGTATAATTTAAAGTATTAAAAAAATATGATGGTAACCCTGATATAAAGATTTGAATCATCAATCAAATTTGAAGGTGTGCAGTTTCAGGCCAAACTAATAATAACAGCGGGCTCTGATAAAATGGTGCTGGACAAAAAACTGATTAAACTTTGCAGTAATAAGTTGCAAACTCATTACAACCCTTCATCCTTCCTTTTATTTATTCAACATATTAACTCTCAATCTTCACATACTATTTCAAAAAATAATTCTTCGTCCTTGGTTTGCAAAAACTCAATAGCTTCAGAATAAATATCGCCAGTTTTATGTACGTAATAAGCAGAAGAAAAATCTACACTATTTTCCATAGTTGGTTGGATTGTTTCCTCATCAATTTTATAAAAACTATCTATTCCTAAAATTACAATGTTTTCATTCTTACATTCTTGTACAAAATCTAAAGCGTCTTTTTTAAAGAAAAGGAAATATTTACCTCTATCTATGGCGATTTTATTCTTAAACTTTAATTCTACTTTATTCATACAATATTATTTTGGAATATAAGGATTAATAATTGTATTATCGGGAACCCAGGGTTTTGTTCTATCACTAACTTGAATAATATTCTTAGTAACATTATCCCTCACTACATAAGAACCGTCTTTATTAAAATATGCAGTAGCCGGGTTACCATTCGCTTTATTTGTTGCACTCCTTGTTGTAAATGGCTTTTTAACTGTATTTGTTAATGATTCTTTTGTCCAGCCTCTTTTTAAAAGCTGTTGCTCAATTTTTTTTGCTATTTCCTTCCCCGGAGATGTTGTAATTCGCCTCCATACCCATTTCGAAGCCGGTTTAATTCCTTTTTGCCAAATAGGTTTAAGTGCTTTTCTCGCAAGCCATCTTAATATGGGTCCTATAATAAGTGGCTCTGGGCCGCTACTTATTTCCTCTTTTGAAAAACCTAACTCGGCCTAGGCTGGCAAAACCAACCGCAGGCGGTGGAGGTAGTTTTTAACTACCGATTGCTTACAAAAAATGCCACAACAACTCTCACTATTTTGCTATCCGCACTTTCAAAGAACTAAGTTTTGACGGCTCTATAGAGCCGATGCTTCGTTGCAAATTGTAAATACCGGACTTGCTACGGTACGAAGCACAGCCCTTCATAGTCCTTTTTTCTTTTCATCGTTTTTCTTTCATTCATCGTTTCATTTTTTAATCAAAACAAACTACCGAGGACAGGGGGCATTCTACATACTTAATCAAAAATGTATATAAAATGAATCCGTTTCCTCTCCTTCATCTACCATTTTTACATCAAAGGAACAAAGGAAATTTATTGCTTCATTTGCTTCATTTTCTTTCCATCCATCTTTTATTAATCTTAATACTAAATCACTTTCTGAAACTACTATTTTATCTCCATCAATAAAATTATTTTCTAACAAATAATCACATAATAATTTAGCCTTAAAGATAAAAAAAATGTCAAAATTAGTTTTTAAAATAAAGTTTTGTTTATCATCTTCATTTAGCCATCCTAAAATTCCAAATATTTTATTGTCACTTATTTTATACTCTTCAATTCTTGCCTTAAACAAATTGAAAAATGACTGTAAAAAATCAATAATTAGTTGCTCTTCCATTTCTTTATATTTATTGACCTACCCAAATATGACGACTTCCAACACTCGTGCCTAATCCTTCAACTTGAACGTGTGGTTGTAAAATTTTCCCTTTAACAGGGTTTAAATCATATCTTAATTTGCCACCAAATTGTTGCGTCAGTTTTTCAAATTGTTGCAATTCGGATTTAGTGAGTTGAGATCCTGGCTTAGATAGTTGTTTTACAAGTGATTTGAATTCTTTTAAAGACCCTGCTTGAATTCTACCTACCCCCTTAGCGGCTGGAGCTACTTCCACAAGTTTCGCTTTAATAACTGCAGCAGCTTTATTCGCCAATAGTATCTCAATTACTTTCTCACCTCCGTAACCTGCTGCATATCCCCAATCATCTATAGTCATGTTGGGGATTTTCTTCAATTCCTCCATGATTAAATCAGGGGTGCTGGCATAAAAAGAAACCTTTTCAGGTGTCCACACTCCCATCGGATTAATATTATTCAACCCATCTAATAGATTAACCCAACCTCTTCTGGTTTTTAAACTCTCCACAAAGTTCCAGGTGTCAACTCCTCCATCTTTAAATCCTTTACCAAAATTATACCAGAACCCCATGCCGTATACAGGGCCAGGCTCTCCGTTATTTGCACTACTGCCGGCCACCTGCTTGCCCACCTGCTTTATCTCTACCGCACTGCTAATAATATTGACCGCTGTACTTACCGTATTAATAATAATGCTAACCTTGCTCAACAAATTAACGGCGGAACCAACCTGTCCTGATATAGTTAATACATTTCCAACACTACCCGATGCACTACTTACTACTTTGCCCAATCCAGGCGGCGGCCACGATAACCCTCCTGTAGGGTCAGTCAGGTTTATAGGGTCGTTTCCTACATAAGTATATGATGTGGCAAACTCCTGATACGGATCCTGCTGCACCCACCTGCCAATCTGTGCATCATAATTCCGCAACATAAAGTCGTGCCATCCAATATCATCATCCATTTCGCTGTACCCACCCTGGTACAGGTAATTGTTTTTCAAAGAACCTTCATAGCTATCCCCCAATTTCTTACTGCTCAGCGTGGCAATCTTCAAACCATAGGCATAATAATGATTTTCTTCAATGATATTACCGGCCGTAATGCCTACGTTAAAATTATCAAAGAAAATTCCGATACGCTTCGCTATCGGGACAGGCTATCATTCGTACTCTGGTTGCTGATGTATATATATGCATACCCATTCTTCGGCGCCTTCATATTTTTCCTGCCAATGCCACATCTTCGATAACAAGTGTATATCTTTTACTGTCTGGCTTAATAAGATAAAAATCTTTTATCTCTTTTTATTTTTTTATCATGTCATTACGAGTAACTGTATAGGCATCGAATCCCACTGCATCATTTTCATATCTCCGACCGCGAGAAAAAATAAATATTTCAGGTATACCGTCTGCTTTCATATCATAGATAAAAAAATCACGGATGTCAAAAAAATCATTTTCAATATGCATTTTCTTTAAAGAATCCGTTTGAGGGTTGTAGACAGAAATAGTCATTGATGTGGAAGTGTCAATAAAATAATACGCATTACCAAACTTATGAAATTTGGCACCCGTCAATGTCACTTTATGTACTAATAATTTTTCCTCGATTTCCGAAGAGATTTTCTCATACTTAATCATCGGCTTGCCAATAGCATTAAAGCAAATTGGCTTCTGCTTTAAATTAGCAAAAAACTCATATATTTTTTTATTTGAAATTCGTAAAAAAGTATACATACTAGTATCTGATTGATATTTTAAATCAAACCAATACTTTCTTAAGTAGTATTCTTTTTCTTTATTAAAAATTGAATACTCAATAAAATCAATAGTGTCTATATCAATAGATAGAAAAGTTGATGACAAACAATTTAAACTAAGAAAATTATTTAGTTCTAAAATCGAATCACCTTTACTCTCATTAATTGAAATTACTTCATTAGGTATTCCCTTTTTATCAGGTACCATTTTTGAACGGCAGCCTATAAAGAGAAAAGAAACACCGCTAAAGGTTATTACGAATACAAATTTTATCATTATTATTTAAATTTATCGGTTTTTGCATCATATATAGGAGCTTTCTGTTTATCTATCCAATCCTTATTTTTTTCAACAAAATCATTTAGCGCCTTTTCGTCAACAAGAAAAGTTGCGTTTTTATGATCGTTATCACTTCCCAGTAAAACAAACAGGTTATTTGTTCTTGGGATTTTACCTGTATAAACATAATAGACATACCACCGAACTCTATTCCAAAATTTCGGGTCACCGTGCTCTCCGTTTAAGTCCCTATGATACCCCTGAATTGTTATATTCGGATTATCAGCAGCCGGAATAAATTTATGATTTGCACTACCGTTTGTATAACAATCCAGCTCCTGAAACACTGCTTTTGTTTCCGCTATTTGAACCTTAGGTATTGTTTTAGCAAGGCTAATAGCTGCCTGGTCTTTTGCATACTGCGGACTTCCAAGAATATTCATATACATACGGTAACTCACGCTTTTATTTGCATAATATGACGATCCTTTTCCCAATGGTTTCCCCTGTGCTTCTCTATGCATATAAACGTACGCTATCTGAACAAGTTCATTTGTGTTAAACGTCCATCCATTCCCGCCTTCCCCCATTGCGATTGCTGTTAATATTCTCAACCTTTCAGTTGGATCAATTCCTCCCATTTCTTCATCTTCCAAGTTTGAATCTGGGTTAGCATTAGGCCCATTGTTAAGCGCAGCAACTCCTGCCTGCTTTATATTCGTTGAGCTATTAAACATGCCCGTAAGAGAATTCACCGTCTGTATCCCCATACTCACAGCAATCCTTGAACTCAAACTACCCAGCCCGGCAGCCAAGCCAACTCCGGCACCAATCGCAGTTCCAGTAAAACCATCGCCACCACTCATAATATCAACTCCCAACCCAATTATTGCTCCACCCAGCATAAAAACCGCTGTTCTCCCTACAGAAGACAGGCCTTCAAAAACACTGCCACCACTTGGGTCAATTAAATTTACCGGATCATCACCCATTGCTAAATACGGCGATGCAAACTCCTGATACGGATCCTGCTGCACCCACCTTCCTATCTGCGCATCATAATTACGTAAAGGAAAATCATTCCACCCAATATCATCATCCATTTCACTATAAGCACCCTGGTACAGGTAATTGTTTTTCAAAGAGCCTTCATAGCTATCCTCCAATTTCTTACTGCTCAGCGTGGCAATCTTCAACCCATACGCATAATAATGATTTTCTTCAATGATATTACCGGTGGTAATACCCGCATTAAAGTTGTCAAAGAACACATCGTTGTTACTCTGGTTGCTGATGTATATATAGGCATACCCATTCTTCGGCGCTTTTATATTCGTAAGCCCCAGTGTGGAGCCATTGCTGCCCACCGATGCCGCCACCTGCTGCTGTGCCACACCGCCATCGACTGCCGGTATAAAGTTAAAACGTTTTCCGAATCGCTTAAACTATCGGAACAGGCTATCAAAGAAAATAACCGTCAAATCAAGCCTTACATATTTCAAAGAGCTTTATTTTTAAGAACCTCGTACTATTTAATTTAGCTTCGTGGAAAACTCGATAGCATTCCCTTTTGACACCCAAAAATTATCATTTGTAATATCTATCTCTTTTTTTTTGAGATAGTCAATAATAATACCATTATTTATGCGGTCAGCTATTTTTCTTTTTTTATAGTTCGCTGTGTCCTCAAACTGCATTGCAGAGCCAGTTTCGAGAAACTTCCATTTATCTGAATCTTTCATTGACCTAATAAATCGCTCCCCAGACATATTCATATATTCAAAAGAATAATAAGGATAACTTCTCATGCAGTCAGAAAGTTCAATCCGAATAATTTCTCTTTTAAATTTGTTGAAATAAATATCAATTAGTGATTGCCAGCCATCTGACATATTTGAAATAAAAACAACCAAATCAAAGTTAACAGAAAGAGGTTGCCAAATCAAGCACTTTATAATATCTGAATCCGATTCGGTCACAAATGCGGATAATTCAGAAGATCCTTTCAATTGGTAATCATTCTGCTGCCATTTTTTAGTAAATGTATTAAATGCAATACTTTTTATCTCAGCTACTACTTCAGACAAAGGACAATTAATAAGACTAATTCGCAGGGAGTCTATGCTAAACCGGCTATTCAAAATCATGCTCTTATTTTTTAATCTTTCAATATATTTAATTCCACTCCAGCATTAGGATCGTTAGTTCTTATTTTTTCCCCATGGGCAGCACTATTGGAAGCATTATTATCATATTCCACATTATAATGCTTCCACTTTCTGGCCTGACCATCCCATTGATCATACTGTAAATCTGGCCTATTATTACCAACTCGTTTTCCATTCGCATCTACCTGAACCTGATTCTTTCGTATATTCCTTACTTCGCCATATTGTTCCCCAGCTTTTAATTTCCCCACCCGATCGTCAATTGCTTTATTATGATTTGTTCCGCCATGATCACTTGCTTTCCCTTTATTGGGATTAGGTCCCAATTTTCCAGCCGAAGTTCCGGCATCGGTAGATGCAAAAGAACTGGCATGCAACCTTTGCAACTTCCCGGTAGCCCACACAGCATCACTTGTTGCCACTGCACCAGCTGCTGCGCCATGTGCAGCAACACCAGCCCCTACAAGAATGCTTGTACCACCAGTTGCTAACGCCAGTCCGCCCCCCGTTCTCCGTAGTCTACCCTTCTGTAAAGTAACTATGATCTTTAGGGTAGTTGTCATGAGTTTACAACTCATGACGGGAACACCTTCCTTATATAAACGCCACCTCCAGCAAACCGCATTTCGTTCTCAATACATAATCCTTTGCACTGCTGTACAAATAATGCTCCGGCTTTTCTACAATCCCGGCCTCAACAGGATTTTGATGGATGTAATTTATCTTCTGGCATATAAAAGCAGCACCGTATAATTCCTGCGGCTGATTATCCTGTCGCCAAAACTGGTAGTTTTTATTTCTGCTGTTTTTTTCGCCTTCCTCCCTGAATATCCGCAACATCCATTCCCTCCGGCTTTCCTGTTTACTATCTTCAATAGCTTTACAAATTTGCTTACTGGTATACTTCTTAAAATCTCTCAGCACATCACTCAGGTCGTTATTCTTTGCTGAAAGAATTAAATGCAAATGATTACTCATTATACACCAGCAATGCAAGGATAATCCGCGATTTACCTGGCAATGTCTTATACTGTCCAACACTATATCCCGGTAACATTGTCTGGTAAATACATCTACCCATTCTACCACTGCAAATGTTATAAAATGGATAGCGCCCTGATTACGGATCTTATAGCCTCCTTCGCTCATAATATCTATTAATTTTATTTAATAAATTATTTTTGAGGAAGTGCTTAGGTTGATTAATATCGGATAAAAGTATGATTTTTTTCTATAACATCATTGATTGATGTCAGACCCTGTCTGATTTCTATATTGTAAAATTTGCAGACGTTTTACGGCTCTAAGGAGCCGATGCTTCGTTGCAAACGAAACATAACCCTTCATCGTTTTTTCATTTATTCAACATCCCACTTACCAGTTGCGTTCTTTCCTTAAAGCAGAACACTCCGCACATCGGGGGAGGTAGTTTACAACTACCGACTTCAGCAAAAAAAACAGCAATACAACGGCTCTAAGGAGCCGATGGTTCGTTGCAAACGAACCACAACCCTTCATGGTTTTTTTATTTATTCAGCATTCTCACGACAACGGGGTTCTTTCCTTAAAGCAGAACACTCCGCACATCAAGGG
>JANOEQ010000075.1:0-78633 GCA_031441485.1 Chitinophagaceae bacterium
GGTTATTGTTTGTTGACCGGCACCAGGCAGGGTCTCTTTTTCTTTGCTATAGGGAATTAGTAGGTGGCCTTGCTATAAACTATTGATTTTCCGGTTTAAGATAGTATTGCAGTTTATCCGTTTAAAAATGGTTAAAGCTATTTGCTGTATTCTGAATACGAAAGGTATAACATTTAATATGGCTAATGTCGTGTCAAGTCCGATATGACGCAAACAATTTTCCCACAAAGACACAAAGAAAAGGCTTTGTGGGCTCCGTGGGTCTTTGTGGGATAGCTTTTGTATTCGTTGAGAGGTATCCGACAAAACAGGATTGACTTATCAATAGTACCTTCACCGAAGGTGTTGGTTCAACAAAAGGTTTTGTGCAATCGGGGCTTGACAAACTAACATCAGCCAATTCTGCTGTACTGCGGTTCGGGGCATGACGAATAAAGCCCAGCTTTAGTTATTCAAAAACGGTGGACTGCTTCATTGTGTAACGCAATAACAACCTACTAAAAGAAAAAAAATACCAATGAGAGAATAAGAAGACAACAGGGCAGCCGTAAACGCCGGCTGCCCTGAAAAAATTTGTTGCCGTACTGTATTTAAAAATCAAAATCCCTGCGCTGCATATTCCAGCGGACACCAAATGAAATAACGGAACTGTTTTGAGAGATGACCGGTGCAGTCTTTGTATCCAATTTTCGGTATAGTGCATTCAGTTCTACAAACAAGTTCTCCCTGAATTCATACGACACCAGTAAAGAAGCCATCAGCACATTGGTTTTCCAACCGCTGCCGATACTATAACCATAATCCCCGATACGGAATGGTGCAGCATTGGGATAGAAGATATTGCTGCCAAAACTTCTTGCACTGCTGTCACGGCCCTGTGTGTAATAACTAAGCCTGGCCACGGTGAGCCACTTAGGTGCAGGCTGGTAACGGGCAATGCCGATGAATTCACTGAAATTGGCCCTCAACGGATGTGCCAGCGGCTGGTTATAATGCGTGTAGTTGGCTACAGAATCATTATGCGAATAAGTGAAAGGGCGGGCCCGGTTATGCTCTATTTGCAGGTCCAGGTTGCTGATACCAAATGCATCTATGTATTTAGCACCTATCTGCATGGCAAATTTGTTGGCCCACCATCCATTGCCTGCTTTTACTTCTGTGAGGCTGAATTCATCGAGCAGTAACTGGCCATATAACTGTATTTTCTTTTTCAGGTTTGCTTTTGCATCCAGTCCCACCACAGAGTTGTCAAAACTTCCGTTTTGCTGCTCTACAGAGCGGTAAAATATAATGGGGTTCAGGTAGCCAAAATCAAACCTGTTTTGCCTTCCAAAGATCACTCCTTCAAATAAACCAATATTCAGCCATTTGGTAATATTCATATCCAGGTGGTGCATGGCCGCGTATTTTTTTCCAATCAGCTTATCCCCTACCCTGTTATCCGCATTGTGCAGTTCCATAAAAATATTCTGGTAATTGAGCTTCCATATCCTGGTATTAAGCTTCAGGAAAAGACTGTTGTTGCCAAAATCACTCAGAAACATGCTGCGGTAGCCATTGCCTATAAAATTTTTATCATATCCAAAGGCTACATCAATATATTTGGTCACATTAAAAGTGAAATAACCCCGTGCATCAAAATAATCGTAACCCGTTCCTTTGAAGGGTTTGTAAAATCCGGCTCCGGGTACTGCTTTCCTGGCATTCACAAAATCTCTTACATACAATGGCGTTTTTTCCTGGTTATCGGTGATAACAGAATAAAAGCCGATCTTATTCGCCAGCCGCCCCCGGATGGAAACTCCCCTTGTATTCTGGTACAGGGTTTCTTCATTATCGCTTTCTTTGGAAATGCTGACGCTTATAACCGGGTTGATGACCAGGTCAAAATCCTTTATATGCACTTCGTAAAGACTGGCCGGTGTGGTATAAAAATTTTTGAGCAGGGGCTTTTTAGAAGAATATTTAGCCCGGTCTGCTTCCGGCACATATTCCAGGTTATTGACGGATAGCCGTTGCACATTATAGGCATCCACCTTAGAAAGAGTTTTTCCAAATTGCTGCACATAATGATTTACCGCACGCATGGTGTGCACACGGGTGTATGGCTTTGTTTTGGAAAAGTTGAAAAAAGAATCGGTTCGGCTTTTTATCTCCATCCGCTCCAGTAAAATATTGGCCTTATCGCCGGGGGGCAGATAGGTGGTTTGCGAAAAAGCGGAAAATGGAAGCAGGATAAGCGCAAGTCTTACAAGGGTTTGTTTAAATTGCATGGGTATTGGCTTTGGACTTAAATTTCAACAGACAAGATATGCAAAATTACCTGATTAAGAATATCCGGGTGGTAAACGAAGGCACCATTCAAACGGCAGATGTGCTTATAAGCAACGGCAGGATAGAGAAAGTCCGGCCACAGATTACACAGATTGACACGGGTTTTATTGAAATAAACGGGGAAGGCAAATACCTGCTGCCGGGTTGTATAGATGACCAGGTTCATTTTCGTGAGCCAGGGCTGACACATAAGGCCACCATCTATACAGAAGCAAAAGCCGCAGTGGCAGGCGGGGTTACCAGTTTTATGGAAATGCCCAATACAATTCCCAATGCACTTACACAGGAGCTGCTGGAAGATAAATATATAATGGCTTCGCAACATTCCCTGGCCAATTACTCTTTTTACATGGGTACCGGCAATGATAATGCGGAAGAAGTATTAAAGACCAATGCGAAAAAAAATACTGTTTGCGGCATAAAGATATTTATGGGCAGCAGTACCGGCAATATGCTTGTGGATAATCCCAATACATTAGATAAAATATTCCGGCAAAGCGAAGTGCTGATAGCCACCCATTGTGAGGATGAAACCATCATTAAACGGAACCTCGAAAAAATTAAAGCTCTAAGGGCCCTGCGGGAAGACGGCAGGGAACTTACAGTCGCCGACCACCCTCTTATACGGGATGGGGAAGCCTGTTATGAATCTTCGCTGTATGCTATTCAGATTGCCAAAAAATATAATACCCGGCTGCATATCCTGCATATCAGCACCGAAAAAGAATTGCAATTATTCACCAACCTGTTTCCGCTGGCAGATAAACGGATCACTGCGGAAGTATGCGTACACCACCTTCATTTTACCAGTGATGATTATACAAGGCTGGGTAACCAGATTAAATGTAATCCGGCCATTAAAGCGCCACATAATAAACAAGCCTTGTGGAAAGCCCTGCTGGATGACCGGCTTGATGTGATAGCCACCGATCATGCACCGCATACGTTGTCGGAAAAAGGGTTTATAAGGAATGAAGAAGGGATTCTTGTACCTGCTGCAGTTGACTATGGGGCCGCCCATGCGGGACTGCCGCTGGTGCAGCATCCGCTGCTATTAATGCTGCACTATTACAAACAGGGGGCTATTTCGCTGGAGAAAATAGTGGAAAAAATGAGCCATGCTGTGGCCACCTGCTTCCAGGTAAAGGAAAGGGGGTTTATCCGTGAAGGGTACCATGCCGATCTGGTGATGGTGGACTTGAATGAACCCACCAGTGCCACCCGCCACAATATTTTATATAAATGCGGCTGGAGTCCTTTAGAGAATTTTACGTTTCCTGCATCTATAGTAAATACGTTTGTCAATGGATGCCTGGTGTACAATAAAGGACAATGGGATGAATCGGCCAAAGGACAACGGTTGGCGTTTGATCGCTAAAAACAGATGATAGATGACAGATGATAGATTATAGTTCTTCTTATTTGGAAAAACTCCACTGGTATTCAGACAACAATTTTTGCCCAAAGTTAAAAGCAATTGGCAGTACTGAGGATGCTTTGGGTATTACTGGTAAACTAATTAACCTATTAACTATTGAACCAATAAAGCAATTTATACTGTGAAATATTATCATCTGTCATCTTCCCGTTATCATCTATCATCTTTCCGTTATCATCTAAACAGCCTATGCAGATAGACAATATCACATTCAACGACATCTCCATCTTCCATGCCGAGGAAGAATTTTCTATTTTCCACAAACTGAACTTTACCCGTACCGTGGGTGGCCGGGAATGGCTGCGCAAATTCTTCAGCGAACCGCATGATGATCTGAAAAAAATACTCGGTACCCAAAAAGTGATCCGCACTTTTATGGAACATGTGAACCAATGGCCTACCGATATCAGCAATGGCACCGTGCTGGTGATGGACAAGTTCATGGATTATTCACTCGACCCGATCAGTGAAGCTCCTGCCTCTTTCAATAACCTGTTTTATAAATGGCTGCACAGCGAAGACTACTCGATGACAAAATATTCGATAACCCATTTTGCCGACTTCTACCGTGGTATCCGGAAAATTGTGGAGTTATTGAATGGCCTTGATCTGCCTGCCAATATTAAATTATATACAGACCGCATAAAAGGTTTGCTGAAAGAAGGGCCGCTTCAAAAATTATCTGAAACAGAACCAGCTCAAAAATTCTCGATACGGCAAAACTTGTATTTCGGGCATCACCTCCGGGGCCGTTACAAAACCGGCACATTGGAACTGATAGAAATATACAGCCGGCTGGATGCCTGGTATTCGATGGCAGTGGCCATGAAAACGTACAACCTCTCTTTTCCTGAATTTGTGGAACAGGATACACCGCTGGTGGATGCAAAAGGACTGTATCATATTTTATTGCCAAAGCCCGTAGCATACAATATGCAGATGAACCCCGAACATAATTTTCTTTTTTTGACCGGCGCTAATATGGCCGGCAAAAGCACCCTGATAAAAGCCCTGGGGTCAGCTGTCTTCCTGGCCCATATCGGTATGGGTGTACCGGCACAAAAGATGAGGCTCACTTTATTTGATGGCCTGCTGAGCAATATCAATGTGGTGGATAATATTGCCAAAGGCGAAAGCTATTTCTTCAATGAAGTGCAGCGGATAAAAAATACGATTGAAAAAATTGACAATGGCAAAAAATGGCTGGTGCTGATTGATGAATTGTTCAAAGGCACTAATGTACAGGATGCCATGAAGTGTTCCCTCACCGTTATCAAGGGATTAATAAAGATGAAGAACTCCCTGTTCATTCTTTCCACGCACCTTTATGAGATTGGAGAGGAATTGAAAAACTATCCGAATATCTCCTTCCGTTATTTTGAAACCACTGTGCGGGATGAACAACTGGAATTCAGCTACCAGTTGAAAGAAGGCATCAGCAATGACCGTATCGGGTATGTGATATTGAAAAGGGAGAAAGTGGTGGAGATGCTGGAAAGATTATAAACCCTGACTGATCAATTTAGCGAATTGTGAAGCTGTAATAACCGGAATGCCGGGTAATTGGATTTTCTTAAAGTCTTTTGTATTCGATGTAATAAAATAATCCATTCCATTAGCTGCTGCTATCTCATACAAAAGGGCATCTTCAAAATCGGACGGTTCTTTTAACGAAGCAGTTTTAATTAGATGATTAGTACAGGCCAGCTGGGTCAATTTTTCGTTCAGATTAAATATCAATTTATTTTTTTGCTCTCTTGTATAGCCGGAGCGGAGCAGGTACAGGGTCGTCGTTATTACACTTTCTGAAGTAAAAGCTTCAAACAATCCTTCTCCAAGCGCCACAAATAAGTCTGTAGCGGATTGATGAAAGGGCCGTTCAGGCTAAACAAAATCCACCATGATATTAGTATCGATGAACGCTTTAAATCCCATATTTCTCTTTTAAAAAAGCATGCTTCCCCTTTTTAACATTAATAAGGGGCTGGTTTTGATAACTTCCTGAAAATTGCTTTACAAAATTGAGAAATTTTTTATCGGGGTTTTCCTTTTTCAACACTTCCTGAAATTTCTCCTCTGCAATTTTAGAAACAGAAGTACCTTTCCTGGCAGCATACAATTTTATCTGCCTGGCTGTTTTTTCATCCAGTGTAAGGTTTAATTTTACTGTCACACACATTGTTTTAATAAATATACACCTAAATTTACACTCATACATCTCATAAAATGTACTTTTTATACATCTAATTTTTAACTACCAAACATGCTATCAAAAAAAATATCATTTGCCTTTTTGCTAAGCGCTGTTATATCTGCGGCTGCCGCACAAAGGAGTATTGATGTGCTGCATTATAAATACCAGGTTGAGCTTACTGACAAAAATGATTCTATATACGGGTCTGCGGCTATCAGCTTTACAGTAAAAGAAGACAGTAAAATCTTTTCTTTTGACCTGGCCTTTTTAAATTCGGAAGGAAAAGGAATGATTGTTTCAAAGGTTGAATTTAGCGATCCCGCATATTTGTCTCCCCGGTTCAAACAAGAATTTGACAAACTGGTTATCACACCACAAACTCTTTTTTTAAAAGGTGAAACGGTTAGCCTGTTAATCACTTACAAAGGCATCCCGGCCGACGGCCTTATCATTTCCAAAAATAAATATGGCCACCGTACTTTCTTTTCAGACAATTGGCCCAACAGGGCACATAACTGGATACCCTGTGTGGATGATCCGGCAGATAAAGCAACGGTTGAATTTATTATAACAGCTCCTTCGCATTACCAGGTAATATCCAATGGCATTCAAATTGAAGAATCTTCGCTGGCTGATAATAAAAAGTTGACCCATTGGAAAGAAGACGTGCCGTTGCCTGCCAAAGTAATGGTGATTGGTGTGGCAGATTTTGCCGTCAATTATGCGGGTGATATAAACTGTGTGCCGGTAAGCAGCTGGGTATTCCCGGAAAATAAAACGGAAGGCTTTTATGATTATGCCCCGGCCAAAGAAATACTAACCTGGTATATGAATTATATCGGCCCTTACGCCTATAAAAAATTGGCCAATGTACAATCCAAGACCATCTTTGGTGGTATGGAAAATGCCAGCGCCATTTTTTATTATGAAAACTCCGTAACCGGTAAGCGGCAGGAGGAAGCATTGCTGGCCCATGAAATAGTACATCAGTGGTTTGGCAACCATGCTACCGAAAAAAGCTTTGCCCATCTTTGGCTCAGTGAAGGTTTTGCCACCTATTTAACACACGTATTTATCGAATCAAAATACGGCACTGACAGCCTGAATAAAAGGATGCAAAAAGAAAGAGAAGAAGTTATTGATTTTGTAAAAACATCCCGCAAACCGGTAGTGGACAGCACCAAAGATTATATGCAGCTGCTGAATGCGAACAGCTACCAGAAAGGCGGCTGGATACTGCACATGCTGCGCCGGCAGCTAGGTGATTCCATTTTTAAAAAAAGTGTACGGCTGTACTATGCCACTTATGCCGGAAAAAATGCGGATACCAAAGACCTGCAAAAGGTTTTTGAAACCGTTTCCGGTAAAAACCTGCAACAATTTTTTACCCAATGGCTGTACACCCCCGAAAACCCCAGGCTGAAAATATCGTGGAAATATGAAGAAAAGAAACAACAGATTTTACTAACGGTAGACCAGTTACAAAGCCAGCTTTTTGAATTTCCGCTGGATATAGCTGTGCAATCTGCCAATGCACGGACAGACAGGTTAACTATTACTAAAAAAACAGAGACATTTAAAATACCGGCGAAGTTTAAACCATTATCTGTGATAGCTGACATGAATACCTCTCTTCTTTTTGAAGCAACCATTTCGGAATTGAAGTAAAAAAAATCTGCCTTCGGCAGAAACACAATTTACCCGCAGAGAATACAAATTGCCACAGAAACACTGAGAATACAAAGAAATAAAACCCGTTTACTCAGCGTAATCGGTGTCCCTGTTTGCTATTTTAAACATTCAAAGAGAAGATTTTAATGCGCTTGCCCTGATAGTTTTACCTGTCGTTAGCTGTATCTCCGCATATACATATATCTTTGTAAAGACTACAGTAAGTTGACCCGCCATACCATTTCCCGCAATTTTCTGATTTTTCATTTCTTATATTTTAACCACATGCTTATTAAAACATTTGGCAGTGCTGTGTATGGCGTGGAAGCAATTACTATTACGATTGAAGTAAACTGGCTGGCCAGTGGCAAAGACCCCATGATTGTGGGCCTGCCTGACAATGCCGTGAGAGAAAGCCTGCAACGGATTGAAAGTACTTTCAAAACACATAATTATAATGTACCCCGTACCAAAGTGGTGGTGAATATGGCCCCTGCTGATATTAAAAAAAGCGGCACCGCATTTGACCTGCCCATTGCACTCGGCATACTGGGCGCTTCGGAGCAAATTAAAAACAGTGAGGCACTTTCTTCATATATTATTATGGGCGAATTGTCGCTGGATGGGGAGATCCGTTCTATTAAAGGCGCTTTGCCCATTGCTATACAAGCCAGGAAAGAAGGCTTTAAAGGATTGATTGTACCAACCACCAATGCCAAAGAAGCCGGCATGGTGAGCAATCTAAAGGTGTACGGCGTGAACCATATCAACGAAGTGATTGATTTTTTTGAAAAAGAAGAAACGGGATTAGAACAGGTAATCATCAATACCCGGGAAGAATTTTTTAATTCGCAATATGATTTTGAAATTGACTTTGCGGATGTAAAGGGACAGGAAAATATAAAGCGGGCTATGGAGATAGCCGCAGCCGGCGGACATAATGCGATATTGATTGGCCCACCCGGTGCCGGCAAAACAATGCTGGCAAAAAGATTACCCACCATTCTGCCTCCATTAAGCTTGCAGGAAGCATTGGAAACTACCAAGATCCATTCCGTAGCAGGTAAGTTGCCGGAGAATGCCACTTTAGTTTCCAAAAGACCTTTCCGTTCTCCCCATCATACCATATCAGATGTGGCATTGGTGGGTGGAGGTGGCATACCACAGCCGGGAGAAATTTCATTAGCACATAACGGGGTTTTATTTTTAGATGAATTGCCGGAATTTAAACGGACCGTGCTTGAAGTAATGCGCCAACCGATGGAAGAAAGACGGGTTACTATTTCAAGAGCAAAAGTAGCAGTTGACTTTCCGGCTTCCTTTATGCTGATAGCCTCCATGAATCCATGTCCCTGCGGATATTATAATCATCCAGAAAGAGAATGCAGTTGCCCGCCCGGTACGGTACAGAAATATTTAAATAAAATATCCGGTCCATTATTAGACAGGATCGATTTGCATGTAGAAGTAACGCCTGTTCCTTTCAGTGAATTATCTACAACTAAACTGCAGGAAAATTCTGCCAGCATACGTGACAGGGTAATTGCTGCCAGGGACAGACAGGGAGAACGGTATAAAGAAAACCCCGGCATCTACTGCAATGCACAAATAAGCAGCAAGATGCTAAAAGAAATTTGTGTGATAGATGCGGTAGGCGCTAACCTGCTGAAAACAGTAATGGAAAAATTGAATTTGTCGGCAAGGGCTTATGATCGTATTTTAAAAGTAGCAAGGACGATTGCTGATCTTTCTGCCAGTGCAGATATCAAACCGGAACATCTGGCTGAAGCGATTCAATACAGAAGTTTGGATAGAGAGGGGTGGGCGGGGTAAGATATGCGCTAAAACAACATTGGTACCGTCGGCTTTACAGCCAAAGAACACCAACGATACTTTTCAAAAACATTTACATCAGCCACTTGTGAAAACAATAGAGATGGTCCTGGTAAAATCAGTGGCGCATCCCCTGGTTACACAACCTGCGGTCTGGTAAATAACCGTGGTCCAGCTGTCATCATTCGCCTGTGACTGGCTCGGGCTGAGCCGGGAGATGGTTTTCTTTTTCAGTTCAAGTTTACGAACAGGTTTTTTCCCCATAAATTAGAGTTCAAATGATTAACAGAAAAAGGCTTACTAATGTTGCCGGAAGCAATTAATCCACAGTATTTGTGCATTCCAAATGATGTCCCCGGTATTTTTACATACCGGAGACAATAAGCCGGAAAAAATTAATTGCTGGTAAATACAATAGAGATGGTCCTGGTAAAATCAGATCCGCATCCTCTTGTTACACACCCGCCGGTCTGGTAAATAATGGTAGTCCAGCTGTCATCATTTGCCTGTGATTGGTTTGGGCTGAGCCGGGAAATGGTTTTCTTTTTCAGTTCGAGTTTACGAACAGGTTTTTTTTGCAATTCCATGATTGAAGTGTTTTTGATTACTGTGAAATTAGAACTCTTCTCAATACCGGCAAATACCCTAATCAGGTTACCTTTTATCCGGTGGGGCCGGAAAAACAAGTACCTGTGAATCAATGGCTGTCAAAAAAATCACTGAGAATAAGGGGCTTTTCAATCAGAAAGCGGTTTTTTGCCCCGCGCCGGATATTTTTATCGGTCACTTCCGCTTCAGTTGCGACCGGTACCAGCTGCACAAAAAATCGTAGATAAGCAACTCATGCTGCCGGGGTTCCGACAAAAAAAGGCGGTTCAGGTTCATGTGAATATAGCCTGACAATAAATTTTGTAATGCAGCCTGGGAGGGTTGGCTTCCCAATACTGCAATAATTTTTTTAGCAGTTTGCTTCATTTCGGTATCATACCTGCTGAATATCTCAATTAAATGCCTGTAAACATTATCGGGCAAAACCGGGCTGTCCATTACCTGTTGAATTTCTTTTCTGTGCTCATTGTATTGCATATTCATCTGCCGGTACAGCTGTTTACCAGCATGAAACTCCGCAGCAAAAGTTTGCTGAAAAGCCTGCATCAACACATACTTATCCGGAAGGACGAGGCCAAACGCATTGAGCAACTCATCCACCCCCCTCATTCCCCAAAGCCAGCGCACCTGCTCCCGCTCATCCCCTTCAGTAAGCTGAAGAAATTCCAGCTTCAGTTTACTGTCTGTAAAAAAAAGTTCTTCTGCCAGTACAGTAAGTTCAAATCCATACCGTTCCATTTCGCGCTGGTAAGTAGCGGTTTGCACGGATGCAATCAACCCTTCATTATCCATTTCTTCAAGGGCTTTATGAAATATGGCGCTTACTTTACCGAAATCTTCCGGTTGTGAAATATGAAAGCGCATTCTTAAATGAAAGCCGGGGTCGTTGTACCGGATAAAAAACCAATGACTGATCAGCGTTTCTTCCATCATAGATTCAGCGAACGGGCCCACAAAGCGGAGTAAAATTTCATCGGCTGTTTTAGAGCCGCAATAAATCTTATAATACAGCCACTCCGATCCGGGCAGGAATTTTCTTTTTACCGCAGCGTCTGCAGTAATAGCAGGCAATACCGGCATATCCGCATATACCTGCCTGTTATTCATAAGTACTGCCACCAGCTGATTATTATATGCCTGACCCGACCCGTCTGTTACGGCATTCGCCGGCATGAAAAATTCTTTCAGTACTATTCCCTCACGGTCGCGTACTGTACTCAGGAAAGTTTCCACCGACAGCCGGTTATCCAGATCAACCGGCAATTCATTATCCCCATCGGCCAGCACCAGTCTTTGCGGCAGTTGCCAGGTTTCCCTGAACTGGCCAATTACCACCGGCAACCATTCTTTGATACCCAACAGTGGCGCTAAATCTTCCCTGCGCAATTGCCAGGTGGCTTCATGCAGTATTGTATCCTGAAAACGTACACGGGGCAAAAAACGGAAATGCCGTGCCATACTGCCCCAGCCAAATGCCAGTGCGCCCTGCGTGTTTTGTGTTTGCAATTCTGACAGGAAATGATATACCGGAAGGCTGGCATAACTGTAATTATGTGCACTGCTAAGCCTGGGAATAATTTCCTTGCCCAACTTACCTGAAAACAACCGTATCTGTTTATCCTGTCCCACACTGATAAGCAGATCCTGCAGGGCCACCTGTTGCTGATCCGGTAATGATGATTGCGCCAGGAAGGGTATTTCATATTCCCTGAATGCGGGATGCAATAAAATATTTCCCACACGGTCTTCCGGTAAATGTACAATTTCAGCAAAATGCACTCCCGTGTTCATCGCCTGCTCAGTTGCCGTTATTCTTTGTACCAATTCATTTATTTTTTTATCAGCATGCGCAAACCGCCCCAGCAGGTTAGCGGCACTCGATCCGCTGCAACCCCTGAATATAATCCGGTCTTCCGCTGCCATACTAAAGAGAACTGACATAGAAGGCGGAAACCGGGGTAGTTCGTCTGAAAAACCTTCCAGCGATTTTTCATCTAATACGATCTCCTGCCTGCCGCGGTTATTGATCAGCAGGTCAAACAGCCATTGCTCGGTTTTGTTCCATTTAATATCATACCTGTCACGGTCTTGTGCAGCCGGCATTGCAATATTTTCCAGCAGGGGGGAAAGGTTGCGGCCTGACCTTTCGGTAAACCCAATTCCCGTTTCGGCATCAAGCACATGCAATAAGGGTACTGCCTGGTCTTCGTACCTGTCCCTGAAGCGGCCAGCAAAAGAAGTAAGCAGCTCATTCGTTGTATTCGAATATAGTTTTGCCAGCATTTCCACAGCCTGCAGCAGGTTTTTCTTCAGGTTTTCATTAACAGTTGCTGCGGACGGCTCGTGGTACATGTCCACCTGGAAAAGTTTATTTTCTTCAAAGGGTACGCCGGTTTCTTTTATCTGATCTTTTAATGATAAATAAACTGCGGCGGATGGGTGCGCCCTCCTGTCAATATCACCGAGTACGGCAATCTTGTTTTTCAGCTTTGCAATGATCAATGAAATCTCTCCTGATTCTGGTATATTCACACGTTCCAGTACTGCCAGCAGCTGGTGAATAAACTCCTCACCGGTAATGGCCGGATCCATTTCACTGACCAATACCTGCGAGGCGATCATTTCATCTATAAATTCAACGGCTTCCCTGTGTTCTACTTCCGCATTCTCCGCCAGCATCCTTATAAGAGAACCCGTCAGGGCCCCTTTCCGGGCATGATCAAGCACCCATTGCAGGTACTCAGAATATAAAACGGAGCTGATCTGGTGAACACGTCTGCCATTAAGGTACCGGTATTCAATATAACGCAGCTCATTACCCAGTATATAATAGCTGTTATTGGGATGATAAAGCAACCTGTCTTTAATAAAAGGAAGTGAAGATAAATGCTGGCCCAGTGCACAGAGATAATGCATATCGAGCCGCGTGCTTCTTAAAAACCCGGCAGGTGGCAATACCACTGCAGACTCTGTCTGTCCCCATTTTACCAATGAGCAGCCTGAAAATAATCCGAACGGTGTGCAGCGGCTGAACATACGCTGATAATATTTTACCAGTGAGATCCTGATCTTCCTGATTTCTTTCTCATCGGTAAGCTGGCCGTTTCTCAGCCGCAAACATTCAGCATATAATACCGGGGACGCCAGGTACACTGCTTCAAGGAAGGATTCATCCCGCAGCAGATCATCCGTTAATGAATCACTCAGCGATGAGGCGAATGGGAGTGCCGGTGTACGCAACACCAGTTCATCTAAAAAACTAAATGGTAATACGACGACAGGCTGACTCATAATAGCAGCGACCGGCTCCAGGTCAATTCTTTTTTAGTGATATAAGATAACAAGGCCAGGTTAATACCAGGCAACCCGTTCAGCAGGTCACATTCTTTGCCGCTGTACCAATTCTCCCTGCACTCCACTTCCAGCAGTTCCACTGTTTTTTGTATCCAGTAATCTGTTGCCGCTGAAAATATTTCGTTGCCGGTAAGTGCATACAGGGTTTTATAAAACTGTGCCAACCCGGCTGTGCCATGACAAAAATGAGAATCGGCAGCAAGAGTGGCTGTTTCGTCCTGTCTTGTTACTGTTTGTGCAGCAAGCGTATCCGCCAGTTCTTTCCACGCAGGCTCATGCAAAAGCGAAGAAGCCCTGTATAACAATAAAATAATATTCAGGTCGCCATAGCACCAGGCCAGCCGCCGGGAGAAATATGTATCGTTGAAATTACTGCAATTAACAGAAAAGGGGAAAAAAGTATGTTGCTCGTTATTCGGATCTGGTTTCATCTGCAGGCTGATAAGAAAACGGATACCCTTTGTAACAACTTCTCTTACTTTTCTTTCCAATATCCCGGCCTCCAGCACATTCAGCAGGATAAGTAAGAATCCTGCATTACCATGCGATAAGCCAGTATCTATACGTTCTTTCTCACGCTGATCAATAATGAAATTACGAAACCAAATGCCTTCTTCCGTAATAACGGCCTTATCACAAAAGGCTTCCACCAACTTTTCAAGGTATGTCCTGATATGCGGTTCCTTACTCCGGGTGATAAAATAATGAACAACACCCATTGCGCCGTGGAGGTAATCGTTCCTGTCTTCTTCCACTATTTGTTTCATAGCAATTTCAGCCATCCAGGCATCCAGTTCTCTCATGTCTTCCTGCAAGTCAATTTCCACCAGTTCCGACATTTTCATCAATGATAAAATATAACCAAGCCCTGCTGTACCAGTAGAAAAACCGGTTCCCGCCAGTAAAGGCAGTTCATCATCCTTCTGGTTCATTATCGCTTCCAGCAGGTCTATGGCCTTATCTGCATATTCGTTTTCTCCCAGGCCTTCATACAAAGAGAAATAGTACAGCACCAGCCCGAGTTTTCCTGTCAGCAGTGAATGGCTGGCAGGTACTGCGGCTTCAATACTGACATGAAGTTTATGAAACATGGCCAGTACCCTTTCTGCTTGTATGGACGTATTGTTAGGCACACGGGTAAATTAGCCAATAGTTTTTGTTTTTAAAAATGATCGGTGCACATATCACCCCATTAGGGTATGGCCCTGCTTCTCCGTTTTTCCCGAACCGGCTGGTTTCGCAAGGCGGGGTACAAGGTTGGTGGCATAAAATCTGCCATAGATTTATAGATCAATTATATTTAGAGATGCCCTTTAGTCAAAAACGCTGTTATATCCGGCATATTTGTCATTTTTCCCGAACTTGTACGATGTTTGCACACATTTCCGCCTTAGCTTTTCTTAACTGCCGCTGCTTTTTTTAATTGCCGCTGCTTTTTGCAAAGGTGACGGCATTGACGGACCAATTTTCTTTACTTAATTTTTTTATTCCCTTTTATGAAGATACTTCTGCAATATTTGAAACCCCATAAATGGTTGGTGGCATTTGTTTTGTTTCTGGCGGCAATTAATATCAGTTTTTCCTTAATCGATCCCTATATATTCGGGAAATTAATTGACCTGGGGTATAAATATCATACTGACCACACCCCTTACCAGCCTTTTTGGTGGAAATTTGCCACCCCGCTCCTTACACTTTTAGGCGCATCAATAGGTGTGGCGATGGTAAGCCGTATTGCCAAAGCTTTCCAGGATTATTTTCAAAACCTGGTAACACAAAAATTCGGGGCCGCAGTATTTACTGAAGGGTTGAAACATGCAATGAGTCTTCCATATCATCAGTTTGAAGACCAGCGCAGCGGGGAAACGCTGAGCATTTTGCAAAAAGTACGTATCGATACAGAAAGATTTATTTCCAGCTTTGTTAATATTTTATTCCCTGTCGTTATCGGCATTTTATTCGTAGCCATATTTGCATACAGCATCAATCCCGCCTTACCGCTGATCTATTTTGGAGGTATCTTTTTGTTAATAATAATATCAAATCTGCTTAGTAAGAAAATAAAAATAGTTCAAAAAAGTATTGTAAAAGAAACAACCTCATTGGCGGGTGCCACTACCGAATCATTACGGAATATAGAATTGGTAAAAAGCCTGGGGCTTACCACACAGGAGGTTGAACGGCTGAATAAGAATACCTATAAAATACTGGGACTCGAATTAAAAAAAGTAAGGCGGCTACGCAGTATTAGTTTTATACAGGGAACTTTTGTGAACACGCTGCGCCAGATTATTCTGTTCATGCTGATGTGGATGATTTTTAAGGATAAAATGGAGCCCTGGGAATTAGCTACGATGCAGATATATTCCTTCTTTGTATTCGGCCCCTTACAGGAGATTGGTAATATCATCCTCACTTACCGCGAAGCACAGGCCTCACTGGAAAACTTTCAAAACCTGATGAAGAAAGAACCAGAACCTATGGCTGCGAATCCCAAACCCCTTGGTGAAATTCAGACACTGGAATTTGATCATGTGGCATTCAAACATCATACTGCATCACATAATGCCATCAATGATATCAGCTTTAAAGTAAAGACAGGCGAAACAATTGCCTTTGTCGGCCCTTCCGGTTCGGGTAAAACCACCCTGATGAAATTATTGGTGGGACTGTACCGGCCAAAGGAAGGAAGTATTCTTTATAATGGCATTGATGAAAACAATATCAACTTTGATGACCTGCGAAACCAGATAGGGTTTGTAACCCAGGATACACAATTATTTTCCGGTACCATTAAAGAAAATTTGTTATTTGTAAACCCGGCTGCTACAGTAGAAGATGTTATGGATGTATTGCAAAAAGCTTCCTGCCAAAATATGCTGGACCGCGCCGAAAAAGGATTGGAGACCATGATAGGTGAAGGCGGTTTGAAATTATCCGGTGGTGAAAAACAACGCCTTTCCATTGCCAGGGCCCTGCTGCGCAAACCAAAATTATTATTGTTTGATGAAGCCACATCTGCACTGGATTCATTGACCGAGGAAGAAATTACTGATACCATTCGTGATATCTCTAAAGAAGGGAAACAGGTTACCATCCTGATTGCACACCGGCTTTCCACCATCATGCATGCAGACAGGATCTATGTATTGGAAAAAGGTGATGTAGTGGAAACAGGCAATCATCAAAAATTACTGGAAGAAAAAGGATTGTACTACGCCATGTGGCGCCAGCAGATCGGTGAAAGAAAAACAAAAAATATTCCTGCATAAAGTATGGGCCTATTTTCATTCTTAGGAGGCAGCTCCGGCAAAATTAAGAACGCATTGCGGAAGGGGGCCATCATCATTGATGTACGTACAGCTACAGAGTATGACAGTGGGCATATTCCGGATGCCTTTCATATTCCGGTGGACAGGATCAAAGCCAATGCGGAAAGGCTGAAAGATTCCAAACTGCCTGTCGTGGTATGTTGCAGTTCCGGTGAACGCAGCAGTACAGCTACACGGATTTTAAAAGACAAAGGGGTGATAGAAGTGTTTAACGGAGGTAATTGGGAAAATTTGCTGCAGTTGATAAAAACGTTGTAATTCAGAGAATAGATAATAGTGAAAAGATAATAATGCCTTTTTACTGAAATATCCTTTCTGAATTACAATATCTTATTATCAGAAAATAGCGACCTGTTAATATCTCTCTTTTCTTTAAGTAATTATCATCTGTTAGTTATCATCTGTTATCTTATTAGTTATCATCTGCTTCAGAGGTTTACTTTCACTTTCACCGATCTGGCAGTCACATTAGTGCCATGATCTTCAAATGAAACGGAAATGGTATAATCAGCGGCAGCGAGAGTAAAGACAGTATGGCTGATATTGAAGTTGTATGTTTTTAACCCGTGAATTTCGTATAGCTGTTCTTTCACCAGCGAACCGTTGGCATCATTTGTAATACGGATGCTGCCCCGGTACAGGCCGTAATCATCAGTTAACTTTCCGGTAATACTGATGGACGTACCATTGGCAAAAGTCTGTGCTGCAGCAGGAGTGTAAATATCCAATACCGGCGCTGTGGTATCATTCGGTATATCTGCATGAACCCCCACCCCATCATCAGGTGCAGGGCTGCCACCTTTTGAACAGGAGGTCAGAATGCCGGCAATGAACAGTGGCAGAAAAAGAAAATATACAAGGCGCTTCATAATTGTAAATCTACTATTCTTTTTTTTCATTCCTCCCTGCTATCAGGTCAGAAAAAATATTTGAATTCTCCAGTTCTTCCATATCACTCAGTTCCAGTTCTATAGCATTGGTACTCTGGATGATTTCCACCAGTGAAAAAAACAGGGAAGCCAGTAAACTGAGCAGGCTCACCGCAAAAATATACCCTGCAATCTCAGTCCAGCCTTTAAAAATGCAGTACATACATGCTACACAACATAAAAAGCTGAAGACCCCCAACCCCTGCATATACCGGATAAGGTTGATCCTTCGGCGCAGGCTTTTAATCTGCCGTAAGATCACTTTACTTTTTTGCCCCACTATATACTCATCGTGCAATTTGCGGACAAGGTTGGCCAGCGCCAGGAACCGGTTGGTATAGGCGAGCAATAATAAACTGATAGCGGGAAAAAGTAAGGCCGGCGTATTGAAGCTGATTTCCATACTGCAATTTATGACAAATACAGGTTGCCACTGAGACACTGAAACACAGAGAATACAAAATAGACACTGGCTACTGAACAAATAGAAAGAACTCAGTGTCTCAGTGGCAAAAAAGCTATTTCGGAGAAAATTCCAACGGTATATTCAGTTTTACGGAAAAGTTTCTTCCGGTATTGAATACACCTGCTCTTCCGGTAACCATGTTTTCCGATGCATACTTCAGCCGGCTCAAATGGTTCTGATAGGCAACATCTGTTACATTTTTCATACCTATGAAAATATTGAACAGCGTTTTATTCTTATTTTTTATTTCGCCACCAATCCCTGTATTTAAAAGGCTGTAACCCGGTGTGGCTGTCTCTGTATTAAAGCCGGTAAAAGGATGCTGTTGTGCAAACGTATTATCCAGTTCCGCTTCTATATACACATTACGGATTATCTTTCCTTTTTTCAGCAGGTCTGCTTTTATTTCGTTTATCAGCCTTGCGGCAGGAATAAAGGGAAGGTTCTTACTGCCATCCTGTTCCCGGCCCAGCATTCCCCGTACCCATGAAAAGGTATTTTCCAGATGCAGCCAATCCAGCGGATGCGGATGAATATCCAAATTAAATTCAATACCGTACAGTTTCGCATTATCCTGCGCAAACCGGAAAGCGTAAAATGTTTCGGTGCCATCCATAATTACAGAATCTGCACCACCTGCCGATTGCAGCTTCCGGTAATAAATAAAATTCCTGATCGGGTTATAAAAAATATTGGCGTTAAAAGAAACATGCTCGCTGGCAATTACAATTCCTGCATCCCCCTGCAAACTGGTTTCTGACTGCAGGCTTTGCTCACCGTATTCAAACCTGTTTGTGCCTTCATGGGCGCCATTGCTCGCCAGTTCAGGTATGCTGGGTGCACGGAAACCCCTTGCCAAATTGAATTTAAGTGTTACCGTTTTACTGGCCTCATAAGTTAATCCTGCACTTCCGGAAACATTGGAAAAGTTTTTTGTGAAGCCGGGGAATTTTATAGCAGAACCGTCCATTAATAGTTTTGAATCAAGGCTCCTGTTGTCAAACCGCATTCCCCCGCTAAGGGTAAGTTTATCTATTCTTTTTTGTGTGTACACAAAACCGCCGATATCAAATAAGGAATATTCAGGAATCAGTTGTTCCACTCCTTTGTTGCTGTTGGTTTGAAACATCCCGTTTACACCGATTGCGGTTTTCCAATTATTTTTTTCAGCAAAATGATATTGCAAACTGTAATTAATGGTTCCAAGACCAAAAGAAAGGGCTTTTTCACCGGGTTCCAGCACGTTGCCAAATTCCTGCCGCCGGTTTTGCTGATAACCAACTGTAAAAGTGATCCTGTTCTTTCCAGTATTGAAACTGTTATCCGCCGCCACTTTGAAATGCTGTATCCGTTGCCTGCCTATAAAAGGATTTATTGATTTAAAATCCGCAGCAGCAGCAATTTCCTGTGCTTCCACACCTCCGTTATCCACCAGTTTCAGAAATTTACCAGTAGCATCGTCACGTTCTCCTTCCACTAAACCGAGATGCTGGTCAAATTTTGTTAGATACAAATGAGAGTAGCCCCAGCTTTTATTTAAACCGATATATCCGCCAAAACCCTTCTCATTGAATTTGGAATTAAAAACATACCCGTCATAGCTGTTCTTATAATCACCAGCTGCTTTATAAGAGCCATACGTCCCCCAGGTAAATCCATTGGCGTTACCACCAATATCTGCATGTACATTACGCTGGTGATTATTCGCCATATAAGCCCCGGAAATATTTCCTTTTATTCTTCCGATTGCAGGTGGCTGCACGGAGATCACATTGATAACGCCGGCCAGTGCATCGCTTCCATACATTAATGAGGCAGGGCCTTTGAGCACTTCCACTTTAGCTGCATTTTGCTCATCTATTTCAATACCATGCTCATCTCCCCATTGCTGTCCTTCCTGGCGAATGCCATCATTCACCACCACCACCCTGTTATATCCAAGACCGCGGATAAAGGGTTTTGAGATGGCCGGGCCTGTTGACACCTGCGATACTCCGGGTGTTCTGGCAATATTGTCTATAAGGTTGGAAGAAATATTCCGGAATAAATCTTCTTTCTTTATGATGTTTACAGGAATAGGTGTCCGTTTGGTGGAAGTAGCAGCAGACACACCCGTCACTGTCACTCCTTCATTCTCCACCACAGAAGGATCCAATTTAAAATCCTGTTGTGTACTGTTACCCATATCTGCTGTTTGAATAACAGATGCATACCCCAGATGGCTTACTTCAACAAGGTATTTACCGGCGGCAAGGTTGGAAAAAGAATAAACGCCTTCACTGTTGCAGGCAGCACCTGTACGCAGGTCAGGAAAGTATACAGTGGCCCCTGGCAGTGGTTCGCCGGTTTTAGCATCGGTCACTTTTCCGGTTATTAATAATTTTGGCTGTGCGTATACACCAGCCAACAGGAAAAAAAATATGATGAATGATAATAATCTCTTTGATTGCATCGCTTAATGAATTAAAACGGTAATACCCTTGCAGGTAAATAATAAAACCCAATGGGTGCATTTCGAATTGTCGCTTTTGGACCCTGCCCGAAGGGTGGCAAAGTCTTTTTATACGACTATTCAGTATTTTGTCTGCGAGTCCTGAAAGATTTAAGTTGCGGCAATTAGAAATGCACCCAACCCAATTGGACCTGGCTTTATCGACAGGTTTTTGTAAATGCTTAAGCTATAACAGCCGGCGGGCCGCGAAGGAAAGAAAGAGTAGAACTGTAAAATGATATCGCATTATAATATGAGTCAAACAAAATAACAGGAGAAAATACCGGGTCGGCAAAAAAAGGTTTCTCCGCTTCTGTAAAAGGCATAAAAAAATCATCGCCACAGGCACAATTATAATTTAATTCTTTGCTGTTTTCATTCTCAGGCAACGGAATTTTACTGTTTGCTGTATTACTGTGCAGCAGATTATGCAGAAATAAACCTGCCCCGGCCTTTTGAGAAAAGACAAGAAGCAAAAGAAATGCGGCACAACGTAATATGAATGGGCGGTTCATCATTCAGGCACAAGATAGTAAAATTGCAACATAGTTACATATTATTTTGTGATGAACGGGTATCAGCTAAACCTTTGTACCCTGAAACAGTCATAGATTCCAATTATTTACCAGTAAATCCACTTTCATTTGTCCGGCACCAGTTAAAAAATATATTTCAATACTGATTACCTGCCAGTCTTCAAAAGATTAGAATTAAATTTACTTACTTACAATCTAAAGTTTATGTGGTCAGCAATCAAACCGGTAACCGGCATTCTTTTCTCCCTGTTTCTGTTAATCGCCTGTAACAAATCCGATACCCCTTCCACCCCAGACCCCTGCACCGGAGTTAATTATGCCATTCAATTCTTTAAAACAGAAGCCATAGGCACAGCAAACAATGGCTCTATCACCATTAATTTTCCCATTGGGGATACTATTAACTATAAGCTCAACAGTGGTGCATTCCAAACATCACCCATCTTTAGTAACCTGGCGCCGGGTGCATATTTGGTCACGGTAAAAAATCAGAAGGGATGCAGCGATACGGCACAAATAACCGTGCTGAACTATGGACCGAAATATGCATTGGTAAAACAACTGATAGGCTATAATGGAAGTGGCTATTGCGGGCCTTGTCACCTTAACGGCGGCATAAGTGGTGGAAAAAATTTTGATACTGATGCTAACATCGTAAATAGCTGGGACAGGATAAAAGCAAGAGCAGTGGATGGAACGCCTTCTTTTATGCCAGCCGCTCCAAACAGTCCCTTAACTGCTGTAGATAAACAAAAAATTACTGATTGGGTGAATGCGGGGCATAGGCAGAGTGATTAGCAAGTGAATAGTTAATAGGGCGGTACTTAAAACTCTTCACGCTCTTACCTCACTTTCAGCATCGCCCTCACCTGCTGTGTTACTCCATTCTGAAAACGTGCATAATACACACCGGTTGGCAATCCATCTGAACTAAAAGGAATCTTATATGTACCTGCTGTATACTCTGCGTCAATCAGGGTCTTTATCATTCTTCCCAATGTGTCTATGATTTGAATAAGGACATGCCCATCTGCAGTTCTGAAGGTTATTTCCGTACTGCTTGTAAAGGGATTGGGAGAATTGGTGATTAACATATCACCGGTAGCAGGCGGCGGTGGCGGTGTTATTCCCGAACAGGCGCCCGCTTTGAGCAAGGGCAAACTTTGCAATTGTGCATTTATAGTTGGTGGAAACAATGAATCCACCACTGTTTTTTCCAAACAAAACCATTTCTCTAATAAGGTGGAATAAATGCTTCTGAAATCATACTGCATGGGAATATTATCATTCACAGTGGCATTTACCGGTATGGTGGGATTAACACCCAGCATACCCGGTTCTATCCATTTACCAAACAAAAACATAGGCGCTGCTGCACCATGATCGGTACCCACACTGGAATTGGATTTTATACGTCTTCCAAATTCACTGTAGGTCATACCCACCACCCTGTCTTCAACAGTAAGAAATTTTAAATCATCCTGAAATGCTTTAATAGCATCTGATACACGTTGCAATAAAGTGGCATGTGAGCCGGTAGTGGTATCAGCGGAGTTTACCTGCACCGAGTGTGTATCAAATCCGCCGAAGCTAACCATATACACTCTTGTTTTCAATCCACCGGCTATCAGCCTGGCTACAATCTTTAACTGGTCGGCTAACGAATTATTAGCGGGATAAGTGGATTGCTGTGTTACTGCATTCGCTGCATTTTTGATAACAGTAGAATATTTCTGCGTTTGCTGGTTTACTGTACGGATAAATTTTAATTCTTTACCTGCTGGTGTATTCGGAACAGGGTCGGATGTTCCATTGATAAGATTATAAAAATTAGTGGGATTGGTAATACTCATTCCCATATTTACTATTTGGCCCTGGGTCGTTAGCGTTGTCGTAGACCCAATTTGTATAGCCAGGGGATCCGGCACATCCGTATTAGGATAACCGGTGGGGAAATTTGGATATTCATAATTCAAATACCGGCCGGCCCATCCGCTGTACACTTCCTGGTTACTGTTAGACCCGCTCATCCAGATATCTGTAGCACGGAAATGCGAGAAATTAGGTTGCGGGTAACCTACTGCCTGCACCAGTTTTGCTTTCCCTTCGGAAAATAAGGCTTGCAATCCTGTCATGGAAGTATGGATACCGGTACCGGTTACGCCTGCAATAGACAGCACCCTGTTTTGAGGAATAGCGATATTACTTCTTGCATTATAATAATTGGAATAGTCAGCCACCGGTATCACCATATTCATCCCATCATTACCGCCGGACAGTTGTATGATAACCAGCACATGATCTGTTAATGTGGTACCCCGCATCAATGCCTGCACCAATGGCGAGTTTATATTGAATGCTTTTACAGAGTAGCCATTTATCACCCCCGGTAAAACGGCGGCGGCCGGTAATGTGTTTAATAAAAAATCCCTTCTTTTCATATTATACTATTGAAGATGAAAATGCTGATTTATGCCAACTGGTATTCTGATAAATTGAAAAAATACTGAAACAATGATTTCAACCGGGTATTAATGGTATTAAAATTGGCGGTGGTGGGACTTGCCAGGTATGCCGTCCAGGCATTGGTCCAGTAATAATCCCATTGCTGCCCTGTCAATAATATCTGTGTTTTTATCTGTCCTTTTGATTGCACAGATAAATCATTCCGGAAAAATATCCGTAAGGCCTCATCTATCAGGTCGTTTGGATTGCCGGGATTATTTAATGTTTGTGCAAACGTTACACAGTTAAACTGCACCCTGAAACCATTACGTGCATATCCGGTATTGATCATGGTATCTGTAAACTGGTTGCGTTTGGGCAATGAATCAGAGTTGATCCATATTTCATGAAAAGAAGGCTCCTGGTAATAAGCGGGCATACCCGATACATTAGGCGGGTCGTGCAGGTTTTGCCCCAGGTTCACCATCCATGTATAAAAAGTACCCCATAATCCATAATTGGTATCCCAATCAGTAGCTGGTCTGAAAGGCACATTCATTTCTCGCAATGATCCTATTACCTGGTCAGCAGGTGTTTTTATCATACAACCGCTGTTTAGCACATCAAAGAAATGTTCACTTTTGAATAAAGCGGAAAGCAACGGTTTTATTTCATAATTACCATTTCTGAAAATAGTGGCCAGTGGTTCTATCACGTTTGTTTCAGTTGCTGCATCAATAGCATAATAAACAAACCATCGGTATATTTTCCGCACCAGGAACTTAGCCACTTCCTGCTGTGCAAAGATCATATTCATCAGATCAGTCAGTTCCAGGTCGCCAGCCGTAGCGCCTGTGCGTCCGGCTATGACCGTATTAGTAAAGAAAGATGAGAAAGTTTTGTTGGCGGCGCTGTGCCTGTTTGAATTAAAGACAGAAGTATAAGTTGTGCCATTGATCTGCCAGCCGGTTAATACTTTGGCAGTTTCTTTTACATCATTCTCCGTGTATTGGGAGCCGGCCCCTTTGCCAAGTGTAAACAATTCCAATAATTCACGGCCATAGTTTTCATCCGGTGCAGAGGCCTGGTTCAGGTAGCCATTCAGGTAGCGCAGCATGGCTACATCCTTGGTAATATCCCGCACTAAATTTTTAAAATTACCCAAGCCATACTGACGGATCAATGTATGTTGCTTATAGACCCAGTTGGCATTTCCCACGTCATTGGATTCATTGCCAAAATGATCTATCCAGAACATATTCAATTTTTCCCGGATGCTCCTGTCCTGGTTGATCATTACACCTGTCCACCATTTTTTATACGATGCCCTGCGTTGCGACTGTACCGTACCATCACTATTAATATCATTGATCCATGTGCTGCCCTGTACAATATTAGTGTCTGGTGTGGTGGCATTGGTGGAAGTAATATATTCCTTTACCGGGATAGGTGGCGCAGGGGCAGTGGGTGTAAGCAATTCATCTACTGCCTGGCTCATAGTCAGGTTTTTGAAATATAAGATGTCGGCATGCTTAGCGCCAAACATTGTTCTTTTCAAAAGATGAATGACTTCCGTTTCAGTCCACGCACCGGTGTAAGTGTTGATTCCGGAAGTGGTCCTGAAAGTTGTGGAAGTACCTCCCTCTGCGTCGGGGGTGTGTTTTTTCCTGCGGGCAGCTAAAAATTCTCTTCTGTCCATGGTTATGGTTTTAGTCAGCAATAAGCTGTGACACTAAAAGTACAAATTCGTTTAAATATTTTTTAACAAATATTAGTCTTAATTCGTTCGTTTGCCATAAAAAATAGCAGTTATTTACCTGTTATAGCATAAAAAAACCGGGTTATTGCAAACCCGGTCGTAGTTTCTTTAAGAGAGAGGGGGGGTTATAAATTTTCAATAATGCCCGCAATACCCTGGCCCCCGCCCACACAAGCGGTTATCATCCCGTATTTTTTGTTCAGTCTTTTCATATCGTGCAGGTTTTGGATAGTGAGTTTGCACCCGGTGCATCCGAGTGGATGACCGAGCGCAATAGCGCCGCCATTGATATTTACTTTGGCAGGATCGAGGCCCGCTTCACGGATAACAGCCAGTGCCTGCGAGGCAAATGCTTCATTCAGTTCAATCAGGTCAATATCACCGAGGTTCATGCCCGCCTGTTTCAATACTTTAGGAATGGCTGCAACAGGTCCGATACCCATGATGCGTGGATGTACCCCTGCCACCGCACAGTTTACCAGGCGGCCGATGGGTTTTAATCCCAATTCATTCATCATCTTCTCACCCATTACAATTACAAAAGCTGCTCCGTCTGATGTTTGGGAAGAGTTGCCAGCTGTAACCACGCCACCGGCAGCAAAAGCAGGTCTTAATTTAGCCAATGCTTCCACAGAAGTATCTGCCCTTGGCCCTTCGTCTGTATCTATCGTATAATTTCTTTTTTGCTTCTTGCCTTTAGCATCCAGATAAATTTCTTCTACATTAATTGGAAGGATACCTGGTTTGAAATGACCATTTTGAATAGCTGCAATAGCTTTCTGGTGAGAGTTGTAGGAAAACTCATCCTGTGCCTCGCGGCTGATAGAGTAATCTTTTGCCACTGCTTCCGCAGTTAATCCCATGCTCAGGTAATAATCGGGATCGTCTTTGGCAATATTGTATGATGGCACAGTCTTCCATCCGGCAGTAGGTACCAGGCTCATACTTTCGGTACCGCCCGCAATGATGCAATCGGCCATTCCCATTCTGATTTTGGCGGTAGCCATGGCAATGGTCTCTAAACCGGAAGCGCAGTAGCGGTTCACCGTTACACCGGGCACATCAAAACCCAGGGCACGGGCCGAAATGATACGTCCAAATTGCAATCCCTGTTCTGCTTCTGGCACGGCATTACCCACTATTACATCATCCACCCGTTTGGGGTCCAGTTGTGGCACAGTGGCCATCACTCCTTTTATTACTTCCACGGCCAGATCATCCGGGCGGTAAAAACGAAACCCCCCTCTTTTGGCTTTACCAACGGCGGTGCGATAACCGGCAATTATATACGCTTCCTGCATAAATTGAATAAAAGTTGTTTATGCAACTTTCTTTATCAAAGGTATAAAATGGCAGCAATTAAAATCGCATTTGAAGGTGTATTTTTGTGAAAACAGGAGAAATGGACAATTTAATTACCATAAGAATTAAGGATAAAAAGGCCAAAAAGGTTATTGAAAGCCTGGAAGAAATTAAGTTTATCCAGATCGTTAACGACCCAACGCTGGGATTAACCGGTAAAAAAAAGAAGCAGGCCAGGGATCTTTTATCCGCATTGAAGCAGGCTAAACTGGCAGAGCAGGGCAAAATAAAATTAAAAACTGCCGAAAGTTTGATCAATGAGTTATAGTATTTCCCGTACTGATGAATTTACGAGGCATTTGAAACAACTTGCCAAAAGATATCCTTCAATAAAAAAAGATTACGAAGTGCTTTTGATTTCCCTTGCAGGTAATCCTCTGCAAGGTGCTTCTTTAGGCAAAAATTGTTATAAGATCCGTTGGAAAATAACTTCCAAAAAAACTGGCAAAAGTGGAGGTGCCCGGGTAATAACATATGTAAAGATTGAAAAGAAGCATATTACATTACTGGATGTGTACGATAAAGCAGACAAAGAATCAATTTCTGAAAAAGAATTGGAAAAACTCATTAAAAAAACAGGATAGACATGTATAAAATTGTACGTACTTTTCTGTTTCTGTTTCCTCCTGAATGGGTGCATTATTTCTCTATGAACGGGCTAAAGTTTTTGTGCACAATCGGTTTCAGGAAAATCATTCGCAAGCTTTATACGCCAAAAGGCCATACTCCATTTTCCATATTCAATATTCAATTCTCAAATAAGATTGGCTTGGGTGCCGGCTTCGATAAAAATGCCAAATACCTGCGGGAGCTTGAATGCCTCGGTTTTGGTTTTGCAGAAATCGGGACCGTAACACCGCTGCCACAGGCAGGTAATGATAAACCAAGGCTGTTCCGCTTACCAAAAGATAAAGCCCTCATCAACCGGATGGGATTTAATAATGACGGGGTAAAAGAAGTAGCTAAGAGATTAAAAGAGTGGAAGGAGAAAAAGAGTGATACAAAGCTTATCATAGGTGGTAATATCGGTAAAAACAAAATAACGCCGAACGAGGATGCCTGGAAGGATTATGAAATTTGTTTCAAAGAACTTCATCCTTATGTTGATTATTTTGTCGTGAATGTAAGTTCACCGAATACTCCGGGTCTTAGGGAGCTGCAGGAAAAAGAACCGCTACGGAAAATATTATCGCATTTGCAGGCCATTAATACTCTTCAAAGTACACCAAAGCCATTATTATTAAAAATCGCCCCGGACCTTACACAAGAACAAATTGATGATGTAATTGACCTGGCATTGGAAATTAAATTAGATGGGCTGGTAGCCACAAACACCACTATTGCAAGGGATGAACTTATAACTCAAAACTCAAAACTTGCTGCTATCGGTGCCGGCGGACTGAGCGGATTGCCACTAAAACAAAGAAGCACAGAAGTAGTAAACTATATTTGTCAAAAAACAGGCGGCAAAATACCTGTAATTGCCAGTGGTGGTGTTTTTACAGCTGAAGATGCCAAAGAAAAAATAACAGCCGGCGCTTCATTGGTACAGGTGTGGACAGGTTTTATTTATGAAGGCCCGGGAATAGTGAAGAAAATTTGTAAAACAATCCATATTTAATAACGAACATTCAATCTTCAATGGAATACCTTTTTACCTCAGAAAGTATTATCAGTTTTTTTATCCTCGTAGTGCTGGAAGTTGTACTGGGTATTGATAATGTAATTTTTGTCAGTATTATTCTGAACAGGCTGAAAGAAAAAAAGGAACAGAATAAAGCCCGCCGTTTCTGGATGGTTTCCGGGATTATTATGCGCAGCTTATTGTTAATGGGACTGGGCTGGTTGCTGGCGCAAAAAGGAAAATACATTGTACCGGAAAGCTGGTTTGGAAAAGGATTTGATCTGGCCAGCCTGGTAATGCTTGGTGGCGGTTTATTTCTGATCTATAAATCGGTGATGGAAATACACCATAAACTGGAAGGTGAAGATCCTAATGAATTGTTGAAAAAGGAAAAGCCGCTTTCGTTCGGAAAAGCCATCGGGCAAATTATTTTAATAGACGCAGTATTTTCTTTCGACAGCATTATTACTGCCGGTGGTACTGCCAAGCATGTGGAAATAATGATTGCTGCGGTGGTAATTGCTATGACCATCATGTTTTTATTCAGCCCTAAAATTTCCGGCTTTATTCATAAGCATCCTACCTTAAAAATGCTGGCCCTTTCCTTCCTGGTTATGATTGGTATCAGCCTTATAGTGGAAGGTTGGGATAGTGAAGCAGCTCATCAATTACATCTGAAAAACTATATCTATTTTGGCATGGCGTTCTCCTTCATTGTAGAACTGCTCAACATGACAATGATGAGCAGGGCCAAAAGAAAAAGGGCGCATGTGGTGCAACTGAATGTGCCGGTGCTGGCAGAAGATGAAGAAAATGAAACGGATATGGCAAAATAAATCCTGCGCTGCTAAAAAAGCAGACCGGAATTGCGGAGCATTATAAAAGTTTACTGCCTGTTGGCTTTTATGTTTTTGATTTCTTCTTTTAATAACTGGTTTTCCTTTTTTAACTCTTTCATCCCCTCTATTAAATAAGGGATCATACCAATATAATTCAGGCTCTTCAGCCCTTCTTCATCTGTCATTACCAGTTCGGGCATTTGCTGCTCCACTTCCTGGGCTATCAAACCGGTTTGCAGTGCTTTACCCCGGCTGGCATCAATCCAATGATATTGATAACCGCTTAAAAGAAGAAGTTTTTGAAGACCGTTTTGCAACGGTTTTATATTTTGCTTCAGCCGGGCATCACTGTTTTGCGTCAGAACGCCATCAATCGTAAGGTTGCCTGCACTGGTCAGCAGCATCCTGGTATCATTGGTATTATCTCTCCATTGAAAACTGGCCGTTGCATCAAATGTTCTGAATTTCAAAATGCCATCATACAGGATATTTGCATAACTGGCCGGACCAATTGTACTTTCCAATCGTATGTGCTGGTCAAATGTTCCGTTTATTGCTTTTATATGTAAGCCAGCCAATTTATCGGGTGTGTTAATACCGCAGGCGCCTCCTGTTGTCCACCCGCCTGCCATATCAATATCGCCATTAGAACTAATGATACATTTAGTCACTCCCAATTTGTTTTGAAAATCCCAGAAAGAACCAAAGGCGTTTGTATTACGAAATTGTAACCGACGGTCATCATATTTTATAAAAGCCGTATCACTGCTTGAAAAAAAAGAGGTAAGAGCGAGGTGCTGATCCTGTGGGTCTTGATTAAATATTTGTAAAGCTGCCCGGGGATTTGCGGTACCAATACCAACACGGCCATTAGTTGTAATAGTAAATGCATTTTTGCGGTTATTGGCAGCAGTACCATTGGCTACCACAAAAAGTGTGGGGGTATATACTGATGTAAAAGGAATACTGCTGGTGTCATTAAATGTTCCCACTACCATACAATCGTTGAACCGGGAAATTGTATGACTGCCAAATGTTACTGATCGCAGTGCTTCGGCACTTGTTAAAAAACCTGACGAAAATGAAAAACCACCGTTAGCATTGGTTCTGAAGCCAGTTGCAAAAGCTTCTTCGCCTTTCGCTTTCGTGTCAAACCCTGTGGCAAATGAATATATGCCGGTGCTGTCTTTATTCCAATTTACCCCATCCACATACCCCGACCTGAAAGCTCCCCGATTACTATACCACATCATTCTTGTACCTATTCCGCTTACAGGCGGGCTTCCCGGATTTGATGGGATTGAAGACGGCCCGGTAAATAATACGCTGCTGTCTTTTACATGTAACATAGCTGTTGGTGTTATAGTGTTAATGCCTACATTACCTGTTTGTGCATACCCCACCGGTGATACAACAAAAATATAAACACCGATAATACACTTCTTCATAATACAGGTTTTTAAAAGTTCTTTCTGGCCTCCTGCTATCTGTCAGTTGAAAAAAAAAGACAAACAGCAGAAGGCATATCGAAAGAATTACAGATATAAAAAAACTTTCATCCGGTTTTTCAAGTATAATTTTTATCAATTATTGTTTTATAAAATTTCCACTTTGCACTATTTCACCATCGCTTAATTGCACCATGTATTTTCCCTTAGGAAGTCTTTCAATGTTTAATTTTAATGGGAGCTGATTGATTAATGAAACCGCCATCACCTGCCTGCCTGCCGCATCATACACATTTATTAAAACAGTTTTCTGTCTGCCGCCAAAATCAAACTGCACAAATTGCGCTGCCGGATTAGGATATACATGCAGTAGTTGTCCATAGCTTTCAAATAATACTCGTACAATCTGGCTGTACTTAAAGTGCCCGTCTATATCCACCTGCTTCAGGCGGTAAAAATTTACACCCGGGTAAGGTTGAGCATCTTCAGTTGCATACTCATGTACTCCCTGGCTATTAGCAGATGCTACGGTAGCAATTTTGGTGAACACAGTTCCGTTGCCGCTTTTTTCCACATCAAAATGTGAGGTGTTCACTTCATTATCTGTTTTCCATTTTAAACTAACCGTATTTTGATTTTTGAAAGCATCAAAACTCAGCAGCCGCAGGGGCAGTGTTCCCGGGGTTACATCAATTGTATCAAAATCAAACAGTCCCCATTTACCATCCGCATTGCGCATCCTGATGGCAATAAAATGCTGGCCGATGGAAGTTCCACCCGGTATGAGGAGTGCAGAGTTTTGGTTAATGCCGGCTGCATCAGGCACTGTAAAAGGTGTACCATTACCCACACCCGGATCGCTATCAATAAAATATTCAGCAGCCACTATATTACCCACATTATTTGTCTGGGTACTGATATAAAAACCACGGTTTTCAAATAATCCCCATTTACCATCTGCATCTTTTGTACGTATGGTTGCTAAATGAAAACCGGCTGCTAATAAAGTGGTGGGAACAGTGGCTGCAAATACCGGGTTCGGCCCTGCGGTAATTGAAACAGGTGTTCCATTTCCCACACCGGGGTCCGCATCTACAAAAAATTCCGCTGCTACTATATTCCCTGTGTTCGTTGCAGCATTGCTGATATAAAATCCACGGTTTTCAAACAGTCCCCATTTGCCATTGGCATCTTTAGTACGAATGGCCACTAAATGAAATCCACTGGATAATAACGTCGTTGGTACCGTGGCCACAAAAACAGGATTGGGCCCCGCTGTAATGGGAGTAATAGCTGTTCCATTGCCAACACCGGGATCGCTATCCACAAAAAATTCGGCCGCTACTATATTCCCCGCACTGGTGGTGGATGAACTAATGAAAAATCCACGGTTTTCAAACAAACCCCATTTACCCTCTGCATCTTTCGTACGTATAGCCACAGAATGAAAACCATCAGTTAATAAGGTGGTTGGCACGGATGCCACAAAAACAGGATTGGAGCCTGCGCTAAGTGAAACAGGTGTTCCATTACCCACACCCGGGTCCGTATCTACAAAAAATTCGGCGGCCACTATATTTCCGACATTAGTGGCAGATGTACTGATAAAAAATCCCCTGTTTTCATACAAGCCCCATACACCATTTAAATCCCTGGTACGAATACCGACAAAATGAAATCCATTACTCAGCAAAGCAGTTGGCACGGAGGCGGTAAAATTCACTGTTGCACCTGCAGTAACTGAAACAGGTGTTCCATTACCCACACCCGGATCTGCATCTACAAAAAATTCAGCGGCCGTTATAGTTTGTGCATGGGTACATATATAACTGCACCAGGCCAGGGCTATTACTATTATTTTTTTCATATCATCCTCCTTTTTAGAGTTTAATAAAGAAGGTTACATCAATTACTGATCCTCGCATCCACATTGATGGTTACATTGCCTCCGACCGGTACAGTTGGTGTAATTACATTCATACTAAAAATACGGGGTAAGCGGCTGTTGCGGCTGTTGGACCAGTTTAAACTTCCAGCTGCATCAAACAAGAAACCCATATCTTTTCCATCGCTGCCACTATTATTTGCCGGACCGGCTGCAATGGTAAAATCAGAAATAGATGCAGCTGTGCCTCCATTTACAGCCACCTGGTTAGTCATTTGCGGGTCCAGGTTATCTACATTACCGCCACCATTTACGTTACTATTCACCGTCCAGGGTACAGCAGGAGCTGTAGAACCAGCAGGATAAAAGGTTATGTTATTGGCGAAAGTGCTGTTTGAATTAGAAGAGGATGCATTTCTTCTTACAAAAATATTATTGGAAAGAGTAAGAAACTGGCAGTTGCTGCCTGAAAAACAGTTTCTTACACCACCACCCGGCCCATACCACAAATTATGATCGAATAACACATTCACTGAATTTGTAAACCCCGAAATATTACCATCCCTGACAGTACCATTCTCATAAAAGTTGTTATTCTGAAAAAGAAAATTTTGATAAGTACTGCTGGTGGACACATCCACACTGCTATTGTCAAAAATATTGCCTTCAAATAAATAGCCTGCGTACGTTACACTGCCTTGCTGCAATTGCATTGAAAGATTAAAAAAATGATTGCGGATAAAACGCAAATTGTCAGGCTTGGTGGTATTAATAGCAATAGTACTTGAAAAAAACAAACCCTGGTATTCAGAGTTGGCACAACCGGCACCGGTAATAGTCATGCCGGGAATCCTCGCCAAAAAGGCCAAATTTTTATCGGGTGTCCAGCCCGGGCCAATAAAGGTCAATTGCTTATTGGTTTGTGTAAAAGCAAAATAGGCATTCGGGCTACCATGTATATAAATGGTATCGCCATTGACGGCTGCTGTTACTGCCGTTTGTATATTGTTAAACTGTGCTAATGTTACCGGCGTATTACTTACGGTGTGTACTGTTGCAAATGCGCTTGTGGTAATTGCTAATAGCAATAAAGAGAATAACTGTTTCATGATTTTTATTTTTAGAATGTAAAATTTGAGGATAAAAAGAAGAAAACCTATACCTGAAAGACAGCATTTTTAGCAAAATAAAATACCTGAACTCAGGTAGATATATTCCCGGTATTTGGCGTTAACTTCCCATTTATTTATAACTGCAAAACAAGCAATACCTTCTAACCAGGAAAATTGAATTACACGTTATGCTGAACTACTATTTAAAAAAAATGCGTTTGTTTTTCCTGTTTACACTCTATTCATTTTCAAATAATATATTGTGTGCACAACAGGTACAGCCTGCTAAATTAGACAGCCTTCTGGCGCTGGCATTTGTGCCCAAACCAGATACGAATTCGGTAAAAGCATTTTCAGAAATACAGCGCTATTATTTTAATCTTGGAAAATTTGACTCCGCCCTTAAATACTCCTTTTTGGCCCTGCCAGTTGCAAGAAAGGTGAATGACAAAAACCGGTTGGGCCGTATCATCTACAATACCGGGATGATTTATACGAATCTTACCATCTATGATAGTGCCAAAATATATCTTGATGAAAGTGAATTGATAGCTGCCAAAAACGGTGATACAGTTTTACAAATAAGCACCTGCAACGCTAATGCACTTATCTGTAATTACCGTTCCGATTATAGTGCTGCAGTGGAATACCAGATGAAGGCTCTCCGGTTGATTGAAAATTCAAAAAATCCGCTTATCCGGAACTTCCTTCCCCAAACATTTGGAAATATCGGGCATAACCTGATTGCAGAAAACCAGGTTGAAAAAGGTATTGAATACGAAAAAAAGGCATTGCTCCAGAAAAATTACCCGGATGAGCAACGCTATACAATAATGATACATTTAGACATAACCGATGGTTATATTCTGCTAAACAAAATATCTGCTGCAAAGCTTCATTTAGACACGGCCATCCTGCTCAGTAAAAAAATAGATAATATACAGGTAACGACCCTGGTACTTAATTCAGAAGGGCACTACTATGATATTATGAATGATATGGGGGCTTCCCTTGCTGCATATCTTTCTGCTTATCAAATAGCAGACAGCGTTAATAATGATTACCTGAAAGCTGAGGTTGGAGATAATGTGGCAAGAATTTATTTGAAACTTGGAAATACGGCACAGGCAGAAAAATATGCGATAGAAAGCAATACAATTTCTAAATTGCTGGACAACTATAGTGTGGCAGCCAGCACATACCATACTCTTAAAATGGCAGCAGCAGCCAATGGTAATTTTGAAAAAGCCTTGCATTTTGCCGAATTAAACAAATTATATTCTGACAGCGCTTCAAACAGCGAAACAAAAAAATCGATCCTGAACCTGGAAGCTAAATATCAAAATCAAAAAAAAGAAAAAGAAATTGCTGAACTGACTATTGCCAATACCGAAAAAGAGCTGACGGTGGTAAAAAGAAACAGGCTGTTATTAATTGGCGGGTTGACTGCCTCCTCGCTATTAATCGTTTTAGGTTTATTGTACCGCAACAGTAAACAAAAACATTTGCTGGCTGATAAAGAAAATATACTGCATCAGGGGCAGATAAAATTTTTGGAACGGCAGCAACAAATAGTTTCATTGCAAAGTATGGTTAACGGGCAGGAAACAGAACGTACCCGTATTGCCAAAGATTTACATGACGGACTGGGCGGGCTTTTCAGCACTGTAAAAATGTATTTCAGCACGTTGCAGCACGAGCAGGATGTTTTAAAAAATAATGCCCTTTTTTCAAAAAGCTATGAATTAATTGATACGGCAAGTGAAGAAATCCGCCGCATTGCACACAATATGATGCCGGAGGTGTTGATGAAATTAGGATTGGTGCATGCACTGCAGGATATGTGCAGCAACATCAGTGCAGGCAAATTATTACAGGCAAAATTACAATCTTATGGAATGGACAAAAGGCTGAATGCTTCTACCGAAATTATGCTGTACAGAATTGTGCAGGAACTGCTGAACAATATTATTAAACATGCACAGGCCACAGAAGCCATTGTTCAGTTTAACAGGGAATCTGAACGGCTTACCGTAACCGTAGAAGATAATGGCCGTGGCTTTAACCTGCAGCAAGCCGATGAGGAAAATCATGCCGGATTGGAAACCATCAAAAGCAGGGTGTCTTACCTAAATGGAAATATTTCTATAGATTCACAACAGGAAGTGGGAACAACGGTAATGATGGAATTTTTAATAAATGAGGAGGCATAACGATACCAGTCCAGTACCAGTGTTAATTATTTTTATTACACCGGCCACAACTTATTATTGCTTTTAAATGATAAACATACTTATTATAGATGACCATCCATTAGTGGCTGGCGGCATACAAATGATGCTGAAAGATGTAGAATATATATCTATACAGGCTACGGCAAAAAATGGAGCTGAGGCTTTAGCATTTTTAGAGAAAAATGAACCCGAAATAATTTTACTGGATATCAGCCTGCCCGATATAGACGGACTGCAATTATGTGACAAAATCAGGCTAAAAAACAAGTACAGCAAAATATTAGGATTGACTTCTGCCAACGATGCCTCAATTATAACGCAACTGCTGCACCGGGGAGCAAACGGTTATCTATTAAAAAATATGGAAAGAAGCGAGTTGCTGGAAGCAATTGACAAAGTGCTGGATGGAAAAGTATTTTTAAGCAAAGCGGCCAATGAAAAAGTACTGGAACAATTTTCTTCTGTCTCCACAGCATTAAACAGCACCCCGTCTTTAACAAGGCGTGAAAAAGAAGTGCTTCAATTATTAGAAGATGGATTAAATGGCCCGCAGATTGCTGAAAAACTTTTTCTCAGTCACTTCACCGTGGAAACCCACCGTAAGAATTTATTGCAAAAACTAAATGTTAATTCAACACAGCAATTATTGAAAGTGGCCAGGGAAAAGAAGATGATATAGCTAAAGGCCTATACAAAGTAATGCAGCTGCCACCACGCCGGCAGTTTCCGTCCTCAATCTTGTTTCTCCCAATGATACCGCAATGAAATTGTGCTGAAGCGCCAGTTCAATTTCTCTTTTTGTAAAATCACCTTCTGGACCGATGCAAATTAATGAATGTGGAAGTGTGGAAGTGTGGAAATGTGAAAATGTCCGTTTCTCTGTATCCAGGCAATGGGCTATGTAGTTGGTGGCATTTTCACATTTCCACATTTTCAAATTTTCAAATTTCTCGGGTTCGTGCAATACCGGCAACCGGCACTGCTGACTTTGCAGCATGGCACTGATACAAATACCCTGCAATCTGTCCATCCGGAATTTTTCTTTTTCTGTTCTCTCGCATATCAGCGGGATGATTTCAGTTAGCCCAATCTCCGTTGCTTTTTCCAAAAACCATTCGAAGCGGTTGGAATTCTTCAGCAGGGAGATTGCTACAGTTACTTTCCTGGATGATAACGGAAAGATGACAGATGATAATACTTCAACTTCACAGTGTCTTTTATTGATTACTGTAATTCCGCATGTCAATAAATTTCCTTTCCCATCTGTAAGGTTCAGTTTCTCGCCTGCTTTCATGCGCAGCACCTGCACTACATGTTTGGACGTGTCTTCATCCAGCATAATCTGCTGTTGTGCTTCCGTATAATTGCTGATATAAAAAAAAGGCAGCGTCATGCAGATGATAGGGGATAGAGGATAACTGAGAGATGATAGTTTCTTATAGATTAAAAAAATTTTGGAGAAATAGAGTCATGTCTATATGGGAGATTTTTTACTTTTAATGTCACCATTATTTAGAATAATTATTATCTATCCACTATCATCTGTCATCTATCCACTGTCATCTATCCACTATCATCTGTCATCTATCCACTGTCATCTAAAAAGGCGTATCATCATCATCCGGTAAATCATTCATCTTACTGCCTGTTTGTACAAATACCCTGGCGCCATCGCCATCTGCATCGGCCACAGGCTTCCAGCTTCCGCCCGGCAGACCTATACCATTATATGGATCATCATCCCAGCCGGTGAACTTCTGGATATGTAATAATGCTTTCAGTTTGATCGTTTCCAATGTACCGTTCCGGTGCTTCGCAATTTTCACTTCTGTCAGCCCTTTAATATTTTCTCCATCAGCACTGGTGGTAATATCATAATATTCCGGACGTGACAGGAATATAACCATGTCTGCATCCTGCTCAATGGCCCCCGATTCACGAAGGTCACTCAGTTGCGGTGTCTTGGCTCCGTCTTTGGCACCACGGGTTTCCACGGCACGACTCAATTGTGAGAGGGCAATGATGGGTACATTTAATTCTTTGGCAAGTCCTTTCAGGTTACGGGAGATATTACTGATCTCCTGTTCCCGGTTACTGTTGCGGTTTTCGCCGGTACCACTCATCAGCTGCAGGTAATCAATAATGACAAGTCCGATGTCATGTTTATTTTTCAACCGGCGGCATTTGGCCCTTAATTCAAAAATATTCAATGCCGGTGTATCGTCAATATATAAAGGTGCCTGTGCCAGTTCCTGGATACCCCTGGCATAGAGCTGCTTCATTTCATGCTCTTCCAATTTTCCACGGGCAATCTTTTCCAGCCATATTTCACTTTGAGCAGAAAGGATACGCTGTACCAACTGACCGGCACTCATCTCCAGGGAGAATAAAGCCACCGGTGTTTTTTTACTGGTACTCATTACCGCATTACGGGCCAGGTTCAGGGCAAAAGCTGTTTTACCCACCGCAGGCCTTGCGGCAAGAATAATAAGATCAGTATTCTGCCAGCCATAAGTAACCCTGTCGAGGGCCGCAAAACCGCTGGGCACACCGGTTACATCTTCATTCTTATGCCGCAGGTCTTCGATACGCTGTATAGTTTTTACCAATACAGAATCAATCGTATCAAAGTTTTTGCGGAGGTGATTATTGGTTATCTCAAATAATTTGCTTTCGGCATCATCCAGCAGGTCAAATACATCGGTGGAATCTTCATAAGCATCACCAATGATCTCGCCACTGATACGTATCAGTTCACGCTGAATAAATTTTTGCAGGATGATACGGGAGTGTGCCTCTATATTGGCGGATGAAACAACTGTGTTGGTGAGCTTGGTAACATAATAAGCCCCGCCGATCATTTCCAGTTCTTCCCGGAAACGGAGTTCTTCTGCTACCGTAAGGATATCTATCGGCTGGCTTTTATTGGCCAGCCCCTGCATGGCCTGGTAGATGCGCTGGTGGGCTTCTACATAAAAACATTCAGGTTTTAATATTTCAATTACAGTATCAAAAGCACTTTTCTCCAGCATGATAGCACCCAGCACAGCTTCTTCCAGGTCTTTGGCCTGTGGAGGCACTTTGCCATATACCATGGTCCCCATGTCCAATGGGGATTTTCTACGCTGCTTATTTTGTACACGGTCTTTATTCAGGTTTGTCAGGTCCATTGTTCTGTTATGGCGATAAAAAGTTAATCACTGATTTTTTACCAATGACCTCAGGCGCATTTTCCGGTATACTATTAAGAAATTGTTATCTCTTGGTTAGTGGAATGTTTCCGTTCAGTCAGACAACGAAAATAATGGTGTGAGTTGATTCAACAACTCTTTTAAAAAACTTTTTCTTTCTGCACCAACTTTTCACGTCAAAAACGGGGTTATCCACATTGGGCTTTTGCGCCGGGCATTGTACAATTTACTGAAAAAGGCGGTCTATATCCCGATTATTTATGCCCGAAGGAAATTGCCAGTGTCGTGTCAAGTCTGATATGACGCAAACGATTTTTCCCGCAAAGACACAAAGAAAAGGCTTTATGGGATAGCTTTTGTATTCGTTAAGAGGTATCCGATAAAACAGGATTGACTTATCACAAGATGCAGCCCGCCAGGTAACAAAAGAGAAAAGAAGGCAATGTGTTTTGTTCAAAAAGGGATAATACAACAAAACCTCGTTTTTTATTGTGCCTCCACATTTTGCCAGGTTGACCTAACCTTTACTTTAAGTGGATCCACCTTTTTACAATTCTATCTTTTGAGATAGGGACTCTCCATTACACTGACCGGGGTATTTTCCCGGAAAATGGCCCTTTTGGTACAAAAAATACCATGAAACTAGTATTGACTTGTATTTCTCTATGCAGGATATTGCACCCACGTTGATGCTTTAGCGAAGAAGCCCAATCCGCATGAAAATGTGGTAACCATAAGCCTTTCAACCATAGGTCAATTCATGGAGCATCGGAAGCCCCGTCTTTACGACGGGGTTCTTTTTTATACCATGAAATGGGTATTGACTTAGGGGCTTCGGTTTTGTAACTTGTAATATGAATAGCCTGGCCTGAATACCAGTTGGTATGGGGGTGAAAATACGGAATGCGAATGGGTGTAATAGACCATTGATTGCCACTTCTTATTTACCAACTTTGGATACCTGATGACTGATAATAAATTACTACCTCCTTAAATAAATAGTTCATCTAAACCGGGAAGCTGAAAACGGTATTACAGAGTAAGCATAAAAAACCTATCTATGACAGTTACAGATATCATCAATAATGTGCTGGCGGGCGGTATGCTCGGCGCCATTGGCCAGGGAATAAGAGTTGCCGTAGGCCTAAAAAAATTTAATGAAGGAAATACTGCCAATGCAATAAAGGGAAAAGACCCTGAAGAATTCAGCTCCAGCCGGATGGTGATCAGTATTTTTATTGGCTTTGTAGCTGGATCTATTGGCATGCTGGTGCAGGGAGGTGATGAAATTGCAGGGACAAAAAAAAATTATGATACCCAGGCCATTGTAACGATCATTGCCATTGGTTATTCAGGGGCAGATTTTATTGAAGGTATTTTTAATACTTATATCAATAAATTTAAACCCAGCGGCCAGCCGGTAAATAAACCAGCAGCCTCCACCGGAAACAATGCAGCCAATGAGCAACCCACTGAACTGCCTGACGAGGCGGGTCTTTCCAATACACCCGCACAGGGATAAATTCAAACACTATGACTATTATAAATATCCCAAGCCCCAACTTTAATACCGGCCGCAAAACCTACAAGCCTGAAGCTATAGTTATCCATATTATGGAAGGCACTTTATTGGGAACAGACAGTTGGTTCAAAAACCCTGTATCACAAGCCTCTTCCCATTATGGGATAGGTAAAAACGGGGAGGTACATCAGTATGTAAAAGAAACAGACACCGCCTGGCATGCAGGCCGGGTAAATGCACCCGGCTGGCAATTAATAAAAACATCAGGTACCACAAGTTATATTAACCCGAACCTGTATACCATAGGAATAGAACATGAAGGGAATGTAAACACCGACTGGACAGATGCCATGTACAAAAGCAGCAGTGAAATGATCAATGCCATTTGTAAAAGATGGGACATCCCTTTTGACAGAAAACATATTATCGGGCATCATGAAATCTATTCGCCCAAAACTTGTCCGGGACATAAAGCAGACCTTAATAAATTGATTAATTTGGCCGCAAGCAACTTAGTTCCTGACATTCTGCCTGTCATTGAAAAAATTGTGCAACCGGGAAAAGTTACCACTACCGTTTTACTCAACATACGTAAACAGCCTGATACCCGTATTGCTCCTGTGGCAAAAGTACCGGTTGGAATACAACTTTACATAGATGGATTTACGAACCAGGGTGAAGCAGTAAACGGAAACAGCAAATGGTTTTTTACAAATGAGGGTAATTGGTTTTGGAGCGGCGGTGTGGCACAGGTGTTGTAGTAAAAAGAGTAAAAAATATTTTGCAAGCAGTTAAAAAAAAGAATATGGCAAAGACAGTTTTAAAAGTAAGGGTATTTGGCGGCACGCCCCCCTTCTCATTGAAAGTGATGTTGTTTAAAGGAGAGGAAGTGATTAAAAACCTGGGTAAACCAGGCAGCTTTGATTTGACATTAGATGATCTTTCCGGCAACTACAGCTTACTGGTAAGTGGCCCGAATCCTTTGAGCGCTGATAAAAAAACAGTGATCTCGCTGGAAACGTATGAAATAAAGTTATCTCCGGATTCTGATCCCAATCCTGCCACCCGAACAGGAAAAGCCTACCTCGTCCAGTATTTCTTTACCGCTTAAAAAAAGTGCATGACAAATAAATACATGGGCAGGGTGATAGCTGCTGCAGGCTTAGTAATGCTGCCTGGTTTTACTATGCTGGCACAGGTAAGCCTGAAAAATATAGCAAGTGCTGATGCCAAAAAACAATCTGAGAATAATGTAAGAACTGTAAATGATTTAAAGACCGGCAATTGGCAGAATGTGATTTCCAGTTTTTTACAATTATCGTTTACTGACCTGGCAGGAGATAATAAAGCGCTGAACTTTAAAGCAGGTTTATTTGCATTGAAAGCAAAGGCCGACAGTAATTTATTATTGGACCATAATTATGTGCGGCAGAAATTTTCCCGGAATTTTCAATTTGACTTTTCGCTGAAATTAGACACCGGGTATCATTTCAAAGGATTGCAGGCGGGCTTTACCTGGGCCATTATAAATAAGAGGGACAGTACGGTTATAAGTTTTGCCAATACAGCATTGGACAATTATTACAGTGCCGCACAGGAGGCATTGCAAATAGCAGCCGTCCGGTTCCGTAACAGTTTGCTGGATGCAGGCGGTGCTATACCTGCCGCCAAACAAGGGTTATTTAATGAAGTAAAAGCAAAAATAAACAAGGTGCTGGATGAAAAAGGGTTTGTGGCGAAAGCATCTTACCCGGCAGAGTTTCAGCCATTTTTGGATGACAGTTTTAATAAAAAACTGGAAATAGCAGATTCACTATTTGCGGGGGAACTGGCCAAGGTCCGGATAGCGCCTTTGCTTACACTTTCTGTAAACAGTACTTTTCAAAATAAGGACAGGGCCTTTAGTAATGGAGCAGCCAGGGTTGTGTACCTGCAGGGAATTAAAACAAAAAGAAGCAAGACTGAACTGGACATTCGTTCTTCGCTTACCATTAAAGATACGCTGGTGGTAACCACACAACGGCGCAGCAATTTTAATACCAGCGCCGGTATCAATTTTGCATTGTTAGAAAGCGGGACCGGCAAATCCATTGTTGAGTTCAAACCCTACTTTGAATATAACAGTATACTCTCTAAACTGTACAGTGGTGAGAAGAAAGATGTCTTTATGGCCATTGCTGATCTGCGTATCCGGGTTTTTGAAAATTTCTGGTTGCCTTTTACATTAAAATATGATTTGGACAAAGGGAGGTTTTTTGGATTTTTGGATATTGAGTTTAATTTCGGGGCGTTTAAGAAGCAGAAGTAGATTGGTTGATTGTTGAATTCCGCACTTATAAATTTTTATCCCATTGTATTAGGTTGCCTGGTACAAGCTTATAGGAAAATTTTTTGAAGCTTATAAGCCCCGTCGTTAGGAAGAGTTTCTTTTCTATACTTTAAGGGTATCAATCATAACCACTCCACCTCCCCAACCCACTCCCCTTTATCCACAAATGGATTTCTATTACCCTGAACTTTATAAATACATTGGTTACGGTGTTTTTCAAACAGCGTTACCGGTTGAGATTTATGCCAGTTCAGCAACAGGTCAATATCTTTCTTTGTTCCATACCGGCCAGACAGCTTACCAGGATACCGAACCATAAAATACAATACCGCACGGGCCACTATCCCTTTATTATTCTCCGGTTCAAACGTATTGTTTTCACTCTTGCCGCAAAGTTTGCGCTCAGCTTCAAAATTCACGATAGGCACCGGTTCATAATCTTCAAAATCATGATAAGGCAGATTGCCCCGGAAGGAGTTGCAAACAGTCTCACAAGCAAAAAGGTGATGCAGGTCGCCACGCATCGGGCTTTGTTTACCAAACCATGATTGCGGCACCACATGCTCACAGTTATAGGGCATAGCAGCTTCAAGATCATTCAGCGCCATTTCAAAACTTTCTTTTGTCATCTGCGTTTCCTGTTGTGTGAGCCGGGCCATTTCATTTTGCCGCTGCAGATCCACCTGCTCATCCAGCAGTATAAGTTCCTGCGCTGTATATTCTTTGCCTGAATAAATACTGCGTATCAGGTTATCCGGGTGCAGGTCTACCAGTGGATACAGGTGGCGGGAAGGGGCATAATCCAATTGTTTGGTATGTGTGTCAGACAATAATTTAGTAAGGTCATCAAATAGTGATGGACCGGTACTTATCCCTGCATAATAATTTTGCAGGTCCTGTTTATCCTGCACTTCATTATAATAATCAGCTGCAGCTATTTTTTCTTCCATGTAATAAAATTATGTTAATGAATTATTTGTTCCCCTGATAAAAAAGAAAAAAAGGAAGGCCGGTAAAGAAGAGTCACCACCAGCCCCCCGTTTTTGTTACTGTAAATGAACTGCTCAGGTATTTATTTTATTGCTTTCATAATCGCCTTCGCATATTTAAAATCTGTATCATAATTAATATTGAACTCCATCATACCTCCTTTACCGGAAAGATCAATATGCGGAGGCTGCCACTCTGCCAATTTTATCGTTTCACCCAATGGCGTAATAGCAGGCTTGGCGGCGGCACTTATACCAAACAGGAGCTTATTATTACCTGTTACTTCTGCATATTGCAAAAACTGTTCAATCATTTCATTATAGTCCCAGAAATAACCCATCAGCATTACATAATCAAACCTGCTCATATTAGCTTTCAGCAGGGCCTCATCATTACCAAAAACATAAGACACATAACTCATTATTTTTCCGGTACCTGATGCAGGGCCAAAATATCCTCCCAGGGCTTCCACCACATTCATAAAGTTTTGGTCAGGAGCATCTGCCATTTCAGGGTCTATATCTATACCATCCAGTCCCCATTGGTTCACCACCAGGTCATTTACCTGTTGTGCAAACAGCGCAGCATCAGTAATGGTATTCCACGAAATGGGTGGATTTGGGGTACTCATCAGCGAAGCCACCACTTTTACCCCTTTGGCCTGCACAGCATGGGCCTGGTCAAGAATATTCTCCCAGCTCATACCATCACTGGAAATATACCCTGGTTTTAAACCGGTATCCGGATTCAGGTTTACTTCAAATAGATTTATTACGTCTATACCTGCGGGCAGGTCCTGTAGTTTTACCCCGTTGTTGTCGTAGCCAAGCCAGTAAACAACGAGTTTTTGTGTGCTTGTACTCATGATTATTCTTTTAGTAACAAAAGTGGTTTGTTTAAATAATAGCACGCCTCCTGTAATGGTCCTGGTAAAAGGTGGTATTGCTCTGCCTGCTGAATTGGGTACAAGTTGCGGATAAAAATGACACAAGTCAATACTTATTTTATGGTATTTTTTATAAAAAGTGGCGCTTAGGTATTAAATAAATATTCAAAAAGGTGAAAAGCCCCTCCTCATCCGTAAAAGAACGGTTGACTGGCTATTCATATTTACTGAGCTTTCTTTAAAATACCATAAACAGGGTATTGACTTTTTCAATTGGTAAACTGAACTTACATTCTTAACTTACAATACCTACATTTAATAACCATTAAACCTTAATCCCCATGTCTGAAAAAATACAGGTATTTGAAGGCTTTCCCGACCATATACTTGCACGCATAGAAAACCGCGACCGCCAGCGCCGGGCAGCCACCCCCTCACATATAGATAATATAGGAGTGGAACTCGTATTTGAAGACCTCAAACTCTGGCAGGTAGGCACAATCAAAGTAAGTTTTAAAGGGGGTACATCCACCCTGCATAAAAAAATTGCCGATACAGCAGCACAATGGTGTAAATACGGCAACATCCTTTTTGATTTTGGCTATACCAAAAAGAAAAAAACATACCGCAAATGGACACCCACCGACGGTTCACATATACGGGTTGGATTTGAATACGGCGGTTATTGGTCGTTGGTAGGAACAGACAGTAAAGACCCCGATATAGCACCCAATGGTGATATTACCCTCAACCTGAACGGCTTTGATAAACGCCTTCCACCAGATTGGGCCGGCACTGTGCTGCATGAATTTGGCCACGCACTGGGCTTTCATCATGAACATCAGTCGCCACATACCACCTGCGATTTTGACTGGGATAAACTCTATGACTTTCTTGCCAAACCACCCAATGAATGGAGCAAAGCAAAAGTGGATCATAACCTGCGGCAATTACCCGGCGGCGGATTAACCTTTTCCCCAAATGATAAAACCTCTATCATGCATTATGCCTTTCCGGCCTGGATGTTTAAAAAAGGGGCAAACTCGCCCTGCTTCACCGCACACAATAATATACTTTCTCCCATGGACAAACAAATGATGGGTGAAGCCTACCCCAAAACAAAAGAAGCATTTGAAAGCCTTACAAAAGCAAGGGTTAGCAAATTGGAAAAACTGGTAATGGCACCTGCTTTGAAAAATACAACCGCTAAAAAGTATTTTCAAAAGCAATTGCATTACCTTAAGAATGAAAAAGAGTCAATGAAAATGTTTGAATAGATAATATATTAATATTCCCTGCTGCGCTTTAGTAGCCCATGCTGCAAACCCCGGCATTGATAAAACCCTAAAAAGTGTATGCATTACTAATAGTTTCATTTACAATTAACCCGTATCATCTAAAAAATACCCTTTTTTAAGTATTGCCCGGCAAAGTGCAGCAGGCTAATTTTAGAGCAGCCAATAAAAAAACGCCTTATAATATCGTGGCTCCAGTCCTACCCCTTTGTAACCTGAATAGAAGATACTTATTTATTAACCATAAACACTGTTCCAAATGGCCTGGACCAAACAATTAAGCCTGTTGCGGGATGCTCTCGCCACGCTGATTCCATTTAAGGAAGATGCCATCCCCTATTTGAATGATGCCGGCCTAAACTGGGCAACGATCGCCCTGCCACAAAACCCGCTTACACTTTGGCACAATATTCTTTCCCATGCGGACAGCAACGGCCAATTAGATTTTTTGATTGATGTATTAATAAAGCAGTTCCCAAAAAATCCGCACCTGATCTCATTTAAACAGCAACTGGATTATGGCAACGGGCCCGATATGGCCACCCTTGGCTGGAAAACACCGGTGGAAAAAGAATCCCTGGAGAAAATAACCGGCACTACCAGTACCCTGCTGCCCATTAATTTTTTAGAAATCGGTTTGAAAAAAGCGAAAGCTGTTGCACGGATATTGATCAAAAGACCCGGGGGTACCGAAGCAGGTACCGGTTTTTTACTTCCTGGTAATCTTTTGCTCACCAACCACCATGTAATAAGCGATGAGGCTACCGCCAAGATTGCAAAGGTCCAGTTCAACTATGAACAATCTATTACCGGAATGTCCATGATGCCTGTTGAATTTACACTGGAAGATCCTACACCCGGGAATTTCGCCACCTCAGAAAAAAATGACTGGACTGCAGTAAGAATAAAAGGGGACGCAAATAAAGATTTCGGTGCTATTGACCTGGTGCCTGCTGTTGCCAATAAAAATGATTTTGTCAATATCATTCAGCATCCCGGCGGACAGTTTAAGCAAATAGGTATGTATCATAATATGGTTACTTATACAGATAACAATATCATCCAATACCTGACCGATACAGAGCCTGGGTCTTCCGGTTCACCGGTATTCAACAGCCAGTGGGAAGTGGTGGCGCTGCACCACAGTGGCGGTATGTTGCGGGAACCCGGCACCACCCAAACATTATTACGCAATGAAGGCATAAATATAAATGTGGTGATAGATGGCATTAAAGCAAGCAATTTGTAATGACACAATTACGAAATATCGACCGTTATAACCTGGCCAGGCTGCTGGTGTCACTGATTCTGGATCCCAATGATGCCAAAACCATTTGTGATGAAACTATTGATGATACTGACCCTGCGGATATAAAAGCCCTGAATTATGCCGGGGTAAAAATTGCCGGCACCACCCCAATGGAAATGTGGGCCAACATCATTAGCGCAGCTGAAGAACAACAATTGCTGCTGACAATGGTGGGTGCCGTAAAAAGCAGGCATAAGGGCAATGCGCCGCTTTCCTCCTTCTACGAAGAAATAAATGAAGGGTTTGAAAAACGGGTGACAAAAATAGCAAAGGCCATTAAAAAAAATGAATGTGTATTGTTTATCGGCCCGGAATTATTGCAATGCAGGAATGGAGCAAACCTGGAAGCATTCAACCGGTATTTTGCATTACAATTATCCGGAACACTTAGCAATAAAGGCGTGTATTTTGATGAAAAAGCAAAAGACTCGCTTTCATATATGGCTAACCGGTATGAAGATTTACCCGGTACCACTAACCGTGATCTTGGCAAACTGGCCCTAAAATCGTTTACCAACGCCAATCTCTACAAGGAAGTATATAAAAAGATTGCCCCATTGCGGTTCCCGCTTGTTATCAGCACCAACCCGGATGATATCCTGGAAAAAGAATGCCTGAACCAGGGTATTCCTTTCACCCCGGGTTATTATGACAGGAGTAACCAGAATAAGAATGAGACGGTGTACGATGAAAATAAAACCATTATTTATAAAATATTCGGCTCCTTTGAAAGTCCTTTTTCCATTCTTTTTACAGACAACGACCGGGTGCAGTTTTCAAAAAATGTGGTGATGAATAAACCGGAAGTGCCGCCGTTAATAAAAGTACTGCTCGAAAATAAATATTGCCTTTTTCTCGGTTTTAATTTTGAAGAATGGCACCTGAATATTCTGATCGACTGCCTTGGGCTTACCAAAGCAGATAAGGAGGAAAAGATATTTGCCCTGCTGATGGACAAGGCAAAAGAATCAAACATTGAACATTTTGAAAAAAATTATAAGTTCTATTTCATCAACGACCAGATCGAAGAATTTATGGATGATGTAATTAAAGCTATTAGTATTATCCCCTGATAAATTGTATGCGGGCCAAACCACAATATAAAGACAGGTATCCGGGATTGGTGCCTTTTGACAAAGGACAGTCCACTATTTTCTTCGGCCGGGAGCAGGAGAAAAAAGAACTCTTTTACAAGGTGAGCCTGGAAAAAATGGTGGTGCTGTTTGGAAAATCGGGCCTCGGCAAAAGTTCATTGCTAAATGCAGGTGTATCCCCCCTGTTGGAAAAAACCGGATACCTGCCGGTGCGGGTACGCTTTACATCGGGTACACAGGCCAGTGCAGAGGAAGGAAGTGAAAACCTGCTGCTGCGTGATTTTATCCTTGCCTTTAAAGGTTACAAGTATAAAAGAAAGATACTTTTCAATAAAGAGAGCCCCCAACTGTGGGAATATATCAAGGCAACGAACTACAACGAGTTGGTAGAGGAAGAGGCAAATGCTGAATTAAAAAGCTGGCTAAATAATAAAGTGTCTGAAAATTCCGGAGAGAGCAATGCACCAGCAGTACCGGTGGTACCCGTATTTATGTTTGACCAGTTTGAGGAATTTTTTCATCACCCCGTAAAACACCAGCAGGAATTTTTGAGCCAGTTGGCAGAAATAGTGCATGATGAAACGCCCTATCGCATACTGGACTGGATCACCAATATGGAGCCTGAAGAAAGAACACCTGCGCAGGTAAGCTGGCACCAGCAACCGAATATAAAAGTCGTCTTTGCCCTGCGGTCAGATAAACTGGCCAATATGCAATCCATGGTTTCTTATATTCCCACTGTATTGAGAACCCGGTATGAATTAAAACCACTCACTTCCCTGCAGGCGGCACAGGCCATAAAAGGTCCTGCTGAAAAATCTGACCTTGGCCCTGAATATATTCCGCCATTCACTTTTGATGAAACAACACTGCAGGAAATTGTACATGAACTAAGTGGTGAGACGAATGAAATTGAAAGTTCGCAATTACAGATCGTATGTAATTTTATAGAACAAAGGGTGAGAAGGGAATTTAAAACAACAGAAGGATCCGTGCCGCTGGTGGTTAATAAAAATATTATTGATCCGCCAAAGGATTTCCCCCTTATACTTGATAATTTTTATGAAACACAGCTGGCCAAAATCGAAGACCCCGATAACAGGGACCTGGCCCGCAAGCTGATTGAAGATGACCTTGTAATTGAAAATCAGCGGGATAGTATTTCCAAAAAGAAATTGAATAGAACCCTTGGCGTTAATGACAATCTGATAGAAGAAATCCTGAATACCCGGTTGATAAGGGAAGAAAATACAAGCCGCGGGCCCATATATGAATTAAGTCATGATACATTGATTGGTCCGGTGGTGAAATCAAGAGATAAAAGGGAGGAGGAAGAAGCGGTAAAAAAAAGGGAGGAAGAAAGACTACTACTGGCGGATTTAGCCAAAAAAAAAGATGAGGAATTAAAAGAGAAATACAGACAGTTGAGTACGGAAATACAATTGCGGGAAGAAGCAGAGCGGCAAAAGGCAGAAGTGATACGACTATCATCCAGGTTAAAATCAAGGGGAAGATGGGTATTTTTCCTTACAACTGGTATACTTATAACCTCAATCATCTTAATAAATTTAGATCAGGAAAGGCGTATATCAAATCGAAACGATGACTTGGTAAATAAAAGTGATTCCCTTGAGCTAACAAGACAACAATTGCTTAAAAACAATATTTTAAATATAAAAATAATTAATGCCAATACTGAGAACAACGAAAAAATTAATGACAGTACAAAAACCACCCTGCTAACATTAATAGCGGGTGCTGACAGCATTTCAAAGATTACCAATAACAATTATATAATTAATAAAGATACAGCCATTGATAATATTATTGATTCAGTATTTAAAGACGACTTTAAAAGAAAAAGAATCAATACAGATAAATATACGACAAGCCAAAAAATAGAAGTGCTGAAAAAAATTCTGCCCCGGTATAACCAGTTAAAGCTGAATTCAAATTTTAAAGACAAAAGCAAACAGGTATTTCTAGAGTGATCACAACTATTAGCCTTTCGAACCTATGTAAATCATTCACATTTAATTTATAATGACCAGCAAAGCAAAAATAAAAATCATTGTTACCGCCGTTGCTGTATCAGCAGTTGCAGCCCACCTTATTTTTCCAAAAATAAATATTGATATCATTACTGTTTTTTTGCTGGGCATAGCGCTCCTTCCCTGGCTGGAGTCATTATTCAAATCGGTCGGTTTACCCGGCGGCATCCAGTTTCAGTTTCACGACCTGTCAAGGGTTGAAACAGATGCAAGAAATGCCGGGTTGATAACCCCGGGAAAGAACCTGGAGTACATTACTCTTTCACCCTCCAATTTCTTTGTGGAAACAGTACAGGAAAATAAAAATCTTGCATTGCCTGCCCTGCGGATAGAAATTGAGAAAAAACTGCGTGAGGTTGCAGCCAGCAGACAGCTCAGTACATCAGCACAAACGGCCACCGGACTTATTGATCTGCTGGGTAAGAAAAATATTTTCAGTTATAAAGAAGCCACCGTTCTGCAAAATATGCTCTCCGTATTAAATCGCGGCGCCTGCCAATTGGAACAGGACAAAAAAACCGCTCAGTGGGTGATTGACAACGGCCCTTCCATCATCAGTAATCTCGCAAAAAAAATAATCCTTTAAAATAAAACAACAAGTATATGAAAACCTCGTCCATTACCACCGTTTTTGTAGACATCAGGGATACGCTTGGCTATGTAGACCGGCCCGGCCACCTGGTTTTGTTTAAACCAAGTACCATACAGTTTTTACAATCCTTAAAAAATGATATGAAAGTAAGGATTGGCGTTATCACCAACCTGCCGGCTAATGTAACACATGAGCAAGGTGTTGCCATGCTCAAAGATGCAGGTGTGCTGGACTATGTAAATCCCGGAGATGTAGTATCAAGTCATGAAGCAGGTTCAGAAAAACCCGGGGCCGGTATTTACCAGTTTGCCTGCGAAAAATTAAAAGTAAACCCCGGTGAAGCCATCTATATCGGTGAAAATTTATTGGAAGTGGTGGGCGCACAAACGGCCGGCCTCAGCGCCATGATAAAACCATTTCCTCCTGCACGGGATTTTATTTTCAAACCCCTTACTTCCGGAACAGGCAGCCCTGCCGACAGTGGCCGCCTCACTGAAGTGATGATGGAAGAAGAACACCTCGTGGGCAAACGTATCGTTGGCGCTTCCGCAAAAATTTCAGCAAAAATCGCTGAAAACAAACCCGTATCCATGATCGCCCTGGGCAACCTTGTTTACCTGCTGCAGAACTTTGTGGATCCTTTTCATCACCGCAAAGAAGAAAAGATATTGCTCCCCTTTGCTATCTCCCGCGGCTACCCGAAAAGCAAAACTGTATGGATATTACTCGAACATGACCAGGGCCGTTCATATTTCAATGCCATTGAAACAGCGTATAACCGTTTGCAAAATGGCGACACCATTGCACTGCAGGACCTGAAATTAAACCTCGATGGTTTTGTAGCGCTGTATAAACAGCATGGTGCCAGGGAAGACAATGAATTTTTACCTGAAGCCTGCAAATTATTTTCTCCGCAGGATGATGCATTGCTGGTGGACCTCTTTGCCAAAGCCGGGCCTGTTGATCTTACACCCTACCTGGCACTCATTGCACAAACAGAATCAGAATTAGAAAAATAAAAAATTAAAGTTATGTGGATACTACCCGAACAAAAAAACGGATTCCTCGATGAAACACAGAAAGCCCAGGTAAGGGTACTCTTCAACGCCCTGCAGCCAGGTGATGCCAGTAGAAAAGTTCCCAATGCAGAACAGTCAGGTGCCATACATTTTATTGACCTGCTGCTGGCGAGGGATGCATCGGTATTTGAAGACATACCAAAATGGAAAGTACTTTACCCCAAAGCGCTACAGGCGTTAGAAGAACAGTCTGTTCTGTTATTCAGCAAATCATTGAAAGACCTGACTGCTGATGAAGCCACTTCATTGATTGCAAAATTAGAAACAGGCGCCCTGGTAAATTTTCAGGCCGGTGGAGAAAAACTGGATCAGCCTTTTGTCTTTGATACGCTCAGAAGACATTGCATACAGGGTTGTTTTGCAGACACACGCTGGGGTGGAAATACCAACAGAACGATGTGGAAATGGTTTGGATACCAGGAAGAAACTAAAGAACTTTTAAAATAAATACAGCCATGAAAAAATATGATGCAATAATAGTTGGCAGTGGCGCTGGTGGCGCTACTGCCGCCCGTGTGCTTACACAAAAAGGATTTACAGTTGCCGTATTAGAAAAAGGGGATTGGAAAAAAGCAGATGATTTTCTTCCTTATGATGAGCTGCATTACGCAGAGCATAAATTCCTGACACCTAATGAAAAGAAAGATCCGATGATATGGGTGAATTCAAAAAATGAAGAGAAGCCCGTACACCAATGGTGGCTGGCCAATATGGTGGGCGGCGCCACCAACCTGTGGGAGGCTAACCTTCCCCGCTATACCGAAGAAGATTTCAGCATCCGTAAATTTATGCGGGATATACCAACTGATACTTCCATGGTGGACTGGCCCTGGACTTACGATGAGTTTCAACCCTACTTTGAAAGAGCAGAATGGGAATGGGGTGTATCGGGTGCCGCCAATCAATCCGCCGCACAGGAAAAAACAAGAAACGGGTATGAATATCCCATGTCACCAATCAAACCACATGCTTCCAACCAGTTTATCCAGGATGCTTTCCGGAAATATGGCATGAACCCTTATCAAAGCCCGAGGGGTATCAATTCAAAAACATTCAATGGAAGACCGGCTTGTCCTTACTGCGGATATTGCCAGGGCTTTGGTTGTGCGGTAAATGACCGGGCCACTTCGGCTAATACCGTTTTGTATACAGCTTTGGAGACAGGACTATGTGATGTGCTGACCGGTTATAATGCAACCCGGCTGATACATGAAAAAGGAAAAATAAAAGGAGTGGCATATAAAACGGAACCAACTGGCGCAGAACAGGAAATGACAGCGCCATTGGTATTTGTATCCGTACAGGCCATACATTCTGCCCGCCTGTTTTTAAATTCACAAATACCTGATCCCAATAAAATGATCGGCCATTATTTTACCTATCATACAAAAGGCGCTATTGAATTTGTATTTAGGAATATGCCGGTATGGGGCAATTACCGGCCCGATTCCGTTTTTCAACCCAGAACAGGATTGGGCAGCCTGCAACTGCGTGACCTGTATATGATCAATGATAAAAATACCTATCTCTCGAAAGGCGGCAAGTTTTCCATCTACGACCCGTATACCATCAGCCCTCCCATAAAAGCAGTAAGCCGTTGCGGCTATCATCCCAAAAAAGCAAAGAATGTGTGGGGCAAAGATCTGGTGGAAAGAATGATCGAATTGCGCAGCTATGGTGGCGCCTCCTTCTCCTTTACCGGTGAAACCATGTCGATGTATGACAACCGGGTGGAAGTGGATGCCATTAAAAAAGATGACTGGGGTGTACCATTACCCAAAGTTTTTTACAAACACCATCAGTATGATATTGACCTGAGTAAATATGCCCTTGATAAAGTGGAACAGATAATGACAGATGCAGGCGGGGAACTACGGTTGAAAGAACCGCAGGGATTGGAAAACCCCGGCTATGGTCATAATCATGGTTCACTGAGAGCAGGTACGGATGAAGGAGCTTCTGTGCTGGATAAAGATTGCCAGAGCTGGACGGTAAAAGGCCTTTATGTATTGGATTCTGCCTGGATGCCAACAGCCGGCGCCTCAAACCCCACGCTTACCCAGATTGCGAATGTATACAGGGTATGTGAAAAATTAAATAAATAAAATAATACTATGAAAATTGCAGCACACAGGGGAAATCAATTACATGCCCCGGAAAATTCCATACTTTCAATGATATCAGCCTATACCAGCGGAGCTTCCGTGTTGGAATTTGATGTTCAGCTTACCAAAGATAACCAGTTGGTGGTGTCGCATGATGGAACAGTGAACAGGCTAACCGGTGACACAGGCGATGATATTTTTATAAAAGACCTTACACTAAAAGAACTTCGCTGGGGTAATTATGATTTTGGCGAAACCTTTAATCCCAATAAGGTTGACGGCTTTCAATATTACCGCACCAAAAAGAGAATCCAGATAGAAAGACTGCAGGACCTGCTGGACCAGCTACCCGCTGATATTGAAAAACTGATAGAATTAAAACATGATTCTTCACTGACAGATGAAATGCGAAAAACGTTGGTTGGTCTTTTTGCTACTGTCATCATCCAGAAAAGCCTGCAGCAACAGGTGGTCGTATATTCAAAAGATAAATTATCACTGCGCTTATTAAAAGAACATATTCCCGGTATAAGAACGGCGGTATTTGACTGGGAACTTTCCACCACAGAACAATTACAGCTGCTTATTGATGAAAAAGCAGACGGTATTATTACAGATGTAAACAGTGTGCTGGACAATGAAACCACACTCACCGATTTTGGAAAGGACCTGCAGAAAGTTTATACAGACAATAAACTCTCCCTCGGCGCTATTCTCTACCCCTTTCGCAAGCCCGGTGTTATCACTGAAAAAGAATTTGCCACGCTCCGTTCATCCAATTTTGTATGGTCAGTTTCCACCGACAGTATGATCGGGACTTATGCAAATGGACAGTCAACTGATTTTTCAAAATGGTTATACCCGCAATACGACTGGTTACCACAAACTCCATTTACCGGCAAAACAGTGGACAGGGATTGGTTTGCATTCGGCTATGCCAAATCAAATAAATACTGCAATATCCACCAGCAGGATGGAGTGCATATTGAATTAAAAAAATATGATGGCTTTTTACCCTTACCTGATGATCCCGACAAGGTAACAAAACGGTTGAATAAATTGGAACTGCGGGTGATGTATGCAGAAAAAAGCTGGCCCTTTTATTCCGGCGGCGGTGTTGGTGTAATCAAACCAATAGAAGGTGATTTTATCGCCACGGTTGATTATGAAATGATAAATCCCATGTCGCAGGCACAAACATTGGAAATGGCTGTTACCAATGTAGACCCGGCAGCACACCGTGATAAACCACCTGCAAGCTTCCGCGATATTGATGCCTTTTATGATCCGCATGGCTGTCCGCCTTATGTGGGGGTGGAGCATGATGAAAATGATGGCTACCGTATCAACTGGAACCTGGGCAGCGATTATGATAATAACCAGTACGGTTCACCGGTGGGTGATGGCAATACACCAAAGGCAGGAACATTGAGATTGGAAAGAAGAGGCAATTATTTTTCTGCCTATTATAAAAATAGTGTGGACGCCCCTTACTGGATTTGTGTGGGAGTGGTAAAAAACGCCACCCTCAACGACCGCATCTTTCTGCGCTGCGTGGCCAAAAGATGGTTGCAGGAAAAAGAAGATGATCCATCCGCCTATTATGCTGTAGAAGCCAATACATTCAGTTTTAAAAATTTACAAATCACCAAACCAATAAAATAAATTACCATGGACAATAATGAAATCTCCTTAAGAAAAGAAATAGCCCGTGAATTGCTGGCCGAAGGCTTTACTGAAATTGACGGAATGCTGGAAGTGGATGAAGCTTTGCTGGTACAGGAAGCCACACTAATGGCTTTATCGGACTCACTTGAATATCCTGACGATCTGGGCCCGAAACCAAAACCTATTAGTCCCAAACCAGGACTTGACGCACCATTGCCTAAAGCAGATGTGCTGGTGGTAACCTGGACAGTAGCAGAACAAAATGCATTGGCAGATATTATGACACCGGGTATAAGCAGAAACGGATGGTATCGCTACAGAAGAAACTTTGACAGCCATTTTGATGCGCTCATCCGCCAGGGCAACGGCACTAAAAAGCCGCCATCCAGAACTGTTAACAGGCTGGGCAGTTGGTTTCCGGTAACAATAGGCGACCTGAAAGTTATCTGCTTTAAATCGGAGCTGCATTTAAACCAGGATGGCATATCATTAAATAAAGATGGTACAGAATCAGAAACCAATACTGGCTTTGCCACTTTGCCGGTAAAAGATCTTTTTCAACAATTAATAGCCGAAGCAAAACCTTCGCATGTAATTACAGTAGGTACAGCCGGTGCTGTATTCAAAGAACATGGCCTCGGTGATGTGGTGGTAACCCGCGGCGCAAAATTCCGGCTGCAGGATGAATTTAAAAACGAGCCTTTCAATGGCATGAACATAGACGGCGCTCAATATAAAAGTGAATGGGATATACCCACCACGCATTTTAAATCAGCTTTGAAAATGATGGGCTCTTTTAAAAAGAACCTTATAGAACCGGCTTTTACCACCCCAACAATACGGTATGATAATGTTCCCGCACCGCTTAAGTCATGGCCCAATGATGCACAAATACGTTTAGATGGTACTGACGAGTTGCCAGAATTTCATCCTATCGTTACCACCGATTTTTTTGAGTTTGGCACTTCGGACAATGGAATGGAGGAAGTAGGCGCTGCCATGGAAATGGGTGATGCAGTACTGGGCCTTGTATGTGAAGAAATGGATAACCCGCCCAATTGGTTAGTTATCCGCAATCTCTCCGATCCGCAAATCAATGGAGCACTGCCTACTAAACCATCCATTCTAAATATGCAAACACACTGGGCCGTATGGTACTATGAAAAGTATGGATACTGGACCAGTGTAAACAGCGCTTTAACAACATGGGCCGTAATAGCAGGCCTTAAATAATTAACTACCATGAATAATTCAAAATTGCCAACCGAAGTAGAACTGATTTATGAAGTGATGCCCTGCAATGCCATGCGCACTTCACAGGAACCCAGCGGCACTCAGCATGCCTGTACTTATTTCCGCAAGTGGGGCTCTTATCACAGTTATGATTATGATGAATCCGGGCCTCCCCCAACACCCGGGATTGAGCAACCATCTGATTATGTGGGATTGGCCAAACTTACCCCCGAAGTATTAAGCGGCTGCAGAAAGTCACCAATATTTGTAGTGGGCATTAATCCGAATCTTACCGGTTTCTCCAAAACAAGAAAGAATTCCGTGTATCCTTTGTTTGATGAATACAAACAATATGCGCATTATTTCCGATACCGAAGCGCCGATAAACTGGAAATACCAAAAGATAAGTTTGAAGAATTTGGAGGAATAAATGATGAAGTCCCACCGGAATTAATCACCGACCTTGATGTACCTGAAAATAATAATGGTAAAAGAAAAATCCCCCTGCAACTGCAGCCCGTTACCTATTATCATGAATTGCAGAAACTGCTGGATGACCTGGCCACAGCAATGAATTGGGATGAACATGCATTAACGGTGGGCGAAGACCTTTCGTATGGCAATATGGTGGCCTGCCCATCGGCCCGCTGGCTTACATCAAAAAATAATCAGTATCCCGGCCTGGAAATGACACGTACAGAAGTAAAAGAAATTGTACAGGAATGTTTTCACGACCGCAAATATTTCCTTCGGCAGTTGTTTCAAAGCCTGCCCAAAATAATAATGGTGGTGGGCGCCACTACAGCCAGGCCATTCATAGAAGCATTGCAGGACCGCTTCATTGAAGGTGATCCTAAGAAAACAGAAACCGTTGATGAACTGATAAAGAGAAAGCATGTGCTGAAATATGGAGACTTGCCCGATGGAACCGAGCTTACTGCAAGGGTTATCTTTTCACAACATATAACCGGAAATTCAACAGCATATAAAGAGATCAGGGGCAAGATCATGGAACAATTAGTGGAGGAGGCAACAGCTGGTACGATTATGCTCAATACCAATTCCGGTCACCTGCTGCGCCCCAAAGGAGCCTGCGTATTATGCCCGATGCTGGAAATTGGCAACTGCGATTATGAAAAGGAACTGGTGCCGATCACCGATCACCCGGTGCTTACTGCTGATTCTTCAAGCATGCTGCTGTATGAAGAGAAAAAAGCACAGCTGGCATTGATGAACACGGAACCATTGAAAGAAAGCGCTGCCGAATTAGATGCTATTTGGGAAGAAAACCCCGAAGATCATAAAGATGATGTACAATAAACCCCTGTTAAAGAACACAACTAAAAATAAATCATGGCACAAAAACCAACCTTTGTTTTGCATGGCCGCATTGTCACTATGCAGGCAGAAGAAAATATCATTGACGATGGATACCTCGCAATAAAAGACGGACGGATAGTAACAATTACTGATGATAAAAATAAACTGCCTGCCGAATTTGCCGGTAAAAAAATAGTGGAGACAGAAGGCACTATTTATCCAGGCCTCATTGACCTGCATAATCACTTTGTATATAATGTGCTTCCACTCTGGGTGGTGCCAAAGCGGTACGATAACCGTTCACAATGGCCTTCTCATGCAGAATATAAATCCGGGGTATCCAAACCCATTAAACAGGCCCTCGCAAAATTCAGCGTATCTGCCAAAGCACTGGTACGGTACGTGGAAACAAAAGCATTGATCAGTGGCACTACCACGGGACAGGGAATGCGAACACAGGTAAAAGGCGGCAGCAAACTCTTTGTAGGGGCTATGCGGTTTGCCGAGCAGCCCGATGATGCATCTCTTCCTCCTGCCAGGAGTATGGTGCCTGACCTGGTAACAACAGGCGCCACCGCTGCTGAAAGAATAGACGGTTTTCGCAGGGCACTGGAAGATGAAGACGGCGGCGCTTATTTTTACCATCTTTCTGAAGGCATTGATGAAAGGGCCCGCAAACATTTTTTTAATCTGAAAGAGAATGACCTGATCAATGACAAGCTGGTGGGTATTCATTCACTTGGTTTGCATAAAGAAGACCTGACACATCTCGCCAAAAAAGGCGCCAAAGTGGTTTGGTCTCCCTTCAGCAATCAATTGCTCTATGGGCAAACCATTGATTTAAAAATTCTAAAAGCGTCAAAGGTCCTGTTCAGCCTCGGATGCGACTGGTCGCCGTCCGGAAGTAAGAACATGCTGCAGGAATTAAAAGTAGCTTATCATGCCAATAAAGAACAGGAAGATGTTTTTTCAAACTATGAGCTGATACAGGCTGCTACCAGTAATGCAGCTGCCGTTACAGGATGGGAAGAACAGGTGGGTACTTTGGAAGAAGGCAAACTGGCTGATATACTTGTTATCAGCGGCACAGATGATGATGCCTATCTGCAACTGATAAAAGCGGTGGAAAAAGATGTAGAGCTGGTAATTGTAAATGGCGTGGCACGTTACGGTAATATTTCGTTTATGAAAGCGCTCCGCACTGATACAGCCAACAAACTGGAAGAGACCACGATCGGCAAAAAGAAAAAAGGGCTTTATCTTTTTTGCGAAGGATCGGCCATCAACGATATCAGTTTTGAAGCCGCTGTTGAAACGTTGAAAGACGTCATGAAAGACCTCCCGGGCTTTGTCACAAGAATGCAGGAAGAAAAAGCCACACTGATGGAACTGGGTGTGGACCAGGAAGAAGAATTTACAGTAGAACTGGATAATGAGTTTGAGATAGAATCAGACGTATTCCAGGAATATGAACGGCCGGATGATGCAGAGTTGTTTGCCGACCCGCCCATGGCAGACAGTGTGGAGTTTGACACTGCTGTGGTGGAAGGTGATGAATACTGGGCAAGGATAGATGCGCAAAAAAACATTCCTGAAGGATTGAAAGAATGGCTGAAAGAATGTTATAATCAATAATAATTATAAAAAAATGGGATATGGCAAATGAAAATCAATTCATCCGTGCAGAGCTTCGCTATTCAGGAGAAGATGAGCTGAAAATCATTCGTGACGAGCTTTCCATCTCCGGCGCACTGATTATTGCTGAGTACGACGGGATGGTGGAAGCTGATCTGCCGGTATCTTCCCTCGAAGTGTTGAAGAAAAATCACATACTGATGGATTTCCCTTCTAAAAAAGGGTTGCCGGCAAAAGATAATCTTGAATTGTCCAACATACCAACTATTGCGCTGGAAAAAGAAAGAAACATTGAGGAAACCGAATGGATATCAAATTTCAAAAAAAAAGCCGGCCGGTCATATATTGACAGGCATAGCAATACCCTGAAAACAAAATCAAAGGCCGCCGATGAACCGAAGGAAGAGAGTCCCGGCGAAAGAGGCGAAGAAACTATCTCTTTTCCTGAAACAGTGGGGGGAGGCGATATGGAAACAGCAGTACTGCCGGAAAGTAAAAATGAAGAAAAGGCCGATATCGATGAAGAAGGTTTATACATTGTGGCCTTTAAAGGGCCGCTTAATTCAGCCTGGCGTTCACAGTTCAGTGAACATGCTATAACACTCACTTCATCTTTTGAAAGTGAGAACGAATACAGTTATAAAGCATTTCTCACCAAAGCACAGTATGAGTATTTGACAGCACAGGAGATTACTGCATCAGTTAGTAAATATGAAATTGAAAGAAAATTGACTGATAACCTGGTGAAAGAACTTGCCACCGGAGACAGAGGGCTTGAAAGCATGGTCTTCCTGAAAAAATTTGATGTCGTTTTATCAGATGAAAAGTACCTGGAAAAGGTATCCGAAACCATTCAATCATCCGGGCAGGCCACAATAATTGATTCGGGTTTAAATATAATCCGCATCGAAATAAGTCCTGATGCGCCGTTGTTCGCTGCCCTGGCCGGATCACCTTATATCAGTTCTTTGGCATTGTATGAGCCTCCCACTCTCTATTGTGATGTATGCCGTAAAGTTGTGGGTTTAGAATATACAAACCCTGCTACTGCTTTTTTTGGTGATTCAGAAATAGTAGGAATAATTGACAGTGGCATAGATGACACACATAGTGATTTGAAAAACCGTATTAAAGCAGCATTGAAATACGGTACGGGGTTTATACAAGACCAGGCCGGACATGGTACACATGTGGCCGGTATTATTTGTGGTGATGGTACTGCTTCCAATGGCAAGATCAAAGGCATAGCCCCAAAAGCACAGGTGGTATCTGTAGGGATTGTAAACAGCAGCGGACAATTAGATCTGCCGGTGGATATTGGAAAACTATTGAAGATAGCTGTTGATAATGGCGCTAAAATAATCAACCTGAGTTTGGGACGCAAAGTAAGTGGCGAATACCAGCTGGGGTCATTTAGTGTAGATAAATTTGTTTATGAAAACCCTGAAATATTAGTGGTGGTGGCAGCAGGCAATGATGGCAATGCTATAAGTGGCCCGCTTGCCTATAAAACAGTGGGCGCTCCGGCAACAGCTAAAAATGTATTGACAGTGGGTGCATCTTCCGGAAGAAGGACCACTCCTGTGATCAATCAAACATGGGGCAACCTGAAACCCGCCAGCTTTCCTTTACCGCCACTTAATACAATGAAATTAATTTCACCGGAAGATCATCCTTCCTTAGGCAGCAGTACAGGCCCTACTGATTTTGACAGTATTAAGCCTGAAGTGGTGGCACCCGGCACATATATTCTTTCCGCCAAAGCAAGCACTTCCCCTATATCACCATCCAGCAGTGAATTTTTTGATAATAATTATACATTTAAAACAGGCACCAGCATGGCTACACCTGTTGTAAGTGGTATGGCAGCACTGGTGCGGGAATATTTAAGAACTGTACATACCTATTCTAATCCATCTTCTTCGCTTATCAAAGCCATCATAATTGGTAACAGTCACCAAATAGAGAGCTATCGTAAAGCGCCTGGTGATACAAGTTTAAGTAAAGTTGGTTTCCCTGATTTCGATCAGGGTTTTGGCCTGGTGGACCTGAGCAAACTGCTGAATGAAAAATCAATCAAATTGTTCTACGCTGATATTTTTAACACAGATCCAAAAGCGCTTGAAAGCAGGGCAGCCTTAGGCGGGTCTATAAAATCATCGAGAGAATACGCAATTGATATTACAGACAATACCGGTGACCTGTCAATTACACTCACCTGGATTGATCCTCCTGCCAGGGGGATGCAGAATAATTTGCAACTGAGTGTAAAACTGCCATCCAATAAATGGGAACTCGGCAATATGGAACACAACTATAAAAAAGATGAACTCTTTGATACTTTGTTCGATCTAAAACCGCTTGATAAATACAACAATACTGAAAAAGTACTCATCAAAAACACGCCACCGGGTAAGTATTTGATACGCATCACTGCACAAAATACGCTTTCTCGCCAGGGATACAGCCTCGCCGCATTGGGAAATATTGCTGCTTTTGCAGAACGGTGATCTATTGAATACCGAACAGATGAACAAGGAAATAAAACGCTGACAGTAGGAAAGTTCTTCACTTCTTCATTCAATATTCCTTGTTCATCTGTTCTATATTCTTTCCTCCCTATCGGCTCACCACAAACTTCACACTCTTTTCTTTAAAGGTAACTGATGACCGAAGCACCAGCAGGTACACCCCTTCTGTAAGAGAACTTACATCCATCCGCGCACTTGATTTTGCAAATGACTGTTTCAGCATTTGCACCCCCTGCATACTATACACCGTTATAAGATCGTATTCCCCGGGATCCATACCGCTGATAGTAAGTTGGTTTTGCACAGGGTTTGGATACACCACCAGACTTTTAGAAACGGTTACTTCGTCTTTTGTGTCTGTAATGCTTTCCACATTCCTTTCCATCATTACCTGGCTGGCATTTTTATCATCACATCCGTGGTGGCCATTATTGCTGCCAAACCTGGCGGCAAAGGCCCGAAAATACGTACTGTTGAAAGTATAGGGATCAAAATCATTGGTGTTCCCTACTGCTATCAACTGGCCATTACGGTCGGTAAGGCCATCTACCAATGAATGAGAAAGCTGGTAATTAATACTGTCAGGCCCGTTATACATGCCCGCCTGCTGCCCGTTCTTTTTAATACGCATTACAATACCTTTCGAAAGATATGAACTGTTTCTACGGGCACCCAACACATAAAATTGATCTGATTCATTTATTACCAATCTTGTAAGTACACAACTGTCAATAGCATACGGATACGTTCTGCACCATTGAATATTTCCTGTATATGGATTGATGCGGCTTACGTTACATTGCTGATTGCCATTATTCATGTACTGGCTTACCAGGCTAAAAAGCCGGCCATCATCATCCATTACCATGTCATGAAATTGAATGCCTGTTGCTTCAAAATATGTTTTGCTGTAAACTATATTGCCAGACTGCCTGGAAACCTTATACAAATACATTGCCTGTGAAGTATCTCCGATCGTTTTGCCACCATACAGATAGAGATTCCCATTATTATCCAGTCGTGACAATAGATTGAAGCGGCCCGGATCTGTTTCAATAGTTCTGTTGTTCAATAATAGTCCTGAAGAATTGTATTTCCTTATTTTAACCTGCGGGAAAAATGTATAAAAATCTTCAATCACCATTACTTTGCCATCGTGGTCTATTTGCAATTGGGCAAAAGAAGTGGCGGTTGAATCTACCCGTTTCCATTTGACATTCAGGTTCCTATCTGTCTTCAAAATAAAAGAGGCGGGATTAAAATCCACACCATTGGGATATTGACCGTCACCCGTCATATATATATTATCTGTCCGGTCCAGTTCAAAAGCATTTATATTATAAATGGAGAAATTATTGGGCAATTCAATTTGCCGTTGCGCTTTCACTACCAGGTTGCTATCCAGTTTATACATGGTAAAAACGGCATTCCCTTCCAGTGGAAAGCTGCGTAACAATACGTACAGAGTATTATATCTTCCCGCTTTAATGTCTGCAGAGGCCCATGTACCGGTTAGAAAAATTGATTTTTGTTCGGTACCGTTTATATGGGATTTTGAAATCTTCCATGTATAGCTTTCATTATTACTGCTCCATTGATAAGCGGCTACAAAAGAATTTGGGGTAAACAATTTAGCCGTGGAACTGAATGTGCCGCTGGGTGGTGGATTGGTGCCATTCTGGTTTTGGTACCATTGTACCTGTGAGAGGAGTGATACTGGCAACCATATTAACTGCAATAGCAGCAAAAATTTTGGCGTTTTCATAAAGTAGGATTTTTAGTTGTACGGATTTGTTCTTGTTGTTAACAATAACACAACAACCGTGCAGGAATTGGCTTTACCGTATATTTCCGAAGCAGTTGCAGCAGGGCTAATTTGCAGAACTACGACTCCGGAAAATATTATACGAAGTAGAAGAAGATTGAGAAATAATAGTGGTTGCTGCAAATGACACAGCTTGTCACGGTTTTTTTGGAAGATGTCATGAATGAAGAATTGCATTGCATCGTCTTCGCTTATTTATCCACCGTAGTCTTGAAGTAAGTAGTGATAAGTCAATCCTGTTTTGCCGGATACCTCTCAACGAATACAAAAGCTATCCCACAAAGACCACGAAGCCCACAAAGCCTTTTCTTTGTGTCTTTGTGGGATAATTGTTTGCGTCATATCAGGCTTGACACGACAGTAGAAGCTATGGCGAGCAAAGGCAATCGATTTGTATTTAATTGTATTCTTTCGTGTAATTAGTGCTATTCGTGGCTAATCCTAATTCATCACCATCTCCCTTGCATTCTCCATGGCGGCTGCGGTAGGTTTTTCGCCGCTCAGCATTTGGGCTATCGTTGTAATTCTTTCTTCGGTGGTCAGCAAGCGGATATTTGTCTTCACTGTATCCCTGCCTGCCGGCAAGGCAGGTTTTACTATTTCTTTATATACAAAGAAATGTGCATCCGCTTTACCAGCTATCTGCGGCTGGTGGGTAATGCAGATCAATTGTCGTTTTACCGCCAGGCCTTTCATAATGATACCTACCTGCCGGGCTGCCTCACCTGAAATGCCTGTGTCTATCTCATCAAAGATCATTGTGGCCAGATCAATTGATTGCGCCACCAATGATTTTATACAAAGCATCAGCCGGCTCAGTTCACCCCCACTTGCCACTTTACGTACCGGATGAAAATGGCCGCTCCTGTTGGCATCAAATAAAAAATCAATGGCATCGATACCTGTCGGGCTCAGTTCAACGGGTTTTATCTCCACTTTTAATTTGGCATTGGGCATACCCACCTGTGCCAGCAATTTATTTACGTTGTCTTCGAGTGGTTTTATCTGTTTACGCCTTGCTTCTGAGATTTTTGTTCCCTGCTGAGACAGGGCATGCCCTGTCTGTACTAAAAGTTTTTCCTGTTGCTGTATCTTTTCCTCAATATTCAGTACGGCCTGCAGTTTTTCTTCGAGTTGTTTTTGTATGGCCAGTAATTCGTTCGTGGAATTGACCCCATGTTTTTTTTGCAGTTTATATCCGAGTGAGAGCCTTTCATTTAATTGCTCTATTTTCCCGGGATCATAATTAATATGATGACTGATACGGTCCACATCATCGGCGATATCCTGCAATTCCACTTGTGCAGATTGCAAACGTTGTATCACCACTGCAATATCCGGGTGAAAAGCAGCATAGGGGTTGAGTTGGTTTAGCAATACTTTTAACTGCTGCACCACAGGGGTTTCACTTTCCTTCAGGTCAAAATGCGTTTTATCTAGTATGGTTTTGATCCCTTCTGCATTACTCAGCATTTTCAGTTCTCCTTCCATATTCTCCAGCTCATTTTCCTTGAATGCAGCTTCCCCAAGTTCTTCAAACTGAAAGCGATTGTAATCGGCTTCCCTGTTAAATTGCTGTTGCTGGTCTTTCAGTGTTTCTGTTTCCTTTTTAATCTGCAGCCAGCGGCGGTAAACAACCTGGTATTCTTCCAGGGCAACCGCCTGACCTGCCAGTGCATCCAGCACTTCCCGCTGAAAATTTGTTTCTCCAATTTCCAGCGTATCAAACTGCTTGTGCAGATCCACCAGCAGGTTACTTAGTTCCTGCAACTGGGAGAGGTTAACAGGCGTATCGTTAATAAAGGCCCTTGATTTTCCATTGCTGCCAATTTCCCTGCGCACCAGCAGTTCATCGGCTGCATCCAGCTCATTATTTATTAAAAACCGCTCCACGATTTTTTTCCCAGCCACGCTGAAAACACCTTCTATCACACATTTTTTTTCCTTCTTTGCCAGTGACGCTGCATCGGCCCGCTGGCCCAGGATAAGGCCCAAAGCCCCTGCGATAATAGATTTACCGGCACCTGTTTCTCCTGTAATTACGTTGAGCTTGCCGGAAAAATCAATTTCCAACTGGTCAATGATGGCGTAGTTCTGTATAGATAGCCGGGTGAGCATTTCAACGGCAAATTAGTTTTTTGTCACGAATTTCACGAATAAGAAAATTATTGCCACTGGCAATTAATTTGTCTTTACTTGTATTCCTTCGTGGTATTCGTGTCAACTTTCTTCCAAACTGACCAAATGCTTTTTGCCTGCGGCAAGTGAATACAGGTTGGCCACGAATTGCACGAATCACACGAAGGAATATAATTGAATACAAACCATAACAGCCTTTGGCTGTTTTCTCTTATTCGTGCTATTCGTGTAATTCGTGGCAAAAAAGCTGCGCCAGCAGCTACGATTTGTATATAATTGTATTTCTGTATCTATTCGTGGCATTCGTGCAATTCGTGGCCAAAAAAAAACCGCCTCTTTCAAGGCAGTCTTTTCAAAATTGTTATGTGGCTGATTAATTAATGTCAATATTGTTCGATAGTTCTTCATCCACCAGTATACGTCCGCAGTTTTCGCAGATCATTATTTTTTTATGTTGTTTGATTTCGCTCTGCTTTTGCGGGGGAATAGCATTAAAGCATCCGCCACAAGCATCCCTTTCCACCGGCACCACGGCCAATCCGTTGCGGTAGCTGCTGCGGATTTTTTCATAGCTTGCCAGCAAACGGGGGTCTACATGTGTTTTGGCTTCTGCGGCCTGTTTATTAAAATGTTTTTCTTCTTTTTCGTTGGCAGCAATAATTTTCTCCAGTTCGCCTTTTTTATTGGCCAGCACGCCTTCTTTTACTGCAATGTTCTTTTTTGCTTTTTCAAGCAATACTGCTTTCTCGGAAATTTCTTCTGTAGCATCCTTGATATGTTTTTCAGCCAGTTTTACTTCCAGCTGCTGCATTTCCGTTTCTTTATTGATCGCTTCAAATTCACGGTTGTTCTTTACATTGGTACTTTGTTTCTCGTATTTTTTAACAAGTGCCTCCGCTTCTTTTATGGCATTCTTGCGTTGTTCGATAAACTCGGTCACTCCATTTATCTCTTCTTCAACTCGTGTTTGACGGGAATGCAAACCAGTGATCTCATCTTCAAGGTCGGCCACTTCCATTGGAAGTTCACCTTTCAGGATCTTGATTTCATCCAGCTTGCTGTCAATTTTCTGAAGGTTAACCAGGGAGGATAGCTTTTCTTCAACTGAAAATTCTTTTACTTGTGCCATTTTATAGTTTATTTTTTAAAGCTCAGGAGTAATGAACCGGGTTGGTTTTAACTCCTGTTTTAAGGACGGCAAAGGTAGGGAATTTTTGCTCCAAAACTTCCTGAAGCAGGTGGATGGTAAACTGCTCGCTTTCATAATGCCCAATATCGGCAATCAACATACGCTCATTAGCATCGAAGAACTCATGGTATTTCATATCTGCGGTTACAAAAGCATCGGCCCCGGCAGCTAATGCTTTGGAAATGAGGAAGCTACCGGCACCACCACAAACGGCCACCCTTTTTACCGGTTTATTAATTAAGGCGGTATGCCTTACAACCGGCAGGGAAAATATCTTTTTAAGGTAGTTCAGAAAAACAGTTTCGTCCATTGGTTCGGCCAATTCACCAACCACACCCGCCCCGCTGCCCGGATGTTGATTGACCACTGATACTATATCAAAAGCCACCTCTTCGTATGGATGCGATTCTTTTAAAGCCGCTATCAATGTACCCTGTATCCAGGCAGGAAATACAATTTCTATTTTAATTTCATTTTCAGTATGGAGCTCCCCGGGCTTACCAACATAGGGATTTGTATCTGCGCCGGCCCTAAAAGTGCCGGTTCCCTCTGTATTAAAACTGCATTCACTGTAGTTGCCAATATGTCCGCCACCTGCGGCAAAGAGTGCAGTACGTACGGCTGCAGCTTTTGTGGTGGGTACAAAGGTGAACAGTTTTTTCAATGTATTTTCCTTTGCTTCCAGGATGGAAACACTTTTCAGCCCCAATTCACCTGCTATTCTTCCGTTTACACCAGCCAATACATTATCGAGGTTAGTATGAATGGCATAGATGGCAATATCATTTTTAATAGCAGCAATGACGGTCTTTTCCACATAGTTCTTCCCATTTATTTTTTTCAACCCACCGAAAATAATGGGGTGATGTGCAATAATGAGGTTACACTTTTTGGCTATAGCCTCCAATACCACCTCTTCGGTGGCATCTAATGAACAGATGATCCCGGAACATTCCCAACCGGCATCACCGGTATTAAGGCCTGCATTATCATAAACCTCCTGCAATGAAGAGGGGGCCAGCGACTCCAGGAAAGATATGATTGATGAAATTTTCATGCTGGAAAGTTACGGTATTGCAGATTTTTGATTTTCAAAATAACAAAACAAAATTTTGCAGTTTCAAAATCTTTTGTACCTTTTCCATCCTATCCCACCCTTTGGATATCCACCTTATCCACTTCTTCATATCTAATAAATTGTTTTGTCATGATTAAAAGAACCACAGGCCGTCTTCTACTGCTCTTACTGGTTGCTACTGGTTTTGCCGGTACCATCAGCGACAATGCCATTTCAAAATCGGAAAGAAAGTATGCTGCCGGGTTAATGAAAGACACATATAAGGCCGCAGTAAGCAGCGTAAAAGGACTGTCGGATGCGCAACTCAACTTCAAAGCCGCCCCTGATAAGTGGTCAGTAAAAGACTGCATATACCATATTGCCGGTGCAGAGAAATTATTGTGGGGCATGTTTGAAGGAGCTATGAAAGCGCCTGCCAATCCCGAAAAGCGGGCCGATATAAAAGTAGCAGACGAGCAGCTTGTGAAAATGATTGAAGACAGGACTCAAAAGGCGCAGGCACCTGAACCCATTCAACCCAAAAATACCGGCTTTAATAGCCTTGATGAAGCCCTGGCAGATTTTAAAACAACCCGGATGGATCATATTAAATATATCAAAAATTCTACCGAAGATATGCGCAACCATGTGGTGCAATTGCCTTTTGGCTGGATTGACTGTTATCAGCTTTACCTGATGATAGCCGCACACAGTAACCGCCACACCCAACAAATAAATGAAGCAAAAGCCAACGCCGCTTTTCCAGTTAAATAATTGTAACGTTTGAAAAACCCCCAGGCTTTTTGTCCACCGGACAAAAGGCTTTTTTATTTAGAAAGATTTTTTTCCGGGAGTAATTATTTTTTCAATACTCACCATTTTTCCTAACACAGTTATTCCTTCCACCACTATCCTGTACTGCTTTGTTCTGTCGTTATTATAAAATGATACAGGAATTACCGGGTCAATGCTATTGATAAAAATATTAGGTCTCCATTGCAGCGTTACCCGGTTGTCCGGTTTATTATCCCCTGCCGGTCCGATGGTTTTATAATCCGGCGAATAAAATTCTTTGATCACCGAATAACCATTATATGCTGCCTGGTTGGCAATACCGGCACTGTTTACATAATCCTGTCCCTTTTTGGTATACACAGCCAATACCCCACCCGGCGCATTACCTGCTGCTGCGACGAAGGAGCTGTACACTTTTACCAATGCCACCTGGCTGGCTGGTATAGTGGCAATAACTGCTGCATCGGTTTCCACCTCGTCCAGGAAAAGGGCCATTGGTATATTGCCCATTGAACTGGCAGAAACACTTTGCCTGTAATACACAGAATAGTCAAACCCATCGGCAGCTATCTGCAACCCATTTACCCTTGCCTGCAGGTAATCAAAAATATTCTGGTAAGAACTTGCCTCGTCATTATTTACAAGGTCTATGGCTTTAGCTGCATCACCGGAAAACATGCCGGCTGTATATCGTTCATCCACCTGTTGTAAGGGAGATTTTTTCTGTACTTTCAATTTCACTTCTTCCAGCATCAATCCATTGGCTTTCAGTATTGCATCATAATCTGTTTTCCACCGGGAAGCAACACCTGTTGTTTGGTTTGCAATGGATGGCTTTTTTTCTATACCAGGCAATGGAAAATTTCTTCGTAATGAATCACCGTTTAGCAAAACATCAATGTACTGGCTTTTTTTACCCCGTACATCACTAAAGAGGAGTCGTGTCTTATCGAAAAATATGATTGAATCCAGCGAAAAATTTCCCTGTCCGTCTGTTTGCAAAAATTGGGTGCTTCTTTTCCCTTCTCTGCCAGTGATAAACAAAAGCAATTGCTTATCCGAAAAAGGCTTTTTGGTGTTTTGCAGGTTTACCTTTCCTGCCAGGGTGATATATGCATTGTCCTTATACTTCAAATGCGCAAATCCCTCTTTGAGCAATTGCTCCCATTTAAATCTTCTCCACCCATTAGTCATCATCACCAGGTCCAATGCTGTTTTGACCGAATCATTGCCGGCTGAAAAATAAAATGCAGGGTTATGTACATATCCTTTTATATCTGATGTAAGCAGGAGGGATGTGAAAATAGTTTCTTCCCTTACCGGCAGTTTGCTGTATTCATTGTCAGTAACTGAAACAGAAAAACTGCCCTGCACTGTATCTTTAAAATGCAGGCTGATACGGTTTCTGGCCCTGGCGCCTGCATTGATCGTATCCTCTGTCAATGATACAGGCAATATGTATTCTTTGTTATTTACAAAACACAACCTTTCGGCAAGGGGTAAATTATCCTTATTAAAAAAAGTGATTTGCAATATCCCTGAATGAAGGTTTTGGGTATTGATAACCCCTTGCAACTGCCCTTTGCCGGCTGTAAAATTTTGCCTGAACACTACCCGGTGCTGCATCTGTCCAATCATATAGGCTGCCTGAAAGGAAGGATCATCTATTCGCTGTTGCAGTTCAAAAAAATATCCTTGCGGATGTGGCATTACAGTCGTCACTATTCCTTTGACGGTGGCTGCTGGCAGATAAAATTTTTCGGCAGATACATTCCCATTGGTAACAGCATAATAAGTTGCCCCTGCATCTGGCTTCAGTTCAAACATACCCATCCCATCATGGTAAGTATTGAAAGAAGCAATCTCTTCATTTTTTTCATTGTGGATAGTGCCGCTTGCTGCTGCGGGCATGCCATTTTTATCAGTGGTTTTAAATGCAATTGTATTGGCAAATCCGGAAATAAGATTCCCTCCTTCCGGGAAAAAATCCATCCGTAATGATGGGGCTGGATCGAAAGTTCCGGAAACCATTGTTTTTGTTTTTCCGAAAATGAATACAGTCCGTTGATAAACAAATACAGGGTTACTATTAAGCATAGTGGCTGTATAAGCCCTCACTATATAATTTCCAGTGGCAAGCGTATCGGGCAATTCAAACTGGCCGTTACTGCTGCCAAGCAATACCGGTGAAATATTTCTGCTGATAAGAGTTGAATCCCGCAGCAGTTCTGTATATAAAGTGGAACTGATAAAATCCGGCTGGTAATCTGCATACAAATAAGCTTTGAACCAGGCTGTTTCCCCGGCCATATAATTATCCCTGTCAAAATGCAGATACACTTTTTCAATGGGGGATCTGGATGACCACTGGTTTAGCAGATCAGCCGGTTTTTGAGCAAACGCCAGTTTGCCCGCAATCAAAAAAAAATAAAGCAGTAGTCCTTTTCTATTCATGCTGGATTATTAGCGGTAACTAATTGAAAAATCACCAATCTTCAATCAAAGATGCAAATGAATGGTGATAAAACCATCCAGGCAAGGGTCTTTTCAGTATTTTTAGCTATTGCAGATACGGTTTTAAAATCCTATTTTGCAGTGTTTAAAATCCTAATACACATGAAAAAAGTAGTCGCCATTATTCTTTTTGCCACTCTCTTACCAGGCTGTAAAAAAACCGTACAAAACATACAGGAGGACCTGGTGATAAAAGCGATGACCGATGGGCAATGGGGCATTACCAGTTTTACACTCAATAGCGTCAATATAACGGCCGATTTTGCCAATTACCGGTTTAAATATTACAGCAATAAAACAGTAGATGCGATTAACAGTGGTGCCGTGGAAAAAACCGGCACCTGGGATGGGAATGCTAACAATATGACGACTTCAGCCAATTTTACATCCCCGGCCTACCCCCTTTCCCTTATTAATGGCAGTTGGCAAATAACCAGAAACAGCTGGACATTTGTGGAAGCCACCCAGACTTCAGGCACCGATACCAAAACAATGCGCTTGGATAAGCTCTGAGTTGCCTGGTAATTAATTATTCTATTTATTACTTCCCGGTTAAACATAAAGGCACAATATTTGTCATAAATTAGAACACCTTTTCCTTCTCTAAATCATAAATGCAAATCCTCCAATAATAAAAACAGCAGCTGCTTTTATTATTGGGTAATTTTTTAGCGGCAAACCTTTAAAACAGATTACAACTTGAGGTTCAGCAAGTACAATATATTTACGAAACTGATTGCATTACATATAATCGTAGTTTTCGGAACAACTTTCGTTGCCGGACAGGTTCCTGTTGCCAATTTCAGCGGCACTCCGCTTACCGGTTGTTCGCCAATGATTGTCGTATTTCAGGACCAATCTACCGGAAACCCTCTCAACTGGGCCTGGGATTTTGGCAATGGCAATACTTCCACACTCCAAAGTCCAACAGCTACTTATTTTACTCCGGGAACCTATACTGTTTCGCTGACTGTAAGTAATGCCAATGGCTCTAATACGCTCACCAGAAATCAGTATGTAATTGTGTATGAAACGCCTGTGCCCGGTTTCAGTGCCAATGTTACCAGCGGGTGTTTCCCTTTGAACGTACAGCTTACAGACCTGTCTACCCCCGGTGCTGGTAATACCAATATAAGCTGGCAATGGGATTTTGGAAACGGTACCACTTCCACCCTTCAAAACCCATCAGTTATTTATACCACTGCCGGCAATTTTACGATAACGCTTAAAGTAACAAACGATAAAGGATGCACCAAAACGATCAGTCGTCCCAGTTATATAACCGTTACACCAGGTGTTACAGCCACATTTACTAACTCACAACCCACCGTATGCACCCCGCCGGCCGGTATTAGTTTTACCAATAATTCAACCGGGCCGCCCACTCTCAGTTATTTGTGGGATTTTGGCGATGGCAATTTTTCCACCCTTGCCAACCCGGTACATACATATACCGGCGCCGGAAGTTTTACCGCTACATTAATCACTTCCAGCACTGCCGGGTGCCAGGCCACGAGCACCAGTTCCCCGATTATTATCGGTGGCATCACCACTTCTTTTACAGCGCCGGCTTCGGCCTGCTTAAATGAGGTCGTTACCTTTACTAATACTTCCGTGCCCGCACCCACCAGTTCCACCTGGTTATTTGGTGATGGGGGTATTTCCAATGCTATAAGCCCCACTCATGCATATACTGCCACGGGCACTTATACTGTTCGTCTGTACAACAGCTACAGCAGTTGTAATGATTCTGCTATAAGCACTATCACTATAAATCCTTTACCTGTTGTTGATTTTTCAGCACCGGTTACTTCCAGATGTGAGCCGCCTTTTACCGTAAATTTCCAGGACTTATCTACGGGCGGAGCCGTAAGCTGGCTTTGGGATTTTGGGGATGGAAATACTTCCAATGCACAAAACCCTTCACATACCTACACCACTTATGGAAGTTTTATTGTTACTCTTACTGTTACCAATGGTTTTGGCTGCACTAATACTATCATAAAAACGGATTTTATTGTTATACGCAGGGCTAATATCGCTATCCCTTCTTTACCTGTAAGGGGATGTGTACCATATACTATTTCACCGGTGGCCATTATTACAGCGGTGGATGCCGTAACTTCTTACCTATGGGACTTTGGTGATGGCAGTACTTCCACGCTGGCAAACCCAACTTATACCTACAACTTACAAGGCACCTATACTGTAAAGCTTTTTATTACTACCAGTTCCGGTTGCACAGATTCATTGGTCATTCCTGCTGCTGTAAGAGTGGGTACAAAACCCATTGCCGATTTTTCGGCGATCCCAATCCCGGTATGCGGACGTCAGCCGGTATTCTTTACTGATTTGTCTGTTCCTGCTGATGAATGGTCGTGGGACTTTGGTGATTTGGGTACTTCTTTATTGCAAAACCCAACACATAGTTATAATGATACCGGCTATTTCACCATCCGCCTTATTGCAACGAATAACGGTTGTCCAGATACGATGACAAAATTAAATTATGTGCAGGTATTGCCACCTATTGCCAGGTTTACGGCCACACCTGATTGCAATAACCGGTTGCGTTTTACATTCACAGATCAATCCATTGCACCACTCACCTGGGAATGGAATTTTGGAGATGGGTCCCCGCTGATAACCACCCAAAATCCGGTACATATCTTCCCGGCATTTGGTTCCTATTCAGTAAGGCTGATAGTAACCAATGGAGGATGTGCAGATACTGCTTTTCTCACCGTAAAAACGATAAATGAAACACCTGATATTACAGCCAGCCCCACTGTTGCCTGCAAAATCGGGAATATAGTGTTTGACGTCCTTAATGTTAATTTAGCCAATATAAATCTTTATAACTGGGTATATGGCGATGGGGGTTCTGCCACAGTTGGAACCCCACCTCCTATCAGCTATTCATATCTCAATTCAGGGACATACACAGTCAGCCTGACTGTTACTGATATTAACGGTTGCCAGAGCTCGGTAACTAAACCGAATTTTATACGCATCAACGGCCCCACTGCCGGGTTTTCCGCCACCAATGCATCCGGATGTACGGGTCTTGTTACTACATTTAATAACCTGTCCGGCACAGATGGAGTAAATGCGATTACCAATTGGCAGTGGAATTTTGGCGATGGGGTTATTCAAAATTTCAATGCCCCTCCTTTTCAGCATACGTACACCAACCCTGGCGTATATTCTGTACAATTAACTGTAACGGATGCTTCGGGATGTAAAGACAGTCTTATATTATACAACCTGATTACCACTACTGATCCCGTTCCTGGCTTTTTTTCAGCAGATACACTTTCCTGTCCCGGCGCTACTGTTAATTTTGTCAACACTTCCACTCCTGCCCTTTTGTTTTATCAATGGGATTTTGGGGATGGTGGTGCATCTGTGGCCGCTTCGCCCTCTTATATTTATACTACTTCCGGTAATTATACAGTAAAGCTGCGTATACAGGACCCGGCCGGTTGCGTAGATTCATTGATAAGAAATCTGTATGTTACCGTAAACAATCCCCGTGCAGATTTTACCGTCAATGATTCCATCAGTTCCTGCCTGCCTTTTGAAGTGCAGTTTACCAATACATCTACCTACTATACTTCACAATCATGGGATTTTGGTCCTTTGCAGGGAAACACCACCCTCAATAACCCGGTGCATTATTATTCTGTGGCAGGGGTATACCCGGTAAAACTTATTGTAACAAGCCCCGGCGGCTGTCTGGATTCTATTATTAAAACAATCCGAACATTTGATACTGTTGGCTCAAGAGTAGACTATATTCCATTAAGCGGCTGCAAACCTTTGTCTGTAAACCTTAACACCTTTACATCGGGACCTATTGCTTCCTACTACTGGGATTTTGGGGATGGCTATACACAAAGCACCACCACCCCTGCAATTAGTCATACTTATTCTTCTTTCGGGAACTTTCTGCCTAAAGTAATCATGGAAGATCTTTCCGGTTGCAGGATTCCTCTGCCCGGAATTGATACCGTTTTTGTAACGGGGGCCAATACAAAATTTGGCATTGATGATAGTTTGTTTTGCGACTTCGGCACCGTGAACTTTACTGACTCCACCACCTTCAATGATCCTGTTATCAGCTACAACTGGCTTTTTGGTGATGGCGGTACATCCACGCAGCAAAATCCGGTACACCTGTATACCGGGCCCGGGCTATATACAGTACAACTGGCTGTACAAACACAGATAGGCTGCCGGGACACGTTGACAAAACCATTGGTTATTAAAGTTGTTCAGCGCCCCCTCATTGATATTGGGGGAGACTCAGTGATATGTGTTAATTCATCCCTGCTTCATTCGGGGTTATTTATTCTGCCGGACACATCGGTGGTAACCTGGCAATGGAATTTTCCCAATGGCAATACTTCGGTATTACAAAACCCTCCGGGGCAAACCTATACTACTGCGGGAACATTTACCATTACCACCTATGCCACCAACAGTACCGGATGCAAAGACACCACCTATCAAACAATTATTGTAAACCCATTACCTGTAATAACCATGCCGGCACAGATGACTATACAGGCTGGTTTCCCGGTTACAATCCCTGTTACTTATTCTCCCAATGTAATCAGCTGGCTTTGGTCGCCCAATACCGGGCTAAGCTGTGCCAATTGCCCAACACCAGATGCAGGACCCAGGTTTGATACCCGCTACCAGGTATATGCTACTGATAATAATGGCTGCAGTAATATTGGAAACATACTTGTAATTGTACTTTGTAAAAACTCCAACCTTTTTATACCCAATACATTTTCTCCCAATGGAGATGGAAGTAATGATGTGTTTTATCCGAGAGGCCGTGGATTAGACAGAATAAAATCGCTGCGCATCTTTAACCGCTGGGGTGAAGTGGTGTTTGAAAAAAGAGATTTTCCTGTAAATGATGCCAGTGCAGGATGGGATGGCAGCTATAAAGGAAAGAAACCACAGGCTGATGTATATGTATACCAGGCAGAAGTGTTTTGTGACAATGGTGATATTATTCGATTGAATGGAAATATTGCTTTGATATTTTAAAATAAATGTGGAAATATGAAAATGTGGAAATGTGAAAATATGAAGTTGAAGAAAACAATACGGTTGATTTTGGCACTGCTCGTACCTGCTTTCGCCGGAACATGGCAGACTGCTTCTTCGCAGGACATTCACTTTTCTCAATTCTTTGAAGCCCCGCTTTGGAGAAATCCTTCATTGGCAGGCATTTTTACCGGTGATATCCGTGTGCAGGCTGTATACCGGGATCAATGGAACAGTGTGACCAATGCATACAAAACAGGTTCATTAAATGCAGAATTTAAAAAACCGATTGGTAAGGGAAATGATTTTATCACTACAGGCTTACAGGTTTTGTATGATAAAGCAGGTACCATTGGCTGGACATCCACCCATGTTTTACCAGTGTTGAATTATCATAAATCATTAAGTACAGAAAAGAATAAATACCTCTCCCTGGGTTTTATGGGCGGATGGGTGCAACGCCGTTTCGATCCTTCCAAAGTGACCACTAACAGTCAGTATGATAATGGCGGCATTGGAGAAAATTTTACCAACACACAATACAATTACCTGGATGGAAGTGTGGGTATGAGTTTTAATTCCAACCTTAATTATAATGCCAGTAATAATTTTTTTATTGGCGCTGCCTATCATCATTTCAACCGGCCTAAAACTTCCTTTTACCGCAATGCCAATATTGAATTAAATCCGAAATGGGTATTTTCGGGCGGCATTCGGTTTGGTGTTACAGATTATGCATACATGACCATTCAGGCCGATCAATCGGTACAGGGCAGTTTTACAGAAACAGTTGGCGGCGCAATGTATGGTTTAAAACTGGGTAAGTATCCTGACAATCCTGACTACACTATTCATGCCGGTGCTTTTTTACGCTGGAATGATGCATTGATACCTGTTGTAAAACTGGATTATAATCCCTTCTCTGTAGCATTAAGCTATGATGTGAATATCTCCAAACTGAAACCTTCCAGTTATGGCCGCGGCGGATTTGAATTATCTATTTCGTATACCGGCTTCCGCAAGAGTAAAGGGGAATATTTACTTTGTCCCAGTTTTTAATACAGGCATCGCCCGGGGAAAAGAGGGAAAGAGAGACTGTGGCTGCCAACAGCCGCAGGCGGTGGAGGTAGTTTATAACTACCGGCTGTCTACAAAAAACAAACAGCTTTGAGACGGCTCTAAGGAGCCGATGGTTCGTTGCAAATTGCAAATACCGGACTTGCTACGGTACGAACCACAACCCTTCATGGTTTTTTTATTTATTCAGCATTCTCACGACAACGGGGGGGGCCCTCTTGTATGCGTAATCCCGACGCACTTCG
>JANOEQ010000076.1:0-2099 GCA_031441485.1 Chitinophagaceae bacterium
CTGCACTGAAGAAAGGAAACCTGAAGCACAGTGAATATGCAAAGAAGAGTGTGCAGGAATTGTTCAGTAAGGACTTAATTAAGAAATCGGTGCAAAAGACATTTAATCACTGCCAGTCAATAGTGGCGATCAATGACGGTAAGGGTCATTTTAAGGTACAGCCCCTTCCGTATCTGACACAATTATCGAGTGTGAATGCGATAGCAGTAACGGATATCAATAAAGATAATAAAGCGGACCTGGTGGTGGGGGGAAACCTGTTCAACTTTCCACCACAGTTTGGCAGACTGGACGGGAGCTATGGTCATGTGCTGCTGAATACGGGCGATGGTAAATGGGAATACAAGTATCCCGGTGAATCAGGAATGCTGATAAGGGGGGAAGTGAAGGATATAAAATTAATAGGCGGGAAGTATATGGTGGTGGTGGTGAATAATGATAAACCGGTAGTGTACCAGCTAAAGTAATATAGTCAGAGACAATGAGGAGCGTAAGCGTCATGTATAGGTTTTTCCTTTGTATGGTAATAGTGCTATTTTTTTCATGCAGTAATAAAAAAACTGCTGAAGAAACCCTGTTCAGCAAAGTGGAAAATTCAGGTATCAATTTTACCAACACAGTGGTGGACAGTAAAAGTGATAACAGCTTTCTATTCCGTAATTTTTATAATGGCGGGGGTGTGGCCATTGGTGATATCAACAATGACAGTTTGCCTGATGTACTGCTCACAAGCAACCAGGGCGAAAATAAACTGTACCTGAACAAGGGCAATTTTACATTTGAGGATATAACGGCAACTTCAGGTATGAAGCAGGACAGTATGTGGAGCACCGGTGCAGTAATGGCTGATGTAAATAATGACGGCTGGCTGGATATCTATGTTTGTAATTCAGGGAATATCAATAATGGAAACCGGCGGAATAAACTTTATATCAATAATCATATTACTCCCTCTGCTTCGGGAGAGGGCCGGCGGGGTGAGGTTACATTTATTGATTCAGCCGCTGAATATGGATTGGCCCATTCCGGGTTTTGCACACAAGCTACTTTTTTTGATTATGATATGGATGGCGATTTGGATTGCCTGGTCATCAATAACAGCCCCCTGCCGTTCAGCTCACTCAATTATGCCGGAATGCGGGACACAGAGATCGGGCAATGGAATGGCGATGAAAAATTGAAAGGAGGTGGAAACCATTTATTTCGCAACGATAAGAATCACTTTACGGAAGTAACCAAAGAAGCAGGCCTGCATACCGGCCTGATAAGTTTTGGCCTTGGTGTTTCTGTGGGGGATATCAACGGGGATAATTATCCTGATATCTATGTGGGGAATGATTTTATAGAAAAGGATTATTTATACATCAATCAGCAGAACGGTACGTTTGAAGATAAACTGGAGGTGTGTATACAGCATATAAGTATGTCATCCATGAGCAGCGACCTTGCGGATATTAATAACGACGGGTATCCGGAAATATTTACCACTGATATGATACCGGATAATGACTACCGTCTCAAAACTACCGGCACATTTGATAATGTGGATTTGTACAATAGTAAACTCAAAGCAGGTCTTTATCATCAGTATGTAAAAAACGCCTTGCAACTCAATAATAAGAATGGAACATTTTCAGAGATAAGCAACTACAGTAAAGTATTCGGTACCGACTGGAGCTGGGGATCCTTATTTCTAGATGCCGATAATGATGGCTTTAATGATCTGTTTATCTGCAATGGTATTAATAAAGATTTGGGCGATCTCGATTTCCTCGACTTCTTTTCTAATGATGTGTACCAAAAAATGCTGCAAACCGGCAAAAGGGATGAAATAGATGAGGTGCTTAAACATATACCGGTAACACCATTGGCCAACCGGGTCTTTAGGAATGATGGCAAATTAAATTTTACCGACATAGCAAAAGAGTGGGGACTGGATGAACCTTCCTTTTCCAACAGTGCGTCCTACGGCGATTTAGACAATGACGGTGATCTGGATTTGATAGTAAACAATGAGAATCAGGCAAGCTTTGTGTATAAGAATAACAGCCGTGCGCAAAATGGCAACAGCTATATAGGGGTGGTGTTAAAAGGCAATA
>JANOEQ010000077.1:0-11013 GCA_031441485.1 Chitinophagaceae bacterium
GTTTGAATTATTTGTTTAGAATGGATTATGGATGTTTTTGGGAGCGAAACCAGGCGAATTTTGCAGCCATAGTCTAAACGCCTAAGGCGAAAAATTCAACGCAGTTGCAGCCCCAAAAATGCCATAAGACATATCAAACAACTAATTCAAACAGCTTCTTAGTGCCGCATTGTTTATTGTTACCAATGCAGCGGCGCAAAACCCTCAACTGCCTGCGCCGGAAAACCTGCGGGTGGTAGCACCACCGGATTTGAGAGTTGAGGAATTAAGCCTCGTGGTACGGGTTAGACGATATTGCACGGGAATCTGGCGGTATACTATTACTGCCTGATTTTTTATACATTTATCTAAAATTTGACAATGAAGTTTATTGCTATTCTTTTTGCTTTCATGCTGTCTGGTACAGGCAGCTATGCTCAGCCCGGCAAGTATGCCGGATCAAAAAAGTCATTAATTGGAAAAGAGTTTGCAGATATGGCAAAGCTGCCTGCATTAAAAGGCTGGAAGTATATGGAGGGTGCCATCGTAAATTCTAATCCCAATGCCGATGTGGAGATGCATTCAGTGAGTATATTTAAGGCAGGAACCGCTTACCTGATAATTTTCTCCATCAATGAAGATACTGCACAGGATACCTATAAAATTATGGATGTAGTGCAAGTGGCGGGTGTGGCAAAAGGCTGGACAGTCAGGTCGGCATCTTGCAGAAGGGATAAAGAAAACGATGCTTACATAGTGGCCTGGGGAAAAGAAACAACCGCTGAATATATGAAGCTGATAAAAAAAGCATGGCGTATCAATCCTGATAAAAGAAGGATAGAAATTATTCCGGTGAAAAATATTGATTGTGAAAATATAGGTTGTTAGTATTTAAATACTTCTTTTTTTCGCCGGCTTATTTCAATAGATATGCCATTACTCATTACTTCAAATCCTCCTCACCTTTCTGGTATTCTTTAATATGTTTCATATTTACAAGGGTTGGTTTATGTATGCGGAAAAAAAAGCATCCTGCAATTATGTTTCGTAATCCATTAAAGGGCGGGAGGCCAGTATTTTTTTATTGTCCCTGAAATGAATATTAGTGTAAGCATTCTCTGCTTCGCAATAAACCAGTGCTAGGTTAAGTTTCTTATGTCGTAAAATATTTTCCCGCAAAGGCCATTAAGAACACAAAGAAAAATGGCTTTGTGGCCTTCGTGGTATTAATCGGTAAGTACAGCAGTTCAGGTTCCCCCAATTGGATAAAAGGAATGGGCAGTGCAGTGGATAATGAAAACCTTGCAGGTATGTCAGTTAGTGCAAACGGAAAAATAATAGCCGTAACAGGTTATACATCTGCCCTGAAGTACAAAAATTTTTCAGGCGAACCGGTTGCCAATAACATATCCTGGTATTTTCTTTCCAGATACGAAGAATAGGGATGGGGCTTACCATCAACTGTTTTGAATCTTCAGTTGCTGATTGACTTCAGATTAGCTATGTACCACTTGTAATGTTAAAAAACCCGGTACAACAGCAAATCAGATGGTCAGCAAAAGTGTATACCAACGGATTGGTGACATTGCCTGATACTTTTGTAAATTCAGGTAAACATACAGGGTATTATTACAAGCGCACCTCCTGTTGCATTACACGATATATGTAAAATGACATCCTTTATAGTAATTTTTCATCCTGGGTAACCAATTCCTTTTTACCAGTAAATACCTTCCTTACATTATATGTCTTCTTATTCTGCGATTCGAAATAAGTTCTTGTATTTATATCTGCTACAATACCGATGGTGATAAACTGGATGCCTCCTATTAATAAAATCAGGCCAGGTATTAATAAAGGCTTACCTCCAATATCATGCCCCATGATTTTTAAAACAAGCAGGTAAATATTTATCAGCAGGCCAATACCAAAGCTTACAAAACCAATCGGCCCAAACAGGTGCATGGGCTTCTGCATATACTTTCGCATAAAAACCATTAATACCAGGTCGCTCATTACTTTAAATGTACGGTTGATTCTGTATTTACTTTTTCCATGTATGCGGGAATGGTGTTTTATATCTACCTGGGTAATGCGGGCACCCTGCAATTTGGCAAGCACAGGAATGAAACGGTGCAGCTCACCATATAAGCCGAGTTCTTCCGCAATCTCCCGGTTAAAAATTTTTAACGTGCAACCATAATCTTTTATGTAAACACCCGTCATGCGCCGGATCAGGGCATTGGCAATTTTGCTCGGAATTTTGCGGAGAATAAAGCCATCCTTGCGGTTCTTGCGGTTACCGGCCACCACATCCCAATCTTCTTTTTTCAGCAGTTCAAGCATTGAAGGAATATCAGCGGGATCATTTTGCAGGTCGCCATCCAGCAGCGCCACATATTGCCCGGTGGAATGATCAATGCCCGCTGTCATCGCCGTACTCTGGCCATAGTTTTTTCGGAGCTGTACTAAAATAGTTCTGTCATCGGTATGTTCCAGTACCTGCTGTATCGTTTTGTCTTCAGAACCATCGTCCACCAATATTACTTCATAATCAATGCCGGATAAAGCAGCCCGAACAGCTTCCAGCAGCGGCCTTATATTCTCCTCCTCATTCAATACAGTAATAACAACAGAGAGTTCTTTCATGCCGCAAAGGTAGGAAAACAGGTAATAGAGAAAAGATGATAGATGATAGATGACAGTGCTTGCTGTTCGGCTATTCATTTATGATTGGGTATGGCGTTGCCAAGCAAGCGTTATTAGTGTAAAGCATTCTACTTTTAGATATTGATTTTTATAATGACTATAAGTGCTTTGAAGAACTATCATCTGTCATCTACTATCTATCATCTATCTCTAGACTATCCCTGCTAACTCCAGACTTTTCTTTTTCAATTTCCTTGTTTCCATATCCTCAATCACCGGGTCGGCGGTAAGGATAAGCGAAGTATTATTTTCTTTCCACCAGGTATTATTTTTCAATTCATCAAAAGCAATAACTCCCACCAGGTATTTTCTTTCTTCCTGGGCATGCCATTCTTCTATCCATTCAAAACGGTCGCGGGGTATTACAGCCAGGTCGTTGAAACTTACATATACCCGGAGGAATAAATCATTGGTTAACTCATGCGGCTTGTGGTCATAGAGCTTTTTGTACTCATATTTGTATTGATAGCGCAGGGCAGAAATATCACTCAGTACAGCAGAAGCGGTGGGAAAACTTCCAGCCCCTTTTCCATAAAAAAACTGTTTATCGGCAAACCCGCTTTCTATCACCACGCCGTTGTATTCATTTTTCACAAAAGCCAGGTGATCATCATTATTTACAAATTGGGGCAGTACAAAGGCAGTCACTTTTCCATTCTTTAATTTTTGTGCCTGCGCCACCAGTTTGATCTGCTGGTTCCTGGCTTTGGCCACTGCCGAATCAGCTGCCTGAATATGCTGTATGCCACTAAATAATATATTCTCTGCAGGTGTAACGATACCATACGCATGGTTTAGCAGGATGGCCCATTTGTTCACTGCATCATAGCCTTCTACATCCAGCACAGGGTTGCTTTCAGCAAAGCCTGCCTGCTGTGCCAGCAACAGGGCCTGTTTAAAATCAAGACCATCTTCCACAATTTTGGTAAGAATAAAATTGGTGGAGCCGTTTACAATGCCTTTGATAGAATGAAGCAGGTCGTTGTCATAATATTCTTCCAGGTTGCGGATAACGGGTATGGAAGCGCATACAGCAGCTTCATACAATAATGACCGGCTGGTTTCCTGTTGCAGTTGCAGCAGGGCCGGTAAATGTTCAGCAATCATTTTTTTACTGGCACTCACTGCATCCTTACCATTTTTCAATGCGGCGGATACGATTTGAAAAGCTGCATCTGCATCATCTATTACTTCCACAATTACATTGATATCCGTATCATTCAGCAATTCATCTTTATATGTCGTAAACAGGGAGGCAGGAGCATTTCTTTTCTTGTCAATATTTTTAATGCACACTTTCTTTATAACAGCCTTCAATGAAGGGGTTTGCTGTAATGCTTTATAGAGTCCTTCACCTACTACACCAAATCCAAAAAGGCCGATCGTTAATTGTTTATGCGTTTCCATTTTATGGGTTTACTATTTTTAAATAAGGGGTTCTTTTTTCTTCAATAAATATTTGTAATGCGTTTTCTATCTTTTCATATTCCAGCAAAAAGCCATCATGGCCATAATCACTGTTTATACGGAGCAGTTGGGCGCGGGGTATGGCCTGTTGCAGGTATTCCTGTTCTTCAATGGGATATAATACATCTGATGTAATACCAATCACTAATGTTTTTGCAGTGATGGTTTTTAATGCATTCGCCACGCCACCCCTGTTGCGGCCCACATCATGGCTGTCCATACTTTGTGTAAGGCGGTAGTAACTGAGTGCATTGAAGCGGTTCACCAGTTTCAATCCCTGGTACCGCTGGTAATTATCGGCAGCATAGGCGATGTCTTCACTCAATGGCACAAAGGCTTTATCCCTTTGCTGGGTGATGGCATACCCCGTATAATGGCGGTAGGAGAGCAGTGCAATGGAACGGGCAGCGGCCAATCCTTTTTGCCCCGCATCGGGGTGATGGTCCTGCCAGGTGCTGTCTGCTTCAATGGCCATCCGTTGCGATGCATTGAAAGCAATACCCCAGGGAGATAAAATTGCATTGGTGGCAATGGGAGCGATGTGTTCAAACAACTTCGGTTCTTCAATAGCCCATTCCAATAACTGCATACCACCGGTACTGCCACCGAGCCCGATTTGAATTTTTGTAATACCAAGATGTTCTTTCAGTAATTGGTATGTTTTAATCATATCCCTGATTGTGAAAACAGGGAACTTTTCATAAAAGGGTTCATTTGTCTGAGGTTCTTTACTCAAGGGTGATATACTGCCATAAGGACTGCCGGGCTTGTTTACACATATAATAAAATAGGTTGCCGGATCAAAAAACTTTCCTTTACCTGCCAGGCCGGGCCACCATTCCAGTGGATTGCTGTTGGCAGTAAGTGCATGAAACAGCCAGACCACATTATCTTTTGCCGCATTCAATCTCCCATGCGTGGTATAAGCCAGGTGAAAACCCGGAAGGGTTTCACCTGACTCTACTGTGAATTCTTTTGAGTAATTAAAGATCGTTGTCATATTCTGTTGATGTGCAGCGAACGTAACCCTGAACGGAGATTCAGTTTTTCTTTTACCAAAAGAAGAAAATTGAACAAATCTCCGATTGCAACTGAAACTTAATCAGGGTACCGAACGCAGGGCTAAAAATTTTATCCAACTAATGCGGGCGCAAATACTTTTTCAAATGCCTGTTCAAAATCTGCTTTAATATCATCGATGTGTTCAATGCCCACACTGATGCGTACCTGGTTGGGAGAAACCCCGGAAGCAATTTGTTCTGCTTCGCTCAGTTGTTCATGCGTGGTAGACGCTGGATGAATAGCCAGTGTTTTTGCATCGCCCACATTGGCAAGGTGGCTTACTAATTTTAATGAATCAATAAATTTGCTGGCATTTTCTTTGGAGCCTTTGATACCGAAATTGAGTACACCTCCAAATCCATGACTCAAATATTTTTTTGCCAGTTCATTATACGGGCTGCTTTGCAAGCCGGGGTATTGTACAAACTCCACAGAAGGATGTTGCTCCAGCCATTGTGCCAATGCCAATGCATTCTCAACATGGCGCTGTACACGCAGACTTAATGTTTCCAATCCCTGCAATAATAAAAAGGAATTGAAAGGACTTTGTGAGGAGCCGAAATCTCTCAAGCCTTCCACCCTGGCACGAATGGCAAACGCAATATTGGGAAGCCCTAATGGATTGCCTTCGCCGAATATATCCCAGAATTTGAGACCATGATAACCCTCTGATGGTTCTGTAAACTGTGGAAATTTTCCATTGCCCCAATTGTAATTACCACCATCAATGATTACTCCGCCGATGCTGGTGCCATGGCCACCAATCCATTTAGTAGCGGACTCCACTACTATATTGGCACCGTGTTCTAACGGACGGAATAAATAACCACCGGCGCCAAATGTATTGTCAACTATTAGCGGCAGATCGTATTCTTTGGCCAGGTCGGCAAATTTTTTAAAGTCAGGAATATTGAGGCGGGGGTTACCAATTGTTTCCAGATAAAAGGCCTTTGTATTTTTGTCGATATGTTTTACAAAACTTTCTGCATCATCGCCATCGGCAAAACGTACTTCAATGCCCAGGCGTTTAAACGCTACTTTAAACTGGTTGTATGTACCACCATACAAATAAGTGGTGGTGATGAAATTATCACCTGCCTGTAAAATATTATTCAGGGCCAGGAATTGTGCGGCCTGGCCAGATGCGGTAGCCAGTGCGGCCACACCACCTTCCAGGGCAGCTATACGTTGCTCAAATACATCGGTGGTGGGGTTCATGATGCGGGTGTAGATATTGCCAAATTCTTTCAGGCCAAATAAATTGGCGGCATGTGCGGCATTATTAAATGCATAAGACGTGGTTTGGTAAATAGGCACAGCTCTTGATTTTGTGGTAGGATCAATTTGCTGACCGGCGTGCAACTGCAATGTTTCAAAATGGAGATTGTTGGACATAAAAAATGTTTTAAAGTTTTATAATTAAGTTAATAAAATGCGGACAAAATAAACCTGTTGGAGGTATAGTGATGCCTCATGGCATACAATAGCATCGCATACAAATTACCGGATGGCAGGTGGTGTTTGTATACATTCGTTTATCGTTCATCAATACTTTATAAAAGTAAGGCCTGTTGCCTGCTTCAGCCAAATTTATCCTCTTTGTTTTAGTAAACGGCAGGGAAGGATAATCCGTTGATTGTTCCTGTTGTTTGTTTTTGATATACATTTTTTTGATTTTATACAAGCCTGTTCGGGCAGGAATGTCATGATGCAATTTGTTTAAAGAATATCATCACTTGCCAAAAAAGACAATCGGGATGCTAACCCTCCTTCGCTAAAGCTATGGATGTTAACCCTCCTTCGCTAAAGCTATGGATGTTAACCCTCCTTCGCTAAAGCTATGGATGTTAACCCTCCTTCGCTAAAGCTATGGATGTTAACCCTCCTTCGCTAAAGCTATGGAGGGTAAATAAAAAAAGCTCACCCGATAAATCAGATGAGCTTTGAATATTTTGTAAAAGATATTTTGGAGCTGTAAATCTGACTTATCTGCACCCTGACATTTATACTCAGGGATGGAATTGGCACCTTTTCCCGGTAGTACCGGAATAGGTTGTCAAGGCTTCACAGGGCCATTACCCTCTGCCTTTCTTGATAAGTTTATTTGGAATGAATGGAGGGGTTTCCTCTTATCATCCGAAATATGTTGTAAAGAACTACTGCAAAGATGGGAGCTCTTTCTTTAATTTCCAAATTCATATTGAAGAGGTATGTACAAACAGGTGTTTGGAATTAGTATACAAAGCAGGTGGGGTAAAGGTTTCAGCCGGTTTTTTAGGAAAAATTAAATTCTTTACTGCGTTGTCTTCAACAGAGCATTTAAAAATAGTATTGCCGGTAAGCCGGTAAATGCAGGATCGTTTCATTGATTGGTTACATTTTCATTAAATACCCAATCAGTGATGTATTCTTACCGCCTTGCCGTCTTCCCGGCAACTTATCGGTTACAGTTTTTAAAATAAAAGAGGTTGCAATTTTGCAACCTCTTTGTTACTGTAATGAAACCGTCCCAATTGATAATTTTATGCTGCAGGGCTAATAAATTGTTTTAATCAACCTCGTTGTTATTTCATCACTGTTTCACTGACCATTTTGGTGCCCGTGTATATCCACTCCTTTGGTAAAGCTGGTTTCTTTATTTTGGAAGTTTTTGTTGTTGCAGCAGGTTCTTCTGAAGGTGAGGTAAATGTTTCCGCAGGATTTTCGACATTATAGGTTTTCCCGATGCAAATACGCAGTGTATTTGTTTCCTTGTCAAATAGCAGTGTGCCTTCAGCCACTTCTTTTCCGGCTTCTGTTTTTTGGACCGGGATTTTGTAAGTGGACGGTGATTTTCTGAGCATCGCTTTAATGCGGCCTTGCGGTAAACCTTCCACCCATACAATTCCTTTATTTTGCTTATCCAGCATAATGCTGATGCTGGCAGCTTCGGGGTTGGTAGCCGATTCATATTTACCAATCACCGGAAAAATATCTGCGGTTGCAGGGGCTGGCCTTGGAGGAAGCATTTTTCCCTGGAAGGGAGCGATCAATGAATCCACGGTGGGATTTTTCCTCGGATCCCAGGCAGTATCCTGCGTTGCCGGCGTTATTTGTGCCTGTGCCGTTATAGCCAGTAAAGACAATACGATGACACCCACTATTCCAATGGTTTTTTTCATACGAAATTATTTATGTTAATGATTGAATTGGTACTCACGACTACTCTTCAAATAATTGTGCCAGAGTAATTTTTTGTGGATAACTTAAATAAATTGTTGGCATGAAAATATATCAGGCATCCTCTTAATAATTTCATTGCAGGCTATTTGGGTACTGCATCGCCCATAAGGATGCAATTCAAATTTTCGCATCCTCAATCTTTCAGGGTCTACAAACAATATATTGAATAGTTGTAAAACAGAAAGCTAACTCCCTTCGGGCCGGTGCCATATACGAAAATTTGAAATGCACCCGCCCATAATCATCAATATTTTAAAACAGGGCGAAGTAGTATCTTCGTACACTATTTTATGGCAAAAAAGAATAATAACGAAAAGGACATACCGGTGCAGGATAATGAATTTATCGAAGTGTTTGGGGCCAGGGTACATAACCTGAAAAATATAGACATTGCTATTCCCAAGAATAAACTGGTGGTTATTACCGGCATCAGCGGAAGCGGAAAGTCTTCGCTGGCATTTGATACCATTTACTCCGAAGGGCAGCGACGGTATATGGAAACCTTTGGGGCTTATGCACGCCAGTTTATTGGTGATATGGAAAGACCTGATGTAGACAAGATCACCGGACTTTCCCCGGTAATTTCTATTGAACAAAAGACTACGAATAAAAATCCCCGTTCTACCGTTGGCACTGTTACCGAGATCTACGATTTTCTCCGCCTGTTATTTGCCAGGATTGGTGAAGCCTATTCTTACAATACCGGCAAAAAAATGGTGAAATGGAGTGAAGAAGAAATAGTAGATAATATTTTCAAAAAATACAAGGATAAAAAGATTGCCTTACTGGCACCGCTCGTTCGCGGACGAAAAGGGCATTACCGGGAATTGTTTGAAGATATACGAAAGAAGGGATACCTGAAAGTAAGGGTGGATGGGGAAATAAAGGATATCACCCCAAAAATGCAGGTAGACCGCTATGTGATCCATGATATAGAACTGGTGGTGGACCGCCTGCAGGTAACAGATGAGTTGAAAACAAGACTGAGCCAGAGTGTGCAGCAGACATTAAAGCTGGGCAAAGATTTGATGTTTGTGGCCCCCCAACTCTCCGAAGGAGGGAAAAGGCAAGATTCTGCAAAGAGGAAAAGTCTTTCCAAATCTTCAGAGTCTGAAACCCCTCTTTCGGAGACAACCAAGCTAAGCGAAGGTTGGGAACGTAGTTCGGGGGAGGCTGGTGGGGTGGCTCTCTACTCTAAACAACTCATGTGCGAAGACACCGGCATTAGTTACGAAGAGCCTTCGCCCAATGCCTTTTCCTTTAATTCTCCCTACGGGGCCTGCCCTGTGTGCAAAGGATTAGGTACCAAACACCATATTAATATGGAAGCGGTAATAGCAGAGCCAACGCTAAGCATCAGCGAAGGGGGTATTGCCCCGCTTGGAGAAGAAAGAGATGCATGGGTCTATCGCCAGGCGCAGGAAGCAGCAAAAAAGAATAAGATTTCATTGACTGTGCCGGTGAATAAGCTGTCGCAAAAGCAGCTCAATATAATGCTCTATGGTAATGAAGAAGGGCAACAGGAAGATCTTGATTTTAATACTATGAAATTTGATCCCCAGGCCCCTTTTGAGGGGGTTATCAATATGCTGCAGCGCTGGTTTGCTAATCCCTACAGCGAAGCCATACGGGATTGGACAGAAGATTATATGATCGTTCGTCCCTGCGATGGCTGTAACGGGGCAAGGCTGAAAAGGGAAAGCCTTTGGTTTAAAGTAAACGGTAGAAATATTGCCGAACTGAGCAACCTGAACCTGGATAATCTCGCCGCCTGGTTTGATGGTATAGAACTGATGCTGGATAATAAGCGTAAGACCATTGCCAAAGATGTATTGAAAGAGATCAGGGAGCGGTTACAGTTTTTACTGGATGTGGGCCTTACCTATCTTACGCTGTACCGGCCTTCCAAATCATTGAGCGGCGGTGAATCACAACGCATACGCCTGGCCACTCAGATCGGTTCACAGTTGCAGGGCATTACTTATATTCTTGATGAACCATCAATTGGTTTGCATCAGCGGGATAATCACCGGTTGATAGAAGCATTAAAAAATTTGCGGGATATTGGTAACAGTATATTGGTGGTGGAGCATGATAAAGATATTATGCTGGCAAGTGATTATTTGGTAGATATTGGTCCGAAAGCAGGTAAACATGGCGGCGAAATTGTGGCGATGGGTACACCCGAAGAAGTACTGGCTTCCAACTCAGACACCGCACAATATTTAAGTGGTGTAAAAAAGATTGAGGTACCCAAAGAAAGGAGAAAAGGAAATGGTAAGTCGATCGATGTGGCCGGTGCAAAAGGAAACAATTTAAAGAATGTATCGGTTAAATTTCCGTTGGGGAAACTGATAGTAGTTACCGGTGTAAGTGGGAGCGGAAAATCAACCCTTGTAAATGAAACACTATACCCGTTGCTGAGCAAATTTTGCTATAATTCCAAAGCCAATGCGCTGGAATATAAAAGCATAAAAGGATTAGAACTAATTGATAAAGTAATAGAAATAGACCAGAGTCCGATAGGACGAACGCCAAGAAGCAACCCTGCCACTTACTGTGGATTTTTTACTG
>JANOEQ010000078.1:0-62143 GCA_031441485.1 Chitinophagaceae bacterium
TGACAATGAGGAGATACGTAATATGTTTACTGCATTAGGTGTTAAGATTGGAACACCGGAAGATCCCAAAGCATTGGACTTATCTAAACTCCGTTATCATAAACTCATCATTATGACCGATGCTGATGTGGATGGTAGCCACTCAGCTCTAACCTCCGTCTGACCGTCCCGGTCAGACGGCATACTCAGCACTAACCTCCGTCTGATCGTCCCGGTCTGACGGTATAACCTCCGTCAGACCGGGACGGTCAGACGGTATACTCACAAGGTGATTGCTATTTATAATCACCCATATTGATCTTCTCCGTACAAAATTCATACTCCACCACATCATTACTGCTCACCACCACCAGCCTGTCTTTGCAGTAATCAGCAATTAAACGATGATAGAGTTCAATACCTGTCAGATCAAGATTAGTGCAGGGTTCATCTAATAAAACAATAGCGGTATCAGAAAATATACATTGCGCCAGCTTCACCCGTTGTTTCATACCGGAAGAATAATACCGGATTTGTTTATTCAGTGCTTTCTCCAGTCCTACAGCAGTAATAATTGAATCTGTGGTGATGCCGGATAAAAATGGCTTGAATGCCAGATGAAAATCCAAAAACTCCGGCAGTGTCATTTCTTCCACCACTTCGAGGTAGGGGGCACATATCGAAACCTGCCGGTATATTTCTTCAATCTTCTGCTCCTTGTTCGAAATTCGATATTCAATTCCACCTTCACTCAGCATCATTCCCCCGCTCAATGCCTGCAGCAGCGTACTCTTGCCTGACCCATTGGGTCCGGTAATAGCATACGATTGCCCTGCTTCAAAAGTGTAATTGAAATGGCGGAAGATCCAGTCACGGTTGAACCGTTTGCCGGCATCAGACAGGGAGATCGTCATCGGTGCTGCCTTTGGTGAAACGTTTGATAATGCCTCTCCCGCTTTCACGGATAAAAGTTACAATTTCGTCACGTTCGTCAGTAGCAGGCATCTCTTCTTCAATATATTCCACTGCCTGGCTGGTGTTCATGCCTTTATTGTACAGTACCCTGTAGATATCCAAAATATGGTTAATACGCTCCACACTAAAACCGCGGCGCTTCAGCCCGATAGAATTTACACCCGCATAGCTTAAGGGAGTGCGGCCTGCTTTAATATAAGGGGGCACATCTTTACTTACCAGCGATCCGCCTGCTACAAAGGAGTGGGAGCCAATTTTTACAAACTGGTGTACCGCACACATGCCCGCCAGTATAGTCCATTCGCCAATAGTAACATGCCCGGCCACCTGTGTATTGTTGCTCACTATACAATTATCGCCCACCAGGCAATCATGCGCAAAATGGGAATAAGCCATGATCAGGCAATTTTTTCCAATTACTGTTTTCTCCCGGTCAGCTGTACCCCGGTTTACAGTTACAAACTCACGTATGGTGGTATTATCACCGATAATAACGGTTGAATATTCCCCATGAAATTTCAGGTCTTGCGGAATGGCGGCAATAACAGCTCCTGGAAATATGCGGCAGTTTTTACCAATGCGGGCCCCTTCCATAATCGTTACATTAGAACCGATCCAGGTGCCATCACCAATTTCCACGTCCTGATGGATAACGGTAAAAGGATCAATTTTTACATTGGTGGCAAGTCTTGCATTGGGATGAATGTATGTATGTGGATGAATCATAAGATAAAAAGATAAGTTACAGGGAGGCTCTCAAAAGACTTTTTTAAGTTGCCCGCAAAGACACGAAGAACACAAAGCTGTATTTTTCACCCCAATAATTTTCTTTGTGTCTTTGTGGGAATTATTTTCAGATAACCTCTAACAGACGGGCAAAGTTAGCAGATACTGCCAAAAAAGGAAGTTTTTTTCGCCATATATTGTTAAAAGTCAGGCCAAAATGTTCTATCTCAAAGTTGCACCATCAATATTGTTTCAGAAACTGTAAATTTGTGCAAACAATGCATACCCCCCCGGACATATTAACGCTGGCCTACAAACAAAACCTGATGCAGGATCAAATGATGCAGTTGCAGGAAAGGCATCAGCAAATTCCCGGTTCTGTTCACTACACCATTAACAGGTACAATCGTAACCTGCAGTGGAATATGGAAGATACCGGTATGATGGTGTATCATTATGAAAAAGCAGACCCTGCCAAAAACTATCTTGAACTTCGTTTTTGTGTAAGCGGAAATGTGTACTGCCGCAAAAAGGATACAGAATGTGATATGTGCCAGTTCAGCGCCTCCAAAAGCTGTATGGAAAGGGTGGAAAGTGTGGATGTGGTGAGTTTTAAATTTTCTCCCACTCACCTGAGCCAGTTTGTAAAACCAAGAAAAGGGAATACAGCGCTTACCGATAATATTCTGGCCTTTACACATACTTCTTCGTTCACCAAAATACATCCGGTTTGCGGTAAAACACGGATGATACTGGAGGGGGTGCTCAACCATACCTACAGCGATACCCTGGAGAATATCTACATCAATGCACAAACACAGATGTTGCTGCTCTACAGCCTGGATTGTATGCTGGGGGAAAAAGAGATTGATGTGATAAGCTGTAAATTCCTGGCCAATGAACTGGACCGGGAAAAAATTGTGAAAGCAAGGGAAATACTCATTCAGCATATTGGTGAACCCATCACCATCAAAGAACTCAGCCGTAAAGTGGCCATCAATGAATGTTACCTGAAAAAAGGATTCAAAGAGCTATTCGGCACTACAGTATTCGACTTTTATCAAAGCCAGCGGATGGAACATGCCAAATACCTGCTATACGAAAAAGGACTTAGCGTTACCGAAGTATCACTGTTGCTGGGCTATTCTTCTATCTCTCACTTCTCCACGGCGTTTAAAAAACATACGGGGTTGAAGCCTTGTGAACTGTTGTTGCGATAATAAATCATTCCCTTTTCTGTTATTGTAAAGTGCATGCGATAAATTTGCACCAGATGAAATTAGCAGGCCACATACTGGCTTTTTACCTTCTCCTGTTATCGGGAATACCCTGCTGTGTCTTTGATAACTGCAGCAGTGATGAAACAGCCCAAACCGCTAACCAGGAAAATGAAGATAAAGATTGTGGCAATTGCTCTCCCTTTTTCAGTTGCGAAGGCTGTGCTGCTGCAACCATAGCCTGCGAACCTGTTGCAACAGGGATGCCCCCTGTTCAACAGTCAGCTGTTTTTACAGGCTATATTCAAAACTCTCTGCCCAGTATAGAATACGGGTTCTGGCAACCGCCTAAGTTAGGTTAATATCACCCCCACCCACTGTAAAAGGGAATTGTATTTATTAATCTAAAAATTACTCATGAACAAACTATGTGTAACTGTTGTGGCATTGCTATTGGCCGCAACAGCATTCGGACAAAACAGCCTGAAGGTAATAGTAAGTCATGCCGGGACAAAGGAATTGCTTGGTTCGGCAACGGTTTCAATTAAATCATTAAAAAAGAACGTGGTGACGGATAGTACGGGTACAGCTTCTTTGCAAAATTTGCCGGAGGGCAACTATGCATTAGTGGTCTCTTATGTGGGGTTTGCTGAAAAAGAATTGAAAGTAAGCCTTCCATTTACCGGTGGTGTTTTAGAAATTGCGCTGGAGCCGGAAGAGGACGAAGAGGAGGAAGTGATTGTGCAATCCACCCGCACAAGCAGGAATATAAAAAATGTGCCTACACGGGTGGAAACCATCGAGCTGGAAGAAATTGATGAAAAAAGCAATATGCGGCCCTCTAATGTATCCATGCTGCTGCACGAAAGCACGGGTATACAGGTACAGCAAACATCTGCTACAAGCGGCAATGCCAGTATCCGGATACAGGGATTGGATGGGCGCTACACTCAATTATTAAAAGATGGCTTTGCCAGCTTTGGCAATTTTGCCAGCGGATTAAGTGTACTGGAAATTCCACCACTGGATTTAAAACAAGTTGAAATTATTAAAGGACCAGCCTCACCTTTGTTTGGTGGCGGTGCCATTGCAGGCGTGGTAAATTTTATTTCCAAAACGCCAAAAGAAAAACAGGAACACAGTTTTGTATTGAATCAATCCAATATCGGCCAAACCAACCTTGGGTACTTTTCTTCCAAAAGAAATAAAAAGACCGGTTATACTTTTCTCGGCCTTGTGAATGGTCAAAAACTATTTGATGTGGACAAAGATGACTTTACGGAAGTGCCAAAGTCATTTGAATTGACCCTGCATCCCAAACTGTTTGTTTACCCAAATGAAAAAACAACTTTTATTATCGGTAACAGTTTTACCAAAGCAACAAGAACCGGCGGTGATGTGCAGGTGATAAAAGGGAAAGGCGATGCATTTCACCGGTATTTTGAGGAAAATAATACAGTACGCAACATTACCACACTGGAACTGCAGCGAAAAATAAATGATAAAAAAAGCCTGACAGTAAAACAGGGTTTTTCCATTTTCGACAGGCATATTGAGATACCGGGTTATCATTTTGATGGCGTAAGCTATAATAGCTTTACAGATGCCGCTTATCTCGTCAATCTTTCCAACCATTCTTTGGTGATGGGGGGCAACCTTGTATATGATAATTTCAATGAAAAAAAAGGCAGCGCTTCCGGCAGGGACAGTAAAAATTTTACGGCGGGCACCTATATCCAGGACACATGGGATGCCTCCGAAAAAATAAAACTGGAAAGCGGTTTGCGGTTCGAACAGGCCCGTTACAGTAACAGTATTTATAAAAACGGCGAATTTTTTGTGCTGCCAAGGATCTCGCTTCTCATTAAGTATACCAGCAAAATTTCATCCCGCATAGGTGCGGGTATGGGATATAAGCTGCCAACACTTTTTACGGAGCGCACAGAAACCATTCAATACCAGGATGTGATACAGCTCAATAATGTACGATCGGAAAAGAGTTATGGCGGCACAGCGGATATAAATATTAAAACTAAAATCGGCCATGACCTTGACTTTTCTTTCAATAACATGTTCTTTTATACATGGATCGAAAGACCGCTGGTACTGGAAGGCAGTGGTTTTCCGGGTTATTCATTTGTGAATGCCGCCAAACCGGTACAGAGTAAAGGATTTGAAACAAATGCCAAATTTATTTTTAGACATAATTATAAATTGTTTCTCGGGTATACATTTACGGATGCAAACGCAAAATACCTCGGTGGCAACCAGTTTTTGCCATTGGTGCCAAAACATAAATTTAACTCAGCACTCATTTATGAAAAGCATGAATTCCTGAAATTGGGCCTTGAAGGATATTATACCAGCCCACAATTTTTATACAACGGGTTTAAAACGGCTGATTATTGGGAATTTGGCTTCATGGCTGAAAAGCTTTGGAAGAAATTTTCTGTGTATATCAATTTTGAAAACTTTACAGATACAAGGCAGAGCAGGTTTAAAAGGGTGGCGAATGATCCCCATAGCAACCCGACATTTGATGATATCTGGACACATACCGAAGGATTTGTTGTAAATGGGGGTATTAAAATAAAATTGTAACAGGAGGCGCCGGTCAGCTTGAGTGCATTTAAAATTGTCGCTTTTGCCCCAGCCCGAAGGGCGGCAAAGCCTTTTTATATGACTATTCAGTATTTTGTCTGCGAACCCGGAAAGATTTAAGTTGCGATAATTTTAAATGCGCCGGTCAGCATTTGTCCGGTGCTTTTTTTGCATATTTGCGGCATGCGGAAATGGTTTGTCATAATATCGCTTATTGCAGGCACAGTTGTCTTTGTTTCATTTACTCAGCAGAAGGATAGTAATGTGGCCAGTCTGCGGCAATTATATTCACAAAGCCCCGATAAATGGCCCGCCCCCACTATTGATGCCGGTGTGCAATGGAAAGAACTGGGCATATTGCCTGAAAGCCCGCTGGAGAAACAGAAAGACTCGCTGAAGCATATTATTGAGTTAGGTAAAATGCTGTTCTTTGACACCAGGCTCAGTGGTTCAGGTAAAATTAGTTGCGCCACCTGTCACCAACCGGAACTGAACTGGACAGATGGGAAAGAAAAATCGATTGGTCATGAAGGGGCGGTGAATAAGCGAAACTCGCCCACCATTCAAAATACCTGGTTTTATAATAAATTATTCTGGGATGGAAGAAGTAACAGCCTGGCTGATCAGGCATTTGCCCCCATCAACAGCGAATCGGAAATGCACAGCGAAATGCATGAAGTGATGAGAAGGATAAGTAAGACCAGGGATTACCCGGGTTTATTTAAAAAAGCTTTTGATGATGATGAGATCAACCCCGACAGGCTCACCATAGCGATTGCCATATTTGAAAAAACAATTGTAAGCGCTAAAAGCAGGTTTGATGATTTTCTGACCGGCAATATAAAAGCATTGAATAATAGTGAGCTTCGGGGCCTGCACCTGTTTCGAACAAAGGCAAGATGTATGAATTGCCACAATGGCCCGTTATTTTCAGATAACCGGCTTCACAACAGCGGATTTTCGGACGGGGATGCAGGCTATTATAAAGTAACCCATAAAGAAGAGGATATGGGTAAATTTAAAACCCCCTCTTTGCGTGACGTGGCAAAAACCGGCCCCTGGATGCACGATGGCCAGTTTTCGGATTTAAAACAAATTATCAGCAGGTACAGCCATGCAAAATTTCCTGCAGGTACTGATAGCCTGCTAAAAAATATTGGATTGAGCGGAAAAGAGACAAAAGACCTTTTAGCCTTTTTAAACGTTATTTCAGCCCCGCCGGTGGAGTTTAAAAAACCTGTTTTGCCTGAATAAACAACTATTTCAGCTGAAAACCTATCTTTGATGTCCAAACATTCAACAAACTTTAAAAAGATAAGTATGAGAAAATTATTCCTTACACTGGCTATTGCAGGTTTCGGTTTTATTACCAATGCCCAACCTCCTGAGGGAGAAGCCAAACCCGGAGAATTCTATGGCGAAAAAGTGACTACTGAAGGCGCCTTAAACATTAATGATGTAGTGACTAAACTGGAAGGCGGCTCTGAGTTTGAGGCAGTGAAAATTAAAGCCAAAATTGTGGAAGTATGCCCTAAAAAAGGATGCTGGCTGAAATTGGAACTGGCTGATGGAAAAACAGCCATGGTAAAAATGAAAGACTATGGTTTCTTTCTTCCCGCATCAGCAAAAGGGAAAACAGTGGTGATTGATGGCGAAGTGAAATTGAAAACAACATCTGTGGCCGAACTGAAGCATTATGCAGAAGATGCCAAAAAATCAAAAGAAGAAATTGATGCCATTACCAAACCTGAAAAAGAGGTGAAAGTAACAGCAAAAGGAATAGTGGTGGTGGAATAATAATATTAACATACAGGTTTACAAAGGCCGTTCAGCAATGAATGGCCTTTTGTTTTTTACAGGTGGCATTATACTATGGGGAGGGGAATACACCTCGCCCGGAGAAAAAGGAGAAAAAGGGAAATACAAAATACACCTCGCCCGGAGAAAAAGGAGAAAAAGAGAAATACAAAATACACCTCGCCCGGAGAAAAAGGAGAAAAAGGAGAAATACAAAAAATGCGCAGCATTACTCTTTCCCTCTTTTAGTTCTGTGCGATGCATTTATTTTTAGCCGGAGGCCGTCTCGTTTCAATACCGAAAGGATATTAGTTTCCGTATCCCGTAAGCCGTTTTTCTTTTTCCGTAAACAACAGGTTGATATAAGACACAATTTTGTGTTCTAAAATCAAACTATGCTGAGAAGGGTTATAATGCTGACAGGAATAATCAGTGGCGCTTTTACGATACATGCACAAACGGATAAAAAAATATTTCATGATGACTCTGTTTCCCCCCATCATAAATACCTGCCAGATATTACGGTGGTGGGCCGCAACAGCCGCAGCGATTACCAGCAACTGCCCGAAGTGGTGGGGACCTCTATTTATGCCGGTAAAAAAAATGCACTGATCGTACTGGATAATGTACAGGGCAACGTGGTAAACAATACCATGCGGCAGGTACTTGCAAAAATTCCGGGTTTGCATATCTGGGAAAGCGATCCCAGCGGCATACAAATTGGTATTGCCGCAAGAGGCCTGAGTCCCAACCGGAGCTGGGAATTCAATATCCGGCAAAATGGATATGATATTGCAGCCGATCCGTTTGGCTATCCCGAAGCTTATTATAATCCGCAGTTGCAGGCGGTACAAAGAATAGAAGTGGTAAGGGGACAAGGCTCCCTGCAATACGGACCACAGTTTGGAGGGCTGGTGAATTATATTCTCCGCAATGGCAGTGAAATAAACCCGGCTGCAGATAAGGCAGGAAAGAAGGTTCAATTTGAAACACAGCAAACTATTGGCAGCAATGCCTTATTCAACAGTTATAATGCCATAGGAAACAAATCAAAAAAATGGCATTACTATTCTTTCTTTGATCATCGCAACGGCGATGGATGGAGAAAAAACAGCCGCTACTTTACCAATGCGGCTTATGGTACCGCTACCTATTATTTTACACCGGCCCTTTCACTAACGGCTGAAGTAATGCATTCCCATATCCGCAGCCAGCAACCCGGCGGGTTAACTGATTCGTTACTGAAAGCAGACCTGCCTGCCGGCGAGGCAGGTGCGCAGCAAAGTTTTCGCCAGCGCAACTGGTTTGATATTACCTGGACCACACCCGCCCTGATACTGAATTATAAATGGAGTGAAAAAGCAAAATGGAATACAAAATTCTTTGCCACTATCGGCGACAGGAACAGTGTGGGCTTTTTACAATCCATTACCACCCGCGACAATATCAATACGGCCACCGGGCAATATAATAACCGTGTGGTGAATATTGATCAATACCGTAATTACGGAATGGAAAGCCGCATCATTACTGATTATTCAATTGGAAGAACTAATAATACATTATCCGGTGGCATTCGCTTATATACCGGCACCACCCACCGGCGGGCAGATGGTAAAGGAACCACCGGTACGGAATATGCTATTGCTGTTATTGGCAACTACCTGAGAGATATTTCATTTAAATCAAATAACGCCGCCATATTTGTTGAGAATATTTTTCGCATTACCAATAAAATACTGCTTGTCCCGGGCATCCGGTACGAATGGCTGGAAGGCAACGCCTCCGGCAGAAATGGTTATACCGCAGGTGGCGAAGAGATACTATTACAAAACATAAAGCGCAGCAGAAGCTTTCTCCTGGCCGGTATCGGGGCAGAGTATCACCTTACCACCACCACTGAGTTTTATGCTAATTTTTCGCAGGCATACCGCCCCATTCAATTTGCCAACCTGCAGGCGCCACCCACCACCGATGTGGTGGATGAAAACCTGAAAGATGCCAAAGGATATAACCTGGACCTGGGTTACCGCGGAAAAGTAAAAGACTTTCTTCAGTTTGATATCAGCGGTTTCTATTTGCAATATAATAACCGTATCGGTACCGTTACAGTAACGGGCACCCCATCATACCGGCTGATCACCAATGTAGGTAACAGCACCAGCAAAGGAGTCGAAACCTATGCGGAATTGAATGCCTTACGGGCTTTCTCTACAACCAAAAAAGGAGACATTATCCTCTTTGGCTCTTACGGGTATACGCATGCCCGGTATGGCAGCGACCACAAGGATGCAGCAACAAGGGGCAAACGGCTGGAAAATGCACCGGAACATATTTTCCGGGGTGGTATAACAGCAGGCTATAAACGAATTTTAATCACTACCCAGCTAAGCCATGTGGGAGAAACATTTAGTGATGCAAATAATACTGCACTGCCAACAACCAATGCCAACAATGGAGTAATACCTGCATATACCATACTGGACCTGACAGCCACCTGTAAACTTTCAAACGGCCTGAATATAAAGGCCGGTATTAATAACCTTTCAGATGAACGGTATTTCACCCGCCGTGCAGGCGGTTATCCCGGCCCGGGTGCATTACCGGCAGACGGAAGAACATTCTTTATCAGTTTTGGAGCAAAGTTCTGACAACTGCTGATAAATTTTTTATTGCTGAAATGCCGCCACTGAGGCGGCATTTTGCTTTGTCAGATAAAAGTCAGTTTCCTTTTTGCGTAAATAAAGTTTTCTTATATCGTAATACTTGAAATTATTATCCCCTGACTTTTACAAAAACAATACGGATGTGCAATTACCAGACCTTATACCATGATGATAACACCGGCTATGTGGTCAGGTGCCTGGAGTGTGATAAAATCCAGATAGGATACGGCAATCTTATGCTTACTGTTAACAGGGAAGGGGTTGGGGTATTTCACTGGTGGTTAAAAAAGATTAAAGAAGAACAGCATCCTTCTCAGATAGAAACGCTGCGTTGTATTGTAATACCCACGCCCTGTGAAGGGATAAAACTGCTTCTTAGTATGAGAGAATTAATTGAATTTGACAAAATGATGGAGGAAGCGGATACAGAACTGCGATCTGTGGAAATGATAAAATTGTTTAATAAAGAATAATTCTTATAAAATAGAATGTGGATATGGTGCAGCCTTAGTCTTAAGGAAGCACTAAAAACAAAGAACACCGTTGCTGTTTTGTCATGCATCAGTCAGTTTCCTTTTTGCGTAAATCGTTTTCCGCATTTATGAAGTCGTACTCATTTTTCACTATCACATTTGCATATCAAATGAGCAAGGCAACAGGCGAATATGATTGTTATCAATACGTGAGGTGAGTTATATAGTATGGCAGTCATTGTTTTGTCAAACAATCATTGAACCAAACATCCTGACAATTACATGATAAATAATAATTGATGCCGATTAAACTTTGCTGCCGAAATAAAAATTATGAGAAAAAATTACTTACTGGCTTTTACAATTCTTGCCACACATGTTTTAATTGCACAACAGGATACGGTGAAGTTTAAAGAATTGGCTGATGTGGTAATCACAGGTCAGTACAAACCGCAATCGGCAAAAAACTCTGTTTACCAGGTGCGCACCATTTCAAAAGAAAGAATACAGAGGCAGGGTGCTGCTAATCTGCAGACAGTTTTGAATAATGAACTTAACATCCGTTTTTCACAGGACCTGGCCACCGGCGGTTCCGATATTACCATGATGGGTATGAAAGGACAGAATGTAAAAATCCTGGTGGATGGTTTGCCAATGGTGGGCAGGCAGGGAACATCGAACGAAATAAATATCAACCAGGTTGATATTAACTCCATTGAGCGGATTGAAATAGTGGAAGGACCGATGTCAGTAGTATATGGAGCAGATGCGTTGGCAGGGGTTATCAATATCATTACTAAGAAAGGAGGAGCAGCAAAACTTTCTGTTACTGCAAGATTGCAGGAAGAAACTATTGGCGACGAATATGGAATTAAACAGGGTATACATAACCAGTATGCAGGAATAACCTGGAGGCATAACAAATGGGAGATTGGCGGCGCTTTTGGCAGAAATTATTTCGGAGGCTGGAAAGATACTGCCACCGGAAGAGAATTGGTATGGCATAAAAAAGACCAGCTGATCGCCAATGGATTTATTGGATATAACAACGGTAAGTTTACTATCCGATACCGGGCAGACGGGCTGGACGAAATCATTACCAATCCGGGAAACTTTCTTTTTTATCAACAGGTATCCGGCGAAACGCTGGCGCAGGACCAGGAGTATCTTTCTCAGCGGCTGATGCACCAGTTGCAGACATCCTTGTTTGTAAACAGCAAACTGAACTTTCAATTACAATCCTCCTACAGCGATTACAGCCGCCAGGTTTTTTCAACTACAGTAAGTGAGCAAAGCGGTAAAGTAAGTCTTGATATGGGAACAGGCCGCCAGTCCGTAGTAGATTTTACCGGCTTTACTCTCCGGGGTACTGTCAATTATAAATTATCTCCCGTATTTTCTTTTCAGCCTGGTGTTGATATTAATCTTGACAAAGGTGAAGGCGAACGGTTAAAATCAGGTGCAAATGAAGTGAATGACTATGCTTTTTTTATTACTTCAGAAATTACACCGTCGTCGAAAGTGAATATCCGCCCGGGAATAAGAGTAATAAAAAATTCGGTGTATGATGCGCCGCCGGTGATTCCGTCCCTGAATACAAAATTTGTGTTGTCGAAAAATCTTGATCTGCGGGTAGCTTATGCAAGAGGATTCCGCTCGCCGTCATTAAGAGAGCTCTATTTTAATTTCTTTGATGCCAATCACCAAATTGTCGGAAACCCAGGCTTAAAAGCTGAAACATCACACAGCTTTACCGGTTCTTTGAGCTGGAAAAAAACAACTCCGAAAGAACTGGTATACACTACAGTGCTGGGAGGCTTTTACAATAATGTAAAAAACCTGATTGATTATGCTGTATCAGCCAGCGACCCCAATGTATTTGTCCTCACCAATGTATCCAACAGTAAAACGGCCGGCATAAACCTTGGCACTATTGCTAAATACAAACAATGGAATATTTCCGTTGGGACTTCTTACACCGGCTTCTACAATGATTATGCTGAAAAAGACGAATCCTTGCCGCAACTGCAATGGTCGGCTGAAATAAATTCTGCTATTGGCTTCACTTTTTCAAAGATCGGCCTGGATGCAAACCTGTTTTATAAATTCACCGGCAAAAGACCTTACTATGCGGTGAACAACAACCAGGAGGTGGTATTGACACAGCAGAAAGGTTATCATATAGCCGATCTGACATTTAATAAGAAAGCATTTAAATACCTGTCCTTCAATGCAGGCATACGAAACCTGTTTGATGTGGACAGGATCAACAGCACCTATGCATCAGGTGGCATACATAGTTCTGGCGGAACCAGGAATATTGCCAGTGGCCGTTCCCTCTTTGCCGGTGTAAGTTTTAATTGGGATAAAAAATAAAATACATCAATATAAAAATTAACTGAAATGTTTACAAAGAATCTACTGAGAAAAGGAATTGTTTTATCGCTTGCGTTTTTACTATTTGCGGCCTGTCGTAAAAAAGAGGCAGAATTGCCGGATAATTATGCAGTGTTTGAAACATCTTCGCAGGGCATATCAGCAGCAGAGAATACTATTACGGTAAAAGTAAAACTGTCAAGGGGTGTTAACGGGGATGTGCCGGTTGTGATAAACCTGGCAGAGCAGGGTGCAGTCTACAGCACCGATTACACCACAGTGCCTGCAGCAGCGGCTGGCAAAATATCATTAACTGTTCCTTCTGGTAATAATGAAACATCTTTCACGCTTACTAAAGTACCGGGTGTGCTGTTCGACGGGGATGAGAAAATAGTATTTGATATTTACAGCTCAGGTTCGCCGGTATTAATAGGGGTAACAAAACAGTTTACACTCAGCTTTGGCGAACTGGTGGCATCATCAGCTGCTGCAACTATAAATGGTGGCGGCCCCGCTTATCCGAATAAGGTGTTTATTGATTTAAGCGCCAACCGGCAAACACCGGTGCTGCGTACCAACTGGGACCTGGGATTTTACACCGGCAGCGATGATTACCGGGTAATACTTAATTCATCATCAGCAATGATGGCAAAGCAAATAAACAAAAATGATTTAAACAGTGTAACAGCAGATGATACGCTTGGTTTCTCAGCTGATGTTGTATTCAGCCAGGCAGCGCCTGTAATCACCTCACTTCCTTATATAGATTATCCGAATGGTGACCTGACAAGAACAGCCATCGCTTCTGTGTTGGCCACCGCAACTGATAATAAAGTATATATCGTGAACAGGGGTACAGGTGTGGGTGTTCCGGCTGCTGCAAGAGGCTGGAAGAAGATCAGAATCATCCGTAATGCTGCCGGTGGATATACGTTGCAGCATGCAGATATTGCTGCTACTGTATTTGCCACTATTGATATTGCAAAAGACGATGCATATTTCTTTAAGTATATTTCTTTTGAAACCGGTGCAGCAGTGGTGGAGCCGCAAAAAAAGAAATGGGATTTTGCATGGACTTATTTTTCCAACGCAACCAACTTTGGCGCTGGCGAAGTTCCTTATCTCTTCCAGGATATCATCCTGCTAAACCGTAATGTGCAGGTGGCTAAAGTATTGGCAGCTGCTAAGGCATTTACCGATTTTGCAGAAGGAGATATTGCAACCCAAACATTTTTAACCACCCAAAATGCTATTGCGGCTGATTGGCGAAGTGGCGGCGGGCCCACCGCATCACCTGCGGTACGTACAGACCGTTATTATATTATTAAGGATGGCGACAATAATTATTATAAAATAAGATTTACTGCATTGACACAAAATGGGGAACGAGGCTATCCCGCATTTGAATCTGTGCTGGTAAAAAAAGGATAACACATCTCCGGTATTATTGCTACTGAAACACAGAAACACTGAGTAAAGCCACTATATCTGCAGTTGATTTGGTATTGTATTCTCTGTGCCTCAGCGGCAAATTTTTTATTGCCACTAGCCACAGAAACGCTGAGTTTTTATCTCTGCCTGAGAGTGTCTTAGTATTCACTTGTATTCTCTGTGTCTCAGTGTTTCAGTGGCAAATTTCCTTTTTGCGTAAATTGGTTTTCTTATTTCGTAACTCATCCTCGCATCATCGTCGTTTCTTCGTCAGCAAATTGTAAACCGACATGAAAAGAGTAATCAGCTTTGCGATAGCAGCGGCAGTATGTTTAGCAGTAAAAGGTCAGGCCCAACAGGATAAAAAAATCATTGACAAACTTTGCGGGTGTTTTGAAGTTGATTTTAAATATGCAGAAACATTTTCTCCCAACCCTGATTATAAATACCACGACAGGGAAGAAACAGGCGGTACGGCAGAATTGGCATTACCGATTGAAGTAAGTGACAAGAAAATTGTAATACAGCATTTATTGATCGTGTCACCCACTATGGTGGTAAAACACTGGCGGGAAGAATGGACTTATGAGAACCCTGTTATCTGGAAATACAAAGGCGACAGGACATGGGTAAAAGAAACCGTTCCTGCTGAACAAGTGAAAGGTAAATGGACACAAACCGTTTGGGAAGTGGCTGATGAACCCCGCTACCAGGGTTTTAGCCAGTTTGTAAACCTGGACGGGAAGACTATCTGGCAGAGCACCACTGATGCCCCACTGCCCAGAAGAGAATATTCCGTTCGCAGTGATTATAATATCTTAAAAAGAACAAACCGCATGAATATTGGCGACAGCGGTTATCTGCATGAACAGGACAATCAAAAAATTATCCGTGCAGGCGGGGCAGACAAACTGCTGGTGCAGGAAAAAGGGTTGAATACTTACAAACGTATTGACGAAAAGGAATGTGCGGCAGCCAGGGAATACTGGGAAAAAAATTCCGGTTATTGGGGAAAGGTCCGTAAAATATGGGCTGATTATATCAGCACTCATACCAGTATTTCACTGAAGAATAAGATTGACGATAAATTCCTGCATGAGTATCTTATTAACCTGTCAAAAGAGTACCTCTCAAAGAAAGTGGCAGAAACAGAAATTGATGGAAAGATAAAAACTGAGATCAACCGCTTCATTGGACAGAATGAAAAAGGCGTTGCCGGAACACACTAAAAGAAATATCAGAAACAATTTTAAAAACCTTCCGGACAGTAGTTCTTTTTTCGTGAAATTTTGTGTGTTTTCGTGGCCAATTGTATTTTGTATATATGTATTCATCCCGGGCTTGTATTTTCCTGCGAAGCAGGCCTTATTTGTATTCAATTCTGTATTCTTCGTGACATTCGTGTCATTGGTGGCAAAACCGGCTGTTTATTTTCTTAACTTCGCCACCATTTTAAAATGGCTATGAGTGCTACTTACAGAGAATTTAAGGGACTGAACCTGCCCGCTTTTGAAGCAGAAATACTGGACAAATGGACTGAAAACCAGGCCTTTGAAAAAAGTGTGTCCCTCCGGGAAGGGGCTGCTCCCTTTGTGTTTTATGAAGGCCCCCCCAGTGCCAATGGCTTACCGGGCATTCACCACGTTATTTCAAGAACGTTGAAAGACCTGGTATGCCGCTACAAGACCATGAAAGGCTTCCAGGTAAAAAGAAAAGGTGGCTGGGACACCCATGGCCTGCCCATAGAACTGGGCGTGGAAAAAGAACTGGGCATCACCAAAGAAGATATCGGCAAAAAAATATCTGTAGAAGAGTACAATCAGAAATGCCGGGAAGCAGTACTGCGCTACAAAGACAAGTGGGACGATATCACCCGCAAAATGGGCTATTGGGTGGATTTGAATGATCCCTATATCACCTTTAAAAATGAATACATTGAAACACTCTGGTGGATACTGAGTGAATTGTATAAAAAAGGACTGCTGTATGAAAGCGTAAGCATACAACCTTATTCACCGGCAGCGGGTACGGGTTTAAGCTCGCATGAACTGAACCAGCCGGGAACGTATAAAGATGTGAAGGATACGAGTGCTGTGGCGATGTTTAAAGCCTCCCCAAACCCCTCCGAAGGAGGGGCTTACAAAAACCCTGGTATCAATAAACTTTTTTCTGCAATTAAGGAGTCTGAAACTCCCTCTCCTCAAGGAGAGGGCAGGGGTGAGGTCTTCTTCCTCGCCTGGACAACCACACCGTGGACATTACCTTCCAATCTTGGATTGACAGTTGGAGGAAACATTGATTATGTGCTGGTAAAAACGTTCAACCCATACTTGCACAATGAAATAAATATCGTTTTAGCGAAAGCATTGTTGGGAAAATATTTTAAACCCGAACTGGAGAACACTGATTTTGCAGATTATAAAAATGACGGGAAAAACCTGCCTTATAAAATCATCACTGAATTTAAAGGCTCCGCCATCGAAGGCTGCGAATACGAACAACTCCTCCCTTACGAAGCCAATTCTTTAAAAGCTATCCAGGAAATAACTCCTGGTGCAAAACCATTCCGTGTAATGGTGGATAGTTTCGTTACTACTGAAGATGGTACGGGTATTGTTCACACAGCACCAGCATTTGGCGCAGATGACTATAAAGTAGGTAAGAAATACAATATCGGTATTTTAACCATGGTGGACAGGCAGGGAAAATTTGTAGATGGGCTGGGAGAGTTTAGCAACCGCTACGTAAAAAATTACAAAGACGACCCGAACTATGTGGATGTGAATGTGGACATAGCAGTGAAACTGAAAAAAGAGAACCGGGCCTTTAAAGTAGAAAAATACGAACACAATTACCCGCATTGCTGGAGAACTGATAAACCCATTCTTTATTATCCATTGGATGCATGGTTCATCAAAACCACTGCCGTAAAGGAAAGAATGGTGGAGTTGAATAAAACTATCAATTGGAAACCCAAATCAACAGGTGAAGGCCGCTTCGGTAATTGGTTGGAGAATGTAGTGGATTGGAATCTCAGCCGTAGTCGTTTTTGGGGAACCCCCTTACCCATCTGGACAACCGAAGATGGAGAAGAAAAAATTTGTATTGGTTCCATTGAAGAATTGAATGAAGGCATCCGCAAAGCCAGTGAAGTATTGGGTGGTGATGTAAATAAACATTATCTGCATGAAGGTATTCTTGATCTGCATAAGCCTTATGTGGATGATATAATATTAGTAAGTAAATCAGGCAAACCAATGAAACGGGTGCCTGATCTTATCGATGTTTGGTTCGACTCCGGCGCTATGCCTTACGCCCAGTTACATTTCCCTTTTGAAAATAAAGAGTTGTTTGCTAAAAGCTATCCTGCAGACTTTATTGCCGAAGGGGTTGACCAAACAAGAGGCTGGTTCTATACCCTTCATGCAATAAGTTGTATGATTCAGGATTCGCTGGACGAGGTAATGAAAGACGTTCCGGATTGGAAGCCTCTAAATCCCCCCTTGGGGGGTGGGGGGGCTGGAGTTGCCTATAAAACCTGTGTGTCAAATGGCTTAGTGCTGGATAAGAATGGCAATAAAATGAGTAAGCGCTTAGGCAATGTGGTGGACCCTTTCAAGACCATTGAAACATTTGGCGCCGATGCCACCCGGTGGTATCTCGTTACCAATGCCTCTCCATGGGACAATATGAAGTTTGACCTTGATGGCATTAAAGAAGTACAGCGTAAGTTTTTTGGCACCTTATATAATACCTACCAGTTCTTTGCATTGTATTCTAACGTCGATAGGTTTGCATTCAAAGAAAAATATATCCCGTTGGCACAACGTCCGGAGATAGACCGCTGGATACTTTCCTCTCTCAATACAGTAGTAAGAAAGGTGAATGAATACATGGACGATTATGAGCCCACACAGGCGGGCAGGGTAATAGAAGATTTTGTGGATGAACACCTGAGCAACTGGTACGTTCGCCTGTGCCGCCGCCGCTTCTGGAAGGGAGAGTATGAGCAGGATAAGATCTGCGCTTACCAGACACTGTATGAATGCCTGGAAACAATTACCCGTTTGATAGCGCCCATATCCCCATTCTTCAGCGATGTGGTGTTTCAAAACCTCAACGCAGTAACCAATCGTTTCTCACAGGAATCCGTACACCATGTGGATTTTCCGGTGGCCAATGAGGCGGTAATAGATGAACTGCTGGAAGAAAGGATGCAACTGGCACAGGATGCCTCCTCCTTAATATTATCGCTTCGCAAAAAAGTAAATATCAAAGTAAGGCAGCCCCTGCAAAAAGTGCTGATACCTGTATTGAGTATTTCTATGAAAGAGCAGTTACAAAAAGTAGAAGACCTGATTAAGGCGGAGGTGAATATAAAAGAGATTGAATACCTGGATGCTGATAATACCTTTATCAGGAAAAAAATTAAACCCAATTTTGTGGCATTGGGCAAAAAACTGGGCCCCAAAATGAAGGCAGTTGCTGCGGCATTGGCACAATTTACCCAGGAAGATATTGCCCTGTTGGAAAAAGATGGGCAATATAATTTGCCAGTTGATGGCGAACCTGTAATATTACAAATTACCGATGCAGACATCAGCAGTGAGGATATTCCAGGCTGGACGGTGGCTAATAAAGGAAGCCTGACCGTGGCCCTAGATGTGATGATTACGCCGGAATTGGAATCCGAAGGCAATGCAAGGGAATTTGTAAACCGTATTCAAAAAATCAGGAAAGACAGCAACTTTGACCTTACAGATAAGATAGATGTAAAGGTGTCTGCTGTTGGCCGATTAAAAGATTCGTTGGCTAAGTATAAAGACTATATTTGCGCCGAAATTCTTGCGGAAGAACTGGAATTTGTGCCGGAAATACAGACAAATACTGTTCCGGGCGCTTCCGGGATAGAAATTAATGATGTTTCACTAAATGTGATTGTTTTAAAAAAAGGGTAAACTTATGGCTAATAAGAAAAAACCGGCTCCTAAAAAAGCCGCCAAACCCGCACCCAAAGCCGCTTCTAAAAAACCAGCGGTTAAGAAAACTGTGAAAAAACCTGTGTCAAAACCAGCGGCAAAGAAAGTGGCTAAACCATCCCGTCCTGTAGCGGCTGCCAAAAAACCTGCCCGTCCATCAGGGGGAGCAAGTTCCAAGCCAGCAGCCAAGCCTGTTCGTCCGGTTGCCGTGACTGCCCGTCCGGTAAGTGTGCCAGCGTCTGCCAAAAAGATAAAACCTGCCCAGCCAATTGCAAAAGCAGTGGTAAAGTCATTAATAAAACCAGCCCAACCGGCGGCACCAGCACCTAAAGTGGTGATCCATATTGAAAAACCTGCCCAACCAGTGGCAGAGCCTTTACCAGTAAAAACCGGCAAGCCCGGGCAGATCGACCCTAAATCCTTAGTAACAATTAAACCTAAAGTACAGCCTGTGACTAAAAAAGAACCGCCCAAAGCCGGTAAAGTGGTAATTCCGAAAACAACAACCAAGAGTTCAGTAAAGTATGAACCTGAATTTACAAAATCAGTGTTGGATATATCAGCTGCGAATTATGCGGCAAATGGCCCTACTATGCGCTATTCAGATATCGACCTCTCAGAATTCAGGGAGATCATTCAAAAGAAACTGGACGCTGCTAAAAAAGAATTGAACTATCTGCAGGGTTTGATTACCCGTAAAGAAGAAGGCGGCGATATGGATGAAGGCCGCTATATGACTATGGAAGATGGCAGTGTAAGTATGGAGAGGGAGCAGCTTAGCCAGATGGCCAGCCGCCAGATCACTTTTATAGATCACCTGGAAAAAGCCATGATGCGTATTGAAAACAAAACCTACGGCATTTGCCGGGTTACCGGTAAGCTTATAGATAAGGCAAGATTAAGGGCTGTGCCACATGCCACCCTTAGTATTGAGGCCAAGCAGATGATGAATAAATAAGAAGCCAGAAGAATAGTAAACCTTCCTTCGCCCCGAAAGTGTTTCGGATCAGGGAGGCCAGGCTGATGAATAACGAAACAGGGTATATAAAGCGACGAAACAACTTTATATACCCTGTTTATTTTGGTACAGGAAGAAACCAGTTCAACTATTTTTTTCGGCTCAGGAAAACCTGGAAGCCTACACCCAGTACAAAGCCGTGATTAGTAAAGCTTGTCTCCGTTTCACTTTCACCCCTCGTTTCCACTGATCCATTATTCCCTTCATCATGAAGACGGGTGGTTTTATAGGTATTCTTATTATACGAAAAATTATACCCTGCAAAAATATCAAGACCGGTTATTTCACCCACCATTTTTGTCAATCCAAGATTTAATGAACTATTGATAAAGAAACCGCCGGTTGATTTACCATCGTATGTGTCTTTATATATTGAACTTCCGCTGCCCCCATAAAAAAAGCCATTGGAGCTGGAATTACTGATCCCCGCATTCAGGCCAAACTGTCCGAAAGGAAGAAATGAACCGGACCCGCCAAAATAATTACGTACAAAACCTCCGATACCAATATTGAAACTTTTTATTTCATCTTTCTGAAAAGTGGCACCATTGCTTTCATAAGTTGTTTTTTGGGAAGTAGGGTTAATATTTAAGGAAGCCCCAACAGCCGTTTTTTCTGAAATAAACCAACCGGCGGAAGGGTTGATGCTTACACCAAAATTGGTGGTTGTATAGCTCAGGCTGCCGATTGAAACCACTTTCTGGTCCCCATTACCTGAATTAAAAAAAATATTTCCAACAGCGGCACCATACATTTTATCCCCTTTTTTAAACTGGGCATTGGAAATAAAGCTGCCTAAAATTAAAAGGACAGCAAAAAAGGTGTTTTTTGGGTGCATGGTCAATAATTTGATAAGCAACAAATATAGCTTTTCAGGCAAAAAATAGGTTGCTTAATTTTAAAAAACAGGGTTGAATTGAGTTTTTTCACTTACTTTTATTTTCTCTTGGTAATGAGGAAAATTCCCTTTACTTTTAAAACCGAATCTATTTATACAACCAAACCATGACACTCATGAGAAAGTTCAGACTTCTTTCTTTGTTACTTGTAGCTATCAGCTTTATAATTATTAATTGTACAAAGGAAGGCCCCGAGGGTCCCTCTGGTGCTACGGGATCACAAGGTCCTGCCGGACTGAATGGTACGAATGGTGCAACTGGTCCTACTGGCCCTGTTGGCCCCGCTGGTCCTACAGGCCCGCAAGGTCCTACAGGCCCCACAGGTCCTACGGGTCCTACAGGCCCCACAGGTCCTGGCGGTACACCTGCACAGGTTATTTATTCAGCCTGGATAACCAGCCCATACCCATCAAGAGATACTACTATAGATGGTACATGTCACAGGGTTCGTCATCTCGATGCTCCTTCTTTGTCCGCAACAATACTTAACCAGGGTGTGATGATTACTTATATGAGAGTTGGAAGTATCGGACCATACCTTCTTCCTTACACATCTGATGCAGGTGGTGCAACAAATCAGATTGAAGCAATTTATGTTGTTCAAAAAATACTTGTTACCCGCAAAACCTTTGGTAGCTGCCGGTTTACAGCAGCCGACCCGGGAACAGCCCCTGTTTTAATTAACCTGCCACAATCACTGGAATACCGCTATGTGCTTATTCCCGGACTTGTAGGTGGAGGACGCAGTGCCGGTGCAGAACCCACTCTTACCACAGGCCCTGCCGCTGGTTACACAGCATCCCAGTTAAAAGCAATGACTTACCAGCAGGTATGTAATCTGCTGAAAATTCCACAATAAGCATTTAATAAATTCTTAATAGATTTTCAGACCGGCTTCCAAAGAGCCGGTCTTTCTTTTACTGTACTTTACAGTAACTTGTGCCGCCAAATCATTTACAATGAAAAATATTGTTTCAGTTTTTATACTGTTGCCGGCAGCCATAAGTGCAGCAGCACAGCCACGTATTATCAGCGGCCCTATGCTGGGCCCGGTAGAATTAAGAGATGCAAAAGTATGGGTGGAAGTATCGCCGGAAGTAAAACAGGCAGGCATTCAGTACAGCAAGAAAGGGGACACAAAAACAAAGACGGTAAATTATAAAGGTGAATTGGGAAATGAATTTAATCCTATTCAATTTACGGTTGGCGGTCTTGAGTACAACACCACGTATCAATACAAAATATGGATCAATGGAAAAGCCACAACCCCTGGCGGCGAGTTTACCACGAAGGATCTTTGGCAATGGCGTAAGCAACCGCCGGAATTTAGTTTTCTGACAGGCTCCTGTTCTTATTTTAATGAACCCATCTACGATCGCCCTGGTAAACCTTATGGGGGAGATTCTTCCATATTTGCGACCATGGCAAAAGAGAAGTCCGCTTTTATGCTTTGGCTGGGAGATGCATGGTACACCAGGGAAGTGGATTATTACAGCGAATGGGGCTTGTGGTACAGGGCCAGTCATGACAGGGCAGTGCCCAGTTTACAAAATTTCTGGAAGTCCATGCCGCAATTTGCTATATGGGATGACCATGATTATGGCCCCAATGATATTGGTAAAAATTATATTTTAAAAGATAAAAGCCGTACTGTATTTAATTCCTATTTCTGCAACCCCTCCTCCGGCGAAAACGGGCAGGGCACCTATACCATGACCAGTTGGGGCGATGCAGATATCTTTATGACCGATGACCGCTGGTGGCGCAGTGCAGACAGAATGAAAGACTCTGTGAACGGGAAACCCAATCCTCAAAAAAGAATGCTCGGCGAACAGCAAATGGATTGGCTCAAAAATTCATTGCTCTATAGCACAGCCACTTTTAAAATAATTGCAGTGGGCAGCCAGGTACTCAACCCGGCTTCTCCTTATGATAAATGGGCAGACTTCCCGGTGGAGTATTACGAACTGATGGACTTTATAAAAGAGTATAAAATAAACGGTGTGCTGTTTCTTACCGGAGACAGGCATCACAGTGAAATAATAAAAGCAGATCGCCCCGGTACCTATCCGCTCTTTGATATTACTGTATCGCCGCTTACTTCCGGCACACATACGTTTGGCGGACCCGAAAAAAATAATCCTTACCGGGTACTGGGCATTGATGAAAAACAGAACTATGCCCGTTTTTCATTTAGTGGTAAACGAAATGAACGGAAACTGAAGGTTGAATTTTTAGGCGTAAAGGGGGATAAGATTGCGGAGTGGAGCATTGATGAAAAGGATTTAAAAACACCACAATAATTTTTAGCCAATGACTATTTATTTTGGTTACGATAAGAATAAAGTAGTACAGGCATTACGGTATCATTTTATAAACAGGCCGGAGATACGTATCATGATCATCCTGGTAAATGTGTACGCAATCGTTTCTATACTATTGTATGCAGCCGGCAAAGTAACACCGATGGCTTTTTTTGTGGGTTCATTTTTATGGGTGGTGCTGATGGTAAGCTTTATGTTTATTCTGCCCGGTGTGGTATACAGGAGGGCCGTTACCTTCAAGCATAATTTCAGTATGGATTTTACGGAGGAAAGTTTTACACTGGGGCATGAAGGTGGAAGTTCTAAAACATGGCCCTGGACATCCCTGAAGAACTACCTTGAAAGCCCGCATTTCTTTCATTTATATTTTGACAGCCGCTCTTTTTTCCTGGTGCCCAAGGAAGGATGCAAAGACACAGACGAAGTGTTTGCATTGCGGCAACTGATAAAGAGTAAAGTGAAGAAAGGGTAGTTAGATGATAACGGATAGATGACAGATGATAGTCGAGCGTGTAATTGATAGATTCTTTAAAGGTGGTAAGACTCTTTCGGGAAAATATATAACACGAGTGTTTTTTAAATAGGTTAATGACCTTTTGATGTAAAAGAACTATCATCTATCCACTATCATCTATCATCTCCTCAAAGTTTCTTCTCCATTACATAATGCGGAATAGTAACTTCTGTAAATTCTGCACTGGCTATTTTATATCCCATTTTTTCATAAAATCCGGTTGCATTTGCACGGGCATGCATGGAAAGTTTTCTGTAGCCCCTGTCGCGGGCAATATTTTCAGCAAAACTCATTAAGGCCCGGCCAATCCCTTTCCCCTGCAGATTATTCAATACGGCCATTTGTCTTAGTCTTACCGTTTCAGCATTTTCTTCCACCAGCATACAGCAGCCTAAAATATCCTCCTCTTCAAAAGCCCCAATCAACATATTTTCTTTTTCATCATCCAGCTCCTGTGGGGTAAAACCGAGGCCCAGTGGCTTCCGTAAAACATCATCCCGCAGCTTTACCATCTGCCGGTATTCAAAACTGCCATGATCGAGGATTTTCAATGCCATAACCAGATAATTAAGTCGAGAGAACATCAAATTACAAATAACTTATAAAATGACCAACCCTTTATCAGCTTATTTTATTGGCGACTTGGCATTTTTTCAATATTATTACCTCGTTTTCAGGCAATTGGCAGAAATCTGGAAAAATGTGTCTTTTAAGCGCATATTAATTCAAAAAGTATATTTTTGCAACCAATAAACAAAACTTTACGAACATGTCAGACATTGCATCAAGAGTAAAAAAGATCATCGTAGACAAATTAGGTGTTGATGAAGCCGAAGTAACGAATGAAGCTTCATTCACCAATGATCTTGGAGCCGATTCATTGGATACGGTAGAACTCATTATGGAATTTGAAAAAGAATTCAACATCTCTATTCCGGATGAACAGGCTGAAACCATCACTACTGTTGGTCAGGCTGTAACGTACCTGGAAGAGCATGCCAAATAAGTACACCCGGCAGCAGCATTAATAATTATCAATTAATAATTAACAATTAATAATTACGGCTGAAGATGCTGGGAATAAATTAATCCGCCTTCTGACTGTAAAAACAGGGAAGGCGGTTTTTTACTTCATGCACTCACATTATTAAGTGTAGTTGTATATTTACTAAAACTGATTTATCTTAAAGCGATATGGAGCTAAAACGGGTGGTCGTTACAGGTATGGGTGTCCTTACCCCATTGGGCAACAACGTTCAGGAATACTGGAACGGGTTGGTGAATGGTGTGTCTGGCGCCGACATGATTACTTTATTCGATGCATCAAAGTTTCGCACCCGGTTTGCCTGCGAAATAAAAGGGTTTGAAGCCACCCGGTATTTAGATAGAAAAGAAGCCCGTAAAATTGACCGGTTTACACAACTGGCCCTGGTTGTAAGCGATCAGGCTATGACAGATGCCGGATTGAACCGGGATAATATTAATCCCGACAGGGTAGGTGTGGTGTTTGCCAGCGGTATTGGCGGTCTTATTACTTTTCAGCATGAGGTAACCGACTTTGCCCGCGGCGATGGAACACCCCGTTTTAATCCCTTCTTCATTCCAAAAATGATATTGGATATTGCGGCTGGTCAAATCAGTATGCGACACAATCTCCGGGGTCCCAACTTTGCCGTGGTAAGCGCCTGTGCCAGCAGCACCAATGCCATTATGGATGCCTTCAATTTGATCCGTCTTGGGAAATCAGATATTATATTAACCGGTGGCAGTGAAGCAGTGATCAGTGAAGCAGGAGTGGGAGGTTTTAATGCCATGAAGGCCATGAGTGAAAGAAATGATGATCCCAAATCTGCCAGCCGTCCTTATGATAAAGACCGTGATGGTTTTGTAATGGGTGAAGCTGCGGGTATTCTTGTATTGGAAGAACTGGAACATGCCAAAGCAAGAGGCGCAAAAATTTATTGTGAAATTGGCGGATGTGGCGCCACTGCAGATGCATATCATATTACTGCACCACATCCGGAAGGACTGGGCGCTATGAATGTGATGCTGGTAGCGCTGGATGATGCAGGTATGAAACCTGAAGAGATAGACTACATCAATACACACGGCACTTCTACCCCTATCGGTGATGGAGCAGAAATAAAAGCCATTACCAAAGTGTTTGGAGAGCATGCCTATAGTCTTAATATCAGTTCCACCAAATCTATGACAGGCCATTGCCTGGGCGCTGCTGGTGTAATCGAAGCCATAGCCAGCATACAGGCGTTGATACACAGTATGGTGCCACCCACCATCAATCACTTTACTGATGATCCTGAACTGGACCCCCGTCTTAATTTTACTTTTAATAAAGCACAATCACGTACTGTAAATGCTGCCCTTAGTAATACATTTGGTTTTGGCGGACATAATGCCTGTGTGATAGTGAAGAAGTATAATGGTTAGCCGGGCTATTGGTTAATTAGTTTATTAGTTAATTGGTTAATTAGTTTATCAGTTAATTGGTAAATCAGTTATTTCAGCAAAAGATTCTTTACTTTTTTATAAATTGCGGTGAAATAAAGCAATCAGCATAAAAAACTATTCGGCCTGATTAACTAATTAACTAATAAACTGATCACCAGTTTTAATTTTTTCTTCGTAGCTTAACGCCTGTGGATTTTTTTAAAAATTTTTTTGGAAAACAGTCCGGCTCTTCTTTTAAGAAAGAATTGAGGAACCTTCTTGGTTTTAAACCCGGCAATGGCTCGCTATACAAAACAGCCCTTACCCACCGGTCGGTACGGGAAGCGGCGGATGAGAATAACGAGCGGCTGGAATACCTTGGTGATGCGGTGCTCAGTGCTATGATCGCTGATTATCTTTTTAAAAGATACCCTTACAAAGAAGAAGGCTTCCTGACAGAAATGCGCAGTAAAATGGTAAACCGTCAGCAATTAAATGAAATTGCAGTAAGGATGGGGCTGAAAAAAATCACTTTATTCAATAAGATGGACGGCTCTTTAAAAGTGAGCCAGATATTCGGCAATACACTGGAAGCACTTGTGGGCGCTATTTACCTTGATCATGGCTATAAGAAAGCCAGTAAATGGGTACTGGATTATATTATTCTTCCGCACATGTACATGGATGACCTGGAAATACTGGAAATTAACCATAAGAATAAGCTGTATGGCTGGGCCAATAAAAATGGGAAAGTACTGGAATTTGAAACCCTGAATGAAAAGCTGGAAAATGGCCGCCGTTTATTTACAGTAGCGGCAGTAATAGATGGAAGAAATATTGCTGAAGGCAAAGCATTTAATAAAAAGGATGCTTCCCAGATAGCGGCACATGCAGCGGTTGATAAATTAGGTATCGTGAATTCTGATTCCATCGGGGAGGAGAAGGCAGCGCAAAAGCAGCAACTGTAATAATTAACAAATGAAGGGTAAGATATTTTTTTCAGCGCTGCTGATAATAGCCAGCCTGACCGCCTGCAAAAAACCGGTAAAAGGCAGAAACGGGGTGGCGTACAAAAATGCGGTGGAATACAACGATTATATAGTTGACCGTCAGACCACCCTCATGAAGAAAGTGCTCGAATTTGGTAAGGCGGCGGAGATCAATCCTGATTCTGCAAATCAATTGCTCGATTTGTATGTAACACAAACCAATGAGATGATTACAGAACTGAAAGGGATGCCCCCATTCAACAAGGATTCCACATTGCGGGATGCTGCCATCCACTCTTTTACATTTTATAAAAGAGTTTTCAGCGACGACTATAAGCGGATATTAAGTATCCGTGAAAATACAGATTTCAGTATTACCGATGCGGAAGCAAAAATGAATGCAATCGTTGAAAAGCTGTCGGAAGAAGAAGATGAATATGATAAAGCATTTCATAAGGCCCAGAAAAACTTTGCAGTAAAAAACAATATGGAGCTGCGGGAGAATAGCATACAAAAAGAGCTGGATAAATTGAATGAGTAATGCCGGGGTATTAAGGATCACCGGTGCTATAACAGTGCAGCCATGTTGTGCATTATTTCCTTCATTCGATATTCCTTGCCTGCCCCGCAATATGCGGTGGTTCATCTGTTCATTATTCTTCTGGCTTTGCTCCCCATTAAATGAAAATGAGCCATTCCCACCTTAATTATTCACCACCACCCCACTGGATACCGGTCCGCCAATAGTACACTGGTTGGCGGTAATGGGAGACGCTCCGTCTGAATTATAAAGTGCCCAGGTATTGGCAATGATCTTTGAATCATCCAGCGTTACATTGGCACCGGAGGCTGTTGTTACACCAAAATTTTGCGAGCCCCCGGTTGACTGGATGGTGGTAAGGTTTACAAACAGAACCATGCCGTTGCCAAACAGTTCTATTGCATCACAACCGCTTTGCGAATCGCCGGTGAGGTTGAGTATGCTCTGGCTGAGAATAAGATTGCCTGAGTAAGAACCTGTATTGTTGGAAATGCCCCTTACATTATCGCCATTGCTGCCGGCGCCACTGTTGATAGTGACACCGCTGATATGAAAACTGCCGCTGCCGCATATTTTTATTCCGATAGGCCAATTGCCCCAACCGGCCCCCGGTGCATTGATAGTAAGTTCGCTTATACCACCACCCGATGCAGAATTGACTACACCAGCCGCTGCACTCTGTTGCGGTGGCGCTGTGATGATAGTAACATCCTGGCCTGAGCCAATTACATACACATAATCTTTCATCACCACATTTTCTTTAAAAGTGCCGCTGCCCACGGCCACCTGGTATTGTTCCTGTGCGCTGGCACCGGTAATACTGTTGATGGCAGCTTGTATAGTGTTGAATACTGCGCCACCAGGCCATACCTGTGCTGTATTTGGTGCTAATGCAAGAGCGGCTGTTTTGGTATTTGTAACAAAGGCGGCAGACTGATTGATGAACGATTGCAGTTCAGGGGTTGAGGTGGACATAGAAAAAGATTTTTAGGTTAAGAGAAAATAAAGGTAGGAGAAAATTAAAATGATGTTGCCGGTAACTGAAAAGAAATTCTTTTGTAACCTGGCAAGATGTAAGGGTTGATTTACTCCCTCTCCTGGCACAACTCAATCAACACCCCATTCGTTCCTTTAGGATGTAAAAAGCAAACCAGTTTATTATCAGCCCCGGCCTTTGGCATATCATTCAATAAAATAAAACCCTCCTGCTGCAGCCGCCCCATTTCTGCAACAATATCCTCCACAGCAAAAGCAATATGGTGCATGCCTTCCCCCTTTTTTTCAATAAACCGGGCGATCACTCCATCCGGATCCACACTCTCCAGCAACTCAATTTTTGTATCACCCTGCCGGAAAAAAGCAGTGTTCACTTTTTCTGATGCCACCAGCTCGGTTTTGTAGCAGTTGGTATTCAATAGCTTTTCAAATAAAGGCACCGAATGGTTCAGGCTTTTTACAGCAATGCCGATATGTTCCAGTTTTTGCATACAAATGAGTTTAAAAAGGGGCTTTCGATTTCGGTAAAATCGGCCGCCAACCCGAAATTACCCCTTTCGTTTAGAACCTTTTGAGCTAATTTTGTGTTGATTGAAACGAACAACGACTAAATTATTTTATGCTGAATTTCCCCATTTATTTAGACCATAATGCCACTACGCCCTGTGATCCACGGGTGGTGGAAGCTATGATACCGTACTTTACCAATGCATTTGGCAATGCCGCCAGCCGCAACCATTCATTTGGATGGCAGGCGGAAGAAGCTGTAGACTATGCAAGGGAGCAGGTAGCCAAACTGATTGGAGCCGATCCAAAAGAAATAATTTTTACATCCGGTGCTACCGAAGGTGATAACCTGGCCATTAAAGGGATCTTTGAAATGTATGCCAGTAAAGGCAACCATATCATTACCTGCAATATTGAGCACAAAGCCGTGCTGGATACCTGCAAGCATATTGAAAAAGAAGGCGGCGAAGTAACCTACCTGAAAGTAAAAGATAACGGATTGATAGACCTGGCAGAACTGGAAGCAGCTATCAAACCAACTACCATACTCATTGCCATCATGTATGCCAATAATGAAATTGGTACCATCATGCCAATGAAAGAAATAAGTGCTATTGCAAAAAAACATGGTGTACTTGTTTTCAGCGATGCAGTGCAGGCAGTAGGTAAAATACCTGTAGATGTAAATAAAGATGGTATAGACCTGATGGCTTTTACCGCACATAAAATGTATGGACCGAAAGGAGTGGGTGCATTATATGTTCGCCGTAAAAACCCAAGGGTGAAAGTAACAGCACAGATAGATGGTGGCGGACATGAAAGAGGTATGCGCAGCGGTACACTGAATGTGCCGGGTATTGTTGGCTTTGGTAAGGCTTGTGAAATATGTATCAATGAAATGACGGAAGAAACAGCCAGAATCACTAAGCTGAGAGATAAGCTGCAAACTGAATTGCTGAAAGTGGATGAAAGCTACCTGAATGGTGACAAGGAACATAAACTGCCGCACGTTACCAATATCTCTTTCAAATACGTGGAAGGAGAAGGGTTGATGATGGGCTTTAACAAGAACATAGCCGTATCATCCGGTTCAGCTTGTACCTCCGCATCATTGGAGCCTTCGTATGTACTAAAAGCATTGGGATTGGGTGATGACCTGGCCCACAGCTCACTTCGTTTTGGCCTTGGTCGGTTTACCACTGAAGAACAAATAGATTACACAATAGAGCAGGTAACGAATACAGTAAATAAACTGAGAGAGATGAGCCCGCTGTGGGAAATGTTTAAAGAAGGGATAGATATGAACAGCATTGAATGGGCGCATCACTAAATACATGGTTAATTAGTTTATTGGTTTATTAGTAAATCAGAACACTAATTAAACCAGTAAACCAATAAACCGATTAACCAATAAACTAATAAACCGATTAACCAATAAACCGATTAACTAAAAAACTTAAAATCATGTCATACTCAGAAAAAGTAATCGACCACTACCAGAACCCCAAGAACGTGGGTGCTTTGGATAAAAGTAAAACGAATGTAGGAACCGGCCTGGTGGGTGCACCGGAGTGCGGTGATGTAATGCGCCTGCAGATAGAAGTGGATGAAGCAACAGGTATGATCAAAGATGCCAAATTTAAAACCTTTGGTTGCGGCTCTGCTATTGCATCTTCCTCCCTGGCCACCGAATGGCTGAAAGGAAAGTCTATCGAAGAGGCCATTACCATTGATAACATGGACATCGTGGAAGAACTGAATCTTCCCCCGGTAAAAATTCACTGCTCTGTACTGGCAGAAGATGCTATTAAAGCAGCTATCAATGATTACCGTAAAAAGAACGGTTTGGTGGAAATCAAGTTTAACGAAAGTGTGGTGCATTAAGAAACGCTGCGAGCTGATAGCTATACGCTGCAAGACTACAAAGTTCAAGTCTTCTACTAATATCAGAAAGCGTATAGCTTAAATCTTTGAATAATGAATGAAGTATCAAATATTCAGGTTTCTCAGGCTCCCCCAACGGGGGCGGGGGGGGCTGCAATATACGTAAGCGATAAGGCAAAAGGTAAAGTGGCGCAATTGCTGACGGATGCTGGTGTAGCCAATGATCCTTCCTATTTTTTACGGGTAAGTGTGGTGGGTGGTGGTTGTTCAGGACTTAGCTATAAGCTGGATTTTGACAACGAGACAAAACCAATGGACCAGGCTTTTGAAGATAATGGGGTGAAAGTGGTAACTGATCTGAAGAGTTTTTTATACCTGGTAAATACCACCCTCGATTTTTCGGATGGGCTAAATGGAAAAGGATTTTACTTCAGTAACCCCAATGCCAGCAGGACCTGTGGTTGCGGTGAAAGTTTTGCTGTATAGGACACCGAAACTTTGTTCCGGTACAAGATATAAAAGGGGTGGAACTTTGTTTTGCCCTTTTTCTTTTGTCAACAGGTGTTTATAATTGAAATTTACCGGAACGGAGTTCCCGTTTATCAGAATGTGAATTCTGTATCTAACAGAAGAGAAGATAATTGTCCTTTCTTTTCAGTTATCATCTCAAATTTTCCCAGCACATTTTTATAGCCAATGCTTGTTTTGTCGAGTGGATCAACAATCCAGTATTCCTTTACACCAACAGCCTCATAGTAGGCGAACTTATCCACTTTGTCTGTTTTTTCAGAACCCGGGGAAAGTATTTCAATCACCATGTCGGGCGCCCCATGAAAACCATCTTCCTGGAAGCCAGCCAGGTGTTCAGTACTTACAAAATAGATATCAGGCTGATAAATATTTTCTTCATTTAAAAAAACATCTGAAGGGGCTATGCGGGTTTCACCAAGATGATTTCTTTCTACGAATGCAGTAACAAGAAGATAAAGTTTTCCAATCAATTTCTGATGACGATCTTTCGGGGCCGGAGACATAATAAGCTGGTTATTGATTAATTGAACAGGAGTGCCTTCCGGAAGGCAGTTGTACACTTCCAGCATTGTTCTCGGCGGTTTAATAATAGTTTCCATACCTGTTCTTGGTTTACCAAATTTACCCAAAATCCGTTAATTATTCAAGCCCCATTTTGAGTAATTGCTGCTTTAACTTTTGTTTTGAAGCATGGTTAGTGGTCTGGACGTTACCGGAACGCTGTTCCTGCCAGCTGAGGAGGCACATTTTTATTTACCGGAACGGAGTTCCGGTTTCCTTTAGTATTTTGCAGCCAATCTATGTGGTCCGTTTGTAAAAAAGAGCTCCGCCAGTTTTTCAGCAGCCTTACCGGCTATATCGCCATTATTGTATTCCTGTTGGTAAACGGGCTGGTGCTGTTTGTGTTTGATGACAATATCTTCGATTTTGGCTATGCCACCCTCGATAAATTCTTTCAGCTGGCCCCCTGGGTGTTATTATTGCTTATACCCGCTATTACTATGCGTAGTTTTGCAGAAGAATTTAAAACAGGCACCTACGAGATATTACAGACCCGTCCCCTTAGCCGCTGGCAGATCATCGGGGGGAAATACGGAGGCAGCTTAATTGTAGTGTTTATTGCGCTGCTGCCCACTATCATTTATATCATTTCTATACAGCGCCTTTCTTCCAACGAAGGGATAGATATGGGGGCCACGATTGGTTCTTATATAGGATTGTTTTTTTTAGCGGCCGTATTTACAGCTATCAGCATTTGCTGCAGCAGTTTTACCAATAATGCAGTGGTGGCATTTATAATAAGTTTAATAGGATGTGCGCTGCTGTATTATGGATTCAGCGCCATCAGCCGGCTGCCTGCTTTAAAAAACGGGGCCGACTACTATGTGGAAATGGCGGGTATTGATTTTCATTACCACAGTATCAGCCGTGGATTGATTGATACAAGGGATATGGTATATTTTTTATCGGTGATATTTCTTTTTTTAGCTATTACGAACAGGAATTTGTTGAAGAGGTGACCTCACCCCCTTACCCCCAGCCCTTCTTCATAAATGGAGAAGTGAAAATAAAATATGAATGTGATTAAAAAGATATTTGGGTCAAAATACTGGTGGCTGCTGCTGCTGCTGGTTTTATTTGGGGTCAATTACCTTGCATCGGTTATTCATGCCCGCTTTGACCTGACAAAAGAGAAAAGATACACCCTGAGCAATGCCACTAAAGACCTGTTGAAAAACCTGGATGATGAAGTGCAGATAGATGTGTTTTTGAAAGGGGAGTTTCCATCCGGCTTTCGTAAACTGGCCAACAGTACCGAAGAATTTCTTCGACTGCTGAAAGACCGTAACAGCAGCAGGATCCACTACCAGTTTATTTCTCCGCAGGATGAATTGCCCGACAGCAGAATCACCTATGGCGATACCTTAGCGGCATTGGGGGCTGTGCCCATTAATTTAACCGTTCAAAAGAAAACAGGCGAAAGCAGTAATATTATTTTTCCGGTAGCCCTGATGAAGTATAAAGGGAAGCAGGCACTGGTAAGTTTATACCCAAGGGCCAGCGGTGCTATTTCGCAGGATGAAATAAACAGTGCAGAAGCATTGATGGAATACCAATTTACCAAAACACTGGACGGACTTGTAAATACTGAGAAACCACATGTGGCTTATTCTGCCGGTAATGGTGAACCTGCTGATGCCAAAACATACGGTATACAGGAAGCATTGAGTAAAGACTATAAACTGGGAATTTTCGATCTGAATAAACATACTAAAATTTCAACCGATGCGGATGACCCTGCACGGATTGATGTTTTTCTTTGCGTAAAACCTGCGCTTCAATTTACGGAAGAAGAAAAGCTGAAACTTGACCAGTTTGTAATGCGTGGCGGAAAACTATTGTTGTTTATAGATAACCTGATTGCAGAACAGGACAGCCTCCGGTATTCAAAAGGTGCGACCATTGCTTTCGACCGCAACCTGAACCTCACTGACCAGTTATTCAGGTACGGGGCCCGCATTAATACAGACCTGGTGATGGACCTTGATTGTGATTTTATGCCTTTTGTAGTAGGCGGTGATGCACAAAACCCGCAGTTTGAATTTTTGAAATGGAACTACTATCCTTTATTCGGTTCCAAAGGAAATCATAGTATCAATAAAAATACAGGGCTTGTGGCAGGGAGATTTGTCAATTCGATTGATACCATTGCAACACCCGGTATCAAAAAAACGGTATTGCTTTCTTCTTCTGCTAATTCAAGAATTATCAGCACGCCGGCTTTAATAAGCCTGAATGAAAATAAGAATGTGCCGGAGGATGCCAAATTTAATAAGAAGGATATACCAGTGGCTTTATTGCTGGAAGGTAAATTCACCTCATTGTATAATAACAGGGCAAGCAAGGCGGTGATAGACACCCTTGCTGCAGGCGGTTCGCCTTTTGTGGCCATGAATAAGGCAGATAACAAGATGATAGTGGTGGCGGATGGTGATATCGTATTGAATGATGTTTCTCCAAAAGAAGGCCCTTTGCCTATGGGAATGAATTTTTATACAGCCGGTTCCCAATACGAATACCAGTTTGCCAATAAAGAATTTTTACTGAACTGCCTGGAGTACCTGGTAAATAAACCCGGCATTATCGAAACCCGGAACAAAGACATTGTGCTGCGCCTGCTGGATTCAAAAAAAGTAACTGCACAAAAAAATACCTGGCAGTTTATCAATATTGCACTGCCGGTTCTGCTGGTGATATTATTTGGCTGGGTATACCAGCAGGCTAGAAAAAGGAAATATGCGGCCTGAGGCTGGGGCAGTATATTTTTTGAACCACATAGAGGGGTAGGTACATAGAAATACACACATAGTTTTTTCAAAATGAAGATTAATCTCTATGTATGTATTCCTTATGTTTTCTATGTCCTATGTGGTTCAAAAACCCACTATTGCCTGTTCGTCATTATCTTTACGTTCTACTAATTTCATTTCATGACAAGAGATCAGATTACTTACCTCGTTTTCGGCATTGTATTAGTCGTATCATTGATTGTTGACCTCGGGCTTTTAAGCAAAAAGAACAAAACGGTAACTATCCGGCAGGCATTATATCAAACTTTTTTCTGGGTGGGACTTGCCCTTGCTTTTTGTGTTTTTATGTGGATAGAGAATGGGCAGAAACCGGCCCTTGAATACCTGAGCGCATACCTGATGGAATGGAGCCTTAGTATCGACAATATTTTTGTATTCATCCTTATATTCTCTGCTTTCTCTGTCAAAGAGAAACATTATGGCAGGGTGCTGCTGATAGGGATATTGATGGCAATCGTTTTCAGGGTCATATTTATAACTGTGGGTGTGGCCCTGGTCAGGGAGTTTTATTGGGTGTTATATATCTTTGGCGCTTTCCTGGTTTTTACAGGTTACAAAATGTTCATTGCCGGTGAACAGCAGGAATTTGATCCGCATGATAGTAAGGTTTATAAATTATTAAAAAGGGTGCTGCCATTGGTACCGCATGATGGGGATGGAAGATACCGGTATGTAGAAAATGGAAAACCTGTCTATACCACCCTGTTTGTAGTGGTGATAATGCTGGCAGCTATCGACCTTGTATTTGCACTTGATTCCATTCCGGCAGTAATGGGTATAGTAGATACCAAAACTCCGGAATACCAGCCTATGGCCCAGCTCGTTATTTACACCTCCAACATTTTTGCCGTGCTGGGTTTGCGGTCTCTGTTCTTTTTGCTGCGGGGTGCTGTAAGCAAGTTTGATTACCTGCAGCAGGGCATTGCCATTGTACTGGTATTTATTGGCATAAAAATGCTGGCGGAACATTGGGTAAATCAGTGGGTGGATAAACAAACACAGGTATTCATTTCATTGGGTGTGATCCTGGTATGTATATCCGGCTCTATTTTTTATTCCATCTTTATGAAACGGGAAGGTGTTCCAAAAGAAGTAACAGACGAATCACAATAAGCCATTTCAATTTTTCCCTTGCATTATACTGTCAATGATATAGCCCGGATCATTCATGCTGAAGAAGCGGTCAATAAAAATATGCTGATCGAGCATCTGCTGCTCGACAGCCGTAAAGTCTATGCGGCCGCCTCTTCTCTCTTCTTTGCCCTGAAAGGGCACAGGAAAGACGGGCATCAGTTTATCCCTGAATTGTATAAAAGAGGTGTCCGGAATTTTGTTATTGCCTCGCCGGTCAATATAATCGATTATCCGGAAGCTGATTTTTTACTCGTACACGATACCCTGGAAGCACTGCAGTTGCTGGCCGCCTGGCACAGGCAGCAATTCAACATACCTGTTATAGGTATTACAGGCAGTAATGGTAAGACAGTAGTAAAAGAATGGCTGTACCAGTTACTGCACGAAGATTATAATATTGTACGAAGCCCCAAAAGTTATAATTCACAGATCGGTGTGCCGCTTAGTGTATGGCAGATGAATGAACATCATACATTAGGAATATTTGAAGCCGGTATTTCGGGGCAGGGAGAAATGATGCGGCTGGAAAAGATAATCCGTCCCACGATTGGTGTACTCACAAATATTGGTGCGGCGCACAGCGAAGGGTTTATAGATGATGATCATAAATTCAGGGAAAAACTCACTCTTTTTAAAAGCAGCACTGTACTTATCGGGAAAGAAATCGATTTTGTACACCGTTACGGAGTGAAAGAGACATTGGAAATGTTTAACGAATCACTGCAGCTATTATCCTGGGGAGCGGGAGAAAGTGAAAATGAATTTGTACTCAGGCATGTTGAAAAGAAAGAGAACGGTACCACTTTTGTTATAGGGGCACAACCGGTTACAATCCCTTTTACCGACGATGCCTCTGTTGAAAATGCAATTACCTGCTATTGTATACTCCGGGAACTCAATATAGTCCCGGAAGTCATCGCCCAAAGAATGCAACGGCTGCAGCCGGTAAGCATGCGGCTTGAATTGAAAAAAGGAATCAACCATTGCACTATTATCAATGACAGTTATAGCGCCGATCTCAGTTCGCTGGAAATAGCATTAAATTTCCTGGATCAGCAAAATACCGGTGCGGGAAGAACCGTTATTCTTTCTGACTTTTTACAAAGCTCCATACCGGATGAGCAATTATATAAACAAGTGCTGGAAAGCCTGGCCAAACATTCCGTGCAAAAAGTAATTGGAATTGGTGAAAGAATATCAACCGCCATTTCTAATTTACCGGAAAGCGAAAACTTACATACTGAACTGTATCCTTCTACGGAAACATTCCTTCAGCAATTCAGATCGTTCCGGTTCAAAGATGAAGTTATATTGATAAAAGGGGCCCGTGTGTTTGCTTTTGAACAAATCGTTCAACTGCTGGAACAGAAAGTACACCAGACCATCCTGGAAATAAACCTGAATGCTATTGTACATAACCTGAAAGAGTACCAGCAATTGCTGCGGCCTTCCACCAAAATAATGGCCATGGTAAAAGCCTTTGCTTATGGCAGTGGCGGAGCAGAAGTGGCAGGTATATTGCAATATCATAAAGCAGATTACCTGGGAGTGGCTTATGCAGATGAAGGAGTGGAATTGCGAAAAGCCGGCAACACATTACCCATCATGGTGATGAACCCGGAAGTAAATGCCTTTGAAACAATTGTGGAGCATAACCTGGAGCCTGAAATTTATTCATTTGAGCTGCTGCACGCTTTTGATATGTTCCTGCAAAAAGAAGGCCTGTCGCTTTACCCGGTCCATATTGAAATAGAAACCGGCATGAACCGTCTTGGTTTTGGGATAACTGAAATGGCAAAGCTGGCCGATGCAGTGAATACGAGCCCTTCCTTCAAAGTACAAACTGTATTCTCTCATCTGGCAGCCAGTGAAGAAGCGGCACAGGATGAATTTACGATGCTGCAGTTTCAGCAGTTTGAAAAAGCTGCCGGGCAACTGGAGCAATTGCTGGGTTATACTTTTATACGGCATATTGCTAATTCTGCTGCATTGGTCAGGCATCCGAAACTGCAACTGGATATGGTGCGGCTTGGTATTGGATTATACGGTGTGGATAGTGCGGCTTCACAGGTACTGGACCTGCAAACGGTGGCCACTTTAAAATCTACTGTAGCACAATTAAAATACCTGAAGACAGGTGAGTCGGTCAGTTATAACCGAAAGGGGGTGGTAAAAAAAGATTCAGTTATTGCCACCGTACGGATGGGCTATGCGGATGGTTATCCCCGCCGGCTGGGCAATGATAGGGGAAAGATCTGGATAGGCGGCCAGCTGGTTCCTGTCATTGGCACAGTTTGCATGGATATGTTTATGATTGATGTAACGGATGTGCCAGGTGTAAAGGAAGGAGATGAAGTAATCATTTTTGGAAAGCAATTGCCGGTAGAACAAATAGCTGAATGGGCCCAAACCATTCCTTATGAAATAATGACCGGTATATCCCAACGGGTAAAGCGGGTGTATTTTGAAGAATAGGGTAGAAGATGCTGCGCAGCTTTTTTTAGCCACGAATTGCACGAATTGCACGAATTAATACAATTGAATACAAAATAGTCCTCCAGTGTATATGTCTTTCTATGTCTGTATTTCTTATGCTTTCTATTTTCTATCCCGGATGGCCAGGACAAGTTGTGGTTCAAAAAACCCCTGACCGGGACAGAGGCCAACAGGAAACAAGCAGGCTCACAACTCTTAGCGATGAAAAAAAAATGCGCATGGGTTTTAGGAATAAACTTAACCTGTAGTTAATTTTTTCCTTTAGGGTGCCGGCGGGTGGCACAAAGCGAGCAGCGAACAGCTTTCTCCCTATATTTGCGGGTAATATGAAGACATTGAAAATCAGACATGTTGCTTTGATTATTGCTGCCATCATCTTAATTGATCAGGCATTAAAGATCTGGATAAAAACAGCTCACCCCACCGGGGAGGTGACAAGAGTTTTTGGCATGAACTGGTTTCGTCTGCATTTTATTGAAAATCCGGGTATGGCCTGGGGCTGGAAGTTTGGCAATGAAACCGGTAAAATGATTTTGACATTGTTTCGCCTGGCCGCCGTCATTTTTGGTACATGGTATTTGGGACGACTGGTAAAACAGCAGTATTCCCGCGGCTTTATTATATGTGCCGCATTGATTTATGCCGGGGCTTTGGGCAACCTGATAGACAGTATGTTTTACGGGATGCTATTCGATAAAGGGCTGCATTTTGATCCTTCCGTTGGCTTACATGGCGATTATGTATCTTATTCCGGAATAGCCCAGTTATCATCTTCAGGATATTCTTCGTTCCTGCATGGCAGCGTGGTGGATATGCTTTACTTTCCTATGTTCAGGGGCAATTTCCCTTCCTGGTTGCCCTTGGTGGGTGGAGATGATTTTGAATTTTTCAGTCCTATTTTCAATATTGCAGATGCCTCTATTTCTACCGGTGTCATTACATTATTGCTTTTTCAGAAGCGATTTTTCAGGAAGAATTTGAAAACGGCAGATCACTCCACGGTAGAAACAAATACCGAGATAAGTGACAAGATGCAGGTGTCATAAAAAAACCGTTCTGATTACAAAACGGGTTTCTATTATAAATGAAAACGGTTATTTTATTTTGTTTCTTTCAACACCCGTTTTTGAATTACCTGCCCACCTGCATATACCCGTAAAAAATAGATGCCTGCACCAAGGCTGGCGGTTTCATCCAGTACCAGGCTGTTTGTACCCGTACTAATATCAATTGACTTTTTTCTCACAATTTTGCCGGTGGCATCTATCAGTTCCAGCTCAGCTTTTCCATTGTGATCAGAGGATATATCAAACAAAAGTTGATTGCTGAAAGGGTTGATGACTGAAATGAACGTAAATGTATTGGATAAATGATTTAACTGTATAATTCTTGAATACTCCGACTTGCCTGCTATATTCTTCATCCGGATGCGGTAATAGACTTTACCATTTACAGCAGCAGGATCTGTAAATGAGTAGGTGCTTTGCTCAGAGGCATAATCGTTGTAACTGTTTATAGTGGCGATGACGGAGAAGTTAATACCGTCCGTACTTTTTTCCACTTCAAACTCCAGTGGTTCATCTTCACCTGCCGTGGTCCATTTAAGCAGGACCCTTTCATTAACAAGGCGGCCGGAGAAGGAAATAAGATTAGCATCCAATACATTACCGCAATCAATTACGTTGATGGTGATTTTGCCAGGATCAGTAAAACGGCAACTTGAGAGTAAAAGGTTGGCTATAGTAGTAGCCACCACTAACCTGTACTGGTCGCCGTTGTTTGATAGCTGTGTAGCAGTTGCAGGTATTGTATAAGAACTTACATATTCCCAGGCCGTGCCATTCCAAAAGGGTATGGCAGGACCAAGCGGCCCGGTTACATCATTCCAGGTGCCGCCGCCATCAGTGCTTCGCTGCCATTTATAGTATACATAGTTATTAAAGAATGACCGGACGGTATCCCTTATTGTCAGAATATTACTATCGCATACAATTGGGTTGACCGGTACGGCATACTGCATGTTGGGCGAGCAGGTGGCCACGGTAATATCATCCAGGGCCCAGTCGTTGCCACCTCCACCCGGCGAGTTATTATAAAAACGCATGGTGAAACTGGTTTGTGCCGGCCCCGTTAAAAACGTAAATCCTTTTTTCACCCATTGCCCGTTATAGTTAAGATCACCGGTGGTATAATAATCCACACCGTCCAATGCCATGGCCAGGTTGGGCCGCACACCAGATGAATCACCAGGTCCGGATGGTATATAACTTCCACCAGAGGCCCCGGTACCATTGGTATCACATCCGCATTTGGAACAAATATTTCTCATCCAGCAGGATATCTCGTAATAGGTATTAGCACATAGCCCGGTAATAGTATGCTGAAAAGCCGAGTCAATTCTGTAAGCTGCATTAATGATAAGCATATACCCGCCTGTTCTTCCGCCAGTGGTATCTGCCGCAGGATTACCTGCTGTTGGCGATACGGCGCCGGTATGGTCACCAATGATATCCCACAATGTAAACACACGGTGTGTGGTGGGAGTGGCAGAGCAGGCCCCATCCGGTTTTGGCCATAAATTGGAAGTGGTGTATACACCCCCGCCTGTGTTATTGGCAATACCATAAAAATAATCCTGGGGACCACCGCAGGAGAAATTGGCAAATGTATAACCCACCGGTACATTGGCAGAAACGCCACGGTTTTTCGGGTTGCCGATACCGAATGTTCCATTAAACTCTGTGCCCAATGAATTTACCCCGATTGAATTGGCACAGATACCATAGTTGTTATATACAGATACTATTCGTGAAGGGAAAGTAAATGTGGTAATGGCAGGCGGTGCAGTTGTGTAAGTAACATTACCAGCGCCCAGGTTAATAGTGGTATTGGTTGCGGCTGTAACCTGTACATGATATGATGCCACCATGATACAGGTGCCGCCATAGAAAGAAGGTTTGTGACCATTATTATTTCTTATCCTTCCGCGGCGGTACACCGAAGAAGGCTGATCTACCGAACGATATCCCATATTGATGGTGATGGCAGAACCGCTGATCCATCCCTCGTCATTTGATGCGTCAAACCGGGCATCGGTAAACGATTTATATGTTTTTCCTTCATTGGTTATTATTCTAAGCGTTCCGGGAACATAGATGGTACCGGCCGGAATGGCATCGGTAAACCGACAGCTGTCAAATGAACCGGCACGTACCACCACCGATGCCCTTATTTCCAGTTCATCACCTGTTTCCACAGTGCCGCCCGTAGGTTTGCTTGTATTTATATAACTTTTTCCAAGATCAATCTGCGGCACAACAGCCACAGGATTGGTAACGCATATATTAAAACCTGCATTGCTTGTCAATACTGCACCGCCATTGGAATATACCCTGATGTAGTAGGTCGTGTTGCGGGCCAGTGTGGTAATGGCGATATTGGTAGTACCACAAGCTACAGAAGTAAATCCTGCACAGGTGCCGGCAAATAATTGTATCCTCGGGCCGGAAGTATTCAGGTTGGCGCCAATGGTGCTCAGCGTAATGGTATGATCAGTGGAAGTGGTAACAAACCTGTACCAAACATCATCATCTGCAATACCGGCACAGGGGGCTACAGGGATTGCAGAATTTGTAGCATTCTGAACAGTACCCGCCGTATTTACACAAGCAGTACCGGAAGTGAGCAATATTGCATTTGCACAATTATCATTCACCGGTTGTGCAAATGCAAAAACCCGGAGCGATAAAAAAAATAATAGCAGCAGTGCATTTTTGGTGACCAGCCTTGCATAGGGTAAAAGTCTGTTCATAGTTTCGGATTTTCGGATTCACAGTTCTGACTATCGGATATAAAATTAGATTAATGAAAGACCTAAATCAATAGGATTTTCAATTTATTCACACGGAATTTCCCTGCGGTTTTTATCAGGGGAATCACTATTGACAGAACAGGATTTGTGAATTAATTTTAAAGTCAAATCCAATTATGATGAAACCATTCAAGAGAGTGTTGCCACTCATTACTCTTTTGCTGTCTTTTATGCACAGTAAAATACAGGGACAGGGTGAACCTTTTTCCTCCACACAACTGGTGCCCTCCAGTACCTTCAGCTTTCCATACGAAATAAGCTATGGCCCAAATGATTCTTTGTGGGTGACGGAAAGAGTGGGTAAACGGGTGGTGGTGGTAAGTCCGGTAAACGGGGGAAGAAGAACAGTACTGAATTTAACAACTACGGTATACCAGACCGGCGGGCAGGATGGCTTACTGGGATTGGCAATACATCCAAACTTTGGGTTGGGTACAAGTGAAGATTTTGTGTACCTCGCTTATACCTACGATAATGATCCCACGGCCGGTATACAGCGGCGTACCAAGATAACCCGGTTTACCTACACCATCGGAACCACCTGTGTATTAAACCCTGCTTCTGCCACAGACCTGATAGCAGGATTGCAGGGAAGTGTGGATCATAATTCCGGCAGACTAAAAATAGGCCCCGACGGAAAATTATATTACAGCATCGGCGACCAGGGGAATAACCAGTTTGGTAATATGTGCAATATTATCAGGGCGCTCGATTTGCCCACCACAGTAGAAGTGGCTGCCAATGATTATACAAAGTATCAGGGAAAGATCTTACGTATGAACCTGAATGGCAGCATTCCTGCGGACAATCCATTAATAGATCCTGATGGCGCCGGGCCGCAACCTGCAGCACGCAGTCATATATTTTCTTACGGACACCGCAATCCGCAGGGAATTATTTTTGCACCCGACGGAAAATTATATGCCGATGAACACGGACCAAAAACAGACGATGAAATAAATCTTGTAGCAGCAGGAAAAAATTATGGATGGCCCCGCGTGGCAGGTTTTAATGATAATGAGTCATACATTTACGGCGAATGGGCTTCTTCTTCACCCACGCCCTGCGGCTCGCTGTCATTTAGCGATTATACATTTCCTGCTGGCGTACCCCAATATCTGGAAAGCTCATATAGCCACCCGGATTTCACACCGCCATTAAAAACAATTTATACAGTACCCAACGGGTATAATTTTCAGGATGCATCCTGTGCCGGCAATTATTTTATCTGCTGGCCCACCACCGGTCCTTCCAGCATGGATATCTATACCACTGGAAACGGCGGCATTCCCGGATGGGCTAATTCATTACTGATCACCAGTCTCAAACGGGGAAGTATACTCCGGTACAAACTTAGTGCAGATGGATTGACCATACCCGGAAGCCAGATTGAATATTTCAATACCAATAACCGTTTCAGGGATATTGCTGTAAATCCTGCAGGCAACGAATTTTATGTTATTACAGATAATTCAGGGGCCACATCCGGCCCAAGCTCCGGCTTCACCACCATACTGGATAATCCAGGCACCATTTTAAAATTTACGTACCAGGGAGTACTGCTGGCCCTGAACGAAAATACAGTGAAGCCGAAAAAGGTGAATGACCTGGTGCGTATCTATCCCAATCCCGCCAAAGTGCTGATTACCATTCAGGGCAAAAAAGAATTCAGGAAACCATTGAAAGTACAGTTATATAACCTGGCCGGTGTACTGCTAAAAGAAGAAATGAGTTTCCGGAATGAATTCCAGGTGGATGTTTCAAAACTTATCCCGGGTGTGTACATGGTAAAACTTTTCAACGGGAATGAGCAGGAGGTGCAAATTGAAAAATTGATAAAGCAATAATCTAAATTGATACAGCATTACATGACAAAACCCCCTGAAAGGGGGTTTTGCTGGTAGTATATGATTAGATTCCGGTGTTCAAAAAGATAAAAAGTATTGACTGCTTTTACTTTCTCAGTAATGCACTTTCTTTAATGTACCGAAGGGCTGCATCCATATCAGGATTTCGGTTGGTAAAACTTTTTCCGGCATTTACCAGCTTTACAGCGTTTGAAAGAATTGCTTTTAGATAAGGAGTAAGATTAGAGTCAGCAGCGGGTGGCGCTTTCTTTTCAACTGGAGTGATTTGGGGAATGAAATAAAAGGGTGGTGTAACAAGGGGTTTCATAGTACGGTGTTTTGTTTAACAAAAGGGTTTGGATAATTGCTGCTGTTAAGGTAGAAACTAATAGCCTTCTTCTGCAAACATCCAAAAGGAAAAAAAGAAAAAATCAGGGTTTACACTATAGAATGTATGGGAACTCTACGTATAATTAAGTACTATTACTTACCGTATCCTGTCTGCGAATTTCTTCGTTTTCAACTTATGTGCTGTGTGAAAATTTCCGTTAGATTTTCCCCACCATCTTTTCCGGTTTCACCCATTCATCAAATTGTCCGGAGGTTACATACCCAAGCTTTACAGCCATTTCTTTTAGCGTGGTACCTTCTTTATGTGCTTTTTGTGCAATCTCTGCGGCTTTATAATAGCCAATCTTTGTATTGAGAGAAGTAACAAGCATCAGGCTGTTGTCCACATGCTTTTTTATATTCGCTTCAATGGGTTTGAGCCCTGCTGCACATTTATCATTGAATGAAACACAGCCATCGCCAATAAGCCTGGCGCTGTGCAGGAAGTTATAGATCATTACGGGTTTAAACACATTAAGTTCAAAATGACCATTGGAGCCTCCAATGCCGATCGTTACATCATTACCCATTACCTGCGCTGCAATCATGGTCAGCGCTTCACACTGAGTGGGGTTTACTTTGCCCGGCATAATGGATGAACCCGGTTCATTATCAGGAATAAAAATTTCACCGATACCGCTTCTCGGTCCGGAGGAAAGCATACGGATATCGTTAGCGATCTTCATCAGGCTTACGGCCACTGTTTTCAATGCGCCATGTGCTTCCACAATCGCATCATGTGCAGCAAGCGCTTCAAATTTATTTTCAGCAGTAATAAAAGGAAGACCGGTGAGTTTTGCAATATGCCTTGCTGCATTGGTATCATAATTGGGCGGAGTGTTGATACCCGTACCTACTGCTGTACCACCAAGCGCCAACTCACTTAAATGGGCCAGTGAATTTTTAATAGCTCTCATTCCATGATCTAATTGAGATACATACCCGCTGAATTCCTGACCGACTGTCAATGGTGTGGCATCCATAAAATGGGTGCGGCCAATCTTTACCACGTTCATGTATTGCCTGCTCTTTTTAGCCAGCGTGTCCCTTAGTTTTTTTATGCCGGGTATAGTGGTATCCACCAGAATTTTGTAGGCGGCTATATGCATGGCCGTTGGAAAAGTATCGTTGGAGGATTGTGATTTATTTACATCATCATTTGGATGCAGAAATTTTTTATCATCCGAAAGCTGTCCGCCTTTCAATACATGTCCGCGGTAAGCAATCACTTCATTCACATTCATATTACTTTGAGTGCCGCTGCCTGTTTGCCATACCACCAGTGGAAAATAATCATCTAACTTACCTTTTAAAATCTCGTCACACACTTTGCCGATCAGCACTGATTTATTTTTTGGCAATACACCGGCTTCGGCATTGGTAAGGGCAGCCGCTTTTTTCAGGTAAGCAAAGGCACGGATAATTTCTTTTGGCATCCTGTTGATATCCTGTGCTATTTTAAAATTATCAATGCTGCGCTGTGTCTGTGCCCCGTAGTAGGCATCAGCAGGCACTTTTACTTCACCCATCGTGTCTTTTTCAATCCGGTAGTCCATTTTGTATTTTTTTTTAAAATAAAGTATTCTGCTATTTCACAGCCTGCTTTTATCCGCACTTCTTTTGAACCACATAGAACAGGGGACAGATAGAAATACACACATATAAATACAGGAATAACTATGTGTGTATTTCTATGTTAACTATGCCCTATGTGGTTCAAACCGCGGCAAAGGTAGGCCAAACAGCAAATGTCTGCGCTGACTTTATCTCCAAATTCTTTTACTTTTTATCTTCATTTCCCTGCTGTAAATTGCCAGTATGAACCACCGATTGCTTCCTCTTATCCTGGTTTTCAGCATCAGTGCCTATGCACAGAAAGCCACACTGGTACCATCAAAGCAACAATTAGCCTGGCATGAGACGGAGTATTATTTATTCATCCATTTTGGCCCTAATACATTTACAGATAAAGAATGGGGACAGGGGGATGAACCCGCAGCCGTTTTTAATCCCACTGATTTGGATTGCCGCCAATGGTGCCGTATTGCCAGGCAGGCTGGCGCAAAAGGTATTATCATTACTGCCAAACATCACGACGGTTTTTGCCTCTGGCCCAGTAATTATTCCAAACATACCGTCCGTGAAAGTAAATGGAAAGACGGTAAAGGGGATGTAGTAAGGGAACTTTCGAGGGCTTGTAAAGAAAGCGGGTTGAAGTTTGGGGTTTATCTTTCTCCATGGGACAGAAATCATCCTGACTACGGTACAGACAAATACAATGATGTGTTTGTAAATATGATGAAAGAAATTTTTCTGAACTATGGTCCTGTTTGGGAACTGTGGTGGGATGGGGCCAATGGCGAAGGACCCAATGGTAAAAGACAAGTGTACGACTGGAAAAGATATGAAAACACGGTTCGGCAGTATTCCCGTAACACAGTTATATTTAGTGATATTGGTCCCGACATCCGCTGGGTGGGCAATGAAAAAGGAAAAGCCGGTGACCCGAACTGGAATTTTTTAGATACCGCAGGTTTTAAAAGAGGGGAAGGGGCGCCTGCCACCGATACTTTGAACCATGGTAATTATAATGGCAAACAATGGATACCGGCTGAATGTGATGTAAGCATTCGACCGGGCTGGTTCTATCATCAAAAGGAAGATAATGATGTAAAGAAGCCCAAAAAACTATTTGAACTTTATCTGCAATCGGTTGGCAGGGGTGCCAATCTTTTATTGAATGTACCTCCCGACAGGCGGGGGTTGATACATGAACAGGATTCCGCGGCGCTGGTGGACTTTAAAAAAATGCGGGATGAAAACTTTGGCAATAACCTCCTGAAAGAAGCTGACACCTATTATGAATTCAGTCAAAAAGATTTGCGTAACAAGCCAATGGTAATACGTGGTTTTGACACTACGTCTGCTTATTATGGAATCAACCTGCAAAATTTTATTGTACAGTTAAAGCAGCCACAAAAAATAAATTGTATTATACTTCGGGAGGCCATTCACCTGGGGCAGAGCATACGCCGGTTCAGCGTGGTGTTATATAAAGGAGAAAAAGCAATTGGGGAGATACAGGGTACCAGTGTGGGCAGAAAAAGGATACTCACTTTTCCGGCAGCCACTATTACTTCTTTCCGCGTATATCTTGAAGATGCACAAGGCAATGATAATATAAGCGGGGTGGCTGCCTACCTGATAGATGATAAACTGGTGGAAGATTAGACGTAGCTCAGAAGCTGAAAAAACAGGCTCCCGCCATGTCGCAAAGCCGTAACATCGCTCATTCCAGGACCTCTCATTTGCAGCGATTTTGCGGGAATAATATTTTTAAGGTAGCTTGCGAAACCTATGAATATCATAACAACAGGCGATTTTTTTATTGTTGCAGTAATATCGGTTACCGCGATAATCAGTTGCGCCAATGAAAGAAAAGGCAGTGACCCTTTAATTCCGCAGGACACAACAACCATTCTGCCGTTTTCAAAAGATACTATTGAAAAAATACCGGTACTTGAACCGGTGATAGTTGCCGTTGCTGATACGCTATCCCGGCCAGCCATCATCCGGCCCGATTCTATTGTGGCATTTGCCAAAACATTGACCGGTGTACCTTACCTGTATGCCTCTACTGATCCGGCGAAAGGATTTGACTGCTCAGGGTTTATCACGTATGTGTTCAGGCATTTCAGTATGTCAGTGCCAAGGTCCTCCGTTGATTTTACCAATTATGGAAAAACTATAATGGAGCAGGATGCAAGACCGGGCGACCTGATTCTGTTTACCGGTACCGACAGTACCATTCGCATAGCAGGGCATATGGGTATAGTGGAAAGTGTAAAAAATGATACGCTTCGATTTATTCATTCCTCTTCCGGCAAAGGAAAAGGAGTGGTGATAAGTCCGTTAGGCAACTATTACCGTGGCCGGTTTGTAAAAGTGATAAGGGTGTTTCCGGATGAAATGTTCCGCTAAGATTTATTTACCCGTAAAATTTGCTTTCCGTTTTTCCAGGAAAGCCGTTGTTCCTTCTTTCATATCATCGGTGGCAAAGGCATTTCCAAATTCCTCTATTTCCACGGCATAGCCATCTTTGCTTTCATCAAATACCGCATTAATGGCTTTAATGCAGGCAGCCACAGCCAGCGGTGCTTTGGAGTTGATGATGCCCAGTATTTTTTTAGTATGTTCCAGTAATGTTTCAGCAGTGGTAACATAATTTACGAGACCCAGCTGTTTGGCTTCATTCGCATCTATTATATGTGCAGATAGCAAAAGCTCCATCGCTTTTCCTTTACCGATCAATTGTACTAATCGTTGTGTACCGCCATAGCCGGGTATCAGTCCGAGATTTACTTCTGGCTGACCAAATTTTGCATTTTCTGATGCCACCCGAAAATGACAGCTCATAGCTAGTTCACAACCACCGCCGAGGGCAAAACCATTGACAGCCGCTACAATAGGCTTACCACTATTTTCAATACGGGTAAATATATCCTGTCCTCTTTTTGCAAGTGCCATAGCAGCGGCCTTATCTAATCCTCCAAACTCGGTAATATCTGCACCAGCCACAAAGGCTTTTGGCCCGGCCCCGGTAATGATGACGGATTTAATTGCAGGATTGTTGTTTATTTCATCTAATGCTGTATTGAGATCGGTGAATACTTCTTTGCTCAGTGCATTCAGTTTTTCAGGGCGGTTGATGGTGAGGGTGCAGATGCCATTTTCTAAAGAAGTAAGCAGGGTTTGGTAGGTCATAAATTATTTTTTTTGGAAGCCGAAGATAAGGCAACAATTTTTACTTTTTGTCTTGATACAAAAAGTAAAAAAAACCAAGGTAAAACAGTTAGACTCCGTGGTGGCCTTCACTCTGCTTGTTTTGCCAGGCAAGCATCCAATAATTATTCCGTTGTGATTTGCTTTCAAATTGTATTGTAGCTTTGTTTATGAACAACTCCACTGATTACGGGCATGTGTGCATACCGGTTGTGATTTGCTTTCAAATTGTATTGTAGCTTTGTTTATGAACAACGATGGCCTTTCAGTTAATGATATGATTGATGTTGTGATTTGCTTTCAAATTGTATTGTAGCTTTGTTTATGAACAACTTTAATCTCGCTTGCCTCTGCCATATATTAGTTGTGATTTGCTTTCAAATTGTATTGTAGCTTTGTTTATGAACAACCCATACAGGTGCAGGTAGTTGGTGAAATGAGTTGTGATTTGCTTTCAAATTGTATTGTAGCTTTGTTTATGAACAACACGGCGTTGTTCCTTTATTGGACAATCACGGTTGTGATTTGCTTTCAAATTGTATTGTAGCTTTGTTTATGAACAACAGTCTGTGGTGAGTATCATTAATATCCAAAGTTGTGATTTGCTTTCAAATTGTATTGTAGCTTTGTTTATGAACAACCCCGATAGCGACGAGGCCCGCCTCTCAATTGTTGTGATTTGCTTTCAAATTGTATTGTAGCTTTGTTTATGAACAACGTTAACTCCGGAGGAAACTGGATTAACTCCGTTGTGATTTGCTTTCAAATTGTATTGTAGCTTTGTTTATGAACAACATGGTAAATACGATCCAAATGGTGCCGATGTTGTGATTTGCTTTCAAATTGTATTGTAGCTTTGTTTATGAACAACGTTGATAAGGACAGCCCGGCGTATGATGCAGTTGTGATTTGCTTTCAAATTGTATTGTAGCTTTGTTTATGAACAACCTAAATTCAAAAAGCTTATCAGTTGGCAGAGTTGTGATTTGCTTTCAAATTGTATTGTAGCTTTGTTTATGAACAACGGTGGTTTTTATGTGTATAAGCCATCCAGCGTTGTGATTTGCTTTCAAATTGTATTGTAGCTTTGTTTATGAACAACCTGTTTGTTTGTGTCTGTGTCATAACGTAGGTTGTGATTTGCTTTCAAATTGTATTGTAGCTTTGTTTATGAACAACGTTTTAATGCCACGCTGCACATTCATCACCGTTGTGATTTGCTTTCAAATTGTATTGTAGCTTTGTTTATGAACAACGGGTTTCTTTTGAAGGCAGCTCCCTATGCGGTTGTGATTTGCTTTCAAATTGTATTGTAGCTTTGTTTATGAACAACTGTTGCAAAGCGGTTACGCAATGCGTATACGTTGTGATTTGCTTTCAAATTGTATTGTAGCTTTGTTTATGAACAACTCAGGGCCAAGCACTGTTTGCTGTTGAAGTGTTGTGATTTGCTTTCAAATTGTATTGTAGCTTTGTTTATGAACAACAGTGACTTAGTGGTCAGCTTCACGGTCTGTGTTGTGATTTGCTTTCAAATTGTATTGTAGCTTTGTTTATGAACAACATACCAATGGCAAGTGCAGCACAAATACTGGTTGTGATTTGCTTTCAAATTGTATTGTAGCTTTGTTTATGAACAACCATTGCTGAAAATAAAACACAATACCCTGGGTTGTGATTTGCTTTCAAATTGTATTGTAGCTTTGTTTATGAACAACACCATTACCGGCATATCCACATCGGTAACGTTGTGATTTGCTTTCAAATTGTATTGTAGCTTTGTTTATGAACAACGAAAATAGTTTTGTGGAATCCATAAGAACAGTTGTGATTTGCTTTCAAATTGTATTGTAGCTTTGTTTATGAACAACAGTAAGCATTAAGCGACCATACCTATCGCCGTTGTGATTTGCTTTCAAATTGTATTGTAGCTTTGTTTATGAACAACTGGCAGGTCTACATAGTCCTTGGCCTTCATGTTGTGATTTGCTTTCAAATTGTATTGTAGCTTTGTTTATGAACAACCTCAGGAAGTTCTACAGGTATTGGTGCAGTGTTGTGATTTGCTTTCAAATTGTATTGTAGCTTTGTTTATGAACAACGTAGAAATAAACGCCTGCGGGTCAAGAATTGTTGTGATTTGCTTTCAAATTGTATTGTAGCTTTGTTTATGAACAACATGTTTTTTGTGTAATAGCCTGCCGGTTCGGTTGTGATTTGCTTTCAAATTGTATTGTAGCTTTGTTTATGAACAACCGGCACCCTTCCGAAGCCAACCCGGTTTCAGTTGTGATTTGCTTTCAAATTGTATTGTAGCTTTGTTTATGAACAACAATTGACACGGTTCACCCGGACGCAATACCGTTGTGATTTGCTTTCAAATTGTATTGTAGCTTTGTTTATGAACAACGGAATCGCTAACGGGCTTTTCCTGGATAACGTTGTGATTTGCTTTCAAATTGTATTGTAGCTTTGTTTATGAACAACTTCTGGTATATCGCTATCTGGTTGGCTCATGTTGTGATTTGCTTTCAAATTGTATTGTAGCTTTGTTTATGAACAACAATTGCAGGGCGAACAGATAAAGGCGTTAAGTTGTGATTTGCTTTCAAATTGTATTGTAGCTTTGTTTATGAACAACATAAGTAACGCCTGTAGTCTCATGTGATTAGTTGTGATTTGCTTTCAAATTGTATTGTAGCTTTGTTTATGAACAACAAGAAAAGTAAAATAAAGTTCAGTCATTTAGTTGTGATTTGCTTTCAAATTGTATTGTAGCTTTGTTTATGAACAACCGGAGTGCGAAAGTGAAGACCTAGATGTTGGTTGTGATTTGCTTTCAAATTGTATTGTAGCTTTGTTTATGAACAACTACGGGCGGCGGATATGTGGGCTTGACGCCGTTGTGATTTGCTTTCAAATTGTATTGTAGCTTTGTTTATGAACAACGCCGTTGATGAAGGCCAGTATAAAGTAAGTGTTGTGATTTGCTTTCAAATTGTATTGTAGCTTTGTTTATGAACAACCAAGCTCTTTCATTATGTCACCTGGGATACGTTGTGATTTGCTTTCAAATTGTATTGTAGCTTTGTTTATGAACAACCACCCTTCCAGTGAATCACATCCTCTTTTGGTTGTGATTTGCTTTCAAATTGTATTGTAGCTTTGTTTATGAACAACCCTTTTGGCTGAAAGCCTTACTGGGAAAGCATCTGGGCCCAAAATCAGGATGAAAAATCCGGTTCCCGGATGCTTTTTTTGTTTCTAACCCCCTCTAAATTTCCCCCAAAAGAGGGATTTTAGAACATTTCTAATTGCTGCACCGGGGGGCTGGTGTTTTGGGGCGCCTTGCCGTAGAACAGCTCAACCATTCCAAACTGCTTATCGGTAAACTGAAAAATACCCACATGGCCCTTTTCCGGTAAAATGGCCTTTACCCGTTTTATGTGCACATCGGCATTCTCCCGGCTGGCACAGTGCCGCATATAAATGCTGAACTGGAACATCTGGAAACCATCATCCATGATCTTTTTACGGAACCGGGTATAGGCTTTCCTGTCCTTTTTTGTTTCAGTTGGCAGGTCAAACAGTACAAGTACCCACATAATGCGATAGGCATTTAGGCGTTGGTTATAATGGCGGCTCATTGCATTTTTGCAAATTCAGGATATTCAATCTTTTTTAATTTCCCTTCAAAGCATTTGGCCAGGCTGGCGGTTGTTTTCTGTACAGCTACCATTAAAGGGCTTTTTTCCCCCTTTATTTTTACATCTGTTGCCGGTATGGCCAGTAGTTGTTTTTTCATGGTAGGTGTCAGTTCCAGAAATTTCCCGTTCATGCGGACTATTTCTACAACGATCCTGTCCACAAAAGGCCGGTAAGGCTCCATAATATCATCAGCAAGGCAATAAGCGTTATACTGGTTTTTATGAAAGATACCCAGTGTTGGAAGTAATCCACTGCCAACAAGGCTTCGGGCAACGATAGCCCGCAGAATGGCGTAGCCATAGTTCAGCAGGTTATTGGGGGGAGGGCCATACCTCTCCCTTCTGAAATCCTCAAAAATGGGAAAAACATTTTTCCAGTAATACGCGGCGGCCGTGGCTTCATGATTTTCTGTATCGCCGCTTTTTACGGCCGCTGCCCAATTAAGCATATTTTTTACCGGTACTCTGTGCCATTCCAGAATGGCTGCCTGGTTGGTAATTTTAGCTGATACCGTTTGCTGCCACAATTGTTTTTTTAATGGTACGGTGGCTTCCACCTGTGCTGTAAATTTTGCACTCTGCAAACTGTTACCATCTAAATTCAACAGCATACCGGTAGGGTGGTGGGTATTGTCGCAGGTTATTAGGGCTGTATTATTCGATAGTAATTTGGCAATTAAGGCCTGTGTAATAGTGATTTGCTGATGGTCTAAAATAAGTATGCCAATATCTTCTACCGGCACCTGTTTTGTTTCGCCTGTTTCGGGGCTTTCAAAAACGAGTTGTTCGTTTTGGGTTTTGAGATAGGCGGGATTGCCAAAATAAAGGGTTCGCTTTATCATGGGATATTGGTTTATAACTTGTATAAACAAAAAAGCTCTGCAAAATATTGTGCAAGGCTTTTATTTACGTCAAAATTCAGTCACCAATCATAATAATCTTGCCAAGATTATTGATTTTTACCTTTAGTCCAGTCATTCTTTCAATACTCTGAACTCTTTCCCATTTAACTCCTCTCAGTAGTTTGTTCTCTTCTGTATTAGTGTCAATATGTGACCTGAAATTATAATAACTTTCAGAAATTTTCTGGACCCTAAATAAATGACTCCCAATAAGTTTATTATTACTTTCATTAATAGCTTCTAGTAATTCATCTTTCGAAAGACCGAACACAAACATTTCATTTTGTGAAAGGCTAGTAATAAATTCCCAGTCATCTTTTGGTAAGTGGATTAAAATCGTTTGATTTTCGAGCCCCTTTTCAAGAACCTCATCCCATGTTTTCTTCGGGTTTCTAACAATTACAGGAAGATTATTTTTCTTTCTCTCTAATGCATCCCAAAAGGTGACGGCATTTTCTCTTAACTTACCTGTTGAGTCTTTATAAATTGCAATGTGATGATTGTTTCTTGTTATTACAAAATCTACAGAAGTTCCAAGTTTATTTAGATGTAAAGGGGTCAATTGTTCATAACCTTCCCTGCATCGAACTGCTTTAATTATATTTTTTTTACATTCATCTTCATTAAAATAGATTGGATTATTGTCTAAATCTTTAAATGCTTCCTTTGGATTATTGTTGTAAAGCGATAGCCTTTTTTTAACTATTGCTTTAACCTTCTGATCAATAATATCATCCGCTTTGTCAGCCTTAAAATTAGTATCCAATGTCTTTCTTAGAACATATTCATTCTTGTAAATTGTAATTTCCTTTAAATTTTCGGGGATAGGGTTTTTATCGGAGTCTTTAAATGCTTTCTTTGGGTCGCCATTGAAAGCAGCTAATCTTTCTTCTAATTGTTGTTTAATTAATGAATTTGAAATTACATCCCATTGGTTAAATTTAGGGGATAGTTTGATTTTTTCAAATCTTTTTATCTGCCCGTACACAGTTTCTTTATGGAGAAACCCTCTTGGTGTGAGAGAAACAATCTCCTGTACAATCTGTTTCCCTTTTTTTATTTGATTGATGTTTTTTGTTGCTACTTTCTTTCCTGCTTTAAAACTTACAAGGATATTACCGGTTGCATTCATTGCATCATTTACAAACCCCTTCCATGGCTCCTGAAACCTGCGGCCACTTTCTTTTAACTCTTTTTGCGTTTTATAGTTTTGATTAAGTTTGTTAAGTTTATTAATGTAATCCTGTTTAGTTAATGCCACCACAAGGGCATCAACAGCATGGTGACGGTGATCGTCTCTTTTACTCCAGTTTTTTATTATTTCTTTTTGGTGTGTACTGCCATCGTCTTTTTCAATAGTTATTATTTCTGTTTGGCCTGCTGCTTTGTACTTTTCAAAATTTAACTGCTGAAGTATATTATTAATCCCCCAATTATCTCTGAGATAATCCGTAACCCCACCGCTTGTGCTATATACATTTCTGCAAACGTTCATCAATAAGTTCTTCACTTCCCTCGCTATATAAGCTGTTTCCCGCATTTGCCTGTTAATAAAATCCTGTGGGATGTTCTCGCCTGACATTAAAAGATAATTCAGTTTAGTACGGCTGATTCCCTCTTTTCTGTAAAAATTTTGTTTCACAAATTCGGTGTAGTTATGAAATGGCTGTTCGCCCAGGCTTTGTAAATAATCAAAGCCTGTGGCATTGTCTTTATTAACATTAAACTGTTTACTCGAAATCGTCTTATTCGAAAAGCTATCATCAAAGAACCTGCTTCTTGGGATAATATGTTCAATTTCATAGTCTCCGCTAAACAACTGTTTAAGAGTAATCGGCTTGCCGGGTTCGTAGGGTGAGACTCCTCCAAACTCTTCCCATAGTTTTACCCTTTCAATATCTCTGCGGCTTACAGCTTTAAACCCTAATTCGTTTTGTAATCTTTCTACTATTTCTTTGTGCCTTTTGTCTTTTTTAGTGATGTTTGAAAATGTCTTGTGTCTTTCTTCAGCATTTTGTTTTAATTCTCTTCCCAATTCAACCCTTATTTCATCAGGCCGCCCAAATTGTTCATCTGAAATAATTGCATTAACGAGATTGATAACTTGATTTATTATTTTTTCAACAACAGGGTTTCTTAAAGTGTTTTTTGAATATAATGTAAGTGTATCAGAAAGAGGCCTTGCAGTGTTTTCTTCAAATGTTAAGTAGTCCGAATGCCTATACCCGGCAGCTTTGCAAGCATCGCTATAGATAAGCCCTTTCATCAGGTGTGGAAGAATTTTTCTGTATGCTTTGGTACTAATAGCCCCATAGCCACCTTTGCTGAAATCAATTTTTGAAAGAGATTTCGCTTGTTGTTCAGTCAGATCAAAGTCTTCCTGTAAGTTTTTGATAAGAGTTTCTGTTTCTTCAATGGAATAAAGAAGGTGCCATATACGGAATAGCGGCTCCTTTTCAAAATTGGAAAGTATGACGGGTTGTTCAATTGTTTCTCCGGTCAATTGAGTTACCACCGGCTTCATTTGAGTGACTATTTCGAATTTCAAAACATCCTCTCTTTCATTTATTAGGGCTTTCCTTATTGCGGAAATTGTTTTATTGCCTTCAAGGCTGTCCTTTTTCAAATTGATGTAGTAATCATTAGCAGGGGTCAGCTTGAGTTTCTTTTTTAGATTGGTAATGCTTATTCTGTCATTGTTGTTCAGGAAGTCAAATAATTCCTGTTTCTGTTCCTGATTTAACCAGATATTATCTCCAGATTTACTTTTAATCTTAATATTATTTATATCCTGCCAGATCTTTGCAATTTGAAAAAGTGGCGAGCTTTTGGCGATTACTTTTGGACGAATGATTCTGGCATCGCCCTTTTCATCTTTTAGAATTGTTCCTTGCTTGTCTTTCGCATAAGTGAATTCAAAGCGGCATTCGCTTATCAAGTTTTTTTGGCTTTTCAATGGGCGCTGGAAATATATAATTTCAGAAAAAAATTTCTTGTAATTTGAATCAGACAATTCTGCAGGGTAATATTTTTTTTGTGTTTGCCAAATTCTGTTAAACTCATCCTGATAACTTGCCCGCATGAAAATGTTTTCTTTAATCCGAAAGAATGAGTTTTTTTGCAGTTCTTGAAAAAAGTATTGTCCAATTGTTATTCTTTTTTCTTTTAGTAAGGTTTCTCTGTCGTTAATCAAATCAAGGTATCCCTTCTTCTTAGGTGCCACTTCTTCCTCTTTCAGATTTTTAGTCTCAGGTATGCTTTCTTCTTCATTATTGGCTTTACGGTTACTCTTATAGCCTCTTTTTTGATTCAGATGATAAAATATCCTGCCTAATTCCTGAAGAGTCACATTTTCTGTAAGCGCTTTTTCTCTTAAACCGTATAAACTAAGTGAACTCAGTTTAAAAAGTTCATCTTTTGGTTTCATACCTAATTCAGCTAATAGCGTATTTAACTTCCATTTTCTCATTTTGTAACGGTGCCCACCACGTCTCATACCTCTTTTTATACGGCGAGTCGCATTTTTACTGATGGCGTTGCCTTTTGTAAACTCATCGTTTTCGTCGGGACTTAAAGGAATTATCCTGCTTCCCATTCGTACAATTGAGTATTGCTCGGTTTCTTTTTCAGGCTCAAGAACAAATGCCCACCCAATAGATGCCACGCCAATGTCAAGACCAAGAATTTTTTTCATATAGAAGGTTTAAATAGCAATTATAAAAATAAGATTTTGAAAAATCTTTTAAATACTTTATTTTCATATTACAATTTGAAGCAAATCACAATAAGGTTTTACCGTTGTGAAAACATTCCAGGTGGTTCTGTGCAAACAGGGTCGCCTTTTTTGTTGAGTTACGAACCGGCCTTTAAGGGACAACATAAGTCTAAACAGTAGAACAAGACCTGCACCACTATCAGCGATGATAATTTATTGTATTGTAATAAGGATCGTTATCAGAATACTTTGCATTGTGACGATAAGTGTAAACCCTTATTAGTATGATGATTTTTCTACTGCTGCTGCATCTCCATAAATCTTCTGTAAGAATTATCCGTTACCCCCGGATTATGCACCTGGTAAGAAAATACCGGCGTTTCAACAAAGTCTTCATTTTTGGGTGAACCGTTTTCAATGCTTACCGAAACTTCTAATGTATGTTCTGAAGAACCTTTATACGTTCCCTTTACCGGGGTACAATCGGTAAAACTTCTGCCAATAGCGAGACGTATATGCATATCGCTTGCAATGCAATTATTGGTCGGGTCAAAACCAATCCAGCCATGAAATGGAATATAGGCTTCCACCCAGGCATGAGTGGCACCTGCGCCACGAAGTTCGTCATTGTCAGAACAGATATAACCACTAACATAACAGGCTGGTATGGCTACTATCTTGATCATAATTTATGTGTTTAAATTGAACGTTTTTTTTGAAAAATTTGAACCACCACTTCCACTTTAGCCGGAGCCTTAAGGACGTTCAAATTTTTATAAATATGTTGGCATCGCTATAAATAGAGTATCAATCTTTATTATGAGGTGTTTAAGATCAATTCATTCTTCCTCTTTTCTATCGTATTCATTCCAGTAAAAAATTGCTCCTTCTGCATCTATGGTTTTATAATATTCAAGGAGCTTAATGAATAAATCGTTACCAATACCAAGGTCAGTAAGGGATAAAATAGTATCCAGCATATTTTCAATCGCATTTTTATCTGCCGGTTTGTTTTTGATTAGTTGAAAGGCTTCCTGTTCCAAAGCAGGAAAGTGTTGCAGTAATCTCTCCTGAAATGATTTGATAATGGATATAATATCTTCAACTGACTGTTTCACACCCTAAAATTCATTCTTTTTTTGCAGTAGAGATTTTTTTGCCGGGAAATATCTTTTACTGCTTCCGCATTTAGATAAACCTTCTGTAAGAAAAACCGGAAGTATCGCCTGTAAAACAGGCGATACTATAGCACCTTTAACTATCAAGCCATTTCTTAAACGCCGGTGCTTTTTCACGACTGATATCAATTTCAAGTGTGGCTTGTATGGTAAGTTTTAGTGTAAGCTTACCGGTGGGAGATGTATGAACGCTTTTAACAGCATTTTCATTAATGATATATTGCCGGTTGGCCCGGTAAAATTTGGTTGAATTCAATGCCTCTTCAATTTCTTCCAATGTGCCGTAATCAAGAATATGCCGTTGATTATCAAATGTACAGAGGTATATAAGCTGTTCTCTTACAAAATAAGCGATATCGGTTGTTTTAATTGGCAAAAGCGTATTGCGGAAATTGATCACAAACTTTTCTTTCTGGCCAGTTTGCTGAAAACTGCCCGGCGCCATTGCTGCCAGCAAAGCAGCTACATTCAATGGCAGCGTTTGCTTATTTTGCTGCAACCTCCTGCATTTATCAACAGCATTTTTAAGGTCCTCTTTATTTACAGGTTTTAATAAATAATCAATCCCGTTTACTTTAAATGCCTGTATCGCATATTCATTATAAGCAGTTGTAAAAATCACCGGGCATTGCAAAGTAAAAGACTGGAACAATTCAAAGCTCACCCCGTCACTCAGCTGAACGTCCATAAATATCAGATCGGGCTCAGCATTTTCTTTCAACCATGTTTTGGCAGTTTTTAAACTGGGCAGGGTAGATAGTATCTTGAGATCCGGGGCAACTTCTCCCAATTTTTTAACCAGTTCCCTGGCCACAAGATTTTCATCTTCTATAATAATGGCATTCATAACCGGGTTGTTTCTAATTAAATAATCTGTATAATGAAAGGTACATAATCTGCCGGTTCTTTTTATTCTCTACATGCTAAACAGCATCATTTTTTGCTGAAACATTTTCTTCTTTCTCCGGGATACAGGCAGCATTTCATTAGTGCTCATTCCTATTTTGGCCTCATTTCCATGTACATACTGTTTTATATAAAGCAAATTGACCAGGTGGGTGCGGTGTATCCTGGAAAAATGACTGCCCGAAAGCAATTCATCAAAATGTGAAAGCACCTTTGATACTGTGAGGGTTTGACCGCCGGTAAAAAATAATTTACTGTAATTAGAAATGGACTGGATACGAACAATATCCTTTACATCCAAATAATACACATGGGTGGCTGTGGCTACATGCAGTTTACCGGGTTGAGTACTTAACTCAGGGTTGGCGCCCATTTCATTTTTTCTGAAATAATCAGTATCTAAGTGAAGCATAAAATTTATTTATAAGGTCAATGATTAGCCTGCCTGTATTACTACCCGCAGCCTATTAGTTTTGTTTGTTTTTTAATTGTTGCAGTTCTGCTTTTTGCAGCTCCAGTTCTTTCTTTAGTTGTTGAATTATTTCCTGCTGTTCCTGTACTGCTTTTACCAGCGGCACTACAAACGCTGCATATCGTAAGCCATAATGCCCGTTATCTTTCTGCGGCTTTTCCACGCCGCTAAAATCAAAGCCTGTTTGCTTTGCCGCTTCTTCCACTTCCTGGGCTACAAACCCTGTATGACGCATTGTTTCATTTTCTGACTGGTCTTTTGCCTGCAGGCTGTCGGGAATATTGAGTTGTTTGTTGAGCGCTTTTAAATTCAGGTTATACGTAACGGGCCGCAGCTTCATAATAAAATCAAGGCCTTTTACATCCTGTTTCAAATTAGTTTTGAAACGCCCATCACTTACCACCGACCAGCCAACCACACCACCGATGGAAGTAACACCAGTATTGCCGATACGTACCATATTATCGCCTGTTACCTTTGCATTATAACCAATTGCTGTAGAATTATTGTAGCTGCTGATAATATCATTGCCGGCACTTGCACCAAGATAAGTGCTTCTCACACCACCCACTGCAAGTGTACCGCTAAAAGTGCCAACTGCCGTATTAAAACTGCCAATCGTATTATGGTTCAGGGAAAATATACCTATAGCTGTATTCTGAATACCTGTAGAGTTAAATGATAACGAAAATGCTCCAAGAGCCGCATTGGCGTCCCCTGTTGTATTATCATTCAAAGAGCTATACCCTATTGCTGTATTTTGGCCGCCAATAGAATTTGAAAGCAATGCCAGAGAACCGACCGCGGTATTAATATCGCCTGTATTGTTGTATAATGCCTGAAATCCATTAGCGGTATTACTATACCCGGCTGTATTGTCGTACAATGCCTGAAATCCTGTGGCGGTATTATAGTATCCTTTAATATTGGAGAAAAGCGCTTTACTTCCAATAGCGGTATTCCGGCTTCCTTCCAATGTATTTGTTACACCAACACCATTATTGTGAAGCGCCGAATCACCCACAGCCACCAGGTTGCTGCGGGTGGTATTTTCATATAATGCACGGGAACCGATTGCTACATTTGAATAGCCCGTGGTATTTGAATTCAGTGTATTAAAGCCAACAGCGGTATTGTTTGATCCCGTTGCATTATAAAAAAGCGCCCCCCTGCCGTTTGCTGTATTTCTGGCACCTGTCGTGTTACTGCCCAATGCAAGATGCCCGGTTGCTGTATTTAATTCGCCGGTGGAGTTTAATGATAAAGATGATGAACCAAGGGCTGTATTATAATTACCGGTAGCGTTTGATGAAAGCGCATTGGAGCCAACAGCGGTGTTATTATCTCCTCCGGTATTGCTTCTAAGAAGCTGTCTAAATTTTAGTAAAAAGGCTTAAAAGTGTGGAAAAGTGAATAAAAAGGCCATTGCCAAATGCGGAAGATTATACTAATTGTGAATTATCACAAACCCAATTAGTATGACAACCTATCCGACAAATTT
>JANOEQ010000079.1:0-51929 GCA_031441485.1 Chitinophagaceae bacterium
CCTTTTGTCTTTGGTCAATGGTCATTGGTCAATGGTCAATGGTCAATGGTCAATGGTCAATGGTCAATGGTCAATGGTCAATGGTCAATGGTCAATGGTCAATGGTCAATGGTCAATGGTCAATGGTCAATGGACAATGGACTTTTAAAGGTTGCAAAATAACCTAATTGGGTTGGGTTAAAATTTATTGGTAAAAGATTGTGGAAAAAATCAGGAATATTTTTTTACTTCCAGTGCATCGGGGCATTCGTTCAGTAATTCAAGGATATTTTTTTGCAGAACCGGGTGTATGGCAGCCGGGGCTATTTCGGCCATTGGCACCAGTACAAAACGCCGGTTTTGCATTTCCGGGTGAGGTACTTTCAGAAAATGGTACTGGTGCTTCTCATTATTGAACAGCAAGATATCAATATCGATTAGGCGGGGCCCGTATTTTTCTTTCCGTATACGGCCCATCATTTTTTCAATCTTCAGTATATGGCGAATGAGTTGCCGGGCATTCAGTTCCGTTTGTATTTGCAGTGCCTGATTTAGAAATGCAGGCTGATCAGTGTTGCCCCAGGCTGCTGTTTCATACAATCCGGAAGCGGCGGTAACAGGTCCGCAGTGCGCTGCAATTAATTCCCGGGCAATGGCAAGGTATTGTTGCCTGTTGCCCAAATTGCCGCCGGTAAGTAAATAAGCATTGTTCATTCTTTTTAATATGGAATCTTTTCAAATATCCTGAATTTAAAGCAATAATGCAGTATTAGAAAAAGACAAACGCATTAAAATCTTCTCATAGAATGTTTAAAATGGCAAATAGGAAAACTGATTACGCTGATTAAACGGATTTTATTTCTTTGTATTCTCAGTGTTTCTGTGTTTTAGTGGCAATTTGTATTCTCTGCGCCTTTGCGATTAAATTGTATTTCTGCCGAAGGCGGGTTTTTATAATGCGTTTGCCTTGGGTATTAGAATAAGCAAGGGCTGTATGTGGATGACCTGCTCTTTTTTGGAGGCAACCGGATTTTATGAAGGTTGGGAACAAAGTTCGGGGAGGAGGCTTACATTTGCCCCACATGAAACCCAATCAACAACCGTATAGCCAGGCCAGGGCTTTGTGGGCTATAACCAAAGCAAGTTTCAAAGCCATCTTTTCCAATCCCAGCGCCATTATATTCAGTATTCTTTTTCCAATAATATTTGTATTAATCTTCGGGTCATTTGGTAATGGGGGAGGTGCTGTTTACAGGGTGGCTTTGGCACCAGGCAGTGACACCACCAGCGAGTTTTACCAGGGACTGAAAAATACTCCGGTTATCCGGATTGTAAACTATACGGATACTTTCGCCAGGAATGAAGACCTGGTAAAAGGGAAATTAACAGCCATCGTCACAATCGAAAAGTCAACTGATTCTTTGGTTACACATATCATTAAAATAAGTTCCACAACGGCCAGTGCCAATACACTGGGAACTTTTATGCCGGTGCTGGATTACCTGCGCCTGCGTGTACAGACGGATAAAAATCCGGATGCTCCGCAAACGATAAAAATTGATGAGCCACAGGTAAGGCAGGTAAGAAAGTACCGCCAAATAGATTTTATTCTCCCTGGCCAGTTAGGGTTTTCGATATTATTCTCCACCTTATTTGGTATTGCTTTTACTTTTTTTGGATTAAGGGAGCAATTGGTACTTAAACGTTTTTATGCATCGCCGGTTAAAAAAATAAATATCCTGCTCGGTATCGGTACGAGCCGGTTGTTTTTTCAATTGCTGAGTGTGGTGGTGCTTATTTTATTCGGCCATTTTGCATTAAACTTTACCCTGCAGCACGGAGTCATTACTTTCCTGGAAATAATATTAATGACCATCCTGATGTTATTCCTGCTGATGGGGGTGGGATTAATTTTTAGCAGTATTGCAAAAACAGATACTTCCATACCGTTACTGATTAATTTATTCGGCTTCCCGCAAATGATGCTTTCAGGAACTTTTTTCCCAATTGAAGTGTTTCCCAAATGGCTGCAGGAGATTTGCCGCATATTGCCATTGACACAATTCAATTCTGCTGTTCGTAAAATATCTTTTGAAGGACTTGGTGTTTTTCAATGCGGCCGGGAAATAGGAATACTGGCTGTCTGGATGGTAATCATTTACATAATAGCAATACGGGTGCTCAGGTGGGAGTGAGGAATAGTGAAAAGATCAAAATAGTCAAAGCTGTCAAACAGACCATTCAAGTGAATAGAATATGCGGATAATAAAACTGGGATTAATAAGTATAGCGGTGTTTGCCCTGCTGATAACAGGCATTTCACTTTTTTTCCCCTCTCATGTACGGATTTCAAAGGCAATAGACATCAATGCTCCCGCAGAAAAGGTATGGGCGCAGGTAACTGATGCGGCTCAATGGAGCAAATGGTTTCCCCGTGGTGATTCGCTTCCTCCCTATATTATCGATGGGGTTATTAAAGGTATCGGTACAGATAGTCTGCAGGCATTGATGATAACAGGCAGCACGGACAGTACTGTTACAGCAGCCAACGTAGGGCCACTTGCAAAAAAAGGCGGCTCCGGCTGGAATATATACCCGGGCGGTATACCCAACACTGTCACTGTACAATGGTACATGGATTTTCAACTGAAATGGTATCCCTGGGAAAAATTTTCCAGCCTGCTCCTCGAAGGCAGGTATGGACCCTTCATGGAAAAAGGATTGGAAAACCTGAAGACGAACGCAGAAAAATAAATTGCCACAGAGCCACTGAAACACAGAATTAATTTGGTGTTTGCCCACGGCAAACGGAATACAATTTAACCGCAGAGGTGCAGAGGCGCAGTTTTATTTTTAACAAACATGTATTCTCAGTGCTTCTGTGTTTCAGTGGCAAATCTGTATTTCTCTGCGGTTATGATCTCAGTCGGGGAAGCTTATTTTACCCATCGTCACCCCTGGAATATTAGGCCGGCTGTTCATGGTATTTCCTGTTTCTCCTGCCACACATTCATTGGCCAGCAGGGCAAATAATACTGCTTCCTTAGCATCAGGATTAATATCCAGTACATCTGTTGAATAAAATGAATGATGCGGAAGTTGCCGTTGAATATTTTCCATCAACAATGGATTGTGCAAACCGCCGCCACTGGTATAAATGGAATAGGGTAATGAAGGCAGTGTGGTTTGTAAAATGGCCTGCACGATGATATCGGCAGAAAACCGGTTGAGTGTGGCCATGATATCAGCATTGTTCAATGAACCTGTTTGTGATTGTTCCTGCGCATTACGTAAATAGGCCAGGTTAAATAATTCCGGGCCGATTGTTTTCGGAAAGCCCTGGCCAAAAAAAGAATGCTCTTTCAGTGCCGCTAACAGTAATTCATCTATGATTCCCTGCCGGGCCAGTGCGGAATCTTTATCATAATAAGTGCCTGGGTATTGCTGCTGCATGAATGCATCCATAATCGTATTGCCCGGTCCCACATCTGTACTAAATACTTTTGACCGGTCCTGGTCTGCCGGCAGATATGTAAAATTGGCAATGCCGCCAATATTCAGCATGATCCTGTTTTCTCCGGGTTTAGAAAAAATAAGAAAATCACCGTATACAGCCAGCGGTGCCCCTTCACCACCGGCTGCAATATGCTTCTGCCGAAAATCGCTGATGGTGATGATGCCGGTTTTTACCGCAATATGATCTCCATCGCCAATTTGCAAAGTGGCATTGGGAAACTTTTCATGCCCATGCAAAAAACGCGGGGCATGATAAATGGTCTGGCCATGACTGGCAATAAGATCAATATCGCTTTTCGGTGTTTTCCATTCCTGGATACAATCATTGATAATAGCAGCCTGTTGCACAGCCACCCATGCATTTAGTAAACATACTTTTTCCAGGTCGGCATCGCGGCGTGAAAAAACAGATTTCAATTCTTCTTTAAATGCAGGGCTATACGGTACGGTGGCAAATTGCAACAGTTCCACCCTGGTAGCAGTGCCATTTCCATGTATCCTGCACATTGCCAGATCAAGCCCATCGAATGAGGTTCCGCTCATCAGCCCTATAATCAGTCTTGCAGGTTTGGTAGCCAGTGCATATAACTTTTCGATATTACTGTTCATCTTTTAAAGGTAGTTTGACGGTTTGTGCCGGAGAAATTTTTTTTGTTGAACGATTATGCTGTTTTATGCCTGAAATGATGCATTTTTTTGCAGTATTTGAAAATTCCTTTACTTTTAGTCTCTAACGGTTAAGGGGTATGTTGAAAAAAGAAAGACAGGAATTTATTGTTCGTGAAGTAAACCTGCATAATAGAGTGCTTACTTCCGACCTGTCTGAAGCCATGAATGTATCAGAAGATACCATCCGCCGGGATTTGCTGGAACTTGCAGATATCGGAAAAATCATCAAAGCGCATGGCGGCGCTTTATCAAAATCATTTCATACATCGTTCCAGGTAAACGGTGTGTACTCGCACGATAAGAAAAAGTGTATTGCTCAAAAAGCCGTAAAACTGATACAGGATGGCATGTTTATCCTGAGTGGCGGTGGTACCACCATCACCGAACTGGCCAAAGCATTACCGGAGCAATTGCAAGCCACTTTTTTTACAGGCAGTCTGCCTGCAGCTATTGAATATATTCAGCATCCCACAGCGGATGTGATTTTTATCGGCGACCGGATTTCCAAAAACTCCCGCATTACTGTAGGCGGCGATGCCATCAATAAAATCAGCCAGATCAATGCCGATATCTGCTTTTTAGGCATCAATGCCATTGATCCTGTAAAAGGACTTACCGATAATGACTGGGATGTGGTGCAGATAAAAAAAGCCATGATAAAGGCATCTAAAAAAGTGGTGGCGCTTACGATCTCAGAGAAGATCAACAGTTTTCAAAAAATAAAAATTGCGGATATTAAAGACCTGGATACCATTATTACCGAGCTTGACCCCAATGATCCTTTACTGGATCCATTCAGGAAAGCGGGTATAGAAATTTTATAAACACTTGTATTGTTCTATTTAATCATAATTCAAATAAAAACTGCAACATGAAAAATCTGCTCTGCTTACAGCAAAAGAAATGGAAAACATTTTCTTTTGTGCTGTTCATGCTGTTTGTGTCTGTGTCAGTAGCCGCACAGGTACGGATAAGCGGAAAAGTAACTGGTGCTGATGGAAAAGCTGTTCCATCTGTGTCGGTACAAATCCGCAATACTACCATTGGCTCAATTTCCGGGCCGGATGGTTCGTATAGCTTGGAAACGAATATTAAACCGGGAAGCTATACACTGATTTTTTCTGGTGTTGGATATAAAACCCGGGAAGAATCATTGCAGGTAGGAACTGCAACAAACTATACTGCTGATGTATTATTGGCAGAAGACGCATTGAAACTGGATGAAGTGGTGATAACCGGTGTGTCTGCCGGTACTACCCGTAAGCAATTGGGAAGTTATATCAGCACTGTCAAATCAGATCAATTGACAAAAGGTGCCACCGGTAATGTACTGGCTGCACTACAGGGAAAAACAGCAGGTGCACAGATCATTCAAAACAGTGGTGACCCCAGTGGTGGTATGTCTGTCCGCCTGAGAGGTATTAGTTCTATCTCCAGCTCCAGTGAACCATTATATATTGTAGATGGTGTTATTGTAAACAATGCCACAACAAGAGTAACCAATACCAGTGGCAATTACGACGGATCAAATTTTGTAGGTACTATCGGTCAAAACCGCATGGCTGATATTAACCCGGCGGATATTGACCGGATAGAAGTATTGAATGGTGCTGCTGCCGCCGCTATTTATGGTTCAAGGGCCAATGCGGGAGTAGTGCAAATATTCACAAAAAGAGGAACCAGCGGTGCTCCTGTGGTAAGTGTTTCAACCAGTTTAACTGTTAATTCATTGCGCAAAAGCGTTCCGGTAAATCAGTCTCCCACCAAATTTGGCGGACCTACTGATGGTGTTGGTGCACAAACACAGGACATATTAACGCCGGCACTAATAACCAAAACAAATGTAACCCGGTATGACTATAACGATTATATCTTCCGCACAGGTATCGGAACAGATAATAATGTTTCTGTAGCCGGAGGAAAAGACAGAACAAAGTATTACACATCTGCTTCCTATTTTAAAAATGAAGGGATTGTAAAGAATACTGATTTCAGAAGATTCAGTTTCAGGATTAATCTTGACCAGGCACTAAGCGATAAAATTAATTTCAATATCGGATTGAATTATATCAACAGCCTGAGCAACGAAAAGCCAGATGGTAATTCTTTCTTCTCTCCGCTAAACGCTATTAACATCATTGGCAACTTTCATAATATATGGGACAGGGATGCATTCGGTAATCTGAAAGCAGTAGGTGAGCGGGGACGGGTAAACCCGGTTTCAGTTATCGAAGACATTAAGCAAAAACAGGAGACGAACAGGATCATAGCAGGTATGGGACTTAAGGTAAAACCATTTAAAGGAATGTCCCTTGATTATACGCTGGGTATAGATCAGTATGCACAAAGGGGAGAAACATATATTCCGCCATTTGCTTATAATGTAAGCGATGGATTTTTTGGAGGTGGCGCAGCATTGGATGCCACAAGGAATGGCTATGCAAGTACAGCCTCCAATAATTTTTTTCAGATTAACAATGAACTGAATGCAACTTACCAGTTTGAGCTTGCAAAGGACTGGACATCTATTTCACAGGTGGGATACTCAGTTCAGTATGAGAAAAACAGCTATTCATTATTACAGGGCCGGGGGCTGGCTCCTTTTATTTCTACTGTTAGTGCTGCAAGTACATTACTGCAGGGCGCTGATGAAAGAAGTGAATTGTCAATATCGGGCTACTATGTGCAACAAAACTTTAAATATAAAAGTTTACTGTTTCTTACAGGCGCATTACGTGTTGATGGGTCGTCTGTATTTGGGGGGGATCAGCGCAACCAGAAGTATTTAAAAGCAAGTGGCAGTTATGTTATAAGTGAACACGGATTTTGGCAGAATATGGCCATGAATAAAGTATGGAATTTTGCAAAACTCAGAGTTGCCTATGGCGAAAGCGGCAATTTAACAGGAATAGGTTCATACGCAAGATTTAATTCTTATAGTGGAAATTCATTTCTCAGCCGTTCTTCTTTAGTATCAAGCACTACATTGGTAAACCCCGAAATAAAACCGGAAAGACAGAAAGAACTGGAAGTGGGGATCGAGCTGGGTTTTTTCAAAAGCCGGTTGAGTATCATTACCAATATATACACTAAAAAAGTGGACGACCTGCTGATTAACCGCTTTATTGCACCTACAAGCGGCTTTAGCAGTTTGCTCGATAATTTTGGCAGCCTTGAGAACAAAGGATTTGAAATAGTGATTAACGGCAGACCGGTTCAGCATAAAAACTTCAACTGGTCTGTAACAGGAATATTTAATCATAACAGGAACAAAGCAGTAAAAATCGGACAGGCACTGACACTGTTAAGTACCAACCAGGGCGCACCGGTTGCAATTATAGAAGGACAGCCTATCGGTGTTTTCTATGGGGCCTTTTTTGCACTTGATGGCAGTGGAAATCTGGTAAAAAATACATCCGGTTTCCCGCAAGGTGAAAGAGGTGTACAAACCGGTGCATTGACATATAATGTAACAAGGGATCCTGTCACCGGTCTTCCTGCCGGTGCATTAGTACGCAAGATCATCGGCGACCCAAATCCTGATTACACAGCCAGCCTGGTTAATGAACTCAACTACAAAAAAATGAGCCTGCGGGTACAACTGGATGCCGTACAGGGCCTGGAGGTTTTTAATGCTGACTGGCGTACAAGGCAGGGTGTGGGTAATGGCAAAGAAGCAGAAAAAGAACAAACCGGACAATACCCACGCGGATACATCAACAGTTTTTATGCAGCCGTTGAACAGTGGCGTATTGATGACGGGTCTTTTGTAAAACTCAGGGAAATTTCATTAAGCTATGCTTTTGGCAACTTTAAAAAGATAAAGGATATAATCTTAAGCGTAAGTGGACGGAACCTGATCAGCTGGGACAACTACAAAGGATATGACCCTGAAGTAAATGCCGGCGGCCAAAGCACAATCCTCCGGGGTATCGATTTTGGTGCCGTGCCAATCCCTAAAACATTCAGTGTGGGTTTATCTGCGAAATTCTAAACCATCAAAAATTTACGTATGAAAAATAGTAATATAACAATTGTAACAATAGCTGCTTTTCTCAGCCTTGCTCTTGTTCAATCCGGCTGTAAAAAAAATTATACGGATCCAGCAAGGGCGAATGATGATCTGGCCCTCACTTCTCAAAGAGGACTGACAGGTGCTGCCGTGGGTTTGCAAAGAGTGTATACACTTGGCAGGGGAAGTACATTGTATAATTTAATCACCATCAACGGTCTTACCACCAATGAAATGATTGTGGTAAACACTGGTAATACAGCAGAAGTGCAATTAGCTGCCGGCGGTGTGTTAGTGGATGGTAATCATACCATGCTTACACAGTTCTGGTCTACCTGCAACAAAGTTATTTATGATGCCGACCTGGTAATAAACAATGCCCAGGCATTAAGTGATAAGAACTTTGCCAGTGGCCTTATTGCTTATGCCAGTTTGTATAAAGCCTTATCTATCGGGAATATGTCACAATTCTGGGAAAAAATTCCCGCAGGCATTGGCACTAATGTAAGTTTTATTGACAGGGTGGATGGATTTAAAAAAGCCATTACCGTAATTGATAATGCACTAACAACCATTACTGCAAATGCTATCAGTGCTTCTTTTTTGGCAAATATCCCTCCCGGTTTGGATATTGTCAACACGCTGAATGCATTAAAAGCAAGGTTCTCTTTATATGCAGGGTTATATCCACAGGCATTGGCAACAGCCAACCTGGTGGACCTTACAAAAAAATCAACCTTTAATTATGATGCATTGTCATTAAATCCACTGTTTGAAGTAGCAGCTTCCACCAATAATGTGGTGCAGCCAAAAGATTCAACACTGGGTTTACTGGTGCCATTGCAACCTTCATTGACAGACGGCAGAGTACCTTTCTATACCATCATCAATGCATCTATTGCGCCAAGGTTCCGTATCAATGGGTTTGGTAATGCGGCAGCAACTGCATTTCCGGTTTATTTGCCTGGTGAAATAACATTGATCAAAGCGGAATGTTATGCGAGGGCAGCCGTTCCCGATCTTGTCAACGGATTGCTCGAATTGAATAAAGTAGTCACTAAAACCACAGATCCTTTTGGTGTAAATGCTAACCAGCCGGCAATTCCTGCAGTGGCCACACAAGCAGAACTGCTGGACCAGATATACCGTCACCGGTGTATTGAATTATTCATGAGCGGCCAAAAGCTGGAGGATATGCGCCGTTTTGGAAGGGCCAACGCTGAAAGAAAACGAAACCTGATGCCGTATCCGTTGCGGGAAAGGGATAATAACCCTAATACACCGGCCGATCCGCCGTTTTAATAGTTTCGAGACAAGCAGAATAAGCAGTGAATGACAAGGGTTGCCGAGCAGGGCAGCCCTTTTTTTATAGCAAAACAGGCCGGACACCGGAACTCCGTTCCGGTAACTGACCTGCCGGAACGGCGTTTAGTCGAAATGGGGCCGCACACGGTCGAAAAGGAACGGCACACGACCCGGTTGGTGCGGTCGGGCTGGAATTATCTGACATTGTAACTATGCAGTAACTTTAAAAGATCAAACTACCCCCAATGCCCCGCCAAACAAAAATAGTATTGCTTTCAATCTGTTTAGCAATAAAAGCAGTAGTGTATGCACAGGAACCCCGTGATACATTTGTAATGTACCAGCGTGACAGTGCCGTTATCCCCGAAACAGAGAAAACAGTATTGTTTTTCCAGGAAAGTGAAAAAATACCAACTGCCACGATGGTGAAAACGCTGCTCATTACAAAAGCAAAAAAAACAGTGAAGCTTTCCAATTTGATGAAGAGTACTGATCCTGTATATGCAGACCTGGTACTGGCCGATCTGGATAATGATGGCAAAAAAGAATTACTCCTCAGCAGCTATACCGGTGGCACCCATTGCTGCGATGAAATCTATATCTATAAAAATATTGACTCCAACAAATACCAGCATGCAGCTAAGTTATTTGCAGGGCATACGGTTATTACCGGCAAAAGGGAATTTATCTTCAGCCTGCATGAAAACTTTGGCTACTTCTTTACCTGTTATGCCTGCACCTACACCGATACTGCTGATGAAGCGCCGATTGATGTAAGCCGCATCACCCTTCGTTACAACAAAGGGAAAATGATGATCGTGCCGTCTGACTCAGAACTGAAAAGCATTATCAATGATAACCTGGGCAAACTGGGTGAACAGCCTTATCAAAAAATCGATTCAGATTTGGCACAGGACAAAGGGCTGCGCAAAGAATTTGCCATGAACCTCGCCGCTTATTATTTCTCCTTCGGGAAAAATATGCTGGAAACACAAAAACTCTTCAATAAGTATTACAAATACCCGGATAAAAAAGCTGTATGGACCGCTTTTGTAAAACAACTGCGGTATATGCAGCTGCAAAGCGATTTCTGATTGTGCCTTAAATTACCCGTGCCTCCGGTGCAACGAATCATGATATACCGTTGTCAGGTTTCCTGTATAAGCGTGTATGAATACCCAGCAATTGGTAAAAGACTGCCTGAAGGGTAAGCCTGAGGCACAGCGGCATTTGTATGAGCAGTTTGCTGAAAACATGCTCGGGGTTTGCTATCGCTATACCAAATCACTCAATGATGCAGAGGATGTGCTGCAGGATGGGTTTGTAAAAGTCTTTGGCTGCCTCCACCAATACAAATTTGAAGGGGAACTGGGTGCCTGGATCCGCCGCATTATGGTAAATACTGCCCTGAACTTTTTAAAACGAAACAAGAAGTACAGAAGTGAAATGTATTTCAGTGAACAGCCACTGCACCCGGTTACGGATGAAAACCCCGTTATAACACTGGAAGCAAAAGAACTGGCCAACCTGATTCGGCAATTGCCCCCGGGGTATCAAACCATTTTTAACCTGTATGCTGTGGAGGGATACTCTCATGTGGAGGTAGGAGAGTTGCTCGGCATTTCGGATGGCACTTCCCGGTCGCAGTATGCCAGGGCCAGGGCCCTGCTCATTACCTGGATGGAAAAACTTTCTGTAGATAATAAAAACAAGAAGTATGTGGGAAAATGAATTTGAAAAAAAAGTGCATCAGAAAATGGACGGGTTTAAACTTCGCCCGGCTTCCGCTGTTTGGGAGCAGGTGGAGCGCCGCATCCGTAAAGAAAAAAAGCGCCGCTTTATTTTCTGGTGGTTTCTTGTTTCCTTTTTATTGATCGGTGGAATCGGTGCCGGATTGTGGTACAATAATCAGCAAACTACAAAAACAGCTGCAATAAATACAGCACCCCAACAGGATAAAACAGTATCAGCCATTCCATCATCAACGATTCCATTAAATACAGATAACCGGATAAGTGACAGCAATCAGCTGCCGGTTAATAATAGTCAGCATAATAATGACATTATTATCAATCCTTCCATAGACAGTAAAAATAATAGCAATAGTGATAAAAAGGCAACTCCGGTAACCACTATCCTGAATGCACCAAGCCTGCCAGGTACTTCTGTGTTAACTGCCGGAGAAGGAAACAGGAAAAAAGCACATCAAAAAACGGAGAAAAAAGTAGCAGCAAAAGTTAAAAACCCTGATGTGAATATGCAAACGCCTGTCGTTACAAGTACAAAAGTTGTTCAGCCAATCCCTGTAAATGAAGATACTGCCTCTTCAATGGCCGTGGTGTCTCCTCCGGCAGCCCGTATACAAAATGACTTATTAAATGGGAAGACAGTTTTAATAAATGACAGCAACAGTAAAGAACAAGTTCAGCAATTATTGGATACTGTGGTAAAAGCTGCTGCTGCAAACAAAGATAAAAAAAAGAAAGGCTGGCGATGGGGAATCAGTATAGCCACCGGAAGGTCCGCTACTGTTAACCCTATTGGTTTTGGAGCAAAAAAGTTGAATACAAGGCTCGATGCTTTTGGAACCCCTCCATTTCAAAACCCCAATGCCTCAGCCAATGCCCCCTCCGGTCTGCGTTACGGTTCATCTTTCAATGCAGGGGCCTTTATTCAAAAGCAAGTTTCAAAAAAGGGACAGGTACAAATCAGCGCCGGTTATTCCTACCTGTCTGCCAGGATGAATATTGGCAAACGGATAGATAGCGTCAGGAATATCAGCAACCTTTATTCCAATGGAGTACTGGTCAATAATTTTTATCGTCCTGTTGATTCTTCCATTAAAAATTCCTACAATAGCCAGTATCATTTTTTGTACCTGTCTGCTAACTTCTCCTGGCGGATAATCAATGGTAAAAAATTTAAAATGGACTGGAAAAACGGTATTCAATACAGCCAGTTGTTTGGGTCCACTATGTTGCATTATGATAACCTTTTACCGGGTTATTACCAGGATGATAACCGGCTGGTTAAAAGCCAGGTATCTGTTTCCACAGGGTTGCTAATACCTTTGACAGACCGGCTGACAATAAATCCCCTTATGACTTACAGCCTTACACCAGTGTTGAAAAAAACATCTTCCACAACTATTCACTATACAGATTTTGGGATCAGACTGCAATTTTTGCTGAATAAAAAATAAGATGCAACGGTTTGCTGACAGCCTTTGTCAGCTATAAAAAGTAATATTATGAAGAAATACCTGCTGCTGCTGCCTGTACTTTTTTGTTTAGTACTTCAGGGTTGCCTGAAAGACAAGATCATAAAGACCTATAGTATACTTGTACCTGTTTATAAATCAAAAACAGAAGTATATGCGAACATTAAAAGTAATATACCCCGGGATATTGCATCTCCCGGTAAACTTTTTATCATTGGTAATTATATTTTTCTGAATGAAATTGATAAGGGTGTGCATGTGATAGATAACAGCAACCCGGCCAACCCGATGGTAAAAACGTTTATTGATATTCCCGGCAACCTGGATATTGCCGTAAAGGGAAATACACTTTATGCGGACCTGTACGGCGACCTGGTGGTGGTGGATATTGCCAATCCCCTGGATGCCAAATTTGTAAAATATATCCCGCATGTTTTTCCGGAAAGAGTTTACGCTAATGGTTTTATCAGCGACAGCAGCCGGATAATTGTAGACTGGATAAAAAAAGATACTACTGTGCGGGTAAATAACGGCGGTATCTATTATGATATGCTGCTTATTTCTTCCCTGTCCCAGACTGGTGGCCCCCGGGGACCGGGCAGTTCAGGCATTGGCACCGGCCCGGTGGGTATTGCCGGATCAATGGCCCGGTTCTCCATTGTGAATGAATACCTGTACACCGTTAATAGCTCAACACTCAGGTCCTTTAATATTGCAGATACCCGGAATCCTGTTTCCACTTCCACCCGGCAGGTAGGCTGGAACATTGAAACCATTTACCCTTTCAGTAATAAACTATTTATCGGCTCCATGAATGGCATGTTCATTTTCGACATCAGCAATCCCGCTGCTCCTGTTGCACAGGGCCAGTTTACACATTTCCGTTCCTGCGATCCCGTTGTGGCGGATAACAATTATGCGTATGTAACATTGCGGGGCGGAACAGCTTGCGGCGGATTCACTAATCAGCTGGATGTGGTCAATATCTCAAATTTACAATCCCCTTCACTGGCAAAAACATATCCATTGACTAATCCACATGGCCTTGCAAAAGACAATAACCTGCTATTTATCTGCGACGGAATAGATGGATTAAAAATGTATGATGCAACGGACCCGTTGAATATTTTATTAAAGAAAACAGTAACCGGTATAGAAACATACGATGTAATTGCATGGAATAATAACCTGCTGGTAGTGGCCAAAGACGGTTTGTACCAGTACGATTATTCAAATCCGGCCACCCTGGTACAAAAGAGCAAACTCGCTGTAAAAAAATAAAAGTATAGCCATGAAAAGTATTTCAATCAGTATAGCAATGCTGGTATTAACAGGAATTGCCGTTAATGCACAAAAGAAAATTTCTTTTTCTTCCCAAACTTTTGTGGGAACGGTAACCGGTGAATATCAAACGGAGTTGCAACTGCAGACAATCAACGGTATTAAAGTTAATAAATGGTTTGGAGGTATTGGTGCCGGTATAGACTGGTATTATCTGCGCAGTATCCCGGTTTTTATATCAGCAAACCGTGACCTGTTTCAAAAAGGGAAAAAGACACTGTTGCTGTCAGCAGATGCAGGGATTAATTTCCCCTGGGAAGAAGAGTACTATTATTACTACGATTATAATGGGAGCGGCAAACAATCTCCGGGATTATATTGGGCAGGTGGCATCAGTTATAAATTCGGGGTAGGCAAAGAAGACAATGCCCTTTTGCTGAACTTTGGATACAGCTATAAACAGCAGAAAGAAAAAGTAACGAATACATTTCCCTGTTTTAATCCACCCTGTACTCCCACCACCGAGTCATTCGATTACCGGTTAAAAAGACTGTCCGTAAAAATTGGCTGGAGTTTCTGATGTGTTTAAGGTAAAAGCAGGGACCCGATCAGCTGAACAATCCTGTCGGTCCGGGTTTCTGTTTTTTTTACTCCATATACCTGTTTTACAGCCGCAACTTTTTCACCGTCCGTCAGTTTATTGAATTGCTTTAATGCGGCTGGCTCATCTTGCAGGCATTGCAGCAACTCATCTGGTATTTCCACCGGATCATTATCAGCAAAAAGCTGAACGGTGATCCAGTCACCTTCTTTCTTTTTAATTTGTTTACGGATAGCCGCTTTAACCGGTAAAAAGAGCTGGCCGTTGCCCATCGGCATCAGGTGATATTTATTGATAAACACATCGTCAATAAAACCTTTCACCCTTACCCACCCAAAAGGATTTTTCCTGTTTTGTGCTATTTCAGGAATCGCAGCAAAGGTCCATCCGCCTTTACCGGGAAATTTTTGCAATTTATATTTCTTACTTACTAATGCTTTCATTATCCGCTTTGTAAAGAAATTTTAAATTTCGCTGAATGCCATTAAATTTTGAACGGCGCAGCGGAGAATCTTTGAATATTGTTTTAAAACTCTCTTCTGTCATCAACTCCCAATCTTTTGCCGGCAGGTTCAGTATTTCAGGGATAGGGGTGAAGCCGGGTTCTGTGTGGGGTTTGCTGAAGCGGTTCCAGGGACAAACATCTTGGCAGGTATCACAGCCAAACATCCAGTTGTCAAATTTCCCCTTCATCTCACCGGGTATCAGCAGTGCTTTCAGTTCAATAGTAAAATAAGAAATACAGCGGCTGCCATCAATTACTTTATCGGGCAGTATGGCTGCTGTGGGGCAAGCATCAATGCAGCGGGTGCAGGTGCCGCAATAATCCTTTGCATAAGGGTCATCATATTTTAGTGCCAGGTCAGTGATCAGTGTGGCGATAAAATAAAAAGAGCCGCTTTGCTTATTGATCAGGTTTCCGTTTTTGCCCACCCACCCCAGGCCACTGCGTTGCGCCCAGCTTCTTTCCAGAACGGGGGCAGAGTCTACAAACCCTCTTCCCTGTATTTCACCTAACTCCTCACGGATCAGGGCAAAAAATTCATGCAGTTTTGATTTGATCACTTCGTGATAATCGGTCCCATACGCATATTTGGAAATTTTGGGAGTTTCTTCCCGTTGCTCATCTGCCGGGAAATAATTTTTCAATAAGGTGATGACTGATTTGGCACCGGGTACAAGTTTGGCAGGGTCTGTACGAAGGTCAAAATGGTTTTCCATATACTGCATCCCCCCTTGGTAGCCTTTATGCAACCAGTTTTCCAGGCGGGCGGCGTCTTCGTCAAGTTTTACTGCTTTGGCAATGCCGCAATGATCAAACCCCAGTATATGTGCGGTTTTTTTAATAAAAGCTGTATTTTGCTGCAACAAATTCATGTCTGTTTAACGTCTGTACCCCATTATCCTGGTTTTAGGCAATATTGAGTTTGATTTTTACCACTAAATTGAAGGTACTGTATCTGATTTTACCACCAATAATTACCCGTAATGAAGATTCGTTATTCAACCCTTTCTTTTTTCTTTCTGTTTTTTCCGGCAGCGGTTTTTGCCCAGGAAAAAGTGAATGTAAAGTTCGGGAATGTATCCATAAATGATTTTGATACCAAAGTATATAGTATTGATAGTAATGCCCATGCAGTTGTTATTGCCGACGTGGGATCCAGCAAGATCGAAGGTAATTCCAAGGGATGGTTTTCGCTGGTGTACAAGCGGTACAGGCGGGTGCATATACTTGATAAGAACGGCTATGATATTGCCAATGTATCTATACCCCTTTATTCTGAGGGAGATGGTGAAGAAGTGCTTGATAAGGTAAAAGCTGTGACGTATAACCTGGAGAATGGTAAAGTGGTGGAGACTAAGCTTGATGTAAAAGCCAATGTGTTTAAAGACAAACTGAATAAAAACCTGGTGGTAAAGAAATTTACATTTCCTAATATAAAAGAAGGCTCGATCATAGAATTAGAATATACAATTACTTCTGACTATCTGCGAAACCTGCAACCTTGGGAATTTCAGGGAGCTTATCCCAACCTGTGGAGTGAATATAATCTATCGTTGCCCGAATTTTTCGGCTATGTTTTTTTGACACAGGGGTATAAAAAATATGATTCCTATACGAACAAAGACAGGAATGAGGCATATCACATTACAGATATACGCGGGGTCGGAGCTTCAGAGCGATTTGATTTTACTGCAAATGTAGCTGATCACCGGTGGGTCATGAAAAATGTACCGGCATTGAAGGAAGAAAGCTTTACATCCACTATCGGCAATCACATTTCAAAAATTGAATTTCAGTTATCTGAATACAGGCGGCCGCTTACCTATCAGCGGATCATGGGTTCCTGGGATAAAGTGGCCGATGATATGATGAAATCCGAATCTTTTGGCCAGCAGGTAACGAAGGATAATGGCTGGCTGAAAGATATTATTGCACCGTTAAAAAAAGCGGGCAGCAGCAAAACAGACCTGGCGAAGCGGATGTATGAATATTTGCGTGATAATTTCACCTGTACGGACCATACAGATAAATACCTGGGGCAAACATTGAAGAATCTTGTTAAAACCAAAAATGGCACCGTTGCAGAAATAAACTTGCTGCTGACAGCCATGTTGCAGCATGAAGACATCGATGCCAGCCCTGTAATATTGAGTACCCGCTCTAATGGGTTTACGTATTCCATCTACCCGTTATTGAGCCAGTATAATTATGTGGTAACACGGGTAAATGCTGATGGCAAAACTTTTTTTCTGGATGCCAGTGAACCAAGGCTGGGCTTTGCGCAATTGCCGCTTCGCTGCTACAATGGTCATGGAAGGGTGATGAATAAAACGGCTGATGCAGTGGAATTGAATGCAGATGCCATTACCGAGACAAAGTCAACCAGCGTTTTTATCATCAATGATGAAAAAGGAAACCTGATAGGCAGCCTGCAGCAAACGCCGGGTTATTATGAATCATTTAGTTTACGGAACCATATAAAAGAGAAAGGAAAAGAAGACCTGGAGAAAGGGATAAAAAAAGATTTTGGAATGGATATTGTCGTTAGTAATTTCCTGGTGGATTCATTAGAAAGATTCGAGGAACCTGTTAATATTAAATATGATTTTGACAGTAAGGCTGAAAAAGAAGATATCATGTACCTGAACCCTATGTTTGGTGAGGGGACAAAGGAAAATCCGTTTAAATCTGCTAAAAGGGCATATCCTGTGGAAATGCCTTATGCCATGGATGAAACATATAACCTGCAATTAGAAGTACCCGCCGGGTATGTAGTGGATGAGTTGCCGGCTTCCATAATCGTTAAACTCAATGAAGCAGAGGAAGGAATATTTGAATACCGTATATCCCAATCCGGAAGTGGCATTGCTTTCCGTTCCCGTATCCGCATCAGCCGGGCTTATTTTTTACCGGAGGAGTATGAAATGCTGCGTGAGTTTTTTAATCTCATTGTAAAAAAACATGCAGAGCAGATAGTATTTAAAAAGAAACCGTAAAAGATGAATAAGAAATTAGTGAGTTTGTTAGCCGGCAACTGTATGGCCTTACTTGTATTGGCAGGTGGTGGGGAATATGCTGTGTCCGCTATTCCGTTTGATCTGCGGAAAAATGCCCATGTCGTAAAGAGAATGGAGCAAATAAGTTTTGAAATAATTAATACCGGGGAAGCTATATTGAAGAAAAAATATGCAGTAACTATAATGGATGAAAACGGGGACCGCCAGGCTGGCTTTGAAGAGTATTATGATAAACTGCACGAGATAAAAAATATTGAAGGCACATTGTATGATGCAGATGGGAAGGAACTAAAAAGGCTGAAGAATAAGCAGATCATAGATGTAACAGGTGCTGATGATAATAACCTGATAGATGATAACCGGCGCAAGTTCCATCGTTTCTTTTATAAGGTATATCCCTACACGGTAGAATATGAAGTGGAAATAAAATATAATGGTACTCTTTTCTTCCCGGTATGGCTGCCCCGGGAAGATGAATATTATTCCGTACAGCAAAGTGCAATCAGTATTATTTATCCTTCTTCTTATACAGTACGTTACAGGGCATTCAATTATAAGAATGAGCCGGTGATGACAGCCGGTGAAAAGGGCAGGAAGATACTGAGCTGGCAAATAAAGGATTTGCCGGCCATGATGTATGAATATGCCTCACCCAATTGGTACGAGATGAATACAGTTGTTCTTTTTGGCCCAACCGATTTTTCTATCGAAAAATATGAAGGCACGATGAGCAGCTGGAAGGATTTCGGAAAGTTTATCTACTCGTTGAAACAGGGCAGGGACCAACTGCCGGATAACGTTAAACAAATGGTTCACCAGCTCGCAGATAATATCAGCGACCCAAAAGAAAAGATAGCCCGGCTGTATGAGTATATGCAAAAAAATACCCGCTACATCAGTATCCAGCTTGGCATTGGCGGCTGGCAGCCCTTCGATGCAAAATATGTAGCCACAAAAGCTTATGGCGATTGCAAGGCATTAACCAATTATATGTACAGCCTGCTGAAGGAAGCAGGCATTAATTCATCCTACACTTTAATAAAGGCAGGAAGAAAAGCCAATAAAGTAATAGATGATTTTCCTTCCCAGCAATTTAATCATGTTATACTTTGTGTGCCGCTGCAAAAAGATTCTGTGTGGCTGGAGTGTACCAGTCAGTCTATGCCTGCAGGCTACCTGGGCGATTTTACCTGCGACCGCTATGCCCTGTTGGTGAATGAAAACGGCGGTGCCCTGGTACGAACACCCAAATACGGCATGAAGGAAAACCTGGAAGTGAGAAAAATAAAAGCCGTACTTGATGAAGAGGCCACCCTGCAGGTAAAAGCAGAAACCAGCTATGGCGGTTTGCAGCAGGACCTGTATCATGATCTTATCAACAGCCTGTCAAAAGATAAAGTAAAAGAATTTCTTCATGAACAACTTGACTTTGCCACTTACGATATCCGCAGTTTTAATTACAGGGAAACCAAATCATCCCTGCCGGCCGTGGAAGAATCGCTGGATATAGAAGTAAGAAACTATGCCACCATTACTGGCAAACGGTTATTTATCATGCCCAATATTATGACCAGGAGCCACCGGAAACTATCTGCCGATTCCACCAGAAAATATGAAATCGTACTGGGCTTTGAATACAACGATGTGGACTCGGTGGAAATAAACCTGCCAGCCGGTTATACCACAGAGTCGGTACCCAAAGATGTTACCATCAGCAGCAAATTTGGTAAATATCATTCCAGTGTAAAGTATATCGGTACTGTTTTATATTACTACAGAAATATAGAACAATATGGCGGCCGCTTCCCCGCTGCAGATTATGCAGACCTTGTGAGCTTTTATGAAGCCATCTACAAAGCCGATCGCAGCAAAGTGGTGCTGGTAAAGAATGAAACTACTAAAGGATTTTAATGTGGTCTGACCGTCCCGGTCTGACCAATGTAGGACTAGCAAAGAAGGTAAGCAGAAAAAGAAGAATACATCAGGTAAAACTTTTCTCATCTCACTATGCATACTGATTTCTTCCGTGTATAAACCTTTAACAGGGTCAGACCGGGACGGTCAGACCCCTGTTAAAAAAAAGGATAGCCGAAAGAAGCTGTTTACTTCATCATTCCTTTATTCCCTGCCCATCTGTTCGATATTCTCTCATTTCTCCTCCCAATGCAACCGGTGAAAAATCCTGTGTACTGCCGGCGCCAGTATCACCCCCACATTGGTAATAAAAACAATGCCACTGAATAACGCATACGCAGATGAAAACCATTTTCCAGCTACGGTGTCTATTTGCACCACCGGGCCCATCCCGCTCAGTATCATCGAAGCATTATGCAGTGCATCCAGCCAGGGAATATTACCGGTGTAATGATAGCCCAGTATGCCAATAGCCAGGCAACCCATCATAATGATCAGGGCAATAATGATATTCTTTAAGATTCGCTGATAAAAAGTGGCTTTGGAAGCCAGGGCCTGTTTGTGGTGTTCATACATAAAAAAAGGATTGATAACGGGAAGTTACCAATCCTTTTTTATGTACCTGCTTATTAAATTGCCACGAAGGCTCCCGTGATTTATTTTGCAGGGGACACTTTTATTGTAGTTATCGTTTTGCCGGTAGCAGGTATTTGCATGCCACCCGCCTCTATGTTTGAAGTGGATTCCACAACAGAAGCTTTTGCCAGCACCAGGCCGGTTTTTACATCTACCTGCAGTTCAGATTTTACTATATTATTACTGTTGTTTGTCATTTCCATCCCCATTTGCTCCATTACCATGGAAACAACCTGTGTGCCGGTGTAGGAAACACTGGCAACGCCATTTTCAATGGCAGTTATTTTATAGGTGCCGGAATCGCGGGAATCATATTTTTCTTTTTTAACAGTACCCACATCAGAATAGCTATCGCCGGTTTTTAATTCCTTGCCAATTAAAGCGGGTATAAATAATTCAGTATACGCTTCATTGCCGCCGCCGGCACCCATCATAGAGGCCTGCATACCATCTTCAGTGGCATCTTGTTTGGTAATAGTGCCTTTGGTATCAAGGGTCAGCGCTTTTGCTTTATTTACCATTTTAGAAAGCACATCAGCTATCGGGCCTTCATTATCTTTTTTATCACTGTCAAAAGACATGGATTGGCCCATCATGCTCACATTAGCCAGCATTTTTGTGATGGTGGACTGGAGATTGATGCCATCCTGGCCCGCACCCAGTATTTCATACACAGTAGTACTTTTTGAATCCGAATTGGTCTCCATGGTTTGCCCCATTACTTCAGCTGAGTTGGTCAGCTTTGTAGTGGTTTCCACCATATATTTTTGTCCTTTTTGAACATCAATCTTTGTTTGCTGGGCGGCAACAGAAAAAGTACCAACTGCCAAAACAGCGAGGGAAGTGAACATGAATTTTTGCATATTGTTTTTTTTGAATGTAAATATATAAAAGCTCTTGTTAATTGATTCCTTAATTAACGACAAACCGGGCTAATTTGTTCGTCAACTGTCTTTTTTAGCTGCCGATGCGCATCCGCCCTCTCATCTCCCAGCAGATTTTTTACAAATACAATATAAGCATAGCCCCGGCAAAAGTCTATCATGGGCCAGGTACCAAACAAGCCCGGACTGGCCAGCGTGGTAGCCACCCCGCCTTTTTCTTCCATTGCCCAGCTACCTGACGCATAGTTAAACCCTTCGGCTGCTTTGGGGGCATATTTTATTTGTTGCGGCTTGTTCTGCACCTTCAACATTTCCGCCACCGACTCTTCACTTAGTACCTGCACCCCATTGTATTTGCCTTTATTCAATAACATCGCCAGGAATTTGATATAATCATCAGCTGTAGATATGGCCCCGCCGGATGGATTGGGTGGTGTTCCATCCAGTGTATTGAAAGTGGTCTTGCGCATGCCCAGCGGATTCAGCAGTTTCAATTTTATCAGCACTTCAAATTTTTTCTTGCTGATGACTTCCAGTACCCGGCCGGCAATATTCAATCCCACATTGCCATACCAGAAATCTGTACCTGCATTGGCCCTAATATCCCGGGAAGCCATTTCGTTTACCTCCTCTTCCAGCGAAGCAAATTTTTTGCGGGCCAGCAGCCGCTTTAGAAACTTATCATCATCCGCAATACCCGTTGTATGGCTCAGGCATTGCCGGATTGTGATATAGTTCTTAAAATATTTTTCAAACTCCGGGATATATTTTACCACCTTATCATCGAGCGACAGTTTGCCTTCATCCACAAACTGCATCACCAGTGCGGCAGTGAGCCACTTACTGCAACTGGCAATAGGTGCCTGGGTTTTGGAATTAAATTCCCCCATTTCTTTTTTATATACCAGCGAATCATCTTTCCAGATCATAGCCACCAGGTTATTACCCAGCAGTTTTTTTTTGGCCTCCAAATCAGCCGTCAGCCGCCCCCAGTCGTATTGGGCCTTTACCGGCTGCAACAATAGCAGAAAAACAGTTGCGGACATGACTTTGGTGCAGATAAAACTAACTTTGTATGACATAGTTTCGGAATTTGAAAACTTGGATACTAATTTGAGTACTGAGTTTAAAGTTATTTTATTTTTAGCAGCCGACCGGGGTCACTTTCTGTATTAACATTTTACAGGGAAAAACTTGCAGCTGAAGATCATTTTCACATTTTCAAATTTGCATTCTATGAACTTAGGAAATTTTACCATCAAAGCCGCTGAAGCCTTTCAACAGGCGCAGCAAATAGCTTTTAATGCCCAATGCCCGAACATTGAGACGGAGCATATCCTGAAGGCGTTGCTTGAGCAGCAGGACTCCCCGGTGGATTACCTGCTGAAGAAAAATAACGTGACCGTAAACCTGGTGGATACTAAACTGGATGAACTGATCAGTAAGTTACCAAAAACATCCGGTGAGGGTGGCCAGCAAATAAGCCGTGATGCAAATAGTGTGATATTAAGGGCCGGTGCAGTGCTCAAGCAGTTCAAAGATGAATTTGTAACACCCGAACATTTATTACTGGCCATTCTGCAGGGCAATGACAGCACTGCTAAATTGTTGAAGGATGCCGGTCTTACAGAAAAAGGGTTGCTGACTGCCATCAAAGAATTAAGAAAAGGCGAGACCGTTACCTCTCAAACACAATCGCAGGAATTTAATGCGCTGAATAAATATGGCAAAAATCTGAATGAACTGGCCCGGCAGGGAAAACTTGATCCGGTTATCGGCCGTGATGAGGAAATAAGACGGACCCTGCATATACTTTCAAGAAGAACAAAAAACAACCCGATACTGGTGGGCGAACCCGGCGTGGGTAAAACAGCCATTGCAGAAGGCATTGCACACCGGATAGTAAATGGGGATGTACCGGAGAACCTGAAAAGCAAGATCATCTATGCACTCGATATGGGGCAACTGATAGCAGGCGCCAAATACAAAGGTGAATTTGAAGAAAGACTGAAAGGTGTGGTGAAAGAAGTGGCGGGTAGCGATGGAGAAATAATTTTATTCATTGATGAAATACATACTCTCGTAGGTGCCGGAGGGGGCGAAGGCGCTATGGATGCTGCCAATATTTTAAAGCCAGCGTTGGCCAAAGGAGATCTGCGGGCAGTTGGTGCCACTACGTTGAATGAGTACCAGAAATTTTTTGAAAAAGATAAAGCCCTTGAAAGACGGTTTCAAAAAGTAATGATAGATGAACCCAGTATCGAAGATGCTATTTCTATCTTACGCGGATTGAAAGACCGGTATGAAACACACCACCATGTACGTATAAAAGATGAAGCCATTATTGCTGCTGTGGAATTATCCAGCCGGTATATTACCGATCGTTTCTTACCCGACAAAGCGATCGACTTAATAGATGAAAGCGCTGCCAAGCTGCGCCTGGAAATGAACAGTATGCCTGAAGAACTGGATACACTCGAACGGCAGATACGCCAACTGGAAATAGAACGGGAAGCCATCAAGCGGGAAAATGATGAAGTGAAACTGAAAGAGCTGAATACAGAGATTGCCAACCTGGCGGTGACAAGGGATACCTACAAGGCCAAATGGAACCAGGAAAAAGAAGTGGTGGAAAAGATACAGAATGGAAAAGCAGAGATTGATAACTTAAAACAATTAGCTGAGCGGGCCGAGCGGGAGGGTGATTACGGTAAGGTGGCTGAGATCCGCTACGGAAAAATTAAAGAACAGGAAATCCTTATTAACCAATTAACAGATCAACTGCTTAACTCCGGTGAGAAACGCCTCTTAAAAGAAGAAGTAGACGCCGAAGACATTGCCGAAAGCATTGCCAAAGCCACCGGTATACCCGTAACAAAAATGCTGCAAAGCGATAAAGAAAAATTATTGAAGCTGGAAGATCACCTTCATGAAAGGGTGGTGGGACAGGATGAAGCGATAACAGCAGTGGCCGATGCTATCCGCAGGAGCCGTGCAGGATTACAAGATCCCAGGAAGCCGATTGGTTCATTCATATTCTTAGGTACTACTGGTGTGGGTAAAACAGAACTGGCCAAAGCCCTTGCCGAATATTTGTTTGATGATGAAAGCATGATGACGAGGATAGACATGAGTGAGTACCAGGAAAAACATACCGTATCAAGATTGGTGGGCGCACCTCCCGGTTATATAGGGTATGATGAAGGCGGACAGCTCACAGAATCCGTGAGGCGCAAACCCTACAGTGTGGTGCTGCTGGATGAAATAGAAAAAGCACACCCGGATATTTGGAATGTATTATTGCAGGTGCTGGATGATGGACGGCTGACGGACAATAAAGGCCGGGTGGTGAATTTTAAAAACACCATCATCATTATGACGAGCAATATCGGCAGTCACCTGATACAGGATGCATTTGAAAAAGTGAATGAAAAGAATGTGGAGGAGGTAACAGACAAAGCGAAGCTGGAAGTAATGATCCTGCTGCGCCAGACTATACGCCCCGAATTTCTGAATAGGGTAGATGAGATCATCATGTTCCGTCCGCTGTTGCGCAAAGAAATAAAAGGCATAGTACAGATACAACTGAACAACCTGAAAAAACTCGTACTCGACAGCGGCATACAATTACAGTTCAGCGATTATGCCCTTGACTTCCTGGCCGAGCAGGGCTTTGACCCGCAACTCGGTGCCCGCCCCTTGAAGCGGCTGATACAAAAGGAAATTGTAAACCAATTATCAAAGCGGATACTGGCGGGGGATATTGATAAGAGCAAACCGGTGCTGGTGGATGTATTCGACGGAGTGGTGGTGTTTAGGAATGAGGCGGCGGAGAAAGTGATGTAAAGCCCCTCAGCGGTTGAAAACCCTGAGGGAGGATGATATAATAGAGAAGCCCTGACGAGAGTTAGGGCTTTTTTTGTACCAGGCTGAAGTACTGCTATCATCGTCTGTTGCGTCGCACTCTTTGGGGTTCTGTTTGCTACTCAGCAGGTAACGAATACTCCGTCTTGTTCCGCTGGAACACTAAAATGTACTCAGGCAATGCTGATGTATGTAGATATGTTTGGTGCAGGGTGGTATTTAGTAATGAGGCGTAGTTATTTATCGCCTGTACATTTGTCTGTCAAAAACTCGGATATACTTAGTCTTAGCATCAATCAGAAAATATAAATTTAAGGGTAGTTGTCTATTGTTTGCAAACGATGGACTGTAATATAATATGAATATTATTTCCTACTTTTATGACAAATAAATTTAAATGGTACTCGTGATAAAGAAAAATACCAGCATGGAAGAGGTAAGAGCTATTCTCCGCCGGACAAGAACAAAAAAAGGAAGGAAGAAAGCAGGTGTAGAGGCGTTCTTCGGTAAACTCCCCAACATTGAGGACGGATTAAAGTATCAGAAAAAAGCCCGGAATGAGTGGAAATAATTACCTGCTTGATACTAATATCCTTGTGTACGCATTAAAAGGTCTTCCTTCAGTTATGCCTTACTTCGAAGAAGACTGCTACTTGTCTGTAATTACGGAAATAGAAATAATTGGAGTGCCGGAGCTGAGTAAAAAAGATTTGGTTATTCGTCAAGCAGCAATTGATTTTTGCACAATTATCCCTCTCACCAATTCTATAAAAAGCGAAGCAATCCGGCTAAAACAGGAATTTAAAGTAAAGTTGCCAGATGCAGTTATTGCTGCTACAGCATTGATGGAAGGCTATACATTAGTGACTGCTGACAAAGGGTTTAAAAGATTTACTTCTCTTCAGATAATTTTGGTGAATCCTTAGCTAGGTAAAGAAATATAAGATTTCTCACTGGTCACAAGACTCGCCAGTATTACTCCCCCAAAGAGACTGTGCATGCATACTTCCCCGTAATTTCATTATTTTACACCAATTTCCCCACCATGAAAAATATATTACTTCTGATAGCAACTGCTATTTCAATTTCCGCCACCACCCAGGTACGTGTAGGTGGCATAACCGGTATCAATTTTTCTGATATTGAAAATAAGGACCTGCTTACTACCAGCCGGCAAGGCAATCTGCTGATGGGAGCAATGGCTGATTTTAAATTTTCCAAATCATCCGGTTTTCATATTCTTACCCAGGCAGTTTATGCCCCCATGGGTTATTCAAAATCCAATTTGCCGGTGCAGGACAACCTGGGCAACCAGTTTGGTACTATCGTAAGCCATCGCATCGGGTATATACAGGTGCCGGTATATTTTTCTTATAGTGGTGAAACAAAAAAATCAAAGATAGGAGCAGGCCTTGGGCCTTATATTTCCATTAAGACAGGTGATAAGCTGAAAGTAAAAGGCGGGGATGCATTTGGCAATGCCAGTATTTTACCAGCAGGTATCAAAAAAGTAAATTCTACAGTAACGGGTATTGGCATCAATTTCACCGCAGAATTTTCTTCCTTCTTACTGGCCCTGCATTACCAGCAAAGTTTTTCCAGTATTTATGAAAGCCAGTTGAGCCAGGACCATTGGAAAATAAACAGCTTTGGGTTATCACTGGGCTATTTCTTTACTAAAACGAAATAACTCATTCGTTCTTCAATATCAATGTATATGAAAACTGCTGTTCAAATGGTGCCACTGCTTTCTCCGGTTTCGCAATAATGAACTTATTCCTCACAGCATCTTCCCTGATCTTGCAGATGAGCCGCTCGTCATCATCAAATAATAATTCTGTGACGGTTGACTGGTAACCGCCGCCCGTAATATGCACATGTATATGGGCAGGCAGATTGCTGTGGGGATAGCCACTGGGTTTTACGGTATGCAATTCAAATTTACCCGCCTCATCCGTTTTTACATAACCGAATAGCCGGGCATGGCGCATATCGCCTTCATTGCGCAGCACATGGGGCGCATCAGCCGCATACCAGCCGCGGGCATCTGTTTGGTAAAGATAGATCAATGCGCCTGCTGCCGGTTTCCCATCTTTGCCGGTTATCATGCCCAATACACGTATCTTTTTGCCTGGTTCATCCGCCGTGGCAATGGCTAACACATCTGCAGTGCTTTTTGCTTTTATCAGCTCCCGGAAAGCAGTGAGAGGATGGATAGGTACATATTTTTTACCCGTGAGAATGGTGGATACGGAAGCAGATTTGTTTTGTAATTTGCTGATTGCTTCGTTCAGCAATAAAATACTGTCAGTCTGGGCAGATGAAACAAAACTGTTGCATAACAGGAGGCAGGAAAAAATAATTGTCTTCATGGCAAATAGTTAAGAGTAATGCCAGTAAAAATTAAAATAAAATTTCCTTCTTATCTCAGGGGTATGATGAACGGAATGACTGGCCTGACGAATGGCAACTTATTCCGTTTCTCCGCGTATTCAGTTTTGTAATGATAAACTGTCCTCCCTGCTTTTTCCAGCCATCATATTTTATTTTTTATTTAGATTATCAGACCTTAATTTCCCCAAAAATCAATAGCTATGCGATTTTATGCTCTATTTCTTTTTATGATAGTCAGTACGGTTGGCAGCGGCCAAACAGTATTGGTAATAGATTTTGTGAAAATCAAAAATGGTAAATTCGATGAAACCATGTATTACTATGCCAACAACTGGAAAGTATACCGTGAAATAGCGTTGGAAAAAGGTTTTATACAGTCTTACCGGCTGGAAAAGACTACTGTTGATTCTGCTGCTGCCTTTGACCTTATACTCATTACTGAATATGCAGATACTGTAATGTATAAGAGGAGTGAAGAAAATTTCCGTACTATCATCAACAATACCCGCCCCGGGGGACCGGCCCTGTTGAATGACCTGAAACCCACCGATTTCCGGCAAAATGTATTTGTTAAAACCACAACTGGTATTTATAAAAATACCAGAAGTATAAAATATAAAAAAGATAGAGGTTTGAAATAAACCAGGCAAATTACTTTCTTGCAGCAGGAACGTGTAAAAGATAAACCGAATTATGTCTGGCTGGACATAATTCGATTTATTACTTGTAAATGAATCAACTTATTGATTTATTTACCTAAGATGCTTCTTTAGCCGGCTGTTGTTTTTCCACCACCTTCAATTTTTTCTTTGCTGGCTTTGGAGTTTTTTCCTTTTTCCGGCCTATTGTTTTGGCAATATCTGTCGCAAAAAGCTTACTTGCCTTTTTAAGGTTATTCACAAATTTTTTTTCTTTAAGGCCCGGCTTGAATTCAGCCAAAGCGACGGCCAGTTTTTCATATACCAGTTTCCTGGTTTCCTTTTTTGAGATCTTTTGCGGAATGGCGGATGTTGTATTGGTCATATTATAGTAATGTTTTAATAACTTAAAAGTAACATTAAATTAATGTGAAGCATATTAAATTTTCCAATCAGGGCAGATCTTTGACCTGACTTTTTTCGCAATCGATTGTAAATTAGGCAGTTTAGCACACCAAGCAGCCTATGTTAAATTTTTTGATTAAGGAATCGGGTTTTGACAGGAGACAGGTGAGTGGTATTTCCGTAAACAGCAGGCATGGCAGCTGCCTGGTTATAAAAGAAACATAACAACTGCGAAAGAGGTATGGCTTCACCTTTTAAACTGATCTCTAAAGGGCCCTCACTGCCGGAAAAGCCCCGATGGTAAGAAAAACAGGCAGGGCCAAAAGGAAAATAACCGGTTAACCTTTTGGTACAGCCAAATCATTTCGCTTCGATATTTTTTGCAGCAAGCTAATTTTCAGGCGTTTAGTTTTGCAGGCTGCTGCACCTGGCCTAATTAGGCTTTGATAGCAGGGTCACAGTTTTTTACTAAGTGTTTTTACTGTTTGAAATGAATAATCTGTTTTCTATGTTTGTATTGAACAAGCAATGCAGTCAGTATAGAACTGCCCTCCAATATCCTTTAGAAAAAAATAATTCAACCCTGTGTAAAATGAATAAGCGTCTTACGATCTGCTGATCGTCTTTCTGTTTGTTTCAATTTTACCAATTATTATAAGTTGTAAGTAAATGTTGCCAATAGCAGCAGAAACGTGTAGTGTGTGTTTACTATCACTGAAAGAAAAAGAAATTAAAATTGCTCTATAGGTTAAATATCCAATATCCAGACATGAAGAACCGGGTCCCGTATCCCTTAAAAAAACCAAAAAAAAAGTCCAATGCCAATGAATGCCAAGTTCGATGAAAACCATTCCACGGAACCCCAAAATTAACAGTATGATTTGAATGGTACACATGTAATAAAGCTGCCTGCAAAGGCAGCTTTATTCTTTTTAACAGAAGGAGCATCTGCAATTATGGTTTTCCCCTGTTATTAACTTCGCCTTACTCATTAAAATTATGCAGGACTTCGTCCCAATTATAGTGTTTAAATTTTATTGAATAGCCGCTAACATCTTTTTGCAGTACGTTTCTTATGATATTCCGGATGCCTTTCCTGCCCCCAAAGTCGGCAATAAACCAATCCATAATTTTTGTTACCTGTACAATTTTCTTTTCATTATCGAATTCGGTTTCGGATCTCAGAAATGATTTCGCAGCCAGATCCAATTGGCTGTCTATTGCATCATATTTATAAAAGGCAATTGGCGGACAGCTCCTGGCACCACAGTTCAATGCAAAGTGAATACGGTAATCAATCTTTTCCACCGCCAGTTGTTTGATTACCCGGCCAGGAAAAAATGCCGGCAAATAACCTTTGCTGTACTTCCACCGGAATTTCCTTAATATACCATGCTCAATATCATCCAGGCTTAACTTTTTGGAAGCAATGATTATTTTTTCAGCAGTAAATATGTATGGCCTTTTTAATTTCTCCCGAACAGCCAGCACCTGGAACCAGCCGTTGTATATATTCAGCCAGAATGTTTTGATGGCATTGTCATTATTTAAACCCATTTGCAGACTGGCATAATCAAGGCTGGCCAACTCTGTTTCCAATACCTCTATGGGTTCATCCAGTTTTATTTTGTATAAAAATTGCTCCGACAATTGAAGCAGTGCTGAATCAGGTATGGCAGCAGTATTTGTTTTAGGAATGGGCCTTGCAGAATAAAATCCAGCCGCCAGGAAAAGAGTTAAAATGGCCAATAGCGCTAATACGATCTTCTTCCACCTTTTTCTTTTTCCTGCTGCCATACCCGGTAAAGGTAAAATATAATTGACTGTAATGGTGTTGGCTTCATCAACAATACAGGGCAAACGCATTAAAATCTTCTCATAGAATGTTTGAAATGGCAAATAGGAACACTGATTACCCTGAGTAAACGGATTTTATTTCTTTGTATTCTCAGTGTTTCAGTGGCAATTTGTATTCTCTGCACCTCGACGCCGCTGCGGTTAAATTGCATTTCAGCGGAATACAGGTTTTTATAATGCGTTTGCCCTGATCAGTCATAACTGCAAATCAATCATTCCCCCGCAATGGCGCAAAATATATCCGCCAGTTCCTGTGGCTTACTGAAAAAAGGAGAGTGGCTGGTATCCATGCTGTACACTTTTTTGCAGGGCATTTCTGTATACATTTTTCTTTGTATAAATGGAGTAACCGCTTTGTCCTGTAAACATTCGATGTAATACCGCGGTATGCTGCCATAGTTTTCGTCAGTAAGTTGTAATGGGATGATGCCGGATTCCACAGGTTCGTGACTTAAGAGAAGATTGGCCAGTTGGCTAATGGTATCATCACAATCATGATAGAGTCCTTCCTTATAAATCTCTTTTTGTAAGGTATGTGCATTCAGTTCAGGATATTGTGTGACATACGGCTTCAATACTCCTTCAGTGTCCTGCAAAGAATATTCCCTTTGTGTTTTTTCATTGGGTATTAAATACGCTGCCAGGTATATGAGTTTTTCAATTCTATGCGGCCTGTATTCCGCAGCCTGTGAGATGAGAATACCATTTTTACTATGCCCCACTAAAATCACCTCGCCTTCCACACTGTCAATCAGTTGGCAGATATTTTCAACTGTGGTATGCATTTTTACTTCTGCAATTGGCGTTTTGTCCCTGCCCATACCGGGAAGATCAATGGCAATTACTTTATGACCTGCATTTTCCAAAATGGGAATTACCCGGTGCCAGTTCCAGGAGCTGTGCCAGGAACCATGAATGAGAATAAATGTTTTCATTGTTTATTTTTTTGTTGCTGTAAAATTGATGAAAGCGTCAGATATAATCAACCCGATACTTGCGGAGTTTTTATTGGATGCAATTCAAATTTTCGCATCCTCAATCTTTCAGGGTTTACAAACAATGGATTGAATAGTTGTAAAACAGAAAACTAACCCCCTTCGGGCCGGGGCCAAATGCGAAAATTTGAAATGCGCCCTTTTTTATTCGCCATATTGTTTGGCGGCTTCCCATCCGAGTATGGCTGCTTTTCTATTGCTGCCCCAATGGTATTCACCGCTGATGCCAGTTGATTTGATTACCCGGTGGCAGGGAATAAGATAAGCTACGGGATTATTGCCAATAGCAGTACCCACGGCCCTTGATGCGGCAGGTTGTTGTATAGTGGCAGCAATGCCACCGTATGTATCCACATTTGCAAATGGAATTTGCAGCAGTGATTGCCAAACTTTCAATTGAAAGGCAGTTCCTTTCAAATGAAGTTTTACCTGAGGCAGGTTATTCCAGTCATTGGTAAAAATGGTCAATGCATCCTGCTGAAAAAAATCAGTTTTTTGAATAAAAGCGGCATTGGGAAATACAGATCGCAACGGTGCAATGGTGCGGTTATTCTTTTCCATAAAAGATAAATGGCAAATACCTTTTGCAGTAGATGCTATAAGGATGTCTCCAAATGGTGATGCAGCATGGCTGTAATTGATAACAAGTTTTTCGCCACCGTTTTTAAATTCACCGGGTGTCATTCCTTCCACGGTTATAAAAAGATCGTGCAGGCGGCTGGTACCGGACAAACCTGTCTCAAAACTTACATCGGCCAGTGAAAAATCTTTTGACAGCAGTTGCTTGGCATGCTCGATGCTGATGTACTGTAAAAATTTTTTCGGACTAATGCCGGCCCATTCTTTGAACATGCGTTGAAAATGGAAGGGACTCAGGTGTACCTGTTTAGCCACTTCATTTAAATCAGGTTGTTCCTTAAAATTCTCCCGGATATATTGGATCGCTGTTTCTATGGTTGTATATTCTGCTTTCATACTGTAAATATAGAAAGGGCTTATGGTCCTGCCGACCTGATTCTTGCGGAATTTTTCTGGACAAGACATTGCAAAAAAATACCCCGGCCAATAAGCCGGGGCGTTTTCATAGAAACAATATATGGGGTGTTACTTTACTTCACTTACCACCACATCACTCACCTGGCGGGTATTACGGTTTACTGCATACTCCACCGATTTTTTTGTGTTTTTACAATAGATGGTAAAATGCAATGTTTCATCACCAATCTCATCCGTGTTGAGCAAAAATTTTTTAGTAAAATTTTCTGCTTTAATATTTTCACGGTAGAGTGAATTGCCATACTCATCGGTAATCAGAATGGTAAAGTCATTCTGTGTTGCATCACCGGTAAAGCTCAGCTGAAACATCGGCTGGTTTTTTACATGGCCAAGAAATATAAGCTCTACTGGTACTGCCGGGTTTTTGTCATGTGCCATCGCAGCCGGGGCTGCAGCTATTGAGAACACGGTAAAAAACGCAATAGCGATAAGGCGGTTGTTGCTGAGGATCTTTTTCATAATTAAAGTTTTAAAAAGTCTGCCCGGCTTTATGCCGACCAAACGGGTTATCAGTCTGAGGGTTTAAAAAAAAAGTTAATGGGTTACAATCGGCTGGCAGGCAAAAGGGTAAGAAGTAGTTAGAAGCACCGCCGGTATTTTTTTTGCCGGCTGAAAGCGGTTAAATGCGCTTTGATAATGTAAAAGTAGGGCGGGTAAAGGGCTGTTCAAAACCATCTTACTGATGGTTTGGGTATAGCCAAAGCGCCTAATACTTTTATAAGTAGTTAATAATCACCCCATTTTGATAGAGAATACTAAGTACAGCCAACAGATAACCTGGCAATAACTAAAAGGTAAAATGCAGCAAAAAAGCTGGTTTATGGGTTGCGAAAGGCAACTATTTCAGAAAAACAGCCGGAAAAATTTGGTAAGGAAATTGGCCAGTCCCATTAATTAATACGCTATAACAGGCTGATTTTCAAATTGGGGTTTACGTGTTAAGAAAATAGTTGTAAGCAGATTTGGCAGGGTGCAGAAAAATATTACCTTCAGCCGGATTAGAAGGATGCCGGAATGGCATAACTGTCTTTCTTTCAACCAAATGGCGGGAAATTTGTTATTGATTCATCGGGTTTCGGTAAAAAGCACTGTAAACCCAAAAAAGGAGATTTAAAATGGCGTTTAAAAAAGATGATGTAATTATTATCGAACCAAAGGAAATGTTTGTTGGAAATATTGATGCACCCGTAACACTTTTAGAGTTTGGAGAATATGAAAGTGAGGAATGTGCCAAGGCAAACGAAATAGTAAAACAGTTATTGGAAGAATATGAAGGAAAGATCAGGTTTCAGTTCCGTCATTTTCCATTGACATTAATACACCAACGCAGTCTGAAGGCCAGCGAGTCTGCAGTAGCGGCAGGGCAGGAAGGAAAGTTTTGGGAAATGCACAATGTGCTTTATGCCAACCGGAGAAATCTGGGTACTACCAGTTTAAAACTGCATAGTAAAGAAGCGGGTGTTAAGAACAAAAAATTCCTGGACGACCTGGTGAATGGTATGTATGGCTGGCAGGTACAGGATGATATTAAAGAGGGACATAACCGTGGTGTAAAGGAAATTCCTGCTTTCTTTATAGATGATGTGATGATAACGGTGAAACCAACATTTGCCAACCTGAGTGCTGCCATTGAAGCAGCATTGAAAAAAAGTAAAACTAAAGCACCGGCCAAAAAACCGGCAGCTAAAGTGAAGCAAAAGGTATAATGACCGGGTTGTAAAATTATAAATCCTGCTGCGAATGAACGGAGCAGGATTTTTTTATGTGATGTAGTGCTATTAGTTTGTATCAGCTTCCGGAGCAGCAGCTGTTTCTTCGTCGGCTGTTTCCTCAGTGTTTTCAGCTGCATTTTCCGTCTTTTTAATCAGTAACTGAAAGGAGGTATTCATACTGAAAATAAATTCTTCATTACGCAGCATTTGCCGGGTAACCTCGTCTTCCTGTAATATGGTAATGAATTCTTTGGCAACGGGCGGTGGTGCGGTATAATTCTGGTTACGGGCATTTACCAGCGTAAAACTGAACGTGAGCTTGGCTTTGCGGCCGCCGGCAGCTCTCTCAAAATCAGTTTTGTTCATGGCAAGGGTTTGATCTCCGCTTGAAGAACGTTTCATCAGTATTTTAATAACGGGTAAATATTTATTCCATGCCTGAGCGAACATATACCAGATTTTTTTATTAGAAAATTATAGTTATGGTTAAGTGATGCAGTTGATTACTGTTCGGAAAGCCTGGTAAATTCTGATCCGTTGAATATACGGGCAAGGTTCATGTCTTTGGATTGTTTCCATTGCTCAATGTTACCATTGGAAACGATACGCCAGAAATTTTTTGCCTGTAATTCTTTATAATCATTGCCTTTTATAAATAAGCCGATAATAGTACTGCGTGTTTTGAAGTGTATATTCAGGGCTTTTTCTGTATGATTTTTTGTTTCGATGTACTTGACAATTGCCTCCGGGGTCATATATAAATATTTAGGGATGAAAAAAGGAGGGCTAAAATTTCAGCCCTCCCGTTAATAATATCAAAACTATTGGTAGTTAAAATTACCAGCGGTTATTGCTATTGCTGTTGCTGTTGGAATAAGCTGGCCTTGCAGGGCGCTCTTCTTTAGGGCGGGCAACGCTTACTTTGATAGAACGGCCGTCTACGGTAGCGCCATCCAGTTCAGCAATTGCCTTTTGAGCAGCTGCATCATCACTCATTTCCACAAAACCAAAGCCTTTGCTGCGGTTTGTGTATTTGTCCATAATAACTTTTGCAGAAGTAACTTCTCCATACTCAGCAAAATAACTCTTCAGATCTTCGTCCACAACGGCGAAGCTTAAATTTGAAACATAAATGTTCATGTAAAAAAATTAACTTTTAAAAATACTTGAGAAATACGCAAGGTAAAGAAGACCAACTATTAGCAGAAATGCGTAGCAGTAAAAAATCGTTCACTTACAAAATGCTGTGTCACTCAAATTAACACGGCGAAGATAAGGAAGAAGGGGCAGATATAAGTAATTATTTTAACAGGCTGCTCTAATTGGCTTTGTCCGGCGAATCCACGCTGAACATAGAAGCATTTTCCTCTTTCTTGCGTATCCCGAAATTATACCGGAGATTAAAGCCAAAACGCCTGGTATCAGACCGGCGAAACCCGCTTACATTAACTGAACCCTGCCTGATGGTAAACTCATTTTGGTTGGTGAAGAAAATATCATTGACGCTGAGGGTTGCCACCAGTTTTTCTTTGAGGAATTTTCTGTTAATACTTGCATTTAATGAGCCAAAAGGCTCCAGCTCATACAATTGCTGCTGACCTCTTAGCCGTACAAAGCCATTGACTGTGATAACAGAACGTTTATCTATCTTAAAAGTCTGGTACGAAAAAAAGGTCCAGCTCCCTTTTTTGAATGATAATGGTTTGCCTTCATACACCCCATCATAAAAATTATGGTTGTATTGCGCACCCACCACCAGGAAATACCGGCCGCCCGGAGGCAAGGCGCCGAGGCCACGTAAATACCATTCTTTGTTCTTGCCCAGGTTGTCATAAGTGCGGTATGCCTGGATCTGGCTAGTATCAGACTGGTAAGTGACAATAGAAAAAATATCCCTGGTATCATTTACGCCCACAGCCAGAATTGGCCTTTCGTCCACACTTATATTAGCTTCATAGTTTTGGGTAAACTGCGGCCGCAGTGACGGGTTGCCGATTTCTGACAGGTACTGGTCCACATATTTTGGAAAAGGATTTAACTGCTCATACACCGGCCTGCTGATGGTACGGCGGTATACCAGGTAGCCCCGCAGTCCATATCCCATAATCTTCATCAGGTCTTTACTAAGATAGATATAAGGAAAAAGATCGGTCCGGTGCAATTCAAATGTGGTGTCGAAAGGTATGATTTGATGCCCGGTCATATTGGTATTTTCCAGCCTTGCTCCCAACTTCAGTACTGTATTTTTTCCAATCTTTTTTGATCCCTGCAGATAAAATGCATTGATGTTTTCTTTATAGGTAAAAGTATTGGTGCGGTCCTGGTCTTTTGTACGCTGCCCGGATTCTTGCCTGTAGTAATCGGTTTCGCTGTTAAAATTCAGTAATGAGGATTTAATACCTGTTTCAACAGTTAATTTTTTTTTCAGCTTTAATTTGAGATCAGACTGTGTTGTAAAAAGCTTTCGCCGGTTATCGCTCGATCCATCACCCCCGGAATAAAAGGTAAATGGAATGTAGTAGCTGGTGGCAAAATCCTGGGTAGTTTGGTTCTTTGAATAGGAATAATAGATGTCATTTGTCCATCCACTGCCGAGTGAATCAATTTTTAATTTAGCCCGGATGGCATTACTTATAATCAGGCTGGTGCCGTCATTGTTTACCCTGTTCAGGTTATCGCTTATTGACCGCGCACTGCTGATTTTCTGTATCAGGTTATAATTATCCGATTTATTATTATAATCATTCAGCGTAAAACTGCCGGCAAAATCAATATTCCATTTTTTATTTATTTCATACACATAGCCATAACTGGTGAAAAATACATTTGCCGGGTATTTGGTAAATGATTGCTGGCTGAGTATTGTATCGCCAAAGTAGCGGCTGGTGTTTATTTTTTCATAGTTAATCCTGTTGCTGATGTTCAGGTTGAGGTAGTAACTTTTTTTACCATCATTATTGCTAAGGTTTACGCCAGTGAACCGGTTTCCATAAATGCCCTGTTGCATACCGGCGGTTATGCTGCCGGTAAACCCTATTTTCACCCCTTTTCTTAATACCACATTCACAATTCCCCCACTGCTGGAGGCATCCTCACTGGCCGAGGGCGTTCTTACTACCTCTATTCTGTCTATGGCATTGGGGGGCAAACTTTTAAGCATAGTGGCCATATCGGCGGCGCTCATTTTCAACTCTCTTCCGTTTATCTGCACGGTGGCGGGTGTAAGGCTGCTGATGTAAATATTTCCATCCTGATCTACAAAAAGGCCAGGTGTTTTTTCAATCACTTCATATCCACTGGTGGAAGAAGCCACCAGGTTTTCTGGATCTATTATGGTCTTGTCATCTTCCTGCCGCATCAATGGTTTTTTTGAAGTAACCACAGCAGCATCCAGTATTTTGCCGGCAGGCTCTGCAATAAATGTAAAAGAGAATTGATTGCCTGAAGTATTGATACCTTTTTGCTGGGGCAGGTAATTAACGGAGCTTATCTGTACGGTATATTGTTTATTTCTGGGAAGTATAAAACTGGCAAGACCGGCGCTATCGGAGGCTTTTGTGAAAATAATGTTTGTATCCAGCCTGTTGATCACATTGATAGTTGCAAAGGCGACAGGCTCTTTTTTTTGATTGATGACTTTAAGCGTAACAACAGTTTCCTGCGCCTGTAACGACAGGACAGCAAATGAAAATGCAATGAAAAAAAATAAAAGGCGAATATATAGTGACAGATATTTTTTCATGTAGGGGATTAGGTACCTGTAATCTTCAAAAATAATAAAATGCAATGTTTTTGCACATATTATTTTATAACCGGTACTCTTTGGATTTGGCTTAATTTCTTAGGTGTTTACTCTGATTTTATGGTTTTGTTTTGTCTTTCTTTTGCTGGTGGATACTAATAGCTTCATCAATGGAATGGGAATGGTGAATATCTGTTTCTTTTTTGGAAAGTTCAGCTAACTGTATATAGAATTTCTTCAGGGTTTCCAACTCTTTTGCGGTAAGATCTTCCACATCTATGAGCCTGTTGCTGGCGGTAGAACTGGCAGCAATCAATTCATTCAATTTTAGCTGAATGGCAATGGTGTCTTTATTTTGCGATTGCTGAATGACAAATACCATCAGAAAAGTAATAATGGTGGTACCTGTATTAATAACTAATTGCCAGGTATTGGAAAAATGAAAAGCAGGACCTGTAACAATCCAGATTATTATTACCAGGAATGCCATGACGAAAGCCGAGGAACTGCCGGTGGCTTTAGTTACTTTCGATGAAAACTTTTCGAATACGACGGAAAAATTTTTTTTTGCTGCCATAAGATTTGTTTTAGGTATAAATCATTATCGAATTAATTTTGTGGAGAATCCTTATTAAAATTAAACCATTTACCGTTGCCAATGATTCTGTTTACAACCACGATAAAACGATTCGGCAGCCAGGGCGAAAAAACCGGCTGGACATATATTGATGTGCCGGCAGACCTGGCACAGGAACTCAAGCCGGGCAATAAAAAAGAATTTAAAGTAAAGGGAAAGTTAGATGCACATCCCATTAGAAGGGTATCACTGTTGCCAATGGGTGGCGGACTTTTTATACTTGTGTTGAATGCCGCTATTCGCAAAGCCATTGGCAAAAAAAATGGCGCTATGGTAAAAGTGCAGCTGACAGAAGATACCAGTGCTTTTGTTTTCAATAAAGATTTTATGGATTGCCTGCTTGATGACCCGGCAGCAAAAATTTTTTTTGATGGCCTTACCGGTTCTCACCAGCGCTATTTCAGCAAATGGATTGACAGTGCAAAAACAGAGCCTACCAGAGTAAAAAGAATTGCAATGGCGGTGAATGCCCTGGCCAAAAAATGGGGCTATCCAGAGATGATCCGGGGACAAAGCCGCCTGTCACCCTGAGGGAATATGGAACCTGCCTGTCCGTCAGGTTCCATATTCAAAAAGAGAGCCTTATTTAAATGGATTGGAGTTCTTCACTTCTGCTGTCACCGTGGCATCGGTCAATGTTTTCAGAAATGCCGGTAGGGCTTGCTGCCGTGCTGGCGTTTACGTTCGGTCGGATAGGCAAGGGCATTTCAGCCCAAGCCCTCCACAAAACCGTGCTTGAGATTCTCACCTCAGAGCTCTTCTCATTCAGCATAAGAAGATTCTTACACATAATTGAACTAAACTTGATCGTCCACGGATTGCTCCGTGTTGTCTTTCTTAGTGCAAACGAATGAGCTGAATCCTTCGCTCCATCCGCCTTTCGGCGGACTTCATCACTACTACGATTCAGTCCGCCACTTCATTACGCATCTCCCGACTTGGTCGGAATTGAATTGCCGTTTTATGGGCAAGACTTTTTGCACATCGTAATGAAGCTTCTCACGTTTCGTATAAACGCCTGTGTAATGTTCTTGCCACCTCAATGCCGGGGAACCTGTCCACAGGATCCTGCGGATAACCGGTAAACAGCCACCCGTTACAGCTTTATCCTACCGATGCTAGAAAATCAGCAGGTTGGTTCCCGACTTAGTCCGGTTTCGACACGTCATCAGTGATTCATTTGCATTCAACTCCATTACACTTACCTGATACCTTACGGCACCTTTTAACCTAAACGCTCAATACCTTGCCTTTTGAACAAAGCACCTTTAGGCGGTTTGTACACTCTTGCTGTAAAACGTGTACGGCAGGCCGTCTGCCATCATTTATACAATTGCAAAACATTTGATTACTCATTTGTTTCTTCGTGACACACTCCAGCCCGGAACTGAAGCCCAATAGAATTACTAATGATGAAGATAACTACAAAAACTCAATAGAATTACGTCTGATCGAACCGCTGCTGATAGCGAACAAAAAGATGAGGATTTATTCGTCTGCCAGCATAGAAGCAAACCCAATGTTACCGGATGTTGCTATCTGTCCACCATGAGAAGTTGTCTGAAATAATGATTTCATTCTTTTCAAAATGAAGCGTTGTCTTCATAGGCATAGTCCTAAACTGCAAATTGTATTTGTTTGCATGTTGTCGTATTTCTGGTGTGTCATCATATGTCAACATGAACTTTCCTTTTAGTTGAGCCGTGATTTCAAATAATCTTTCATGGTCAATGTCAAAATATGTGTAAAGACGTTTGCCGGCAATTGTGTATGGTGGGTCAATAAAAAAGTAAGCACTTTGGTTATTTAGATTTTGCTCCAATATTTCAAAAGCATCCCCTGAAATAAAGGTTATCTTGTCTTTAACGTAGTTGATTGCAAGTATTCTGTCACGCAATGTTTTTGGATACCAACGGGAAGTAATCCCTTTTCCATTCTCACCGTTTTTAATCATTCCAGAACCTTTAGCAAGAATGCCTCCATGAAAAACCCTATTCTTTAATATTGTACAAAATGCAATATCCTGTAGCTTTTTGTTTGGGTTTTCTAATTCTGCTTTTACGTTTGCATGTGTTAAGTCGTAAGAATAAATTTTGTCTGCAAGCCATTTAGTATTATCATTTAAAATAACTTCCCAAACTGCAGCAATTTCTTCGTCCATTTCAACCATTGTAATGTGTTCAGCCATTTTTTCAAATGCCGCTGTCAAACTAACAATAGCACCACCTGCAAATGGTTCTATTAATTCCTTCGCAATTTTACCTTCCTGTTTTAACCATTGCCTAACTGTCGGAATTAACCAGGTCTTGCCTCCTGGATAACGAAATGGACTGCGTTGCGGAACTGAAGCAACATTGATTATAGATTGCTTGCTGTTTTGTTCGCCAATGTCGAACATAGTTATTTGAGTTTTCATTCTACAACTATGTTTTCAAGGTTATCAATATCGGAAGCTCCTGCTCTTTTAGCATCAAGTTTCTTCTGTAGCATTTCTGTAAATTGGCTAATAGAACCTGCCTCAAATTTGGCTATCTGTTCTAAAGCACTTGCAAATTTTGTATAGACAACTCTTTGAAGTTTGAGAGATAAGGCTTTCGTTTTATTATCAGGTACAAGGTCATAAAGAAAAAATGCAAAATCAGATTCAGCTTTGTTACACTCGGGAAGGGTAGGCAATGTGTTATAAAAACTTGTCTGTAATGCAACAACTTGCTTTTTGTTCCATTGCTTCAAGATTGAACCTTTCGCAATTATTTGCGGAATAAGCCTTTTTCGTGATGATGAAAGATAATCAGGTTTTGGATATTTGAATGCCTGTGTCCAGCTAAAGTCAAGTGTTGGATTTTCTAAATATGCTGTGAATGGTCCTGTCAAATTCCCTGAAATGTAAACAGCCTGAACTTCCAATGAACCAAAATCCAAAACACGGCCTTTGTCGTCATATGAAACTAAAACGTAGTCAATATTGCCTGCGGATTTACCATGCTTATCTTTAAGTCTTACTTCCCCAACATGTGTCCATGTTGCCTTGCTGTCAAAAATAAAATTCGCTGCATCAGTAATGATAGTCCAATCTTCTCTAAACCTTATTGGGCAAATGATTACCTGTTTGTCTTTATGATTTAGGCTGCAAACACCTAATGGGAACTCAATACTGTTTTTTGTACAGTTTGAAACGATGTTATTATATGGACATAGTTTGTTGTCCCGATAGCGTTTTGCCCTATCGCTTTCATTGTCAATGGGAAAGCCGAAAACTTCACCTAAAGGCTGTAAATCTTTTTTGTCCAAACTCATTTCTCAAAAATAGTAAATATTGCCCGCCTTTGGGTCTGTCAAAGAAGGAATGTTGATAGTCAGTAGGGTGCTCGTGCAATTTCCGGTAACACCAGCATTGCCGGCAGACAGTTTTTTATCATAAAACAAAACCCTTCCCAATGTAGCGCCATTACCAGTAACCGGGTTGTTGGCAGGCGTATTTACCTGGCTCTGGACAGGGGGAGCAGTAAGGTAACCCGGCATGGCCGGATTGGCATAGTAAAATGGAGTGGAAGGGAGGTTTAATACCGCAACTGCCGGATCGGCCGGAGTTGTTGGACCCGGGGCGGTTTATGTATCTTTTTTACAGGCCAGCAAAACAACGATTACAGAAATAATAATGGAATGAATAATTTGGGTTTGGTCATTGCCGGGGCTTTGGCTGAGGTTTCAGACCTGCTGTTATTTAAAAAGACTAACATGCTTTGTCGGGTTTAGGTACACAGTTTTAAACGGCAATACTAATCAGCAGCCTTCGACGTTTGTGGAATTGAAAATCCTTCTCGCCAATTATTTCTTTTATTTGCACAATGATTACATCTATTCATGACTTTAAAAAACCCTTCTTTATCGGGGTGGCCGGTGTGGGTATGAGTGCTATTGCCCAGTATTTGAAAGGTATAGGTAAAAAGGTTTCCGGGAGCGACCGTCTTTTTGTTCCCGGTGAATACAATGAAACAAAGGAAAAATTAGAAACCGAAGGTATTGCCTGTTTTGTACAAAATGGCGAAGGCATTACGCCGGATACGGATTTAATAGTGGTGTCCACTGCCATTGAAGACACGATAGTGGAAGTGCAAAGGGCCAGGCAGCTAAATATTCCCATCATCAGGCGGTCGGAACTCCTTTCTGTTATAGCTACAGGCAAGAAAACCATAGCAGTGGGGGGTACCAGCGGTAAAAGCACCACCAGCGCCATGCTGTTTGATATACTGGAGTATGCCGGCATGCAGCCCAGTATTATCAGCGGAGCAGGCCTCATCAGTATTATTAAAGATGGTAAGATTGGCAATGCCAAAGTGGGAGCAGGTGACTGGCTGGTGATAGAAGCAGACGAAAGTGATGGCTCTATTATCCAGTACAAACCGGAGATAGGATTATTATTAAATGTAGATAAGGACCATCAGGAAATTGACGAACTGATGGGCTTGTTTGCCACGTTTAAAAATAACAGCCGGCGTTTTGTGGTCAATCAAACACATCCTTTGTCCAAGCAATTATCGCAGGATATCTCCCTTGATTTTTCAACCGATGCGGCTTTCCCTGCGGGTTATAGCGCTTCCGGTTTTCATCAAAAGGGATTAGAGATTTCTTTTTCCATCAATGGAATTGATTTCAGCATGCAGGTGCTGGGCAGGCATAATATGGAGAATGCACTGGCTGCAGCAGCGGTGGCCAACCAGGTGGGTGTTGACATAGCTATTGCTGCGGCTGCTTTAAAAAGCTATGAAGGTATTTACCGCCGGCACCAGGTACTCGGCAATAAGCATGGCGTTTGGCTCATTGATGATTACGGGCATAACCCCGTAAAATGCGCAGCGGCCATTGCGGCCTGTCAGCCGGTAGCCCCGAAAGTGATTGCCTGGTTTCAGCCGCATGGGTATAAACCCACAAAGTTTTTGCGGGATGACTTTGTAAAAGAAATAGGAAATGTGCTGCGGCCCGAAGATGAAATATGGATGAGTGAGATATACTATGCAGGGGGAACAGCTGTAAAAGATATTTCTGCCGGTGACCTGATCAATGACCTGAAAGCAATGGGCAAACAGGCATTCTTTGCTTCGGATAGAAAGGATTTCCTCGCAATGGCCCGCCCTCACCTGACGGATAACTGTGTCATCTTATTAATGGCTGCCCGTGATCCTTCACTGGCAGTATTTGCCCGGCAAATTTGGAAGGAATTGTAACTAATTTCTTAACCTTTCAGGCCAATAGCCAGCGGGTTGACCTCTTTCTCTTTGGCTACTGGCAGGAACATATACCAGCACAATGCCATTAAAAGACCAGGATGCGGGGCATTGCTAAATGAAGTGTCTTTTGAAAATTTAACCTTTGTATTACCCTGTTCAGCACTCAGGCTGCAAACAACAAATGGTTTATCTTTTGTTTCTTTGTACAGTACCAGTTCGGGCAAGGGGTTATTGTCAATAGTGTAATAAAAACGTTCATCGTTTACGGTAATAAAATTTTCTTTATTCTCTGCACCAAGCTCACCTATTTTAAATCCATACTCTGTTCTCAGTACAGTTTTATTCCGGCGAAAACCTTCTTTGCGAATCAGGAATATTCTTTTTTCGCTGTCACACTCCACCCTTGCGGAGTTAGAAAAAGGATTGAATGTAAGGGTCAGCAGTTTTTTATCGTCCTTGTACAACTGATAAATTTCATTGTTATTGGCGGCAATCATTGATTCCCATCTCATAATAAACAGGTTTATGGTGTGTATATTTAGTAAAAATATACGACCAATATTTCCAGTAACAAGCGGTTAACCTAAAATTAATATTAACTTCATATTGGAAAAATAATGGTGCATAATGTGTGGGAAACAGGGGAGTAATCCACAGCTTTGCAGAATAATTAGCACAATCAACCTCTTAAAAATCAACCATGAGTAAAGAAAGGGAGCTTAAATTTTTAGAAAGGGCCATTGAATTGTCCCGCCAGGGGATGAAGGGTGGCCAGGGTGGCCCTTTTGGGTGTGTGGTGGTAATGGGTGATGAAATAGTGGGGGAAGGCTGTAACCAGGTTACCTCCTCAAACGATCCCACGGCACATGCGGAGGTGGTGGCCATACGAAATGCCTGTACAAAATTGGGAACCTACCAGCTTTCGGAATGTGAAATTTACACAAGTTGTGAGCCATGCCCCATGTGCCTTGGTGCAATCTACTGGGCCCGCCCCAAAAAAGTATACTATGCCAATACCAGGGAAGAAGCTGCAGCTATAGAATTTGATGATGACCTTATTTATAATGAAATCAGTGCCAAGATGGCCGACCGGAAAATTCCTTTTATACATTTACCGCATCTGCAGGCACAAGCAGTGTTTTTGGATTGGAAAAACTGGGAAGGGAAAATGAAATACTGATCAGTCTTTTAACATACGTTGAATGACTAAGTAGCTCAATACTATTAACAGCATTATTATAAGAATGGAAATATAAAGCCAGGGCTGGTCTTTGATATTCATTTTTTCCCGCCGTTTCTTTTTCTTTTCTGTTTTCTTTTTCAGGTCACGGTTCAGCATTTCCACCATGTACTGCAGTTGCTCCTTATCCTTAAAACGCTGTAGCCCTTCAACTGCCTCATCATCAAACTCATTTTGCAGGAGTTGCTTTTCCACTTCGTGCTTCCTGTCTTCAGATAGTTTACCCTGCAGGTATAACAAGAGTGTTTCCTGGTCTACCTCAGTGGAGAGATTGGATAATATGTCTTTAAAGTTTTCTGACATCGCACTACGTCATCTTGTATAGTTGACCAGTTAAGTTAAAAAGTAAACCTAATTCTCACATTCCCACATCTCCACATTCTCACATTCCCTCCCCCATCTTCTTCTCAATCAGTAGCTTTAAATTTCTTTTACCGTTTTGGATATAGCTTTTTACCTGCAGCATACTGAAACCTGTTTCGTCACTCACTTCCTGGTAGCTTTTCTTTTGCAGGTAAAACAAAGTTACACATTGCTGTTGCTCCGGACTCAGCTCGTTTAGAGAAACTTCCATCAGCGTCAGGGTTTGATCATTCAGCAGCAATGCCTGCCGGTCTGTTTCCTCATCTGGGGTGGCGGCAAGCCTGTCCGTTATTTCTGTAGTGCCTTTGGTCTGTTTATCCCGCAATTTCATGAGGCAGTGGTTTTTGGCCACCATGTATAGCCAGGATTTGAAATATTCCACTTTGTATTTCTGCAGTTCCTGTATCACTTTCAAAAATATCTGTTGCACGCTGTCCTTGGCCTCCTCTTCATTCTTCAGGTATTTCATGCTTACTCCAAGTAAAAGAAGGGTGTACCGTTGCAGCAAAATGCCCAACCATTCATTATTATGGTCGGCATAAAACTGTTCCAGCAGCTTCTGGTCGGTTATATCTTTATATTTATCACCCTTCACAAGCGGAAAATAGGTTTTTTTTTAATCCCACAAAGAAACAAAAACTACAAAATAATGAGAATATCATTTACATGCAGTTCGTGTTCAAATTTGGTAGTGTCTCAGTTTGAAAATTGGTTGCCTCTAAAATACTCTTGAACCACATAGAAAAGCATATCTGTGTATTTCTATCTGTTCTATGACATACTGTGGTTCATTTTTTTTCAAACTGAAACACTACCTCAAATTTACTTGCATGCTCCTTATTTTTGGAAAAACTTATTTTACTATTTAGATGCAGGATTTCCCAAATTCAATAAATTTTGATTTGCCAGCATCCTATCTTACGCCAAACTTCAGTAAATGGAATATGCAATAATCGCAGTACCAGCAGCACCGGTACGTAGAAAACCTTTTCACCGGAAAGAAATGGTAAGCCAGTTGCTCTTTGGCGAAACAGTAAAAGTGCTGAAAATGAAAGACGGGTTATGGGTAAAGGTACAAAGCCTGAATGACCGATATGAAGGATGGATGACGGGTACCCTGCTTCAGTCAATTGATAAGGCCACGGCTGTTGCCGTGTGTGAGTATGCCACGACTGACTTACTGCATGAAATTACTGTTGAAGAAAAAAAAATGCACATACCGGCAGGATCATCACTTCCCTTTTTTAAAGAAGCGGATGGCGACCGGTTGGGTGGAAGCGGCAAACTGGGGGAACAGATATTTCAGTATACAGGAAATTATTGCAAAAGAACTGCACAGCAACCGGATAATGCATTATTGGAGGGCCTTGTTATACCATGGGTAAACGCTCCCTATCTCTGGGGTGGCCGCACTCCGCTGGGGGTTGACTGCAGCGGTTTTGTACAGGTGATTTTTAAACAATTGGGATTTGACCTGCCCCGTGATGCCTGGCAGCAGGCACAAGAAGGAAAACCAGTAAAGAAATTTAGTGAAGTGCAGCCGGGCGACCTGGTTTTTTTTAATAATAGAGAAGATATTGTTCATACAGGTATTGTACTGGATGGCGGAAGGATCATTCATGCATCAGGCAGGGTAAAGATTGACAAGATTGATAAGAAAGGGGTGATGGATGCAGCAACAGGGAAAAGGATATTGTCATTAAAAGCGGTACGCAGGATTTGGTGATGATTTTTTTAGTAAAAAATACCCCATAAAATTTATGTTATGAAAAAAATACTACTGCTCTCTCTTACATTAACTTTCTTTTTGTCGCTTGCTGCACAGGATAAAACCGTCACTGTCAAACAACCGCTTACTCCATATATTACGGTGCTGGCCGGTGGCTGTGTGGACAACCCGTTTTCATTTACTGCAGGAGTACAAAAAAATATCAGGGAACGTCTTACTCTTTCAGGTGATGTGTATTATTGGAATACGGGCTATGAATGTTATTGCGATGATTTGTATTCAAAAGGAAAGTTCAGATCGGTTACCCCCTCTGTAAAACTTACCTATAACACTGGTAAAAAAGAGGGGAATGGTTTTATAGCCGGTGTGGGACTCGGTTATATGTTTGCCAAAGACAGGGGTACGGAGCAATCATATACGTATAATGCAACAACAAATGTATATGAGCTGGGAAAAGGAATCACAGACGGTAATTGGGATTTCAACAGTATAGCTCCCTCCGTTACACTCGGAGTGGGCTTCCGTGTGCTGAAAGTACCGGTTGCGTTTCAGTCAGTATATTATTTTGCCAAAACATCAGATGGATGGATGGCCGCTGCAGGTGGGGCAGGTTTCAAAATAGGATTGAAACGCTATAAGTAAGGAATTTAGGCGGGCCAGCCCGACCCAGGTACGGTCCGGTAATTCAATAAGCTGGTTGTCAATTTCTTAAGACTGTCCGGCACGACTGAATGCTGCTCCGGCACGACCCGGATATCTTTTTTTCTGCGTTAAGCAAATACCCCTTTCACCCATTTCAGTATCTGCGCATCCCATCCCAGCATTTTAAAGGCGCTATAGAAAAGGATCACCGCAAATATTTTCTTCAGCATTTGCTGGTCAATAGCGATTGCCATTTTACTGCCAATTAAACCACCTGCCAAAAATCCTGCAGCAAGCAATCCGACAATGCGTAGATCAATAGGTGCACCTGCCTTCTGGCATTGATGATAATAATAAAGGGAGGCCAGGATAACCACCGGCAATGTAAGCACAGCCAGTGAAGTACCCTGTGCCTGGTGCTGGGTATAGTGCATAAAGAAAACCAATGCGGGCACCATGATAATACCCCCGCCAACTCCCACCAGTCCGCTAAGTATACCTGCTGCCAGTCCAATCAGCAGGGCGGTAATTATTAATTGTGTGGCCATTGTATTTTTTTGAGGATTGTTCACTGTTTATTGTTGTAACTGTCTTTATATAAAAGGATTGACTCTTTGATGATTCGGTAAGCAATTAACTGGTCCTGGAAATTGTCAATCTCCACTTTTTTATTCTCCAGTACTTTGTATTGTTCAAAGAAATTTTTCAATTCAAGTAAGAAATGATGGGGGAGATCTTCCGTCCTGCTAATATGATTTACCGAAGGATCTTTTGCAGCCACCGCAATGATCTTATCATCCACCTGTCCATTGTCAATCATCTGCATATTGCCGATTACATTGGCTTCCACCAGGCATAGCGATTGTACCGGCTGCGAGCAAAGTACCAGTATATCCAGCGGGTCGCCATCCAGCCCCAGCGTTTGCGGGATAAAACCATAATTAATGGGGTATTGAAACGAGGAATAAATTACCCGGTCCAGGCGCAGCAGCCCTGTTGTTTTATCCACTTCATATTTAGAGCGGGAACCCTGGGGTATTTCTATCAGTGCATTTACAGTGGAGGGGGCATTATCTCCAAAATGGGCCCCATGCCAGGGATGTTTTACTGTTAACATAGTTGAGTCTGTATGTTTATCTGATTAGTAAAAAATTACAGGGTTGTCTTGTTATTATTTCATCATCCTCATCCCCAAAAAAGTGGCCAGCAATCCCAGTATCACACTGGCTGCCACATACGTAAAGAATAAAGCCAGTTTCTGTTCCTTTAATAATCCAATCCCTTCCAGCGTAAAGGCAGAAAAAGTGGTGAAGCCTCCGCAGAGGCCGGTCATCAGGAAAAGTTTCCAGCTTTCAGTCGCTTCAGCTGTTTTCAAATGGAAGCTAAAGAAAATACCGATTAAAAAACAGCCAGTCACATTTACTGCAAGCGTACCCCAGGGAAATGGATGTGCTAAAGTGGCGGCCACCCATCGCTGGCAAAGGTACCTGGCTATGCTTCCTATGCCACCGCCTAATCCCACCAGCAGGATATTATTTATCATTTCAGGTTGTCCGTTGATTTAATGGAAGTGCTGCTGGTATCAGCATCATGCTGGTAAAGATATTTCAGGTCTACCAGCCAGGTGTTGTTCATCCGCAGTACTTTCAGCGTGTCGGGGTCATTCTTAAACGAGTTGGAAAAAATAATGATATAGGAAGAATCATTGACCTGCCTGATAGGCTGATGAAAACGTATGGTGGAAGCACGATAACCATCTTTTACCGTTTGATTCATTCGCTGGTAACTGCGATCAGCCACATCAAGGTAATTCAGATTAGATGAATCCTGCAGCATAAAGCTGTCGGCCTCTGTAAATTTGCCATCCAATGCGGCCCTTACAAAGTTGCGGGCAGCATCTACATAGTTTTCTGATTTACCGGTTGGTTTGTCTTTGCTTTTACAGGCGCCGATGATAGCTAAAAGGGAAAGGATAATAACTGCATATTTGTTTTTCATACTGCAAAATACAAAAATTGGCCGGAGGTACAGAAACAGGGAGATGTATTTGTTTTTCATACAGGAAACTGCCACTGAAACACAGAGAATACAATATAACAGTTGAGAGGAAGATAAATACAACTCAATGAACTCAGCGTCTCCCCATCTCTGCGGTTAACTTGTATTGCTGTTTGCAAAAGGCAAACCATAACCTCAGAGGTGCAGGGGCGCAGCGAATACAAATTGCCACTGAGGCACTGAAACACAGAGATGTTTTTTATACAGAAAATTGCCACTGCTGCCACTATCAGGTTTGAATGGGTATACCGCAAGCGTACATGAAAAAAGCACCTCTTTGAGAAGTGCTTTTCTTTAGGCAGTAAATTATCTTATTGATCTTTTAATTTTTTCAGTTCATTCATAGCATCCTTCAGTTTCTTCATTTTTTCAGGATCCAGGTTTTTCATGGCACTGTCTAATTGTTCCATGCCTTTTTGAAGTGAATCGGTATTGAATAAATTTTCCATTTTTTCACTTGCACCTGCAGTATCCGGCATATCAATGTCACCAAATCCACCTTTCTTGCCTACCTGGTCCATACCCATTTTCATCAATGTACCCATACTGAAATCCACTTTCCAGGCGCCATCTTCTTTCTTTAATGGGAATTCAACCATCTTGTCATCTTTGTCTGTATTGGTAACAGTTACAGTGGCATTATCGCCATCAATTTTGGCTTCACCTATCTTCATTTTCTTAAAATCTTCAGAAGGGTCTTTTTCTTTGGCAGAGTCTTTCAACCCACCCATTTTGTCTTTCATATCTTCTGCCATTGTCATAGCTTTTTTCATCATTTCCATAGTACCCTGGCTTCCTTTGGTAGCCAGTTTTGCAGCGCCTTCCATGTCTTTTTTCGACATTTTTTCGAAGAATGCCGCCAGCACCGCTTTTGGATCATTAGCAACCGTGTCTTTTCCCTTACAGCCAACAGCGAGAACCAGTACCGCGGTGGCTGCAAATAATGTGCTTACAATTTTTTTCATTGTTGTGGTTTTGATTTAAGATACACAAATGTAGTGTTTAGCCTAAAATTTTTATCATTTGAAAGACTGTCTTTTAATTAAATGGCAGTTTTCGTTTAAAAAGATGTCATCGGTGGTTACTCCATAAGGGATAGTGTCCAGCCGCACATATTTGGTAAGCGCCCCATCCACTGATTTATTCAGCGATTTAAACACAAATTCTGAGCAGTACATCACATTATCGCTCTGGAAGTTGAAAAAAAGATCAAACATTAAACCAGCCTGGTAATGGGTTGTTACTAAGGCCCTTAATTTATCGGCCTGGTCTTTTTTAAGGTTATACCGGTAAATACCAAATGCATTATTTTCTGCGGGATTGCAAAAACTGTCCAGCGGGTCTCTGCGGAGGCGCTGATCGGGGTTGTAAATGCCGCCGATGGCATGATATACAAATATAGAATCATGTTCAACAAATACCAGCCCGCAATGGGAGAAAGAAGTGTCTTTACGGTTCATGCTCCTGGCTGCACGGCTTACCTCATCATTTCCATTACGAAAAATCACATCTCCGCTTTTTATCAGCGGGGTTACATTGTCAATCAATTTATAATCGGCAGCCAACATGGCAGGAGAAATGCCGGCCGGTATATCCTGCTTTTTTTGCTTGCAGGAATGCAATAAAAAAAGCAGGAATAAAAAGATGCAACAATACCCTTTCATTCCTGCAAAGTAATATAAGTTTTGCCTTAGAAGCTGTTTGAATTAATTGTTTGATATGTCTTATGGCATTTTTGGGGCTGCAACTGCGTTGAATTTTTCGCATTAGGCGTTTAGACTATGGCTGCAAAATTCGCCTGGTTTCGCTCCCAAAAACATCCATAATCCA
>JANOEQ010000080.1:0-50304 GCA_031441485.1 Chitinophagaceae bacterium
CGAGGAAGGGCTTCATCGTCTTCAGCATCAGTCATCCCCATACTACGATACTTACGGAATTCGCGGATGGCACTGCGCTCGAAAGATCCGAGAACTCCTATTGGGCAAACATGAAAGAGTTGCAGAAAGATATCAACAAGACGGGATTGACCTATAAATACCATCTGGAAAAAATAAGGCGGGAGCCTTTGGCTGCGGAAAAGCAAGCCGTTCTTTTTGAGCTGAGCCATGGACCGATGTATGCGGATTTGCAGGGCGATTTTGATACATGGGTGGACGATACCGTTTTTGTAGTGGATTCAATCGAAGGAATCGATAGGACCCCAGGAATATTATTCGAAAAGTTCGATCTTTCCAATATAGGCGTTTATGGCCATTCATTCGGCGGGTCGGTCGCCGCGGAGGTAGCGCTCAGGATTCCCTCGAAAGTGAAGGCCGGAATAAATCTGGACGGTCCGTGTTTAATCTATGAAGATCCTAAGTCCATAGCCCTGCGAATTCCGTTCATGTTCGTGTATAGCACGGATCTCAAAATTGGCGCCGTCCTCTGCAATCAATCCGGAATCAACGATGCGTATTATCTCGAGTCGGAATCCGAATGCTATTCGGCGACCCTGGCAGGTTCCGGCCATCACAATTTTTCCGATATGACGTATATCGGCATCCTGAAGAATTTTTCGATGCTGGGACCCATAAACGGCAGGCGTGCCGGCTTGATAAACGATATGCTTGTATCATCGTTTTTCGAGAAATACCTCAAGACGCCCGGGATCGGACCCGTGGACTTTCGACCGTATCCGGAACTGGCGATAGCGAGCAGGCAGCATAGATAATTCCAAGCGGTACCTCAGGATTTTGATTGCCGAGAGCATCCTGGTCTATTCGAGAACAGCTTGAAGCTACTGGAAAAAACACCCTTCGACGCCTGCGTCGACCTGGGCATGCGCTTCGCCGACGACCCCAACTGCAGGGCCTGCGGCGAGCACCTGCTCTGGGTGGGGCGCAGATGATTGTTTTCCTTGTCTGTGCGGCCATCAATGCTTATATTCCTACCATCGTTGATTTGGTCTGACTCCCGTCGCCCCACAGGGAATGGGACAGAGCCTGAAAGGAAAGAACATGAAGGGTCTCGTCGTTTACAATGGAAAGTATGGATCCACCGAGCAATACGCCGCGTGGATAGGGGAAAGCCTGGGGTTGCCCGTTCGTAAAGCAGGCAAGGTGAGCGTGCGGGAGCTTGAATCCGCGGATTACCTGGTTATAGGAAGCAGCGTGCATATGGGCAAGCTTACCGCCTCCGGGAAACTGAAGCGCTGGTGGCCCATACTCGCCAAGAAGAAAGTCTTTTTTTACACCACGTCAGGAACCCCTGCGGACGAGCGCGTCGCGCTGGAGCGATACCTTGCGGCCAGCGTGCCCGCTCGCCTGCCCGGACATATTTTGTATCCCGCCGGCGGCCGGATAGACTATTCCAAGTACTCCCCTATCTTGAAAATGCTGATGCGAAACGTAGCCAGGTCGGAGTTCATGAATAGTCACCCGGGTGAGGCTGTTCCAGCGGATATCGGCACCAAGGTTATGGATGCAGTGGACCGTACCTGGATAGAGCCTCTGATCCGCGATGCAAAAGCCCAGAAGTAACGCACAGCAAAAAAAAACGACACGTCGATCTGGCCGATGACCCTCCCTCTTGGTCATCGGTCGGTTTTTGCTTTACGGGGAACATCCCTGATTTTGTGGCGCAATTTTCCGTACGGTGCTAGTATTGGGCATGGACAAAAAATCGCTGTCGGAACGTGATATCTTGGTACAATTTGAAGAAACATAAAAGACACTGTTTACAATTTTCTGTGTTTCAGTGATAATTCCATATTTAGATGAGGCTCAGTCATAAGCCATGATCTGAGCAACAAGGAGTAAAGAATGAAAGATAAGCCAACCATCATTAATTACTGCAATTTCCTCACTTTTATCATCTATTTTCTGATTGCCCTAATACCGATTCAGATGGTTCTGTTCGCTCTTTTCCCCCATCCTGGTACAATCGTCGGCTGGTTTACTCTTTTTAGGGACTCTCCAATAGTCGGTTTTATCGGGTTTGATGTTGTTTATATATTTAGTAATATTCTCATGGTTTTTTTCTATATTTCTCTATTAATTATTCTTAAAGATAAAATTACGAACCAAACAATTTTTGCATTAATCCTTTCATTTATCAGTATAACCATATACTTCTCATCCAATAGGACGATTGAGATGTTTAACATTGCCAATAGATATTTTGAGGCAACTACAGAGACCCAGCAAATTTCGTTCATTGCAGCTGGCGAGTTGTTGCTTAGCGTTTACAAAGGCACAGCTTACTTCATTTATTATGTCTTGAATGGATTGTCGCTCATTCTACTGTTCAACTCATTTAAAGATATCGACATCTTCTCCAAGCGAACCACAGTCACAGGATTGATTTCAGGATTCTTGATGTTGATTCCTGCTACTGTCGGAATAGTTGGAATGATCGTTTCATTGGCATCGTTGATACCTTGGATCATTACTTGCATCTTTCTTGCAAGTGACATTAGAAAATTCAAGAACCTGACGGTTGCATCAAGTTGATTCGCCTATTGTCACGGTTTGCGCAGTCGCTTCGCTCTTGGCGCGCAAACCACGCCAATGTATGGATCACAACGTAAGCAAATGTTAGATAGACCTTTCGAACAGAAGAGGAAAACGGCTATTAGATGCATTAACCCAAGTGAATTTAATCGAGCTGAGGAAATTGCTTGGTATGCAAACACGAATGAATACTATGAAGCAAAAGATGCGTTTGATTTGTGCAGAAATCAGTGTGTCGGTTCTTTTAAAAATAATAAAATGGCGCTTATTATTTTGGATTTTCAGCTGAGGAATTCTACCTTAAGAATAACCATGCTTTCATCGAATACTGGTTATGAATATCCTTCTTTCCCTATTGTTTTGTTGCTAATAAAAAATAATGGCAAATATGATCTGGATCAATTCAAAGAAATGATTATTTTGCATAAATCTGAAGGCTATTTGAGGTTTTTTGAGAAGGACGGAAGTTGGGGATTAATATATTTGGAGGTTTTACATCTAACATCAAGTGCAGCCTGACCACGGAGGCAAAAAAATATTAGTTTTGTCTGGGAGATTTTATATGAGTAGTGATCATCTATCTGTAACGAACTCTGCTGCTATTCCAGTCCAAAACCTTACACGCCCTAACTCCAATGCCGCCGAAAAAATGCTCTGGTATTTGAAAATTTCTGGACTTGGGGTATGCCTCCTTGGCATAGTTTATGGTCTTGTTCGCTAGGATATGGAAAGAACTTAGTGAGCCAGGAGGAAAGTACATGAAAAATAGTATCGCAATTTACAAATCCTCAGACAAAGAAATACAGCTTGAAGTACGGTTTGAAGAAGACTCCGTATGGCTTTCGCAGCAGCAAATGGCATCGCTTTTTGAGCAGACGAAACAAAATATAAGCTTGCATATAAATAATTGCTTTAAAGAAGAGGAATTAGATCGAAATTCAACTGTCAAGGAATCCTTGATAGTTCAAACTGAAGGCGAAAGAACCGTAAAAAGAACCGTAGATTACTATAATCTCGATGTCATCATATCAGTCGGGTATAGGGTTAAATCAAAGCGCGGTACCCAGTTTCGCCAATGGGCCACAAAACGATTGCGGGAGTATTTGGTCGATGGTTATGCCATAAACCAGAGACGGCTGGAAGAACGTAATCTCCAGCTAAAGCACTTAAAAGAAGGTTTTTCCATCTTGCATCGTGCTATCGAACATCAGGCAAAGGCCTTGGAGGATGCAAACAATCTTACCGACTTGCTTGAAAGGTTTTCTTCCGGGCTTTTGTTGCTCGATGACTACGATCATGAAACCCTTGATGCAAAAGGCAAAACCAGCCACCCAGTCGTGCGTGTCGGCAAAGAGCAGTATTTTGCCTTGATTGATGCCATGCGGAACGAGTTTTCGTCCGATGTGTTCGGTAAACCTAAAGATACCAGTTTCGACAGTTCCATACATCAGATTTATCAATCGTTCAACGGAAAAGAATTGTATCCTACGCTTGAAGAAAAAGCTGCGGTGCTTCTGTACCTGATAGTCAAGAATCACTCGTTTGTCGATGGCAATAAGCGAATCGCTGCTGTGTGTTTTCTCTATTTTCTTGAACAAAACGGGCTGCTGTACAATTCGTCAGGTACCTCTTTGATCGGTAACGATGCCCTGGCTTCTATCACCCTGTTTATCGCCGTGAGCAAGCCTGCAGAAATGGATACGGTTAAAAAAGTTATAATCAGCATGCTGAACAGAAACGGAGGAAAATAATGGAACCGTTTATCAGGAAAGCCCCGCATTTTTCCTTGTGCGGCTTGAACTGCTGCCTTTGTCCAAGATTTAATACGGAAGGAAAGTCAAAGTGTCCAGGTTGCGGCGGAGTTGATTTCGCCGAGCAGCATCCTACCTGTGCTGTGGCGACATGCAACAGGAAACATGACGGCGTCGAGTATTGCTTTCTGTGCGGCCAGTACCCCTGCGCAAAATACGAAACGGAGAGCGCCTGCGATTCATTCATCTCCTATAGAAGTGTCAAGGAAAACTTTAAAGAAGCGAAAGCCGATTTGGCGCAATTCAAAAAGACCCTGGCAAGGAGATTTTGGATCTTGCAGACGCTGTTGTCGCGCTTCAACGACGGGAAATCAAAGGGCATCTATTGTCTTATATCCAATGATATGCCCATCGAAGATTTGGAGCTGGTAGTGGAGCTGGCGGAAAAGCTTCCGCAGGAAATGGATATTAAGGAAAAGGCAAAATTAATAAAAAAAGAGATAGAAAAAATAGAGATAAAGCTTGGGGTTGAGTATAAATTGCGGAATGCCAAAACGTAATGTCTTTACCCAAAGTTCAAAGTTGACTTCGTGCTGCATCGAAAGCACTCGTATTAGGAGGCAATTATGGATGAGAACGCGCTTGCTCGGGGATTGAAAAGCCAATTGACCGCCAGCCTGCTGATGCTGAAGGATTGCATCGATCGATGCCCCCAGAAAGAATGGCATGAACGGCATAACGACTATCCATTTTCCCAAGTCACCTTTCATGCGCTTTTTGATTGCGACCTTAATATGAGCGAAAGCGAACAAGAACTGAAGGCGCAGCGAATTCACGAAGAGCATAAAGAAGAATTCGGAGATTATGAGGAGCTTGAGGGACGCATTGCCGCTAAAGTATATGAGAGGGTGTTCATCCAAAAATATTACCTGCATTGTTTGGCAAAAATAACCGAAGCACTCGATAAAAAAACAATTGAAGAACTCCTGATTTCGGATAGCGACTATTATAAGACGATGGCAAAAATGGAGCGATATGTAAATTGCATCCGGCATACGCAGCACCATGCGGCGCAGCTCGGGTTGAGGCTGCAGTTCATAAGCGGAACGGAAATGGAATGGGTCGGCCGGGCAGATGCTTAAAAGCGCGCCGGACCTAACCCCGGTGAGGAGGTACGCATGGGTAACTTAAAGATTATCGAGCACATCTCGCTTGACGGCGTCATTCAAGGACCGGGCGGAAAATACGAGGATACAAGCAATGGATTCAGCCGTGGGGGATGGATTGCCGACTATGCCGACGATATTTTAGGCGCATATATAAAAGAAATAATGGGTTCCGATTTTAATTTATTGCTGGGAAGGCATACCTACGATGCGTGGGCTGCATATTGGCCGCTGCATGACGATATTTGGCCAAAGGCTAATTCCGCGACGAAGTATGTCGCTTCTAATACTTTACTGGCCGGCGATTGGAAGAATACCGTTGTGCTTTCCGGGAATGTTACCGATCAAATAAAGAAGATCAAAAACGAAAGCGGAAAAGAAATCCATGTATGGGGAAGCGGCACTCTTGTTCAGCTCCTCTTGAAAAACGCCGTGGCCGATACGTTAAGCTTAATGATCTATCCTGTGGTATTGGGCGGTGGCAAGCGATTGTTCCAGGATTCCTCGCTTCAAGGCGCATATACCGTGGTAAACTCGTTTTGCACGCCAAAGGGCGTTATAGTCGCGGAATACGAATTGGCTTAGGCTCGGGGCATGCCCCTGCTTATGGCTTGTCGAACGCAGGAGGAGTTACGCGATGGATTTAATTAATCCCGTTTTCATAGGCCTTGGTTCCCCGATAAACGCGAACTCGGCCAATGCCTACACCGGTTTTCGGGAGAATTACGCCAGATCGATTCCCGTTCCCCAAGCGATCGTCGTTATTTCCGCGCATTGGCAAACGGAGGGTACTTTCCTAACGGGAAACCTCGGCCAAGGCAGATATATGATTTTTACGGCTTTCCCGATGCGCTGTAAAAGCTTGCATATTCGCCTCGCGGATCGCGCGAAATCGCGGAATTTATACAGGCCGAAAATATCGGTATCGAAATCGACCTTGCCCGGGGTATCGACCATGCCGGCTGGGCTGTCGTAAAGCATATGTACCTGGATCAAGATGTTCCCCTGCTCGAAATGAGTCTGGATGTGCGAAAGACAAATGCGGAGCATTTCGCGTTGGGCGGCTTATTGGGCCGATCTCGTAGCCGGGGGATATTATTCCTCGGCTGCGGTAACGTTATCCATAACCTGTCGGATATAAGCTTCGATGAAAAAGAAAAACCGTTCGCCTGGGCCGTCGACAGCGAGGCTTTTTCCTGGCGGGGACCGGCTCCCTATGTTTTCGCCGCCGTTCCCGAGGGTTGTCGTATGGCTGGGGATGCATACCCGTAAGCGTTACGATAGGAAAGACGGAATGGAAGACCTCCCTGATGCCCAAAGACGGGAAGTATCTGCTTCCCTTGAAAACGGCCGTTCAGCGGTCGGAAAGAATAACATGCGGTGATCGCCTGCATATCGTCATGGAGCTTGCATGACGGAGTCGGCGGCCGCGGCAAGGAGTACGGAATGAATGGTTTTTTCAGTGCCCTGCGCGTAAAGAACGCGAATCCGGTAATGTCATTCGAGAACCTGCATAGAAGCATCGGAGTATTGGGCATGGCATTGCCGCTGATTTGCTTTCTTGGCGGATTATTGGTTATGGGTCTCAAGCTCGGTCCGTCGATAAGCTCGTATTATTACACCAACGTTCGGGACGCGTTCGAAGGCATTTTGGTCTGCGTCGGGCTGTTTTTGATTACGTATCGGGGATATGAGCGCATCGATGATATCGTCTCTACTTCTACCGGAGTTTTCGGATTCGGTATCGCGCTATTCCCCTGCTTTAATAATGCGGTAAAGAATACCGGGTTTTTGCGTTTGGACATCGGTACTTCGAATACCCTGCACATAATCTGCGCAGGAACCTTTTTCTTTTTGCTGGCGGTTAACTCTATCTTTATATTTACGCTTACGGACGGCAAAAAAAAGCCCACCAGGAAGAAAAAAATAAGGAATGGAATTTATATAGTCAGCGGCTTGGTGATAATCGCCTGTCTGATACTATCCGGAATACTGCATTTCGCATACGGACAGGATTATTTGGATACCAAGACCTGGGTGTTTATTTTGGAGACGATACTGCTCGAGGCTTTCGGGATTTCCTGGCTCGTAAAAGGCAAGACGCTGTTCCGGGATTGACGGAATTATGTCAGAGGAGTCGCGGCTTTCCACTCCCGGTAATACTGATTGCTCCTGCGCTCCATGCCGATGGTGCTGTCCGGTCCGCCCGCATATTTTTATAATTATCGGGAACTGGCCAGGTCTCAGTCAAGGAAGATTTGAAATTACTCTCTCACCCAAAGTGCCAATATTTTGATCCTCAATTCAACCGTCTCAGTCAAGGAAGATTTGAAATTACTCTCTCACTGAATATGGTGTGAAGAAAGGTATAATCAAAAAGTCTCAGTCAAGGAAGATTTGAAATTACTCTCTCACTTGTTTCTGGGAAAGGCTGAGTTGGATCGTTTCAGTCTCAGTCAAGGAAGATTTGAAATTACTCTCTCACCAACTTATGATGTAGCGATCCTGGCAAAAAAAAACGTCTCAGTCAAGGAAGATTTGAAATTACTCTCTCACACTCAAAATAACACAAAACGAGTGGTCGTCTTACGTCTCAGTCAAGGAAGATTTGAAATTACTCTCTCACAAACTGCTGCTGCCGGCACCTATTGCCGACCCGGCAGTCTCAGTCAAGGAAGATTTGAAATTACTCTCTCACGTTGTACCCGTACCCGATTAGCATGATATTAACGTCTCAGTCAAGGAAGATTTGAAATTACTCTCTCACCGTGGAAGATAGCGAAATTTATCAGTTTCAAGCACTTACCCGTCAATTTTCTGTGCCCGAAAACCCGGGAAATGGCAATATTGCGGTAAAATGGCTTTTCTCCATTCATAAATAAAGCACCAGTGTTTTTCCGGTTACCCAATCTATATCAAATTCCACACCGTTCATTTCCGTTTTCCGAAAAAGTTTTTCACCCTGAGGTATTACGTAAAATTTGTCGCTCTCCGTTTTATACTTTTCAAAAATAGCAGTCAGCATCTTCCGCCAGTTGGTCCATTGGGCCCAGGTGCAGTGGCCTGCAAACACACTGTACTGAAGCCGGTTAAATCCCAACTGCTCCAGCTTTTTGGCCATCTTGGTACGGCCTTTATCTTCTGCTATATCATAGCTTAAGATTAACAGCAATTTCATAGCTTTTCTTTTTTAGCGGGTTGAAAATTTTTTATGGCCTGCGCCAACTGGCTGCAAAGAAAATACACCTGGTCGTTGCGGCTGATACGCCGGTTGTTCATTACCGTTTTCTCGTGCAACATTTTTATAAACTGCTCAGCCAGTATGCGCCGCCCTTGTTTTGCCAGCCTTATTTCGGCGGCCGGGTATCCGGCCTCAACAGGGCGCTGCGGGTTGTCCGGGTCTGTTTGTAATTCAGCAGTTGACAACTGTTCTGTATCATCCGCATTTAACGGAACCGGGCCCTGCTGCCCTGTACGGTATTCAAAATGGGCCGATTGCAGCGTTTTATCTTTGAACAACTGTACCACCAGTATTTCCGCCCAGTGCCGGAAAGGCTCAATACAATCGTACACCAAACTTTTTTTATTATACCCTTCCGCATGCATCATACCCACCATGGGGTCCAGCCCATAAGCAAGCAATGCCCCTTCCACTTTGCCGTATAAAATACCATAGAGATAGTTGATACAGGGATTAAACTTGTCGCCGGGTTGCTGCTGTTCCCTTTTTTTGAACACTTCAGCATTAAGAAGGTCCTGCAGCAATTTCCAGTAAGCAGCGGTGGCAATGCCTTCCAGTCCCCTGATGGATGGCAGTATCTCAGAAGTGTTTTGAAATGAGTCTATCTTGTCAATACTTTTTTTTATCTGCTCTTCGGCAGGTGCACAGTTTTGCAGTTGCCCGGGCCACCTGTTTTTGATAATGGATATATGATGCAGTTGCCCGCTAAGTTTATTTATAAGCAATTTCCTGCACCAGTCTATACACCCCGTACTTTCGCAAAATACCGGTTGAATCACCCTTACCGCGCCTGTGCTGGTAAAATTGCTTTTCCATAGCCTGATGGCGGGTTTGTAATGACTGTCATACACCAGCACCGGTATATCATGTTCAGCGGCCATCAGCAGGGCGGCTGTGCTCAGGGTGGCTGTTTTAAAAATATGTATGGCAGTAACTTTTACCGGGCTGATGCTGCGGCTTTGTTCGCCCTGTGTAATGAGAAACATATTTTCATTTTTTTCAAGGCTGATCCCGTATTCGTCAAGTATCAATTGCATAGCATTAGTTTAAAATATTTCATACCCGATTTCCAGCCAGTTCATGCTTTCATAATCCGCTGGCGGCTGCATGGCCTGTTCCAGTTTTTGTTCAAGCGCAAGGAGGGCGTCATGGTTTGCGCCATGCACCGACTCAATAAAGTTCAGCGCCCCTCTGATCTTTTGCAGTGGCTTTATTAATTGCGCTTCCAGCGATCCTGAAGGGCGTATTCTCGTCTGCATCAGTACCCAGGCTTTCAGGTTTTCTATCTCCGCTTTTACTTCGTTTATAAAATCATCGGGTACTCTTATAATGGTATCTTTTACTTCCAGTCCCGTGATCTTTTTTGTTTCTCCCGGCCCGAATTGTTTATACTTTTTCATATTCAGCTCATACCCATGACTTACAATGATGGAACTGATCTGCTGAAACTGCCTTTCGGCGATTAGCGCCATGGCGGAAAAACTCATATCGTCCACGTAGCGGGTATAGGTCAGGTTTTCCTGCCTGCAGTAGTTGAGTATCTCCTGGTCTAATGTAAAGGCGGCAATATTGCTCAATGCCGGGCTGGTAGGTGCGCCCATAGGCAGCCTGCCCTCGAAGATGCTGATATTACATATTTGCCTGGCCACGGATTCATGGATTTTAAAGGGCGGGCGGCTGAGCGAATCGTATACTAATTGCCACCTTATAAAATGAAAAAAATCTTCGAGGTCAATATTTACCAGGTAATCGTTGTTTTTGTGCTGCATGGCATTTCCGTAAATGCCCCTTACTTCCTGCTCATCATCGGCCCGGCTTATATAACCGAAGGCGGCGGGTGTTTGATAGCAGGAGTAAAGGGCCTGGAGGTGTTTTTTTAAAACAGCCTGTATTTTCTGCAATACATCACCGGGGTCTTCAATGGTCCTGAACTCCCCGTTGCGCTTGGGCACCTGAAATACATTGTACGGCGGATTGATGCATAGCAAATTGAATTGCTGCTCGTTTGTTTGCAGCAAATGAAAAAGCGACTGGCTGTTATCAAGCGATTGAAGCTGCTGTGCGAGCTTTACGATAGCTTTTCTTTTCATCTTGTCCTGGTTTATTAAAAAATTATTCGGTGTAATTTTTCCAATATGTCAAAGAACTAAGGCAATGGGGTAAGTAAATCGTCATTGCTTCCGGTTCTTATCGTTTGCCATCCATAGCCCAATTTGGTTTGCCTGCCCAGTGCTATGCCTGTAGGCAGCAGCAGGTTGCTATGGTAGTCCAGCGTAAAACCCATCACCGGGTATTCTTTTATTTTTACCCAGTCGGTTTTCCATACCCAGTTTATATGGGCCGTTAGTTTTTCTTTATCCAGCACAAAACCAGCGGCTTTGCAAAACATAGCGATATTATTTTTCAGCAATTCTTCCAGCCTGTCCATCTTTCGTGCGGCGGATAATGTCTGCCAGGCTTTGGCATTGGGCGGGTTCAGCGCTACAAAATAGTTGAGGGAGTACCAGTGCATTTCTTTGCCGGACAAAAAACCAATGGCTGCTTTTTCCGTACCAGTTTGTGCCGGTATAATACGGCATTGCGTACCGCGAAACTGAAAACCCCGCAGCATTTCCTGCAGCATGATATTTTGCAGTATTTCTGATCCTGCATTCATGCCCCAGAGCATCAGCTTACCTTGCGGGCAGCGCAGTTGTATAAGCGGGTAATCCTGTTTTTTGTACGCAGGGTCTTCCTCCGTTTTATGATTATGTATATGGCCATGCTGTGTAAACCCTTTTTGCTTCAGCCAACTGCCCAATGCCTTTTTCACCGCCTCCAGGTCATGATGCTGTACGGGGATGTTGGTTTGAAGGGTGGTGAGGGTGAGGGGGTGCATCAGGTATTATTAGGACTTTTTATTTTTATTAATTTTAATGCTTTAATGGGGTATGATAACCCGTGATGAAACAAGTAGTCTATGTCATCTCTTATCTTTTCATCTTTTGTTTTATATACACTTTTCTGAAACTGCCCGTATCCTACATTTGTTTTAGCTCCTGCTCCAAATTCAGCTAAAATGTCATGATAGAGTTTTATGCGATTATCCCATGTAAGATTAAAACAAACAGGGGCATTGGTTTTGAAAACAAAATTGATGGATACTCCGGGAAGAATTTTAATAAAAGGCAAGGGTGTAGGGTTTTTTAAAGGGTTGGTGCCATGTGGGGTAATGGCATCTGTCCCCAGCATTTTTTTTCCGTTTTCACCAATACCTTTTACCGGGAAGGCATCGTAAAAAATATCCCGTTGGTATAAGGAATAATACACCGATTTTTCTTCGTTCTTTGGTTGCTCAATATTCAGCCCTTCAAAAATATGCTGTTCAAGCCTGTGTACTTTTGTATATAATTCATCTCCTTCCTCAGCCCATTTTAATAACTGGTTACCAATGTATTTCGCTTTTCCTTTTTTAATGCTCATATCTGTATCGTTCCGGTCAATAATCCAGGGTTTCCCTTTTTCAGTTTTAAATTGTGGGAATGCGGAGCGGATTACGCCTTTCACACTGCTGCCGGATAATACGGGCATGCCGTATGTATGATCGAATTGAAACCCCAATTTCAGTTCCCCGATCTTACCCGTTTCATGGGCATATCCAGCGCCAATAAGCAGGCCCGGGTAGGTGGTGGTAAGTTGAAAGCCGTGGCAACCTTCTTCCTCCATCATTTCAAATTCAGGAATTTCAGCCGCACAAATCAGTTTATTTTTGGTTTGAAAAAAAGCTTCGATTGCTTTCTCATTTTCGTTTTTTTTACTCAGCCAGTATCGGAAATCATCGTAATATCCTTTATAAAATAGCCAGGAGAGATTAGGCATATAGGTTTATTTATTCGGTTAGTGAAAAGGTTCTGATACAGAGTTTCAGCGCTATAGATATATCTGTAATATCTTTTTCCAGTCTTTTTTTGCTGTTCTTGTCGAGTGATAGTGCCAGTTCCAGCATGTTTTCTTTCTGCTGTAAAGCGCCATAGCGGGTTTCTTTTTTCAATATTTCCCAAATCCATTCCAATACCTTCCACCGCTTCACTCTGTCTTTGTTCTTTTTTTCGTCTTTCTCCGAATAGAATGCAATGGCCGGCACCAGCCCGGACATATTCATAGCAGGGCCGAGAGAAGCGATATATCCTTTAAATTCTTTGTCAAGTACATTTTCTTTCTTCAATAACTCCATGGCATGGCCAATATAGTTCTCAATTTTTTTGTTCATGGCTAAAAAAGTTTTGAAAGTTTGCAGCAGCCATATCCTACAGTGGCATTGGCGCCTATTTGTACAAATTTCTGATCCAGGTGTGCATTGAAATCTTTTTCAAAATCGCAGTTATTTTCCAGTTTTTCAGGTACCAGCACAAAAAAGTAAAAAACACTTTCCCTTGGCACTACTTCCTCATACCATAGGTTCTCACTTTGCCCATTATCAAGACTGTTGCGGGCAATAACAGGAAGATGATCAAGCACATCACTGAGCATATCTTCAGTAAGTAAAAGAATATCATTGCCAATTTCAGGAATGTTCCCGGTAGTCCCGGCCTCACCAAACTCTGTTTGGGCTTTAATTTCACCGGCGGTTGGAACGGCTATTGTATACGCTGAATTCAGGCCGGCCGAAAGACGGTTAAACTCATTAATCAGAAATTCTGAAGTGGCTTGGTAAAATGGTTTAGTATCAACTCCTCTTACCGGAATGGATAAAAGCCGGGACTCCATAAAACGGAAAGCACCCTGTTGCATATTTTCGGCATCCGATTTTGCCGAACCAAAAATGGCGGCTATTTTTTTATCATCTTCCGGCAGGGCTATTATTTCAAAATACTCCCGCAAAGCGCCTTTAAGCCCTGATGCATGAATGACCGGTATTTGGGAAATGCTGTCCCGCTGCACTTGTTTGTCTATTGCGCCATAGTTATTGTCGCCACTGCCCGCATGTAGGTTGCTGAGGCACTCAATTTTATAGGCATGGGGAATGAAGTTTTGCATATTGCTGGTTATTTATAATTCAATAAAATGATTGTAGCCAATAGTTTGAAATGATGGATTAGTGAATGAAGGTTTGATGCTGTTTGTATCGTCCGTATACAAAATGCTTCCTCTTTTTAAAAGGTAAAGCAGTTCTTCTGTTTTTAGTACTGCGCCACCACTAATCCTGGCATAGTTCCCTTTTTGCTGCTGTGTGGTGGTGATATTGCGGAAAGGAACCGTTTCAGTAATGGCAAAACGGCATTTACTAAGTATATCATCTGTTACATAGGCTTCTGAAGTAAGGACAATGGCCTTACGGCTGTCTGATCTGCCTTCGTTGTATGTGGAAGGTGTAAATAACTCTTCAAAACTTGTTTCGGCAGGGGTAACAGTCATGGAGAATACAGACCTTTCGCCACCCATAGTAACGATACGGGAGGCAAATTTTTTGTCAGATGGAAGTTCAATAGTTGCAAAAAATGCAAAAGCAAAATCATCGGCCAGCTGGTAGCTTACTATTTTATAAAAATCCCCTGTATCTTCCTTTGTTCTTTTTGTTTTCCGGTGTATGCCCACTTGTTGCCCCGCAATAAAAAAACCATTGTCATATCCTTTTCCAGAAGGAAACTCATTTTCATAGTCCCATTGCTTTTTTACCTTGCCGTCTGTGTTTACCCAGAGTGATTTTATACCATTTTTCTGGGTGAAGTCAGTATTACCGGCTTTCAAAACTGGTATTTTATTTTCTTTTTCTGCCGTTATGCAATTTCCTTCAGCAGACACTGAAAATTCAAGCGGATATAGCCTTTCTTCTATCGCTCCTTCGCTGTTTATTGATTCAGCAGTTCCCCAATCAAAAGACTGGCAGATGAAATGCTGCTTTGAATTGCTGAGGAAAACAGGGGATAATTTTTTAATTGCCCCGAAATTGCCGGTAAATTCATCATTCTTCCTGCCAAAACTGGCGGGGCCAATTAACTCAGCCCATTTTGTTGCAGCCGGGTCAGTTCCGAGCAGTTTATTTTGCTGCAATAATTCATAGCGCAGAAAACCCAGTAACGTAGTTTGCTGCGGCAGATAATTTGAACGAACAAAGAAATTAGCTTCTTCCCCTTCCCCAAAGGTATTCTCACCACCAAAAAAGAATGGAGTGAGCGGCCTGAGTGTAATAAAATATTTATTCTGCAACATCTTTTGCATTTATAAAATGAACAAATCGTAAAGAGCCATATATCTTTTCTATTTTCTGCTCAAGTTTGCTGCCGGCAAATTCTGTAAAAACCCCCTCAATTAAGTTTGCAACGGCATCAAAAAATAGTTCATACCTACTGTAAGACTCATTGAAGTTTTCCTTAAAGAAAATTGTCAGCCTGTCACTGTCAGTACCGATGGAGGCAAGAATTGCTTTTTGATCGTCCAGCTTATACATTACAGAATTGAGAAAATTATCATTGATATTTTTAGAAGCGGTATAGGACAGGGCTAAAAATTTTTCATACAATTTCCCTTCCTGTTTAAAGCCAAGGCTGAAGCTTTGGCCGCTGTGCTTCTGCACTTTCATGGAAATGAAATTTTTGCCGGATTGCTTTTTTGCATCATCAAAAAGGGCAGCATTGGCAGCTTCTTTAATTTCCCGCAGTGGTTGTTTGTAATAACCGCACATTACTCCAAAAGAAAGCGAAACGTTTATACCATACTTGTCAGCTATTTTTAATGCCTGCTGAAATTCTTCGTTCAGTTTTGTTAAGAGGAAGAACAGGTTGTTGCCGAATACATTTCCATGCGCTGTTTTAACCGAAAAGCCATAATTGTCATCCTGTGTATTATGTGCTACCGGGGCAAAGAAAAGCAGGTCATCTCCTCCAATGTATACAGGAAATGCACCATACCGCACCAATAGCTTTGCTGCTGCTGCGGCAAAATCGTTTAATTGTTGGGACAGGGATAACAAACTGCCGCCAGCGTTCTCAATTGCAGCTATTAGTTTTCCCACATTATCTCCATCTGCCTGTACAATACTGAAATATTTATGGCGTTGCATAAACTCGCCGGGGAATGCTTCTTTCACTCTTTGGAGAATCAAGCTGTCATCATCCACTTCTTCGGTTAAATTCAGGTGCCTTGTAAAGGAGGTGGTATTGCCTTTTATCTTAATTCCCTGGTAACCTATAGCAGACCAGTATTTTGCAGTATCTTTCTTTGCAAACTCGTTGGTAGAAATTTCTGGGATAGAAGGAAATCTTCGAATTGATTGGTTGCTCTGTAATATCAGATCCGGCAATAACCCATCATCTGGTGCAAACCCAATTTTATAAAGGTGCTGAAAATAGCCAGCTTTTTTCCATTCTTTTTTCCAGGCAATTATTGGTTTGGCAGCATATTTCTGCTGTAGTTCCAGTACATCAAGCATTTTATTCAATGTACCTATTGCATTCAGAGACAGGTTAGCTTGTATAATATAGACCTGGTAATAGGTTTCGGTATTGGAGAGATTTATTTCTTTATGAAAGCTGGTAAAGGCAGTTTTTTTTATCTGATTAATTTCAGGTTCAGTCAATGGGTTTCCTTTTAGCTGAAAAAAACACCTGTCCGGATATATGCCTGCTCCATGTAGGGGAAAGCTGATGCCCGTACCGGGCGATATTAATGTTCCGTATGGCAAGAAAGAATCAATTAAATGCTTCATCAATAAAGAAAAAGTAAAACTCACTGACCACAATTCACGGGTCTTTTTTGCCAGAGACATGGTATTGTAGATGGGGCCGATTGTGATGGCAATAAAATTTTTAGACATAGCTCCATTCATTTAATTCATTATTGTCTTTTAGTACCTCAATAAATTCTGATATAGAAAATTCATCCGGAGTATTCAGTAAAATATAATTATCCGGCACTTCTTTTTCAAAAAATTTAAAGCAAATATTTTTCATACTCTCTGGTACTTCGTTTGCAATCATATAAATGCGTCCAAAAAAAGTTTTAAAAATAATGGGTGAGGCAAATCTTTCTATTTTTTCATCACTACTGGCTGTATGTTCAATCATCACTTTGGCTTTTCTGGCTGTGTGAGGGTAGTCATGCAGTTGTGCCAAACCAAGCATTGACCGGATGTATTTATTACTGGGATCATTACTCATATTCCGATTTGGATAAATACCCGGTGCATTATTAATAATTATTTCGTCAATTTTTGATTTTTCCCATGTAATATTTTTTTCTGTTAGAAAATATTCTTTAATAAGCGACTCTATTGGTGTTCTCCCAACAAATCTTTTTAAGCTTTTGTAAACAATATTGATACCTGCCATAATATCATTTGCATCATTGAACAGATCATTATGAATAAGGATATCTGATTTGTATTTAAAATACTGCTTTAAGTAATTTTGATTTTCTGAAATACTACTCTCTCCAACAGTAAAACTGCCAAAGCCTTTTGATTGTCTGAGACCAAAATTGTTTATTGCAAAAAAGCGGGGAAGAACATTTTCATTTTGATTAAAAAAGGATTGTATTTCAGGGTTAAAGGTTCGGATTGTTATTTCAACTTTGTCACTACTAACACCCTTTTTTAGCCCTTGAATATCACCTTTCTTAAACAATTCATTATCTGCAAAGTACTGTGATTCTTTTATGATTTTGTATTCATTACCATATTCCTCATATAGGGCTTCAAATTTATCAACGCTTAATTTTGAGCAAATAATGTACTTTTCTGTCTTGCCTGATGCTATGTGTAGCTTATAATCCAGCGATCTGAAATTATTTTTAAAAAATTGCTCAGATATTTTCTCTTTATTCTGTTCAGTATAACCTATTAGGCATTTTTTATACTTTTCATATACAGCACGCAGGTCGTTTTTTGCTTTTGTAAGCCATTGTTCCCATATAAATTTATCCAGTTTTGGTTTCACTTCGGTAGCCCGTAATGTCGCTCCATCCTGGTCATGCTGAAAATGAATGATGGGTGTGTGTTGCCTTAACGGGATGGTTATTTTTTTCATATTTATCTTTTTGATGTAATATTCCTATAAAATATCCCAATTCCTCTCCATTTAATTATTACAAGGAAAACACCAGAAATAAGCAGACCTGCAAGGCATATTATTAGCCATGCATTCAATATATTAGGATCTGTTTGACCTTTCAAACGCGTATTTTCGGTAACGAGCCCAATACCAAATAGTGATGCAATAAATGTTGCCGGTAAAAATAGAGTTGCTATCCAGGTAAGCCGGTGTACTTCCCGGTTCATGTCTTCACCTTTATCAAGTGTCAAATAATTATATAAAGAACTTATTTTATCTTCCAGTATGTGTACTTCAGCTGGTATATTCATAATGTGATGAAATTGGTCATAGATTTCAATCCCCTGTATTTGCGAGGTAATTTCTCTGAGGTATATCTTATTCTTGAACTGCATGTAATTCCAGTAAATTTCTTTTGCTTGCTTTAAAACCTTGTTTCTGGGATGATTTTCTCCAAACAAATCCGGGAGGTTCGATATTTCAGCTGAAAACTTCAATATACAAGCCCGTTGGGCAAGACATAACACAGCTATTTGATAATACATTGTATTCATTTGGATATCTATTCGCGGTATATCATTGGCAACCATATCTGCCGCTGTTGGAGAAAGACTAACAAATGAATCACTACTCATTCCATATAATGTACCGTATTCCGACCATCTGGCATAAGTGTGTTTTAGGAGATGCTCCTCTTGCATCTGAGTATTGGCAATGCTTTTTGGATGCTTGTCTCCGAATATGAATGCATACCACCAATCCCAGCTTTTATAGCAACGAACTTCCGGACTGTTTGTTAAATCGGTATTTCCATACCAGCAGAGAAAAAACATCCGGTCATCCATTACCCGGCTTATGAGAATGGCCGACTGGCCAAGGTCTTCTTCAATATGAAACCGAAATGACTTTTGGACAAAAAGGTTTTCAATATAAGCGGGCGGAAGAAATGTTTTTTGTTCTGAAATTTTCTTATTGGCAAGATTAAACTTACTAAAGTCTTCTTCCCAGGGAACCCCATTAATCGTTACTGTTATACTTAGTGCTAAAAAAGCTAATTGAGTTTTGCCTACTTTACCATCTTCGCCTAAAAATTGGGGATATATCCTTCTGCCCAATTCATTTATGAGTAATATTTTGTCTTTGGCAGCCTGCTCCGCTTTTTGGTTTTCGAGATTATACGACAAAATGCCTGTGCCGTTATTAAAAACATGCAATGTAATGCCGACAATAGAAAGGGTTAATGTTTCTTCCTTAATTTTTTTTGTTCCATCATCGTTTGTTCCGTCTTCATACAAATATTTAATCACATAAGTGCTATCGCCTGAAAGCCTGTATTCAAAATACCCCAGTGTTTCATAACCGAAATTTATAGCGTCCTGGCTATCATAAATTGACTTGCGGGCGAATGAATAAAAATAGACATACTCGTTATAGTCTGCCGCCTTTTCAATTTTGAATGGTTTTTTTTCCCAAACAGGGTTCTGCGGGTCAGGAATTAAGTGAGTTAGAAAACTTTCCAGCCTTGTTCGGGTGTTGAAAGGTATGTCTTCCTTTTTCTGAATTTTTTTAAAACCTTTTGGTAAAATATCCCACCGAAAGGGGAATAAAAAATGATGATGGCTATAGATTTGAGATTCGGTGGCTTGCATAACTATTCGGTTATTAGTTTTTTGTGCCAGTACTTTGTTACCATTGCATCAAACAAAGCATTGTGCTGTTTTAGATTTTCATTGGTTGGCAACTCAGCCGCCACAAATTCATCAAACCGGGGAAAATCAGGGTTTTCTGTCTTAATCTTAGCAAGGGTGGCTAAATCCATTGGCATATACAATATATTCTTTGGTAACTCCAAGCCTCCGCCAAACAAATCACAAAAAAGCACCCAATCGTAAACCGGAACATCCCCCCATATTTCCACTTGCTCAAATTTGGAAAGCCACTCTTTCAGCTTTATGGTTACCTGGTTTTTGTCGTCTTTTATCCGCCATATATCATCCGTTATTTCCCCGAACCGGGGCATGTTATTATAATCCAGATGAGATAATACATTTTCATAATGCCATGGCGTGAGCAGATCAGTAGCATAATCATTAAACTCTGCATAAAAATAACAGCCATCATCCTGGTACAGGCATAGCGAAATCAGTTCAGCATTTTTTACGAGTCCTGTAAACTCACAGTCTAAAAAAAGTGTTGTCATGTATAAAGTCTTTAATTTACTGATAAGATAGTAAATTAATAAGCAACAGGTAATGCCACTAAACTTGGTGTAAGATTATAACCAGATGGTTTTTAAGAGGTAGGAGATTAAAGCCAGGTATAAGATAGTAAATAAACCGGTATTTTGAAGATACTGAAAAAAATAGGGGTAAAACACCCTTTTTTAAAATGGTTAACTTCACAAATGAATGATTTTGAAAAATATTTCGCCGCCAACAAAGACCTCTGGAACCAGCGGACTTTGGTTCATAAAGACTCCTCCTTTTATGACCTGGCCGGTTTTAAAGCAGGCACCACCGTTCTCACTCCAATAGAATTAAACGAGCTGGGTAATGTGAGGGGGAAATCCATGCTGCACCTGCAATGTCATTTTGGTATGGACAGCCTCGATTGGGCAAGAAAAGGAGCTATAGTGACCGGCGTTGACCTTTCCGATGAAGCAATTAAAGAAGCAAAACAATTAAACGATGAATTAGGGCTGCATGCAAAGTTTATTTGCTGTAACGTGTATGATGCCTCAACATACATCAACGAGCAATTCGATATCGTGTTTACTTCTTATGGAACCATCGGCTGGTTGCCGGATCTGCAACCCTGGGCAGCTATGATCGTGGAAAGGTTAAAACCCGGCGGCACTTTTTACATGGCCGAATTTCACCCGGTGCTATGGATGTTTGATGATGATTTCACCCATATTAAATATTATTATGAAAACAGGGAATTGATTGTTACTGAAAATGAAGGAACCTATACTGACCGTAATGCTGCCATTGCCGGAAAAGCATACAGCTGGAACCACAGCCTCAGCGAAGTGCTGAATGCCCTCATCAATGCAGGGTTGAAAATTGAATTATTTAATGAGCACATGTATTCTCCCTATCCCTGTTTCAGAAATATGGAGGAAACGGAAAAAGGGAAATGGCATATTAAAGGAATGGAAGGAAAGATACCGGTGGTGTACAGCATAAGGGCATTAAAGTAATAATAAAAGCCCCGGTTGCGGCCTGTATGGCGCTGGTGTGAGAAGCCGAAAAAAAACAGGCCAATACTCTTTTTCTAATAGATGAGTGTGGTATAAGTTTGGAGCGAATCAGTATATTCGCAGCGAAATTTAAAACACATGCTACCTAAGTACAAACGAATCCTCCTCAAACTTTCCGGTGAAGCATTAATGGGTGATAAAAGTTTTGGTTTTGATACTGATGTTATAAACCAATATGCCCAGGATATCAAATCCATTACCGAATTGGGGGTGCAGGTGGCAGTTGTAATTGGCGGCGGTAATATTTACAGGGGCATGAATGAAGCAGAAACCGGCATTGAAAGGGCACATGGTGACTACATGGGCATGCTGGCCACCGTTATAAATGGAATGGCATTACAGGCTGGCCTGGAAAAGGCCGGTGTGTTTACAAGGTTGCAAAGTGCCATTAAAATGGAGCAAATAGCCGAACCTTATATCCGCCGCAGGGCAATCCGCCACGTAGAAAAAGGCAGGGTGGTTATTTTCGGGGCTGGTACCGGCAACCCTTATTTTACCACCGATACGGCCGGTTCTCTCCGGGCCATCGAAATAAATGCCGAAGTGATCTTAAAAGGCACAAGGGTGGATGGCATTTATACGGCCGACCCTGAAAAAGACCCAACCGCAACCAAATACAACGTTGTTACTTTCCAGGAGTGCATTTCCCAAAACCTGAAAGTGATGGATATGACTGCCTTTACCCTTTGCATGGAAAATAACCTTCCCATCATTGTATTTAATATGAATAAGCCTGATAATCTGCGCCGTGTGGTAACAGGGGAAAAGGTGGGAACCCTTGTAAAGGGATAAATACTAAGGGCTTTTCCTATTTTTTAATTTACAGTAACTACTATCTTGCAGGGGAATCCACCACCCAGATTGTGAAAAACTATTAATAACCTTATCCGTATTTTTTAATAGTTTCAGAAATTACACTTAAGCGTCTATGGGCATCCAGCTCAGTCTTTCTATAATAGAGATCATTGTACTAATGATTGGTGCCATTACCCTTGGCTTCACCATACATTTTTTTGTGGTCAGCCGCCGCTCCCTCCATGAAACCAAACTGGAAGCAAACGGTACCCGTAAAAAAGAGCTGGAGAGCTGGAAACTGAAATACTTTAACGATACAGAATACAGGGATGCAGAGATTTTTCAGTTGAAAAAAAAATTGGCGGAAACTGAAGAAAGCAATGAAATCAATACTATCGAAGCAGATGAAATGCGTAAGCTGAACAAACAGCTAAAAGCAGAACTTGAAAAATTACGAAAAGCAGGATCTTCCACTGATATGGAACACCGGGACGAAGAGATACATCTGTTGAAAAAAAGATTGGCAGAAACAGAAGAGAACAATGAGATCAACACCATAGAGGCTGAAGAGTTGCGTAAGCTGAATAAACAGCTAAAAGCAGAACTTGAAGCATTGTATAAATCAGAACCTGTAATAGTCACTGTACATACAGATAAACCGAATTATATTGAACAGCTCCGGAAGGCACAAAGCAGTTTACTGGAGCATAATGAAAAGATCAACCTCCTGCTCGGGCAAATTGATATTGTTAAGGAAACAGAAGAAAAACAACAGGAGATATTAAAGATAAATCGGGAGCTTACTGAACAGGTGGATGAATTACGGATTTTACTTTTGCAAAAAGAAAAAGAAGTAAGCAATACCCGGCAAAAAGAAAAATTGTCCACAGAAATGACATCCATGCTGGACAGTGCCTACAATGAATTCAATGTACTGCAGGAAAAAATTAAAAAACTGGAAAGCCAGGTAAACTCCTCCAAACGGATCAACATGGAGTATGAGGATATGAAGGAAGGGCATTACCGGCTGGGCCAGGATTATGATGAGCAAAAGAAGAAATATACAGTGGCCATTACTGAGAATAAACAACTGATGGATGAGCTGGCAGATACGGAAGATAAATTAAAAGAAGCCAATTTTCAGCGGCAGCAATTGCAAAAAAGAGTGGCCTACCTGGAAGAACTGAATAATGATATGCAGGAAGTGGCTGATGCGAATAAAAAACTGGAAAACCAGCTGAAGCGTATCGGCGAACTGGAAAGCATGCTGAATGTAGTGGCCGAGGAAAGAGACCAGCTGATGGAGCGCCATACAAAAGCCGGGTAAAATAAGACTAACTGATTAAAATCAATTGATAAAAGCCCCGTAAAGGGGCTTTTATCATATAAGCTGCGGATAAAGCAACTATTTTTGCAGGGAAAATATAAATATGCAACATCATATTGGAGATATCCGAAAAAACTATTCTAAAAAAAAGTTATCCGAAAAAAAGGCCGAAACCGATCCGGTTAAGCAATTTGCTAAATGGTGGAAACAGGCTGTAGCTTCGGAAATTGAAGAAGTAAATGCCATGACACTGGCCACGGCCTCTTCAGATGGTGTACCCTCTGCCAGAATTGTATTACTGAAAGACTTTAGTGAAAAAGGATTTTCATTCTTTACCAATTACAGCAGTTTTAAAGGGCAGCAATTGGCTGAAAACCCAAAAGCTTGTCTTGTGTTCTTTTGGAAAGAACTGGAAAGGCAGGTACGGATAACGGGCCTGATTGAAAAGCTAACTGCTGGAGCAAACGACAGCTATTTTAACTCCCGCCCGGAAGAAAGCCGTATTGGTGCCATTGCATCACCTCAGAGCCAGGTAATAACAGGCAGGGAATGGCTGGATAGTCACTACAAACAATTGAAAAAAGAATTGAAAGGGAATGCTATTCAGCGTCCGGAAAATTGGGGTGGGTATTTGGTAAAGCCGGTGATTATTGAATTTTGGCAGGGACGTCCCGGAAGACTCCACGACAGATTGCAGTATACGTTGGATGAAAACGGAATATGGAAGATTGAGCGGCTGGCACCCTGAAATAAAAGGTAAAAGATAATAGCGAAAAAATTTCCTGAAGGAAAGTATCACACTATTATCTTTTAACTATTCACTCTTATCTGCTAACTTTTCTTATCTGCTGCTTTTTTGGCCGCCGCTTTTTGCGCCGGGGTTTTAGTTACCGGTCTGCTTTTACCAAATGATCCTTTGAAACGTTTTCCTTTCGCAGTTTTTTTATCACCTCTTCCCATATTTTTTATTTTTATTATTTAATTAAATGCTGGATATTTTTTATTTCAAAAAAAAACTCCATCCAGAAAATTACGGAGTCTTTTGGTAATAATTTTTGGTGTGGTTACAGTTTGCCGGCCAATTCTTTACCTGCTTTGAAACGGGCTACGTTACGAGCTTTAATTTTAATAGGCTGTTTTGTTTTGGGATTGCGCCCCATGCGGGCCTTATGTTTGCTTACTAAGAAAGTGCCAAATCCCACCAGCGTCACTTTATCTCCTTTTTTCAGGCTTTTTGTAACTGCTTCAATAAAAGAATCCAGTGCAGCATTGGCTTCTGTTTTGGTGATGCCTGTATCATCTGAAATTTTTGTGATTAATTCTGCTTTGTTCATGTTTGTTTTTTTTAATGTTTCAGTAGCGCCGACAAATTTATATGCTTTTTGATTCCGGCAAAACATTTTTATTCCTGCAGACAGGTCTGTTATTCTTACCTAACCCCCACGGGGCAAGGGTTTGGTTGAAAAAACAGGTCATTTTATTTTGATTAAAAACCGGTAATATATGCTGAAACCTTTGCTGGCAGAGGGTTTAGGTATTCTTTTGCAATCCTTGCCTGTAAAGGGTTTGAAGGAAATAGGCAATTATTTGTAAATGAAGGAATTAATTTTAATCTTTTGCACACTCAATGCACAACCTCCATTACCGAACGGAAAGCAATGAATTTATCGCCCCACTTGCCGGCTCCCTTTTTTCGCATATCACCTGAAAATTGCTCAACATACCGGTTATACAGCGCATTACTTTCTGCATGGTACTGCACGGCATAAGTGAGGCCTTCCGTGTCATCCACTTCCAGCAGGCGGAGTACAGTAGCATGGGTAAAGCATCCTGTATGGATGATATCCGGTATATGTTCTTCTTTGAGCCAGGTAAGCCAGGCATCGGCAATGGAGTGGTCTACTTTTATGGTTACGTTATATATAAGCATAGATATTTTTTTTAAGCACTGGCTCCGGAACAATTATTTTTTCCTTAGCAGGTACGAGCGGTGATTCTTGCACGACAGACTTTTCTGTAATAACAACTTTAGCTGGTGTTTCTTTATAAACAGGGTTTGCAGTACCGGTGTCGGCTTTATTATCTTTCAGTTCTTAGGAAAGGGTTGGTACTTCGCCCGCAAGCTGTTTTATCTTATCGAATAAAGATTCCAGCAAACGGCCCTGTTCGCCGGTACGATTCAGAATAGTAATCAGTAAAATCAGAAAAATAACAGGAACTGGTGTCGTGTCAACTCTGATATGACGCAAACAATTTTCCCGCAAAGACACAAAGAAAAGGCTTTGTGTGCTTCGTGGTTTTTGTGGGATAGCTTTTGTATTCGTTGAGAGGTATCCGACAAAACAGGATTGACTTAACACTAATGCTAAGTTAAGTTTCTTATGTCGTAAAATATTTTCCCATTCCTTATCATCTTTTCTTGACTCTTATTTCTTTTCCATCTTTTGTCCAAAATCTTTCATCTCCTGCTCCACCGCTTCCAATTCTTTTTGGCTTTTTCTTCCGTTGGGTCTTTGGCCTGAAGCAGCTGAATCTTACAACGAAAATTAGCAGTTTCCCTTACATCGCTGTCAAAAGACGAAGAAGAATCACAGGATGCCGTAGTTAATGCAATAGCAATAATGGCTATTGATAATTTTTTTTTTCATTTGTTTTGTTTGATGGTAATTGAATTGTGTTTTGAAAAGGGAAGTTATACAGCCCGGATAGAAGTTAAGATTTAAGCTGGAAAATAAAAGCGGAATTTGTCTTTTACAATTACCTGGGTTGGTTAAGGCGATTTACCGCCTCAATACGGTTATTTACATGCAGCTTAGTATAGATATTCTTTAAATGCTTGGTAACGGTATGTATGCTGATATACAATTTTGCCGCCACTTCCTTTACCGCCAGTCCGGTAGATAATGAATTTAAAATTTCATTTTCTCTCTCCGACAATTCTGAAAGTTTTGGCAGGCTTTGTTTGGCCTGGAAAGTATTGATCACCTTTTTGGCAATGTACCGGCTCATAGGAGCACCACCATCCTGCAATTCTTTTAATGCATCAATTATTTCCTGTGGCATGGAATCCTTTAAAATATAACCACTGGCACCATTCCTCAATGCATTGAACACATATTCATTGTCATCATAAAAAGAGCACACCATACATTGCACACCTGGCACTTGCATTTTTATTTCGTAAATGAGATCCACGCCGTTCTTTTTTCCCGGTAGTTTAATATCCACGATGGCTATTTCCGGCGGATGCAGAATAATATGAGGTAATGCGCTTTCGGCAGTAGGATAACTGTGCAGAATAGTAAATAACTCTGACCGGTTAATTAATTCTTCCAGTCCTTCCCGGTAGTGTATATCATCTTCTATAATGGAAACCGTAACCAAAGCGCTCAGATTTGAAAACAAGATACAGAATATTTACCTCCATTGCCTCCACTAAACAAATAAAGTATGCATGGCCGGTAGTATTCGTCATGAAAACGTCATGGCACCGGATCGTACCCACTTCCTCCCCAGGGATGGCAACGACTGATCCTTTTTATCGCCAGCCACATCCCTCTAAAAATGCCATGTTTTTTTAATGCTTCCGCAGCATAGTGAGAACAGCTGGGGGTATAGCGGCATTTTGGCCCCAGCCAGGGGGAGATGATCCCTTGATAAATTTTGATAAGCACTATGAATGGTATACTTAGTACTTGCCCGCAACCTCTTAACAATTTCTTTATGATAAGATTATACTTCAATGAGTTTTACTAATTTTTGAATTGCTCTTCCCACCGGTTCAAATACCTGCTCGCAGGCCGGCAATTCTCTTTCTGTATAGATTATAAAAACATGCAGCCCGGTATTTTGACGATTAGCTACTTCACCCAATTCATTTTTCTGCAACCGCCATGATTCCCTTATCAGCCGCTTTATCCTGTTTCTGTCTACCGCCTTTTTGAAATTTTTAGTACTGGCGCCAACTCCTAAGAGTAAACACTTATCAGCTGTTGTTGTATAAAAAACCCTGAAAGGTGGTACGGTGAAACGCTTCCCTTCTTTGAACAGTTGTTCAATAGCTTTCCGGCTTTTCAGCCGTTCATTTTTTCCTAATGTAAATTTTTTTGCCACAAATAAATACAGGTTAGCCACGAATAGCACCAATAACACGAAAAATACAATTGAATACAAATAAATACAGGTTAGCCACGAGTAACACGAATGTTGTAAATGTTGCGAATAAAATACAAATTGATTGCTTCAGTGAGCAAGGCCTTCGGCAAAAATTTCTCTTATTCGTGTAATTCGTGGCGAAAAAAAAGCTCTGATAATAAATTATCAGAGCTATAAATATAATGAGCTTACGGCTGTAATTCGTCAGTGACGAAAAACCGGTCCGGCTATTTATTTCAGTTTACTCTCGTCAGAAACCGTCAGTTTCTTACGGCCTTTTGCACGGCGGCTGGCCAGTACTTTGCGGCCATTGGCAGTTGCCATACGCTTGCGAAACCCGTGTACAGATTTGCGACGCTTATTGTGTGGTTGGAATGTACGTTTCATAATTATTATCTCGTTTTATCAGCCAGAGCTTTAGCACCGGCTGGTTTTCCGCTTTCGCAGAGTTTTGTAAAACAGACCGGGAGAACGGTCCTTGGTTTCATTTTTCGCCTGGATTCATACAGGTCACCACACCTGTCTTTTCCCAGGCGGGATGAAAGGACGGCAAAGGTAAGGGAACGAAGCCAGAAGTAAGAAGTCAGAAGTAAGAAAGTTAAGAGATCGAAATATTTCATTGATAATCAAGCTGTTCAAGCGCCTAAATCTATGTGTTTTGAATTTATATCTTCCCCATAAAAAATGGTGGCATGATTATCAAAGTCGCGGGTGGAATCCGTTGTATAGAACTCCCTCTGGGCATTTTTACTGCACCGCTCTTTTATTTCAGGATGGCGATGCAGATATTCGGCCAGGCTATCGGCTACTATTTCTCCCTGCGATATCAGTTTTACACCGATAGGCAGGTATTCTATTATCTTCTCTTTCAGCAATGGATAATGGGTACAGGCCAGCAGAATAACATCGATGTCTTCTCCCTTTTCAAAAATATTATGCAGGTTTTTTTTTACAAAATAATCGGCTCCATGGCTGGTATGCTCATTTCCTTCTATCAGTGGCACCCACATAGGGCAGGCCTCCTGGTATACTTTTAAATCGGGAAAAAATTTGGCTGTTTCCATCGGGTAAGAATCTGATGCCACGGTTCCATTTGTAGCCAGTATCCCCACACTTTGTGTTTCAGAAAAACTGCCAATAATTTCAGCCGTTGGTCGTATTACCCCCAGCACCCTTTTGCCGGGTGCAATCCGGGGCAAATCATTTTGCTGAATAGTACGTAATGCTTTTGCAGAAGCAGTATTACAAGCCAGTATTACCAATGAACAACCCTGGTCAAAAAACCATTTTACGCATTCCAGCGTGTACTGGTATACTGTTTCAAATGAGCGGTTGCCATAGGGAGCCCTTGCATTATCTCCCAGGTAGAGATAATCGTACTGCGGTAGCTTATTCACTATTTCCTTTAAAACAGTAAGGCCGCCATAGCCTGAATCAAAAACGCCGATAGGAGCTGTTTTTTGCATAGTACAAAAGTAAGCAGTGCATACAGCTATACTCCAAAAAAGAAATACCCCATCATGCAGTGCAGAATGGGGTATTTATAAAAAGCCGTATTGTAATTATTTACCACCCGGTGTGGGCTTGGGTATAGCCACTTTCAGCTTGGCGGCCACCAATCCTATCATATCATCTGCATCGGGTGCCACCAGTAATGCTTCTTTGGTCATTACATGTGTATAGCCTTTTTCTTTGGCAACCAGTTTTACAGCATCATAAACTTTTCTGTAAATCGGGGCCAGGTATTCATTTTGCTTCGCTTCCAGTGCCTGGTTTACAATTTGCTGCCAGTTTTGAATCTGGTAAATATAACCAGGAAGTTCTTCTTCAATCTGCTTGCGTACTGCAGGTGGCGTTTTTACCGAGTCACGGTACACGCTGTCTTTGTACTGGTACAGCGAAACGATCTGTGCATATTTAGGATTGATAGAATCTGCCTGGAAACGTTCAAGCAAAGAATCGATCTTAGCTGTTTCAGGCATGATGCTTACCATATCATCAATCCGGATATAACCAATCTTAATTTGTGCATTGGAATTGTTGGCAAATAAAAGCCCGGTAGCCAAAACAATTACTGTAAGAAATTTTTTCATCTGTAATTAGTGTTTGTTTAGTTTGTTTCCGTCCCATCAATACGTCGGCTTTGCGCAGTACCCCGGGATTCGGTATTTTTTATTGCTTTAGTATGATTCTAAAAATTGTTGGTTAGTTGCCTGACCGTTGTTTCCCTTTTCGGCTTTTAACTTTTTAACAGTTAGCGGATGCCCAGTTCTTTGAGCACATCCTCGCTTTTGTCCAGTTTAGGGTCGGCAAATATAATGGTAATTCCTTCACTTTTATCCAGCACAAGATCATACCCCCGGTTTACCGCCATTTTTTGCACAGCATTGTATACTTTATCCTGTATCGGCTTTATGAGTTCCTGTCTTTTTTTAAACAGATCTCCCTCAAAACCAAAGCGTTTGCGCTGCAGGTCCCGCAGGTCTTTTTCCCTATTAAAAAGCTGGTCTTCCCGCTTTTTTTTCAGTTCATCGCTCAGCATTACCTGTTCGGCTTCGTAGGATTTGTACATATTATCCAATTCGGCCTGTTTGCCATCTATATCCTTTTGCCAGCCGGCAGCAATATCATCCAGCTGCTTTTGGGCCGCTTTATATTCAGGCACTTTATCAAGAATATATCTTGTATCTATCATTACATACTTCTGAGAAAACCCTAAAAGGCCAATGCCTAATATAAAGGCAAGCAGCATTATTTTTTTCATACCTGTTTATTTTAGTAATTATGTGAATAGGAATTACAATTATTATTCTGGTTCAAAGCCCAGCATAAAGGTAAACCTTGAAGCACCTTTCAGGCCACTCTGTCCGGGTTGTATACGGTCAAGTCCCACACCATAATCAAAGCCCAGCAGTCCAAACATAGGCAGGAAGAAACGCATGCCCACACCCACACTGCGACGCAACCGGAAGGGGTTATAATCTTTATAATTATACCATCCGTTGGCTGCTTCAAAGAAGGTCAACGCATAAATAGTGCTGCTTGGGTTGGTTACAAGCGGGTAGCGAAGTTCCAATTGGTATTTATTGAAGATGGTGAAAAAGTTCTGTGCACTTTGCTGGTCGGGGTTTACCGTAGGATCTGATGATTCATAAACCGGGTAGCCGCGATGGGCCACAATATCATAACCGAGCAACCCAAAGTTATTGGTCAATCCCGCATCACCCACCTGGAACCGCTCAAACGGAGTATATTCCAGTTTCTTATTATACCGACCGATAAAGCCATATTTCGCAGCTATTTTCAATACCAATTGACGGTTTTTTTCTGCACCACCTGGTTTACCAATTGGTACATACCACTCTGCATTAAATTTCCATTTATGATATTCCGGATTTTTGTATGGGTCTGCTGATTTTACAAGCTCCGGGTTGAATAATGAATACGGAGGCGTAAACTGTACGCTGGTTACAAAGCTTGATCCGCTGGTTGGGAATATCGGATTAAATACAGAAGAACGCTGCAACGCTATTTTCATACTGAAGTTGTTGGAAGTTCCCGTGGGACTTGCACCCGGGAATATGCCATAGTTCAGTCTTTTGTACTGTGTAAAGTTTAATGAATAGACCAGGCTAAAAAAGTCATCCGGCCATTTTAGCTGTTTGCCCAATGAAAGGCCTATACCAAAGGTTGATAGTTTTGTATCATTATCGAAAACATTTCTTCCTTGAATAGGGTCGAACCTGCCATTTCTGAAAATACTTTTATTCAAAGAAAAAGTGAGTGAGTTTCTTTTCTTTCCTCCCAACCATGGCTCGGTAAAGGAGAAACTGTAGGATTGGTATGCTTTACCATTAGACTGCACCCTCAGGCTCAGTTTTTGTCCATCGCCTGTTGGCAATGGATCCCAGGAAGATTTTTTCCAGATATTGCGAATGGAGAAATTATTGAAAGTAACCCCCAGTGTACCGGTAAGACCTACACCACCGCCCCATCCGGCAGAGAGTTCCAACTGGTCAGAAGATTTTTCTTCCAGCTTCCAGTTGATGTCTACAGTTCCATCATCTGAATTGGGCACCACACCCGGATTAATCGTTTCCTGATTGAAGAATTGGAGGTTGGCCAGTTCACGTTGAGAACGGATAAGGTCTGAACGGCTGAATAATTCGCCGGGTACGGTCCTCAGTTCACGGCGGATCACATAATCTTTTGTTTTTTCATTACCGGCGATGGTTACATTCTTTATTCTGGCCTGGGGGCCTTCAATAATTCTTATTTCATGGTCGATAGTATCATTGTATACCGCTGTTTCCACCGGCTCCACCCTGAAGAAAAGATACCCGTCATCCATATACAGGCCGCTGATATCACCACCTTCTGTTGCTGCTTCTTTACCCAGGCGCTTATTTAAAATACTCAGATTATAGGTATCGCCTTTATTGATTCCAAGCAGTACATTCAAAATGGAATCAGTATACTTTGAGTTTCCTTTCCAGGCAATATTGCCGAAATAATATTTTTTTCCTTCTGCCACTTTCAGGTCCACATTGATATCACCTGCTTTGGTATTTATATTTGTATCTGCTACAATTTGTGCATCACGATAGCCGAGTGAGTTATAGAAATTGAGTACTTTTTCTTTATCTTCTTCAAATTTGACGGGATTGAATTTAGCGGCGCTGAATAATTTGAAACGGAAGTAAGGATCAAGCAGCCGTTTTGTTTTGCTAAGTGAAAGGAACCCCCAGTCTTTCATGTACTGGCTAAATGAAAAGGGTTTGATTTCACCGTAAGGGCTTGGCGTGTTATCTGCATGCAGGGTAAACTTGGTCATTTCCTTGGTACCCTTCAATTGTTTTTTCAGCCGTATATCATCTACATTTTCATTTCCGTAAAAGCGTACATTGTCAATATGCACCTTATTCCCTTTGTCAATATAAATGGTGAGTTTATTGGAGTTTACAAAAGCAGGATCAGGTTCTTCATCAATCTTTACTTTCACATTTCGAAAGCCTTTTTCTGAAAAATGTTTTACAATTTTTTCTGTAAGCTCCCGGCGGGTATTGTCTGTAATAATAGTTTGCTTAGCCAGGTTGATCTTTCCCTGTATATCTTCTTCTTCTGATTTTTTAATACCTACAAATTTGAAATTGCCGAGGCGGGGCCTTTCCTGCACATTTATTTCCACCCACACTTTTTCATCCTCCACTTTGGTAATGAATACCTGTATATTGGAAAAGAATTTCTGTCTCCACAGGTTGGCAATGGCTTTAGCAAAAATATCTTCGCCCGGGTGCATGAATTTATCGCCGGGCAGCAGGTTCGTAATAGAGGCTACAATGGATGTGTCTAAGTGTTTTATCCCGGTGATCACAACATTGGCAATCACATATTCTTTGGGGATACGAGCTGTTTCCCAATCCAGCAATTTGGGATCCAATGATGTGGGCTTGGTAGTATCCTCCTGGGCCTGTACAGTAAATACGGAAACGAAAACAGCAATTATCGTAACACTATGCCTAAGCGCCCCTCCCCTAAAAACGGGGACTCCGGATGTTATAAAAGCAACTATTTTTTGAAAAAATCTTTTAGTAGAAGTTTGTTGCATGTTTGTTTGTTCAAGATCAGTCTGTAAAAACCGGAAATAAACCTCTGTCATCCTTTTCGAACCCTACCCCGGCTTGGTTGAGGCGGCAAAATAACGGTAAATATTTGAAGTCTTTGTTAAAGAAAGTGTGAAAGAAGGCCAAATAGGGCATATAAGGTCAAACAAGTAATATAGTGACCCAAAACATTTCGGATTTACCTTGTAATTTTCTTAGTTTGGCCTATAATTGACCCATTTGGTCAATCTGTCTGAATTGACTTATTTGCCGACAAGGTATTACTGATTAACCTGGGTTTCTGGCTTCTCCACCATTTGCTCGCTGGTTTTTCCAAACCGGCGCTCCCGTCCCTGGTAATCCAAAATGGCCTCATACAGGTTTTCTTTTCGAAAATCGGGCCAGCGAACGTTGGTAAAATAGAGTTCGGCATAAGCCAATTGGTACAATAAAAAATTGCTGATCCGGTATTCCCCGCTGGTTCTTATCATTAGCTCTGGATCGGGGAACCCGCTGGTACAGAGAAATTTTTGCAAAACATTCTGGTCTATCTCTTCTACGTTCAGCCGCCCCTGTTTTACTTCATAAGCTATATTTTTTACTGCATTTAATAATTCCCAGCGGCCGCTGTAGCTGAGCGCCATGATGAGGTTTAGGCCTGTATTGTCCTTTGTAATCTCCAGCGCCTCATCCAGTTCTTTTTTTGCATACTCGGGCAGCATATTCATATCCCCGATCACATGCAGGCGTATATTGTTCTTATCAAGGCTTTCCACTTCTTTTCGGATAGTGCTTACCAGCAGTTCCATGAGGCCCACCACTTCATATTCCGGCCTGTCCCAATTTTCGGTAGAAAATGCGTACAGGGTAAGATAATCCACGCCTATTTCTGCGCAACCTTCCACAATATTTCGTACACTTTCCACCCCATGAAAATGTCCGAAAAGACGGTCTTCACCTTTCTCTTTAGCCCAACGTCCATTTCCATCCATAATGATGGCTATATGACGGGGCAGGAGGTTCTTGTCTATTTTTTCTAAAAGCTGTGACATGGGCTTTGGCTTATTCCATTATTAAGCGGGCAATAAAGGTACAAAATACAAAACCCGCAGCACAGTTCCGTTTAATAACTGCTGCTGCGGGCGGTTGATCTTTTCAAAAGTTTAGTTTCTTCCCCAAACGGCTATCCTGGCCCTGCCCCTGGCAAAACCTTTAGTTTCATACCAGAATTCGATTTTGGCAAGATGCCTCAGGCCACCATCCAAATCTATTACCCGGCTTTCACTTCCCTGGGCAAACCGGTTGCGCAATTCTACATTTTGTATACTGCCATTATCGAAATATATTTTCATACTGTACATTTTTAACGGGCCATCTGTTACTTTCAATTTTAACTGGCGAACATCATCTTTCCAGTTTCCAAAATGAATAACATCATGGTCCACCCCGAAACTTACCTTTTTATCTTCGAGAAAAAACCAGTCTCCACCAGTTTTATGGATGGGTATTTTGTTCGTTGTAAAAGCAGTGGCAAATGTTAATACTGCCACTACTATGGTGCTGAATAAAAATCTTGTCGGGCGCATAGTAAATGTGATTTAGTTAATGAAATTGATTTGTTATCTGACCAAAGGATAATTCAATTGGTTTAATCATACTGCTAAATAACCCGTTTTTCAACGAAAAGCAATCACCCGATTGGGTGATTAATTTTACTAAAAAAAACCGGAGATTACTACTTGGCTGTAGGGCACCTGTACGATTGCAGGTTGAAGGTAACGTGGAACATGGCTGTTACAAACTGATCTTTTTGTTTACTGTTTCCCCGCTGGCGGTTGATAAGACCAATAGGTTCTCCCAGCTCATAAGACCTGTCGTAAAGCAATTGTCCGTCTGATGGGCTTCCGTCAGGATTAGGTGCAAATATTGACGGGTTCACATAAGTCGTACTTACATCATCCAGATAGTCTGTATTTGTAAAGCGATGCAATACTTCAAAAGCGATATTGACCCTTTCATTTAAAGAATATTTTATACCGCCACCAAAGGGAATACAAATAGCCATTGAGCTGTATGGTTTCCGGTCAGCGTATAATGTGCTGCCTTGCCCTTCCGTACCCAATGGGCGCAGGAAAATTTTACGGTCCCTGAAATAAGCATAAGGATCATAATTAAAAACTCCGGCGCCGAACGTAATGTAAGGTGTAAAACTGTATTCGGGCTCACCCGGCATAAAACGGAAGAAATTAAAATCGCCCTGCAAAGACAACTCCCAAATCTTGGTATTAAAACTCAGGTTGCGGGCATTCATATACTTATTGTGCCCATTATACTGATCAGAGTAACCCAATTGAGCAAAACTGGCACCTATTCGCAAGGCGATATAGTTGCCAAAGTTTTTCCTAAAGAAAGCTGTGGCGGCTATTTTAGGAACATTTAATTTGGCCCTTGTATTCAAATCGCCAAAATAATGGCCTGCCCCCACACCAATTCCAAATTCACCTTCCTGCACCACAGCATTCTGTGCCCTGAGGCTGGTAACAGAAAAAAAAACGGCAAGAGAAAATACGACAGCGGCTGTATACTTTTTTATCATAACTATTTAAAAATGGTCCGGAATAATTAAGAACGATAAAAGTAGCATTTTCTTTTATTTTTATACTACTATTTATCAGGGGCACTAAAAAATAATATATCAGTATTTATACCTAACTGAGTGATTATCATTTAATAAAGTGCTGAAACGGGTTGCAATACAGGTTTTTAATTGCGTTTATCCAATCCCCAGGTCAACTTATTTCGCAGGGTTTGCAGGAAATTATTCTCGCTCAGGCGTACCAGGCTTATATCAAAGTTCTCCTTTTTTACGGCCAGTTGAACATCTTTACCCACTATCTCCCTTCTGGAATCGAGGGCGCAAATGATTTGGTCCGCCCGGCTTTCAATTTCAAAAGAAATAATATGGTTATCAGGTACAATGATGGGCCGGACATTAAGATTATGCGGCGCTACAGGTGTAATGACAAAGCTGCCGGAATCGGGGAATACCACCGGCCCGTTGCAACTTAAAGAATAACCGGTGGATCCGGTGGGAGTGGCCACTATCAGCCCGTCTGCCCAATAGGTATTTAAAAATTCCCCATTTACATACGTATGAATTTTTATCATGGAGGCCACATCTCTTTTATGAATGGAAAATTCATTCAATGCATACGGCACATTACCAAACAAGGGAATATTGGCATCCACATGAATCAGTGTGCGGGTATCGGTTACATAAGTTCGTTGTGCAATCGCTTTTACCGCCCGCTGCAGTTCATTGCGCCCGATGCTGGCCAAAAAACCAAGACGGCCGAAATTGACACCCATGATAGAGATTTTCTTCTCCCTTACCAGTGTAATGGTATCCAGTAATGTCCCATCGCCTCCCAGGCTGATGATGAATTCAATGTCTTCGGTAAGATCTTCCGACAAAGAAAATGTTTTCGTATCAGCAGGAAGGGTGATACCGCCTTTTATCTGTTCAAAAAAAGGTTGAAATATGACAGGTTCAATTTTCTGAATGGTGAGTTCATCAAAAAATAATTGTACATCTTTTTGCTGTTCATCTTCAAATACCCTGCTGTATATCGCTGCCTTCATTGTGTTACTTTAGAAAATTGATTTGCGGTGAACAAATATACCGTTTTGTCCCAACTGGTTAAATGTCCATTCGAGCTTGAATGTAACATCATAAAAGGTGAGGATATCAATACCAAATCCCCCGGAGTACAACATTTTATTCGACAACAGGTTTTCCCCGGGTTCCTTAGCATACACATAGCCGGTATTACCGTATACTTTACCAAAAATGCGTACAGGAATGTGTTCGGCTTCTTTCCCTTTTTTCATCGGTGGAATCCGGATATTAAAATTAAACAGTTCACGGGTTAAGGTTGTCTTTACGTAACCCCCGGCCACACCGTCTATTACATAATATTCATATCCCTGTATAAAAGTATCTCCATAACCCAGGAAGCGCTGGTTAAAATAAGGTTGTTTGAAAGGAAGTTTGATACCTCCGTATACATTCAAATTGAAAAAAAGTTTGGAAGCCAACGGCCATGTACCAGACCCTCTGGCATGTAATTCCCAGACATTTACATTATTATTAATACCGCTTTTACTGATAGATGCATGTGCTGCATATCCTTTTGTGGGATAAGGAATATAATCAAGGTCGTAATAGGTCATGTTGTATGAAACAGTGGGAAAGGAAGTGCTGTTGCGGCCGGACTTGAAATAGCCGGGATTGAGCGCCACAATAGTATCCAGCACATTTTCCATATAGTAACTTAGCCCAAAACTATGCCGGGTTTTGATGGCTCTCCGGTAGGTTAGTTCTGTATAAATACCGGTAAAGCTTCGTACAAAACTGTTCTCATCTTTTATAAAGACCTGTTTGTCTTTAGTGGTGTTATAATTTATTTCCCTGTTCTTACCGGTACCAAAGCCAACCTTCATGCCCCATTTCAGGGCCTTATCAATATACAGCCTGTCATAGCTGAATGATGCCTGCCTTGTATACCCGCTTATAAGCAACATCCGCAATTTATCATTTCTTCCGGTGGCATTGTTGTATAAAACTTTTGCACCATAGTTTACACGGCTCAGGCTGGCTTTTTGTTCCACTATCCATTGGTTCAGATTTCTGTCCACCGGTTTCAGGTAAGGCACCGGAAACAGGTACCATCTTTCTTTCACGGTCACCAGTACATTTACTTTATTGCCTTCAAAATTGTTGGCCGCCACAACCACTATAGTAAAAAGGCTGGTATTCATCAGTTGCTTACGTGCATCTTCAAATTTTTTTATCAGGACTTCAATTGGATATTCCTCCCCCGTCCGGAAGGGTATCTCCCGCAGCATGATGAATGCTTTTGTTTTTTTATTACCCGTAAAAGTAATAGTACCGATGATAACGGAGGTGCTTGCGGGAAGACCTGCTGAATCTGTTGAATGATGGGCGGTATCTGTAACAGGTGCCTGTGCCAGCAAAAAATGGTTGCTTATAAAGGCAAGGATGAGCCAGCAATGATATTTTTTTTTCTTCCGCATAACTGTGGTAACAGGTTGTGTAAGATACCCTGATTTTTCTTATCGCAACAGTAAAATACGAACAGAAAACTATGTCAGAGCTTCAGATAATTCATCAGGTTATCGTAATTACTGCGCAGTTCATTGGTATATTGCTCTTCGCCAAAGAAGTATTTGATATTGTATTCATAACGTTGAAAAGTGGCGATGATATCTGATATCTCCGGTTTGTTTACACGGATTGTAACCTGCATCATACCGGACTCTGCATCATTACTGGTATTGAGCTGAGTTATTTGAGCGTCGTTTGTTTCTATCAGCTTACTGATTTCTTTAAAAGAATACTGGTTGCTTTCCATTTCCAGTACAATTAATCCGCCGGGTTCATTCAGGCTCATAAACCCGGATGCATATTTCAGCAAGTCATTATAGGCTACTGTACCGGCCATTTCATTGTCTTCGGTTACCACCGGTACCACGCTTAATGCGTTATCTGCCGCCACCTGTACCGCTTTCAGGAAATGTTCATTTTCTTTTACAGAAACAGCAGAAAAAGATTGTTGTAATGTAAGAAGTGTATCGTTATCATTTTCGGCCAGCAGCAGATCATCTTCGCTTAGCAGGCCGGTATATTTATCTCCTTCCACAACAGGCAGATGTGCCACCTGGTTATCATTCATCAATTGCAAAGCCTGGTACACCTTGTCTGTAAGGTGCAGGTAGGGAAGTGTTTGAGATGATAGTTCTCTTGTTAACATGGATAGCGGCTCTTTTTTACAGGTGCTTGTTGTCCGGTTACAACAACAGGACAAAAACAATCACGAAACTGTTGCAGGTTCGTTCAACTTTTTTAAAAATTTAAGGAGTATAGCATTAAATTCATCAGGCACTTCCATCATTGGTGCATGGCCGCACTTATCTACAAAATGAAGCTCACTGTTTGGTATAAGCTTATGAAATTCTTTTGCTACAAATGGCGGGGTAATAGTATCATTATTTCCCCATACCAGCAGCGTGGGCTGTTTGATCTGATTCAGTTCTTCGCCCAGGTTATTACGAATAGCGCTTTTGGCCAGTGCAATGATCTTAATTACTTTTATCCGGCTGTTGGTAATATCATATACTTCATCCACCAGTTCTTTGGTGGCCATGGCCGGGTTATAAAAAGTCAGTTCTGTTTTTTTCTTAATGTACTCATAATCGCCTCTCTTGGGGTAACTGTCGCCCATCCCGTTTTCAAAAAGGCCCGAACTACCGGTAAGTATGAGCGACTTTATTCTTTCGGGATTTTTTAAAGTATACACCAGGCCCACATGCCCACCCAAAGAATTACCAAGCAGGTTTACATTTTTCAAATCCCTTGCTTCCATAAATTTATGAACAAACTTGGCCAAACCACCTACAGACGTATGTAAAATATCCATCTCCAGGAGGGGCAGCATAGGAACGATTACCTTGTTGTGCTGGCGAAAATACTCAATCAGTGGTTCAAAATTGCTCAACGCTCCAAACAGCCCATGCAGCAGCACCAGCGGTTCGCCGCTGCCTTCTTCGATGTACTTGAATTTATCCTGTTGTTTGATTTCGTATTCCATAGCAATCAATTCTGTTGAACCCGCTTTGTACAGGCCTTCTTTCCGGGTAATTCCGGGACTAAAATAGTCGATTTAGCGCAAAAAAACAGCAGTTGGCTGTATAAATGAAAGCCAATCAGGGCAAATATAGGCGCAACAGGCTTGTTTAAAAAAGATGTTTTTGCAAAGGCAATGCTGTAGGTATAATCTATTAGCCCTGAAGGTCAGGCAAAAGGGAGAAATAGTGGTAAAGATTACTTTGAAATATTCTTCGCCACCCCATCAAAAAAAGATTCCAGCTCACCAAACATGTCTTTAAATATTGGAATGATGGAGCCAACACCATTGATGGCTTTGGGACCCCAGGGCTGAACAAATGAATAAGTAACTGATTGCTGAATAGTTTCCGGTTTTAGCAGTTTTACCTGCTCCGCATAAAAAAGCAACACACTGAAGATTAAAATATAAATCGCTGCATATAAAATAATACCGCCCAGTTTATTAACCCAGCCCAATAAAGCCACTTCAATGGCTTTTTCGATTGCATTAGCACCGAGCCGTATCAGTAAAACAACCCCCAAAAACACCACAGCAAAGGAAATAACGGGCAACCACTCATCAGAGATCTTTACGGCTTTGCCTATATACCCTGCCACCACGGTGGAAAGCTTCATGGCAGCAGCCAGGCCAATAATAACGGCCACAAGGGAAAATAAACCTACTATCAGGCCCCGTTGATAACCCTTTAACAGGGCCAGCACCATTACAACAGCAAAAATGAGGTCTACTAACATATTATGGTTTATCATTAAACGGCAAAAAACGAAAAATTGATAGCCCTGCTGTCATAAACTATCCTTAATCCTGCTTATTTGGCCAGCAATTCTTTTACCAGGGTGGAAATTGTTTTGCCATCTGCTTTTCCTGCCAGTTGTTTGGTAGCCACCCCCATCACTTTGCCCATATCTGCCGGTGATGAAGCGCCGGTGGATGCAATAATTTTTGTGATCTCATCTTTGATCTCTTCTGCCGATAACTGCTTTGGCAAGAATTTTTCTATAATCGCTATTTCTTCTTCTTCTTTTTTTGCAAGCTCCGGGCGATTTTGCTGCTGAAAAATTTCCAGCGAGTCTTTTCTGCTCTTCACTAATTTTTGTAACAGCTTTGTTTCCTCTTCTTCCGAAATTTCTCCTTTAGCACCTTCTGCTGTTTTTGCAATGATAATAGCCGCTTTTACAGCACGGAGGCTTCGCAATCCAGCTTCATTCTTTTCCAGCATTGCCGTTTTCAGATCGGCCATTATTTTTTGTTCGAGGCTCATAAGTCTTTTAGTTTAATGTTTATTTAATATGCTGAGGTAAGCAGCCGGAGGTAATACATCCGACCCCTGCCTTTCGGTTTCTTTCCTAATCCGCTTTATTCTCTTTCAATTGCCTGTCCCTGAATTTCTCATAAAATTGTTTGGCAAAATTTTTCATTTCTTCCACCTGGTCGTGGTATTTGGTGGCCCGGCCATAAGTGTCGGCCATCGTCATCATAGTTTGATAAAAAAAATCAGCCATTTCATCCACCATCATTTCTTTTGTCCACAGGTCTATCCGCAATGCCGCTTTTTCTGCCCCATCCCAAAAGGCAATCATCATGGCTTTTGCTTTTTGTATATTTTCCACAGTGGTATCAGAAGCGGTCCAGGCAATGGAGTGCGGCACCCGGTTTTCATCGGTTATCACATCAATAGTAATGGTAGATTTATTCATGTTTTTATTTGAAGGCTGCAAAGATAGGAACATGGTACCGATGGTCCCCCAGTTGGGGTGCATTTCAGATTGCCGCTTTTGGCCCCGGCCCGAAGGGCAGGAAAGTTTTTTTATACGGCTATTCAGTATTTTGTGTGCGAGTACTGAAAGATTTAAGTTGCGACAATTTGAAATACACACCCCAGTTGGCCGGACTCATCTCAGGTAACAGCTTTTAGAATTGACTCCCACAGCAATTCCGCTGTTTTGTCCCAACTAAAACGTGCCGCTGCTTCCCGGCCTTTTTGAATCAAATCGCTGCGCCTGTTTTCATTTTTATACAAGAGTATCATTTCACCGGCTATCGCATTATAGTCGGCTGGGTCTGCATATAAAGCTGCCTCGCCTGCTATTTCCTGCATAGATGAACCGGATGATGTTATAACCGGCACATCACATTGCATGGCTTCCAGCACCGGCACCCCAAACCCTTCGAGTAAAGACGGGTATACCATTCCATAAGCAGCCCCGGTAATATTTGCCAGTTCTTCTTCCGGCAGGTAACCGGTCATCACCACATCATCCCTGTACTTATAGGATTGCAAATTTTTTGTGAACGACTCATATTTCCAGGCCAGCCTTCCGGCCAGTACCAGCTTCATATTTGTTTTTTGTTTTTTCTTAAAAACTGAAAACGCTTTCAACAAATTCATTAAGTTTTTTCGCGGATGAATGGCCCCGGTATACAAAAAATATTCTTTGCCTTCTGTGTATTTATCTTTTATGGACTGCTTTTTATCCGCATCAATTGGTACAAACAATTCCCTGGCGGCGCTGTAAACAATGTCTACTTTATCCGCAGCCATGCCATACCTGTTCAATATTTCCTGTTTCGAAAATGCGGACACGGTGACCAATGATTTTGCTTTATCCAGAAATTTGCGGGTATAGCGTTTATAAAAGTGCAAATGCGATTTGGGGATAAAAGAAGGGTAGTGTAAAAAGGCAAGGTCATGTACCACCAGGCATTGCGGCACCCTTGTACGGAGTGAACAAAAGCCATCACCCGAGACAAATACATCGGCTTTATATTTTCTTAATACTGACGGCACCTTTATATCATACCACCATTTCCAAAGTAAAGGATGCCTGGCCGGAGGCCCTGTTACCACCGCTTTAATATTGCTGCCTGTTATAAAACGTTTATCAAAAGGCCTGTCGAAGATGAAAATGAATTCGTGTTCCGGATGCCACTGCGTAATTCGTCTGCATATTTCCTGTATAAAATACCCATACCCTTCGAGGTGATTTGCCAGTAAAAACCGTGTATTGACTGCAATTATCATGAATAACTGCAAAGGTATTGGTTGATGGTAACAGTTCGTTAGTAAAACAACTTTTACCAACCCCTTTAATAACCAGTAAAAATATTGGGTTCTACTATTACCTAAAGGTTTTTTTCAGTGTTACCCTTGTAATAAAAAACAGGAATATTTTCTGTGGATATTCATTAAATACCGGATTTAAAATCGGGCATTAGTACAATTGTGCAGTGTTGCCGGGTATTCTACATTTACAGTGCCGCCATTTACAAGTACTAACCAAAACATAAACCTATGAAACACTCTTACCCAAGATTATTTATTGCAGGCGGATTTTTTGTCATGCAGCTTTTTTTTAGTCATGCAGCTATTTCGCAGTGTCCCTTTGGCATTACACCAGGCACCACGGCCTATGACACCACTATTAATACCCCTGCCGGTATCAACACATTGCAGGTAAAAATTCCACAGGCTGATCCTTTTGCAGGTATGCTGACCTGTTTACGGGTATGTGTATCTATTACCGGTGTGGTGGATTCTGTAAGTGTGGAAAACAATTCAGCATCACCACAGACTGCCGATGTATTTTATATAAGAACAGACCAGATCACCGGGCCGGGATTAACGTCTCCGCTAACAAACAGTATCAATTACCATTATGGTCCGTATGCATTGGGGGCCACCAATGGGGTGCTGGGCTCAGGACCTGATTTTGTTTCTATCTCAAAAGATACTATTCTGAATGCGGTAACGGTTTGCCAAACTATCACTCACCGTGATTCATTGTTCCAGTTTTACGGGCACGACAGTATTACCTATACCTATAATATCACAGCTTTTACCAATGTATCCTGCACGGGTGGCAATTATAACAGTACGGTGGCTACATCAGCCATAGTGCGGTTTCATTTTGAATATTGTACCTGTCCGGGTCTTGTGCTGGCGCTTAACGTACATAATTTTGAAGTAACTAAAATAGCCGGAAATAAAGCTAAGCTGCGCTGGTCAGGATTTAATGACCCCGGTGCTTCTTACCGATATGTAACTGAAATAAGCAGGGATGGCATGCATTTTACCGATATCGGAACAGTGGAAAAAAATGCTGCCCTTAATGATTGGTACGATTTTGTTTATACCACCAGGCAGCATGAAAGCGGGATGTTCTATTTCAGGGTTAAACAAATTTATGCAAACGGCTATACCCGGTTTAGTGAAGTAAGACAGTTGGCCCTGCAAAATTCAACAATACCAAAATTTTTTATCACTCCCAATCCTTCAAATGGCATAGTTGGTATCAAATTTGATAATAATGGAAGTGGAAAAATGAAGCTGGAAATTTTTAATGCACAGGGGCAAAGAGCAGTGGAAAAAGAGATAGTGGTATCCGGCTCTTCTTATCAGCAAGTGGCAGCATTGCAAAGTGGAGTTTACTGGGTAAAGATTACCGATGTAAACAGTCATTTGTCCTGTGTTAATCAACTTTTTATTAAATGACCTCTTAGGTGGAAGAGGATGGTGGCTTGTAAAAGGGGCCTTGGTTCGGGGCCCCTTTCTTTTTATCCGGCCCCTCTAAATCTCTCCGAAGGGGAGACTTCTCACTCACACAAACCCGGATTATTTAATTTTCCTGCCTTTTTATTGCAAAATACCCGGCTTACTTGCTTTATAATTAGTTACACAGTTTCGGGACTCAGGCTTCCGATCTCAGGCTTCCGATCTCAGACTTCAGACCTCTGATTTCAGACCCCCAACTTTGGGCCTCTGATCTCCGGCTTCCAATTTCAAATTACTTTCTCTACATTTGTTGCAATGGATATAGAAAACATGGAGTATAACACCACGAGAAATCACCTGACTATGCGGGAATACGGCCGTCATGTGCAGAAAATGGTGGAGCATATTATGACAATTGAAGAACCCGAACGCCGCCAGCGAAATGCACAGGCCGCTATCGAATTGATGGGGTTTTTAAACCCACACCTGAAAAATGTGGAAGATTTCCGGCATAAATTATGGGATCATTTATTTCTCATTTCTGATTTTACTTTAGATGTAAAATCCCCTTATCCCATCCCCACCCGGGAAACACTGAAAGCAAAGCCTAACCCGCTTCCTTATCCAAAGCGCCATCCACGGCTATTACACCTTGGCAAAAATCTGGAAGTGATCATTGATAAAGCCCTGGCAGAAGAAAACCCGGAAAAAAGATTGGGCTTCGCCAATGCCATTGCTTACTATATGAAGCTGGCATATAATAACTGGCACAAAGAGATCGTGCATGATGATGCAATACAAAGCGAACTGACCGGTATTACAGACGGGCAGCTCACTTTTACCAATACGCCCTATGTAAAAGCATTCCGTCCGCAACAGGAAGGCCGTGATAACCGCAGTGGCTATGGCAAACGTGGCGGCGGTGGTGGTGGCGGAAAGTTTCAGCAACGCAGCGGTGGTGGTGGTGGCGGTGGCCGCAGAAATGATGGCCGTGATAATCGTGATAACCGTGGTGGTGGCGGCGGTGGATTTAAGAAAAAAAGATATTAATATTAATCAGTTAATTGGTTAATTAGTTTATTAGTTAAATGGTTGATTAGGGCTTCTAATCAACCATTTTTTATTTCCTGCATGACGCTCATTTATTTACTTTGCAGTTGCGGCAAAAGACAACAGTCAGTATACAATAGCTAATAAGAAATCAATAATAACCTATACCCAATTAACCAATAAACTAATTAACCATTTAACTAATCAACCAATTAACCGATTATCATGCATTCCTTTGAAGTAAGAGGTGGAAAAAAATTAAAAGGTGAGATCATCCCCCAGGGGGCAAAAAATGAAGCCCTGCAGATAATCAGTGCTGTACTCCTGACACCAGAGCAAATAACGATCAGCAATATTCCCGATATCATTGATGTAAACCTGTTGATCGAACTGCTCGGCGAAATGAATGTACAGATAAACAGAACCAGCAGGGATACCTGTATTTTTCAAGCTGATAATGTAAACATCAATTACCTGCATAGTGAAGATTATAAAAAGAAAAGCGGTAAGCTCCGAGGATCGGTGATGCTGGCCGGGCCCATGCTGGCCCGTTTTAAAAAAGCATTTATACCAAAACCCGGTGGCGATAAAATTGGAAGACGAAGATTAGATACCCATATTATTGGTTTTGAAAAGCTGGGCGCATCTTTTCAATATAATGATGATGGTTTCTTTCATTTGGAAGCGCCTAACCTGAAAGGGGGCCACCTGCTGCTCGATGAACCTTCTGTAACCGGCACTGCCAATATAGTGATGGCTGCTTCCATGGCTGCAGGCACTACCACTATTTATAATGCCGCCTGTGAACCTTATATACAACAACTATGTAAAATGCTGATAAGGATGGGCGCCAGCATTAGTGGTATTGGCAGCAATATGCTCACCATAACAGGAGTGGGTTACCTTGGCGGTACCGAACACCGCATGCTGCCGGATATGATTGAAGTGGGCTCATTCATAGGGCTGGCTGCCATGACACAAAGTGATATTACCATCAAAGGAGCAGGTGTGGAGCACCTGGGTATCATTCCTGAAAAATTTCAGCAGCTGGGTATACAACTACATTTTATTGGTGATGATATTCATATCCCGTCACAGGAAAGTTATGAGATACAAACCTTTTTAGATGGCTCTGTTATGACCATCTACGATCATCCCTGGCCGGGCTTTACACCAGATTTGTTAAGTATTATTTTAGTAACAGCAATACAGGCCAAAGGCTCTGTGCTTATTCACCAGAAAATGTTTGAAAGCCGGCTTTTCTTTGTAGATAAGCTGATTGATATGGGTGCCAGAATTGTATTATGCGATCCGCACCGTGCCGTGGTGATAGGGCTGGAAAGGGAACAGATGCTTCGGGGCATCACCATGAGCAGCCCCGACATTCGTGCCGGTGTGGCTTTATTGATTGCCGCACTAAGCGCCGATGGTAAAAGTGTTATTCAGAATATTGAACAGATAGACCGCGGCTACCAGGATATTGATGGGCGTTTGAATAAACTGGGGGCGGATATTAAAAGGATTGAAGGATGAAAAAACATAAAAGAAATAAATGGGTCAAAGCTTGTTGCCTGTTTGTTTTACCACTGCTCTTTTGGACAAATCTGTATGCTCAAAAGAAAGACAAAAACTATAAAGACGGTTATATCATCCGGTTTAACGATACGATTACTTGCAAAATTTATACAGGCTTCCAGGAAAATGAAATCGGCTATGAGGTCAGGTTCAAATATACAGACGGCCGCATCATCACTTATCATCCCGGCAGTGTGGTAAAAGGGTTTGGGTACAAAGCAGATGATACAGTAAGAAATTTTTATACGATTGGAGTGCCGGAGTACTGGATCAACGGGCAAACAAACAATAAAGCCTATGCAGCAGTTCTTTCTTCCGGGCAGCTGCGATTTTATAAATATGCAGAAATAAAAAACAGTATTGTGGTGGCCCCTGCTATTATACGCCCCGGCGTTGCCATAGGTACCGGCACAAAAAACAAATACACCTTTTTTATTCAAACCGCCAACTCAGACAGCTTACTTAAAATTGGCCATAATAACCTGGTCGGCTCACCCTACTTTACAAGAGAGGAGATCATTCCTTTTTTAAAGGGCTATGTTCAGGCGATAGCCGAAGTGGGAAACCGGTTTATTTATGAAAAAGAGCTGGGAAAAATTATCAGTCGTTATAATCTCTGGCATGCTAAAAAAAACCAGGCCTCTGTTGAAACTAATTAAGGCATGGGCAGAGATATTTTCAACATACAACCTGTTCCCGAAAACGAAAGAGTCTTACTGCGGGCCAAGGCTGAAAGCCGCAGACAGCTTTGAGACGGCTCCTTAGAGCCGATGGTTCGTTACAAATTGTAAATACCGTACATGCTACGGTACGAACCACACTTGCCTGCACCGGCTGATACGATGGTCCCGGCTTATCCGGGAACCATTCATCGCTTTTCTTTCATTCACCGTTTCCTCTTTTAATCAAAACAAACTATTGAGAACAGGGGAATTTTCTTTAATGCCGGTACCAGAAATATATCCTTAAACAGGCCGCCAGCATTATAAGGCTTTTACTGAAACAAATGGTACGGCGGCTCAACCGTTTCAGGTGCGTACGCAGGTTCAGGTTATTACGTTCTATACAATTAATGTTATACGCATTGCTAACATGCAACTGTACCGGCACCAGCGATTGGTAAATATTCAGCCGGTCGGTTTTTATTGTTTTTACGCCTGAAAAAACAGCCGTATTCACCACCATTCTCAATGTTCTTTTGCTGCGTTTGCCCACAACAAAATCAATCACCTGCTTCGTTTCACTGCATAATATATATGCCACCCAATACTGGTTTTCCCTTTTACCGATATAGGTTCTCAATTCATCAATTTCAAATGATTGCCGGTTAAGCGGTATGGGTGGCTTGGTTATTTGTTCTGCTACCCGCTTTATTTGCTTTACCACCGTATTCACGGCTATTTTCAATACCCTGGCAATACCTCTTATGCCAACACTGTTGCATACAAGCCGGGGTATCATGCATACAACGCTTGACTTGCATGCGGTATAACAATACTTTTTTTGCTGGCACTTTTTACAAACTTTACAGTAAAAGCGCTGGGAGCCATTCTTTTGCCTGCCCATTTCTGACAAACTTTCCCACAATGCTGACAGTCCATATTTCACCAACTATTTTGATACATCAATAGAAAAATCTCCCTCTTATTTTCCTTAAAAAGCACTCCTTAATTATTATTACACGCTGAAAAAACAAAACAGGGTGCAAAAATGCACCCTGTAAACAATTTATTTTCATCTATTTTATAGAACCAACTAAAGTGATACGTTACCTTAAACCGGACAAACTAAGAAGAACGGGTAGTTTATAACTACCGACTGTCTACAAAATACAAACAGTTTTGAGACGGCTCTAAGGAGCCGATGGTTCGTTGCAAACGAACCACAACCCTTCATCGTTTTTTCATTTATTCAGGCGCCTGCTTACCGGGTGCTTTACTTTGCTTTAAACCGGACAAACTAAGAAGAACGGGGGGCACACCTTCGGACAACAGCGTTTATTTAATTCCCTTACGACCTGTGTTTGGAGTTTCTCCCATTGCATCATCTCTAAAAATAAATTTATCGTTTATTTCATCATATATGTAATATAATTTCCTGCCGATAAATTTCCCTTCGCGGCTATAATTTGTCCCGTAGCATTTTTCCTGCTCTAAAATATATTTACTATTCTCAATCTTATAATAATAGTAAATATCATCATATTCAGCAGTATCCTTGATTACACAATCTTTATTACTGTCATCGAACCAATATTGCTTTTCATTTGTCAATAGCCCCTTTTCATCATAATAAAAAAAGTGTCTGAAATTCATATTTCTATCTTCAGTATGGTAATTCCCCCAGCGTTCAATAACTCTACCCTTCGTATCCTTAGTTTCATACACGGTAGAATCCTTAGTTAGGCTTGCCATTGAAGACTCCTTTGATTTATTTTGGTTTGCAGTACATGAACTTAGTAATACCAGAGTATTTAAAAAAAATATACCTATTACCTTTATCATAAAATAATATTTAAAACTTATCGCCTATTCCGACTGGATTATATTTTTCCTCGCCCTGCTGTGGCTTAGGTGCATAGATAAACTTCCCGTTTCTAATTTGTAAAATATGCGTACTCCCCATATCCATTGTAAGATTTGTGTTAGGTGCGGCCATTGTCCATTTACCGAATGAGTTAATTGCCCTTTTCATTGCTTGAGCCTCTGCTCTTTCTGATGTATTACCTTGAGTACTTTTATTCCAAGACATATCAGCACCCATGAACATTCCTACAGCAGGAGATGTCCAACTTTGATTTCCATGAACTATAGTTCCCCACATATTTGCTAAAGATTGTAACAATTTACTACCTCCATTTTTAAAATTACCTACATGGCAAGCCAAAAGAAGAACCTCTGTTTCATTATTAAATAAGTCCTTCATTTTCTTTAACCATTCATTTGAATTAACATTCGAAGCTGTAATATTACTTGACCCTCCTACATTAAACTTTGCTTTATCATAGTTACCATGAGAATCAAAAATTACCCCGCCAATATTATAACCATCATCGTAATATTCTTTTAGCTTGTTGTATGCGTCTTCTTCATCTTCGGCTTCAATTATCGTCCATTTCTTTGTCCACCAAGCTTGTTTATAAGTGCCTTCTAACGCCCAGTCAGTAGAACCGTCAGCTTTTGTTCTATTGGGAGTTGTGATAAGAAAATTTTTAATACCCTTGCTTCCATCACCTTCATTACTCCCAGCATACATTTGCTGTATTTGCCTAAATGCCGCAACCGCATCGGCACCTGTATATCGGACACCTCCGTTTATTTGTTCAACTTCCATCCCATCCGGGTCAACAAATCGTAGAGGATTATTGTAAACAAAATTATATGGACTCCATCTTCTTGTTATTTCACTTAATGGATCTAGATTAGACCATCTTCCTATCTGTACATTGTAACATCTTGCACCATAATCATATTCCTCCAAACCACTTCCATCACTAAATTCAGAAGATTGCAATTCTTTACCATTGTACTTGTATTTG
>JANOEQ010000081.1:0-1572 GCA_031441485.1 Chitinophagaceae bacterium
AGGGGATTATAATGCCGACCTGATTGTGGAAGAGGTTATTGCAGCTGAATTAAAAGCGATTGAAGCCCTGACTGAAGATAATGAACACCAATTAATAAATTATCTGAAAGCAACAAACATTGAAGTGGGCCTACTATTAAATTTTGGCAAGAAGCCATAAGTAAAAGAAAAATATTTGACAACGATAAAAAGAAAATGTTGAAATAAGAAAAAGTACACCGACAATACAGAATAGATAGATTTACACAGATAAGAATGAATTCTGCCAATCCAAAATTCTGCGAAGCAGAATAATCTGTGTTCATCCGTCCAACCCGTGTCATCCGTGTGCTAATGTCGCATATCTCATGAAATTATTAGTATATCAAAAGAAAAGAACTGATACATTTAAAATAAGGTATGAAGCACAAAAAAATCATACTGGCCGGCGGCACGGGATTTATAGGGCAGGAAATGATCCGCTATTTTGGAAAGGAAAATGAAATAGTGGTACTAACACGACAGCTGCCAAACGCAGCTAACAACAGGAATCAGTACAGTTCCCTTTCCCGGAAAGACCTGGAACAGGTGCGCTATGTAAAATGGGATGGACAACACTCCGGTGATTGGGCCGGTGAATTAAACAATGCAGATATTATTATCAACCTGGCCGGCAAATCTGTTAACTGCCGCTACACGGAAAAAAATAAAAATGAAATACTGAACAGCCGCCTGGATCCGGTAAAAGCAATCGGGGCAGCCATTCAGCAATGCACTTCCCCGCCGGTATTATGGATCAATGCCTCTTCTGCCACCATCTACCGCCATGCCACCGACAGGCCGCAGGATGAATATACCGGAGAATTCAAGGATGGTTTTTCTGTAAACGTTTGCCGGGAATGGGAAAAAATATTTTATGCTCAGCAAACGCCCGGTACCCGCAAAGTGGCGCTGCGGATGGCCATCACCCTGGGACCGGGCGGTGTGCTTATCCCCTATTTCAACCTGCTGAAATTTGGATTGGGTGGAAAGCAGGGAAGCGGCCAGCAACTATTCAGCTGGGTGCATACAGAAGATACCTGCCGGATGATTGAATGGATTGATGGACATGATAACATAACAGGAACGTTTAACTGCGCATCACCCAATCCAGTTACCAACGCTGAATTTATGCGCACCCTTCGCAAGGTAACCAATACCCCGTGGGGTATGCCTGCTCCGGCCTGGATACTTAAAGCAGGCGCAATATTTATTGGCACCGAAACAGAACTGGTACTGAAAAGCCGTTGGGTGGTGCCAACCAAAATGCTGGAAACCGGTTTTGTATTCAAATACCCGCACCTGCCGGAAGCCCTTGACTTTGTCCGAAAAATTCCGCAGAAACAGTATCGCCTGTTTTAAATTAAGACTGTTTCAACAAGACAGCAGCTAAATAATGCAGCGTTGCCAGGCTCTAAGAAGCTGTTTGAATTATTTGTTTAGAATGGATTATGGATGTTTTTGGGAGCGAAACCAGGCGAATTTTGCAGCCATAGTCTAAACGCCTAAGGCGAAAAATTCAACGCAGTTGCAGCCCCAAAAATGCCATAAGAC